>NZ_VBUI01000002.1 GCF_005780185.1 Halomonas urmiana | reverse complement strand
GGCACGCCGCCGACAGGCCCGAAGGCCCGGCACCGACGATCACCACATCGAAATCCATGGAATCGCGTTCGACTTGTGCTTCCACCTGCACTCTCCTTTGTTGAAACCCTGGATCAGACCACGTCGACGAGGTGGTCGCTGACATGCTCGAGGTGGTGATCGGCGTCACCCAGGTAATGATCGAACATCACCAGGCGCTTGGCGTAGTGGGACACGTAGCACTCGTCGGTCATGCCCATGCCGCCGTGCAGCTGGATGGCCTGTTCGGCGACGAAGCGCGCCGCTTCACCACAGTAGGCCTTGGCCGCGGCGAGGCGGTAGTCGCGTGCGGCGGCAGGGCGATCGAGGCTGGCGGCGGCGAGAATCGCCATGGAGCGGGCCTGCTCGAGGTGCAGGTGCATGTCGACCATGCGGTGCTGCAGGCTCTGGAACGCCGACAGGGGGGTGCCGAACTGCTGGCGCTCCTTGAGGTAGTCGAGGGTCTGCTCGCAGGCGACCTCCATGGCACCGACTGCCTCGGCACACAGCGCCGCGCGGCCGAGCGCCAGGGAGGCATCGAGGGCCTGGGCGACGTCCCGACCGAGACAGGCGTCGTCGCTCAACGAGACGGCGTCCAGGGTCAGGTCGCTGGCCGACTGGTCGTCGATGGTGCGGTAGTCGCGACGCGACAGGCCGGTGGCGTCGGCGGGGACCACGAACAGGCCCAGGCCTCCGTCGTCGAGGCGTGCCGTCACCAGCAGGGCGGCGGCCGAAGCGGCATTGAGCACCAGCTGTTTGCCGCCTTCCAGCACCCAGCGCGCGCCGTCGCGACGTGCGGCGGTGGCGATGCCATGGGCATCGTAGCGGGCGTCGTTCTCCTGCCAGGCCAGTGCCAGCTGATGCTCGCCCTCCAGCAGCGGGGCCAGCCAGCGCTCCCGCTGCCCGGTATCGCCGAGTCGGGCCAGCAGATCGCCCGGCAGCACCAGGCCAGCCAGGTAGGCGTCGGGCACCAGGCCGCGTCCCAGCGCCTGCATGATGAGCATCAGGTCGGTGCCGTCACCGCCGAGGCCGCCGACCTTCTCGGCGAAGGGCATGTGCAGCAGTCCCAGTTCGGCAAAGGTCTGCCACAGCGCCGAATGTTCACCGGCCGGGGCCTCGAGCATGGCGCGACGCTGCTCGGGGGTGACCCGGTCGGCCATCAGGCGGTCGAGGGTATCGGTGAGCATGCGCTGCTCGTCGGTCAGGGAAAAGTCCATGGGCGGCTCCTTACATGCCGAGGATCGGCTATTACATGCCAAGAATTGTTTTGGCGACGATGCTCTTCTGGATCTCGTTGGCGCCGCCATAGATAGAGAGCTTGCGGCGGTTGAAGTACTGGGCGGCGCCCGCGGCGCTCTCGGCCCGGGCCGGGTCATCGAGCTCGGCGTCGCCGTGGAGGAAGTCAGGGAAGAAGGGCGGTGCGGCCGGGCCCAGGGCGCGGCGGGTCAAATCGCTGAGCTCCTGGCGAAGCTCCGAGCCGCGCACCTTGAGCAGCGAACTCTCCGCCCCCGGAACACCGCCGTCCCGGGCCGCCGCGATGACCCGCAGGTTGGTGACCTCCAGGGCCATCAGCTCGAGCTCGGCCTTCACCACCCGCTGACGGAAACTGGCCAGCTCGAGGAGTGGGCGGCCGCGGTGCTGCACCCGTGTGGCCAGTGACTTGAGATGGCGCAGCGCCTGCTTGGCGTGGCCGAGCCCGGCGATGCCGGTGCGTTCATGGGTGAGCAGGAACTTGGCACAGGTCCAGCCCTGGCCCTCCTCGCCGATGCGGTTGGCCACCGGCACGCGGACCTCGTCGAGGAAGACCTCGTTGACCTCGTGGGCGCCCTCCAGGGTAATGATCGGGCGTACCGTGATGCCGGGGCTCGTCATGTCGATCAGCAGGAAGCTGATGCCGGCCTGCTTCCTGGCGTCGGGGTCGGTACGCACCAGGCAGAACATCATGTTGGCGTGCTGCCCCAGGGTGGTCCAGGTCTTCTGCCCGGTGACGATGTAGTGGTCACCATCGCGTACCGCGCGGGTCTTGAGGCTGGCCAGGTCGGAACCGGCACCGGGCTCGGAGTAGCCCTGGCACCACCAATCGCGGTTGGCGAGGATGCGCGGCAGGTAGTGTCGCTTCTGGGCCTCGCTGCCGAAGCGCATGATCACCGGAGCCACCATGTTGATGCCGAAGGGCACGATGGTCGGGGCGTGGGCAGCGGCGCACGCCTCCTCGAAGATATGGCGTTGTACGGGGCCCCAGCCGGGGCCGCCGTGCTCCTCTGGCCAGTTGGGCGCCAGCCAGCCGCGCTGACTGAGAATATTCTGCCAGCGCAGCTGGTCGTCGGGTGAGAGTTGCCGTCCCAGCCGCACGCGCTCGCGGATGTCGTCGGGCAACTCGGTGTCCAGGAAGTCGTGTACCTGCTGGCGGAAGGCCTGCTCCTCGGCACTGTAGGTCAGGTTCATGGGGACGTCTCCGAACTGGCGGATGCGGTGAGGGTGGCCTGGCGATGGGGACCGCCGAGGTGACGTGGGTAGCCCAGGGCCTCGACGGCCAACAGGTCGATATCGCTGGTGCGGTAGCAGCGCCCCTGCTCGGCGAGGGCCAGGCTGGCCGCCTCCATGGCGGTGCACCGGTCGTCAGGCGAGGCGTCCGCCGCCCGGTACAACGCGGCGAGCAGGCTGTCGCGGCGGCTCACTACCACGGCTTGGCGCAGGGCCTTGAGGGCCGCGGCTGCGGCCTGCTGCTGCTCGGCGCTGGCGCGAATGGCGACCAGTTCCACCAGCGCGCCCTGCGGCGGCGTGACAAGGACCAGCTCCGCGTTCAGGTCATCCGGCTGGCCGTCAGCATCGGCCGGCTGCAGGGCGATACGCAGGCAAGTCGCCGGGCAAGCGGGGGCCGCGTCGTCGGAGGCGATCAGGCAGGCCTGTGTCGAGTCGTCCGGCCGGTCGGTCAGCTCGATGTCGGTGCGCCCGGCATTGTCCCTGAGGCGCTCGAAGAGCGGATGCTCGCCGAGCAGCGCGAGGCGCGACAGCGCCGGGGACTCACCGGCATCGGGCACCCGGTGGGGGGCGCGGGCGGCGAAGAAGGCGTGGATCAGCCCGGCCCGCTGGGGGGAGTCCATGCAGGCTAGGAACAGCTCGCGTTCGCGGCGCAGCCCCTCGGCCAGGCCGTCTTCGGAGCTGGCCGCGACGGCCTCGATGCAGCGGAATGGCGAGAAGAGTTCGGGTACCTCGGCCTCGAGCCGGGCCCGATGGCGGGCGATAGCCCCGGGGTCGGCGGCGGGCGCGCGCAGCTCGCCGGTCAGGCGGGCGGTGCGCTGGCCTTCCAAGATGGCGTGGGCGGCACCGAGACCGGCATCGAGCGGGGCATCGGTCGCGTCAATGGCATCGATGATGCCCAGCGAAAGTGCCTCATCGGCGGGTACGAAACGCCCGCTGGTGATCAGTTCCAGGGCGCTGTCCACACCGACCAGGCGGGGCAGCCGCTGGGTGCCGCCGGCACCGGGCAGCAGGCCGAGATTGACCTCGGGCAGGCCGACCCTGGTGCCCGGCAGGGCCACACGGTAGTGGCAGCCCAGTGCCACCTCGAGGCCGCCGCCCAGGGCGGTGCCGTGCAGGACCGCCACCAGGGGCTTGGTGCTGGCCTCGAGGCGTGCGACGACCTCCGGCAGGATTGGCTGCCGGGGAGGCTGGCCGAACTCGCGGATATCGGCGCCGGCAATGAAGGTGCGGCCGTTGGCCATCAGCACCAGGGCGCGTGCGCCGTCATCATTCAGGCCCTGGTCGAGTGCGTCGAGCAGGCCGCTGCGCACGGCATGGCCGAGGGCGTTGACGGGTGGGTTGTCGATGCGGATCACGCCGATGTCGTCATGGCGTTGATAATGGACACAGGCTGTCATGCTTATCCTCTCTCGTCCGCTATGCGATATATGTTGTTTGTATTTCGGAACATCTTCGCATGATGTCGCGATTCCCTGATGGGGTCAAGTTTTGCGAAATAAAGTTCCGCTTAGAGAAACCGTGCAAAAGAAGGCCGCCCCTGGGCGGCCGAAACACGCAACAGGCGGGGTTAGTGACCGGTGTGCACCGACCCCTTGGGGGCATGGTGCTGGCTCCATTTGGCCAGCAGCACGCCTGGCACCAGGGTGGCCAGCGAGATGCCGAGCAGTTCGAGCTGAGTCAGCGGGACCATGCCGCCTCCGGGCAGGGCCAGGGTTAGGCCCGAGAGCAGCACCAGGGCACGGATCACCGCCTCCTGGATAACACCATGACCCAATCGGCCCACGCCGATCAGGTAGCCCTGCATGGCCGAGGCGAACAGCACGATGCCCACCAGGGCCTGGACGAACACCAGCAGGATCTGCAGCGGCGCGCCCTGCATGATCAGCGCCGGATTGAGCACGAACAGGAAGGGAATGAAGTAGATCACGCTGCCTAGTCGCATGGCCTGCAGGCCGGTTGCCATCGGCCGAGCCCCGGCGACGGTGGCGGCGGCGAAGGCGCCCAGCGCCACCGGCGGGGTGATGAAGCTGAGCATCCCCCAGTAGAGAATGAACATGTGCACGGCCATGGGATCGAGGCCGCCGCCCTGGATCAGGGCCGGCGCCAGGGCCACGGCCAGGAAGATGTAGGCGGCGGTCACGGTCATGCCGATGCCCAGTACGAAGCTGGTCAGGGCGCCCATGATCAGCAGCAGCGGCACGCTGCCCCCCGCCAGATGGATGAAGTCGTTGGCGATGGTGCCGGACAGGCCGGTCATCGACAGCGAGCCCACCAGCATGCCGACCCCGGCGAGGATGGCGATCAGCTCGGCGAACAACCTGGCGGCTCCCGATAGCGTCTCGCCCACATCCGTCCACCGCCAGCGGTTGTGCTTGGAGAGCTGGTTGAGCACCAGCAGCAGGGCGGTGGCATAGAAGGGTGCGACGGCCTCGCGTTGCATGACCAGCAGCATCCACACCAGCAGGGCGAAGACGAAGATGAAGTACCAGCCCTCCTTGAGGGTGGCCTTCAGCGAGGGCAGTTCCGCGCTGGGTAGCCCCTTGATCTCGTTCCGGGCGGCATAGGCATCGATCTGGATGAACAGGCCCAGGAAGTAGAGGACCGAGGGGATCACCGCGGCCAGTGCCACGCTGGCATAGGGCACGTCGAGGAACATGGCCATGACGAAGGCGGTGGCGCCCATGACGGGGGGCATCAAGACGCCGCCGGTGGAGGCGCAGGCCTCGACGCCGCCGGCGAAGGAGCGCCCCATGCCGATGCGGCGCATGGCGGGAATCGAGAGTACCCCGGTGGTCAGCACGTTGCTGATCACGCTGCCGCTCATCGAGCCCATCAGGCCACTGGAGAAGATCGACACCTTGGCCGGACCACCCCGGACGTGACCCAGCAGGGCGAAGGCCAGGTTGATGAAGAACTTGCCGCCGCCACTCTTCTGCAGCACCACCCCGAACACCAGAAAGCCGATCACCAGGCCGGCGAAGGCCTGCAGCGGCACGCCCATGATGCTCTCGGTGCTCATGGTGTGGTACATGGCCGTCTCCTCGAGGGAAGAGGGGAAGGCCTGGATCGGCCCCGGCATGACGTCGGCGACCAGCGGATAGAGCGAGAAGGCGGTGACGATCACGGCGATGGGCCAGCCGCCGGCGCGCCTGGCGGCTTCGATGATCAGCAGCCAGTAGGCGTAGCTGGCCCAAATGGCGGTGTCCGGCGCGGCGAAGGCCCAACCGCGCTCGAGGATGGCGTCGGCGTTATAGACGAAATAGCCGCCGATGAGCAACGTTACGGCGCTGAGCAGGTAGTCGTACCAGGGAATGGTGGCCTGCCGGGCCGAGGCCCGGAACGACCAGAGCAGATAGACCAGCGGCAACAGCAGGGCCACTACCGCATAGTAGAATTGGGTTTCGAGGCCCGTGACGATGTTCAGCCAGCCGAGATTGAACAGGTAGTCCAGGGTCATCAGCAGCAGCACGACCGTGACGGCTCCTGGAATCCATGCCAGGCCGGGCGGCAGCCGTCGAGCCTGGCTGATCTGTTCCCTGGCCTGCTGCGCAGAGCTGTCTTGTGTGTTCGCTTTGGTCATATCGGGGTCCAGGGCGTTCAGGAAGGAGGGGGGCGGCCCGAGCCGCCCCGCTGGGGGATCACTCGAAGACGGGGTCGAAACCCGCGTCACGCAGGGCCTCGGCGCGTGCGGTCATCCAGGCCTCGCGGAAGGCATCCTCGTCGTCGGGGGCACCGTCGATGAAGGCGTTCCAGGTCTCGAGCAGCAAAGCCTGGCGCTCGACCAGGGATTCCTGGTGTGCCTGCATCTCCTCGGTCCAGACACCGACCTCCTCGTAGTACTCCACCACGGCGTCGTGGAAGGGAATCACCCACTCCAGGTCCTGGTACTCCAGCGCATAGCCCGCCGCGCCCGGTGCCGAGTCCTTGTAGTCGTCGTAGTTGTCCTGAAGGGCCTTGATCAACCCGTAGGCGACCTGGTCGTCGAGGTCCTGATTGGCGACCACGATGGGGTAGGGATAGCTGGCGCTCGGCAGCGGGTTGTCGGCACTGATGCCGCCGGCACCGGAGGTGACCTCATGGGGGCGGAAATAGGGCGCGATCGCCTTCATGCGCTCCCAGCCTTCGGTATTGTCCGGATCGAGTACCGGCCAGCTGATACCCCGCGGGCTGCTGGCGAGCTGCTGGGCAGGAGGGGTGACCGTGGTGGTGAAGGAGGCGTCGACGTTGCCGGCGATGATGCCGTCGAAGGAGCGGCCGTAGCCAGGGTAGTCGACCCGCTCCACGTCGTCCCAGGTCAGGCCACCGAAGGCCAGGTAGGCCTCGGTGCCCTTGTTCAGGGCGTCGTCGCCGCGAATGTAGGCAACGCGCTTGCCCTTGAGGTCGGCAGGGGTCTCGACATCCAGGTCGCCGGCCACCGCCAGGGACAGGCCGAAGGAGGCGGTGGAGGTAGTGATCACCCGCAGCGGCTGGGGGCCCCAGTCGGGGTGGGCGAACATCATCACGCCTTCGGCGCCATAGTAGCTGGAGATGCCGCAGGCACAGAGGTTGACGCGTCCCTGCTTGAGCGGGGTCATGCGCGAGACATCGTTGTCGCCGGGCAGGATGCGCACCGAGGTGTCGTAGTGTTCCTGCAGCATGCCACCGATGGCCACGGCCTGGGCATAACCGCTGGAATTGGTGCCGTAGGCGGTCCACGCCATGGTGCTGGGTAGTGCCACGTCGCCGCTCGCCTGGCTGGCGGCGACCGCGAGCATCGAGAGCGGGAGAGAGGCAATGGCGAGATGGCGGGCGAGCTGGCGCATGAAGGACTCCTGAATCATGGTGATGCTGGTTGTTTTGCTATGCGGTATTAAGTTCCGCTTTCATCTCGATACTAGGGAAGCCGGCACAAGGGTGTCAACGCCTGTTCGTTGGTGCGGCTTTACCACCCTGTCCGCTTGGCGGAATAGTTGTCGCAATGACATGAATTAAAAGTCAATTTCAACACTTCCATGCCCGCAAGCAGGGCCCTTAGAGGCTCGATGTGCGACCAATGTCTAGTGCCTGAGCCGACGATAAGACGGTGTCCTGATCAGCGGACAAGTGCGCTGCACGGGCAACTGGTCCGTATGACAGGGGGGCGCAGGAGCGTTACCAGGAGGTGCTGACCTATCACGTGGTGCCCGGCAGCATGAGTCGAGAGGCGCTGCAGGACGCGGTCATGGAGCGCGAGGGGGCGGCCAGTTTCGAGACGGTGCAGGGCGAGCGCTTGAGCGTGATGCGAAACGGCAACAACCTCAGCGTCATGGATGCCAACGGCAATTCGGCCAACATCATCCTGGTGGATGTGGCCCGGTCCAACGGGGTCATTCACGTCATCGATGGCGTGTTGATGCCCTGACACGCGATAAACAATGTTTGGCCCCGCTCCCGGCCAGGGAGCGGGGCCTTTTCGTGTGCTTGCTGCTGTCATGGCCGATGCATCGCGACCGTCAAGCCATCGACACTCGCGTCACCGGGTGATCTGTTGATACGCGCACCCTTCAGCGAGCCTCGTCCGACTGGCGCTTGAGCTCGACCCAGGCCGCATAGGTGCTGAGGAACACCCGGCCGGTCAGGTCGTCGAGGAAGTCGCTGTGCTTGAGCCGGTCCATCACCGGCCCCTTGACCTCGGCGAGGTGCAGGGTGACCGAGGAGTCCTGGAGCCGGGCGTTGATCGCCTCGAGGCTCTCCAGGGCCGAGGCGTCGATCAGGTTGACCGCCGAGCAGATCAGCACCACGTGGTCGAGCTCGGGGCGGCTCGCCACCAGGGCGTAGAGGGTGTCCTCGAGGTAGCGGGCGTTGGCGAAGTAGAGGCTCTCGTCGATGCGCAGCATGGCCAGGTGGCTGACGGTCTCGGTCTGGTGGCGATGCACGCTGCGAAAGTGCTCGGTGCCCTCGATACGCCCCACCAGCGCGCTGTGTGGGCGGCTGGTGCGGTAGAGGAAGAGCCCGATGGAGAGCGCCACCCCCGAGATGATGCCGGCCTCCACGCCCTCCACCAGGGTCAGTGCGATGGTCACCGCCATGGCCGAGAAGTCGCTGCGCGAGTAGCGCCAGGTCTGGCGCACCAGGGGGATGTCCACCAGGGTCAGGATGGAGACGGTGATGGTCGCGGCCAGCGTGGCGATGGGCAGGTGGTGGAGCAGCGGGGTCAGGGCCAGGGTGACCGCCGCGATGCCCAGCGCCGCGAAGAGCCCCGCCATGGGGGTGCGCGCCCCGGACTCGAAGTTGATCACCGTGCGTGACAGCCCCCCGGTGACCGGCATGCCGCCGGTGAAGGCGGCCGCGACGTTGGCGCCGCCCAGGCCCACCAGCTCCTGATTGGGCGAGATCCGCTCGCGGCGCTTGGCGGCGAGCATCTGGGCCATGGAGATCGACTCGACGAAGCCGACCACGCTGATCAGCAGCGCCGGGACCAGCAGGCGCTGCCACAGGGGCACCTCCAGTGGTGGCAGGGTCAACGGTGGCAGCCCGCCCGGCACGGCCCCGATCACCGCCACACCCCGCTCGGCCAGCTCCAGCTGCCAGCTGAGCAGCGTGGTCACGATCACCGCGATCACCGGGCCCGTGCGGGTCAGCAGCGCGGCGAATCCCGCCGGCAGGCCCATCGCCATGAAGGCCCGCTTGCCGAACTGGCGGATGCCCACCAGGAAGGCCAGGCAGCCAAGGCCCATCAGCAGGGTCGGCCCGTGAGTCTGGCCGAGCTCGCCGGCGAGACTCGCCACCAGGGCCAGGGCGGTGAAGCCGCTGGCCTCGATGCCGAGCAGGTGGGCCGCCTGGCTGGCGGCGATCAGCACCGCCGAGGCCGAGAGAAACCCGGCGATGACCGGGTGGCTCAGGAAGTTGGCGAAGAAGCCCAGGCGCAGCAGTCCCATGGCGGTCAGCATCAGCCCCGAGAGCAGCGACAGCACCAGCGCCGCCTGGAGATACTCGGGCGTGCCTGGCGTGGCCACGCCCGAGAGGGCCGCCCCGGTCATCAGGGCGATGATCGCCACCGGCCCCACGGCCAGGGTGCGGCTGGTGCCGAGCAGCGTATAGGCCAACAGGGGCAGGATGCTGGCATACAGGCCGACCACCGCGGGCAGCCCCGCGAGCAGGGCATAGGCCAGCGACTGGGGAATCACCATGATGCTGACGATCACGCCGGCGAGCAGATCGGCGCCGGCCAGGCGGCGGGTGTAGTGGGGTAGCCAGGTGAGGATCGGGAGGTAGCGCTTGAGCATCCTGTCACGCCGTGTCGGTGGCTTTGGCGGCGGGCGGTGGCCCGCGAGCATGCCGACCAGACTAAACGATATTGGTCTCGAGGTTCAGGCTTGGTTAGCATCGGGTAAATCAGCGATACGCAGTAACACCCCCATCGATGACAACGCCCAAGGACACGCCATGAAGCCCGAGACCCTCGCCCTGCACCACGGCTACGCCCCAGACGACCAGCACGCCGTGGCCGTGCCCATCCACCAGACCACCTCGTTCTCCTTCGACAGCGCGCAGCACGCCGCGGACCTGTTCGATCTCAAGGTCGATGGCAACATCTACTCGCGGATCATGAATCCCACCTGCGCGGTGCTCGAGCAGCGCCTGGCGGCGCTGGAGGGCGGCATCGGGGGCCTGGCCTTGGCCTCTGGCATGGCCGCCATCACCGCCTCGATCCAGACGATCGCCGAATCCGGCGATAACATCGTCTCGATCAGCGAGCTCTATGGCGGCACCTACAACCTCTTCGCGCATACCCTGCCGCGCCAGGGGATCGAGGTGCGCTTCGCCGACAAGGACGATATCGAGGGTCTCGAGGGGCTGATCGATGCGCGCACCAAGGCGGTCTTCTGCGAGAGCGTCGGCAATCCCTCGGGCAGCGTGGTGGACATGGCGGCCCTGGCCGAGGCGGCGCATCGCCACGGGGTGCCGGTGATCGTCGACAACACCGTGCCCACCCCCTTCCTGTGGCGTCCCATCGAGCACGGCGCCGACATCGTCATCCACTCGGCCACCAAGTACATCGGCGGTCATGGCACCACCGTGGGCGGGGTGATCGTCGACTCCGGCAAGTTCCCCTGGGCCGAGCATGCCGAGCGCTTCCCGTTGCTCAACGAGCCGGACGTCTCCTATCACGGTGTCTGCTACACCCGGGACCTGGGCGAGGCGGCCTTCATCGGTCGCGCTCGGGTGGTGCCGCTGCGCAACATGGGCGCCGCGCTCTCCGCCCAGGCCGCCTGGCAGCTGCTGCAGGGCCTCGAGACCCTGTCGCTGCGCATCGAGCGCATCTGCGACAACACCCAGCGCATCGCCGAGTACCTGCAGGGTCACGACGCCGTGACCTGGGTGCAGTACGCCGGCCTTGAGTCCCACAAGGATCACGCCCTGGCCCAGCAGTACATGGACGGTCGCGCCTCGGGCATCCTCAGCTTCGGCATCAACGGCGGCCTCGAGGCCGGCGCTCGCTTCTATGATGCCCTGGGCATGATCCTGCGCCTGGTCAACATCGGTGATGCCAAGACCTGCTCGTCGATCCCCGCGGCCACCACCCATCGCCAGCTCAATGAGCAGGAGCTCAAGGCGGCCGGGGTCACCCCGGACATGGTGCGCCTCTCCATCGGCATCGAGCATGTCGACGATATCATCGCCGACCTGGATCAGGCCCTGGCCGCCAGCCAGGCCTGAGGCGGCGCCGGTTCCCTGGCTTCGGCTGTCGTGTCCGGTCACGGCAGTCGGGTCAGGGGGCCGGCCGGGTCCGCAGCCGAGGCTCAGCCGCCGAGTAGCTCCTTGACGGGCGTCGACGGGCCATGGCGGTCGATCAGCTCGTCCACCTCATTGATCAGCCACTTCCTGTCCTGCTGATACATCATCTCGCCGCCATCCGAGACCATGAGGTCATCCCCCATCAACAGCTCTCGTACCTCGCGGAGGGTGGCGCGCTCGGGGTCCATGAAGTCGTGTACCAACGCTGCAAGCTCCGGCGTTGCCGTGGGTCGATCCTGTCGTGACTGTTCGCTCATCGGGCTGACTCCTGGTGACGGGGACGGTCGGTGTGGTGGCGGCTGGGCCTCTTGTCGCCACGGTCTCCTTTCACGATAGTTCAGGTCCCGTCAGAAGCGGTAGGGCGCGTGCGGTGGATGATCAGGTGGGCAACCGGTGAAGGATCTGCCGATCGAGCCGGCGCTTCCAGGCCAGCGCCAGGCGTCCGCCCCACCAGCGCCGGCCGTGGATGGCGAGGCCCTGACCACCCAGGTCGAGGATCGTGACGGCCACTCGCCTGGGCACGTAGGGCGTCAGCGATCCGCCGGTCAGGCGGGCGCTGAGGTTGTCGGCCAGCACGGCGGCCTGGTGCCGGTCATGCAGGATCAGCTTCGGCAGCACCCGCTGGATGAGGGCCGCGCAGTCGCCGACCGCGAAGACGTCGGGGGAACCCGGGCTCTGCAGGGTCTCCTCGACGGCCAGGCCGCGCTCTGGAATCAGCGGCAGGCCCAGTCGCTCGAGCCCTTCGAGCGGGGCGAGTCCCGCGGCGTGTACCACGTGGTCGGCCGCGAGCCACTGCAGGCTGTCCTCTCCCCAGGCGTGATCGGCGGCGGTGAAGGTCACGCCCCCCGGAGCATGACCGGTGACGTTCACGTCGCACCGTACCGTGACGTCCTGGCGCGCGAGGTGGCGCATCAGCCAGCGCACGGCGCCCGCCGGGGCGCCCTCCAGCAGCCGTTTGTCCCGTGTCACCAGCAGGATCGCGGCACGGGCACCGGAGCGCCTGGCCAGCTCGCGAAGCTGACAGGCGACCTCTACGCCGCTGGCGCCGCCCCCCACCACGACGATCCGCGGCGCGGACCCGTAGGCGAACTCCCGCTCCAGGCAGTGGCGCAGCGCCAGCAGGCGAGGAATCGGCTTGATCGCCCAGACTCGAGGCCCCGGCGATGAGGGGGGCGGGCAGGGGCTGGAAGAGCCGAGATTCAGGGAGAGCAGCGAGAAATCCAGCGTCCGTCCATCCTCGAGCCGCGCCTGCTTCGTCTCGGGATCCAGGCTCGCCAGGCGTCCGCGGATCGGCGTCACGTCATGGTGCGTCGCCAGCCGGGCCGGATCCAGTCGACCCTCGCTGGCATCGTGCTGCCCGCCCAGCATGCCAGCGGCGATTCCCGCGTGCCAGAAGCCGCCGGGGTCGACCAGCATCACCTCGGCTTTCCCGAAACGTCGTCGATGGCGGAGTAGCTGCAGATGGACATGGCCGGCGCCGATCAGCAGCAGGCGGGGACGGTCGACGCTTGGGGATGGGGGATTCATGCCGCGATGGTAGCCCAAAGGCGAGGCCCGGGCGATACGGGCCCGCGCAGGCGGGGCGGCTGGGCCCGATCAACGCGACGCCGTCTGGGGGGCGGCGCGTCGACTGTGGGCGTGCCAGGCCGACCAGGAATAGAGGGCCAGGCCGAGCCAGATCAGCACGAAGGTCGCCAGCTGCGTGGCCGGCAGCGGCTCATGGAAGACCAGTAGGGCGATCACGAACTGGATGGTCGGGTTGAGATACATCAGAAACCCCAGCGTGGCCAGGCGCAGGCGCCGTGCGGCGCCGGCGAAGGCCAGCAGGGGCAGGGCAGTGATCACCCCGCTGGCGATCAGCAGCAGGGTGGTGCGGCCCTCGTGGAGGAAGTGGGAGAGCTCGGCCTGGGCGAGCCAGCCCAGCGTCATCAGCGCCAGGGGCAAGAGCAGCAGGGTCTCGACGAACAGCCCCGAGAGGCCGTCGAGCCTCACCTGCTTGCGCAGCAGCCCATAGGTGCCGAAGGAGAAGGCGAGGGTGAGGCTGATCCAGGGCAGCTCGCCGAGCATCACCAGCTGGATCGCGATGGCCGCGACGGCCAGTGCCACCGCAACGCCCTGCAGGCGGGCCATGCGCTCGCGCAGCACCAGCATGCCCAGCGCCACGTTGACCAGCGGCGTCATGAAATACCCAAGGCTCGCCTGCAGCACGTGGTGGGTCTCCACCGAATAGATGTAGAGCCCCCAGTTCAAGGCGATCAGCAGCGCGCAGCCCAGCACGCGACCCAGCCGCCTCGGCTCGGCCAGGGCCAGGCGAACGGGTGACCAGCGGCCGAGCAGGGTGATCAGGCCGGCCAGGAAGGCGCAGGACCAGATCACCCGGTGGATCAGCACCTCGAAGGCGGGTACGCCCTGGAAGAGGGCGAAGAACAGCGGAAAACAGCCCCACATCATGTAGGCGGCCAGGCCGAAGGCCACGCCCTGACCGGTTTCCCGGGAGAAGCCAGCGCCTGTAGCGGAATCGAGGGAGCGCGTCATGGAGATCTCGTGTCGCAAAAACCCTCGAGATTAGCAGGCTATCGGCGCCGCCGCCATGCGGGGACGGCTGACGCGACGCCGGTGCTGCGGTAGTCTGTGGGCCAGATACATCCCCGGACGGAGTCCCCCGATGAGCGAGTTGCGAACCACCCTGGTGCAGTGCGACCTGCGCTGGGAAGATCCCGATGCCAACTGTCGGATGCTCGAGGAGACGCTGGGCGATCTCGGCGCCGACGACACGGACCTGATCGTGCTGCCGGAGATGTTCGCCACCGGCTTCACCATGAACTCCCGCGAGATGGCCGAGTCCATGGCCGAGAGCCGCACCGTGGCCTGGCTGCAGGCCCAGGCGGCCCGCCGCGGCTGCGTGGTCACCGGCAGCGTGGCCGTGGTGGAGGACGGCGACTACTTCAATCGCCTGATCTGGGCGCGGCCGGACGGCAGCCTGGTGCACTACGACAAGCGCCACCTGTTTCGCATGGCCGGCGAGCACGAGCGCTACGCCATGGGCCACGAGCGAGTGATCGTCGAGCTCAAGGGATTTCGCCTGCTGCTCAGCGTCTGCTATGACCTGCGCTTCCCCGTCTGGCTGCGCCAGCAGCCGGGGCCCGATGAGCACTTCGAATACGACGCCCTGCTCTGCGTGGCCAACTGGCCGGCTCCGCGTCGCCATCCATGGCGGGTGCTGCTGCAGGCGCGCGCCATCGAGAACCTGTGTCCGGTGATCGGCGTCAACCGGGTCGGCGAGGATGCCAAGGGACTCGCCTACGCCGGCGACTCCATGCTGATCGATGCCAAGGGCGAGGCGCTTCTCGACGAGCCCCGCGACACGCCTTTCCTGAAGACCGGCGTGCTCTCGCTGGCGGAGCTTACGGCGTTTCGCGAGAAGTTTCCGGCCTGGCGCGATGCCGACCACTTCGGCCTCGCCGACGGGGTGGGGTTCTGATGCGCCTGGACCGTTTTCTCTGCGAGACCACCGACCTGACCCGCAGCCTGGCCAAGAAGGCGCTGCACCGCGAGGAGGTGCAGGTGGATGGCGAGGTGATCAAGAACCCCGCCACCCAGGTCGACGCGAGCCGTCGGGTCACCTGGAACGGCGAGCCCCTGGCGCTGGTCGGCCTGCGCTACGTGATGCTCAACAAGCCCGCGGGAGTCGAATGCAGCGCCCGGCGGGGCCTCTATCCGCTGGTCCGCGAGCTGGTCGACCTGCCGCATGTGGAGCGTCTGCAGACGGTCGGTCGACTCGACGTCGACACCACCGGCCTGGTGCTGCTCACCGATGATGGCCAGTGGTCCCACCGGGTGACCTCGCCGAAGCGACGCTGTGGCAAGGTCTATCGCGTCACCCTGGCCGAGCCGTTGGAGGGAGAGGCCCTGGTCGCCGCCATGAGCCAGTTCGCCGAGGGACTCTGGCTGGAGGGCGAGGAGAAGTCGACGCGCCCCGCTGACCTGGCGATGCGCGAGCCGCGGGTGGCCGAGTTGACTCTCTTCGAGGGCAAGTACCACCAGGTCAAGCGCATGTTCGCGGCGATCGGCCACCATGTGGAGGCGCTGCATCGTGAATCCATCGGTCCGCTGGTGCTCGGCGGGCTGGCGCCCGGCGAATGGCGAGAGCTCACCGAGGATGAACGCGCCCAGTTCTGACACGGATGGGCCATCTCCTTGATCCCGCCCCGACTTCGCCTCCTTGCCCAGGCACGCGTCTCGCCTGAGCAGCGCGCGCGCTCACGCGTAGGTCTCGACCCGGGCTCGTCCGCGGTGCTTGGCCGAATAGAGCGCCTTGTCGGCGAGCCCGATCAGCGTCAGTGGCTCGCTGGCATGCTCGGGATAGGAGGCGATGCCGCAGGAGATCGACAGGGTGTCGAGCACGCGGTCGCGATAACGAAAGCGCGTGCGGCCGAGAATCTCCATTAGTTCGGCCAGGCGCGCCTCGACCATGGCCGCGGTCGCGCCCGGCATGACGACGACGAACTCTTCTCCGCCCATGCGGCAGACCTCGTCGCTGTCGCGGAAATGATGGGTCAGCAGACGCCCCAGGCCGATCAGTACCGTATCCCCCGCCTCATGGCCCTCGCGGTCGTTGAACTGCTTGAAATGGTCGATATCGATCATCGCCAGGGTCAAGGGTGTGCCGTTGCGCCGGGCCAGGGCGGCCTCGTGCTCGACCAGCTCATCAAAGTAGCGCCGGTTGTGCACCCCGGTCAGGGCATCCTCGTAGGAGAAGGCCTGCAGCTTCATGACTATCTGCTCGAGGGCCTGGGTGCGCTCGGTGACCTGCTGCTCCAGGGAGTGGTTCAGGCGCTGCAGTTCCCGCTGGGTCTGGCGATAGTGCCAGAGCGAGATCATCACGATGGCCAGCGCGAAGCCCAGCGCGCCGCCGTTGACCGGGACACGACGCCAGCCGAGCAGCCCATGGGCCACGGCCATGTCGATCAGCAGCACCAGGGCGAAGAGCCCGTAGCTCAGCACGATCAGCCGCTGTTCGCCGTTGAGTACCCCCAGATGCACGACGATGGTCGTGAACATCCCGATGAGGCTCACCACCAGCAGCGCATCGAAGGGAGGGAAGGTGCTGGAGAGGTCGATGATCCCGGCGACGGCCAGCCCGATGGCCCCCGCGACGTAGCCCAGGTGCAGCTGCCAGATGCGGCGCAGCAGCCGTGGGCGCTGCTCGGCGAACCAGTGTTCCAGCATCAGCCCCATGGCCACGGGCAGGGTGTAGTAGCCCGCAGCGACCAGGTAGTCCCACAGCAGGGGCATGTCGAGCAGCAGTTGGCTGGCCTGGGTCTCGGCGAGCAGCATGATGCTGGAGGCCAGCGCGAAGAGCCCGATGCCGACGAAGCTGCGTCGGTTGGCCTGGATCAGGGCGAAGACGAAGGCAAGCAGGGCCAGCAGCATCAGGAAGGCACTGACCACTAGGTCGCCTGCCGAGCGCTTCAGGATATAGGTCAGCAGGTCGGGGCGGTCCATCAGCTTGACTTCGCCCCACAGGCCGATGTCGGTGTAGTCCGAGAAGACGCGGAAATAGAGAGTTCTGCCCGCGAAGGTCTCGGGCAGGCTGATCATGTGCCAGGGCCAGCCCTCGAAGCGTCCCTCGCCTAGCGCATCGAAGCGACCGTACTGGTAGATTCGCTCGTCACCGAGCCAGACCTGGGTGATCAGGTCGACGCTGTAGATGTACAGCACCGGGTCCCGCCACTCCGCCTCCGGGAGGGTGATGCGAAACCAGGCGTGCTTGTGGCCGTCGCGACCGGGTGGGTTGGAGGGGAAGGCGATGGAATGCCAGGCGTCCTCGCTGGCGGGCTCTTCGACCCAGGCGGGGGTGCCATCGGCGCGGAAGGGGGAGTCTCCCCAGCGGTATTCCCAGCCCTCGTCGAGATCCAGCGCCGCGGCGCTGGCACTCGCCATGAGCAGCGCGGCCAGCAGGGGGGCGAGCAGCGAGGAGAAGAGGCTACGCATGGCGTCTCATCGGCATGTTGATAGAGACGTAGTGTAACTCAGCGTAACTGGCGCGTACTCACCGCCTGTCAACGCCCCGATGACGCAGGCGCCCGATGATCGTATCCCGATGCGATGACCCCTCGGGCTCGACACGGATGACGGCGCGATGCCCTGCTCGATCATTCTTATACCGTTATCTAGTATCTCGGAAGCCGATCGGCGCCTCGTCGTCGTCCTGGCGTTTTCCGACTCAGTCGACCTCGCTGAGGCCGGCGGCCGCCACCAGGGCCCGGGTATAGTCGCTGGCGGGCTGCTCGAGCACCTGTCGGCAGTCACCCTGCTCCATCACTTCGCCGTCCTTGAGCACCAGGATGCGGTGCGCCATGGCACGCACCACCGCCAGGTCGTGGCTGATGAACAGGTAGCTCAGCCGACGCCGGGCCTGCAGGTCGCGCAGCAGTTCGACGAGTTGCTTCTGCACGCTGCGGTCCAGCGCCGAGGTGGGCTCGTCGAGCACCACCAGACGCGGCTCGAGGATGATGGCGCGCGCCACCGCGATGCGTTGGCGCTGGCCGCCGGAGAACTCGTGGGGGTAGCGGGAGGCACACGCCTCGGGCAGGCCGACCTCGCGCAGGGTGTCGCGGACCCGCCGCTCGACCTCGACCAGGGAGAGCTCCGGGTGGTGGAAGCGCAGCCCCTCGCTGACGATATCGAAGACCGGCAGGCGCGGGGAGAGCGAGCCGTAGGGATCCTGGAAGACCACCTGCAGGCTACGGCGCTGGCGGCGCAGGTCGTTGCCGCTTAGCTGATCGAGGCGTGCCCCGTCGAAGTCGATCTCGCCGCGCCCCTGGCCCAGGCGCAGCAGGGCCAGGGCCAGGGTGGTCTTGCCCGAGCCGGATTCGCCGACGATGCCCAGGGTCTCGCCGGGCGCCACTGAAAGGTCCAGCGGCTTGACGGCCTCGAAGGGCGGCGGGCGACGCGAAAACAGCCGCTTCGGGCGCTGGAAACTGACCCCGATGCCGCGCGCCGCGAGTAGCGGCGCGCGTATCTCGATGGGCACCGGCCGTCCGCTCGGCTCGGCATCGAGCAGCAGGCGGGTATGGGGGCTCGTCGGACGGGTGAAGACCTCGTCCACCGCGCCGCTCTCCTGCGACTGGCCGTGGTGCATCACGCAGACCCGGTCGGCGTGGCGGCGCACCAGGTTGAGGTCGTGGGTGATGAAGAGCATGCCCATGCCGTGGCGGTCACGCAGTTCGGCCAGCAGGGCGAGGATCTCCTGCTGCACGGTGACGTCCAGCGCCGTGGTCGGCTCGTCGGCGATCAGCAGCTCCGGCTCGTTGGCAATGGCCATGGCGATCATCACCCGCTGGCGCTGGCCGCCGGAGATCTGATGCGGCCAGGCGTCCAGCAGCTCCTCGGCCCGCGGCAGCTTGACCTGCTCGAGCAGCGCCCGGGTGCGGTGTCGCGCCGCCTTCCCGGTAAGCCCCTGGTGCAGGCGCAGTGCCTCGCCGATCTGCTTGCCGATGGGGTGCAGCGGGTTCAGCGAGGTCATGGGCTCCTGGAAGACGAAGCCTACCCGGCTGCCGCGCAGTCCCCGCCAGCCTCGCGGCGAGAGGCCGGCGAGGTCGGTGTCGCCGAGGCGGCGACCGCCCTCGATTCGCGCGTTGGGGGGCAGCAGGCTCATGGCGCCGAGCGCCGAGACCGATTTCCCGGAGCCGGACTCGCCCACCAGGGCCAGGGTCTCGCCGCGTCGCACCGTGAGCGACAGCCGGTCGACCACGGTCACGTCGTCGAAGGCGATGGTCAGGTCGTCGAGTCGCAGCAGGGGCTCAGGCATCGTGGGGCGTCCTCGGGGTGGCGGCATGCTGGATATGGCGCGGGTCGAAGGCGTCGCGCAGCCCCTCGCCGATGAACACCAGCAGCGAGAGCATCACCGACAGGGTCACGAAGGCGGTGATGCCGAGCCACGGCGCCTGCAGGTTGTTCTTGCCCTGCGCGACCAGCTCGCCGAGCGAGGGCGAGCCCGGGGGGAGGCCGAAGCCGAGGAAGTCCAGGGCGGTGAGGGTGGTGATCGCCCCCGTGAACAGGAAGGGGATGAAGGTCAGGGTCGCGACCATGGCGTTGGGCAGCACGTGGCGCCACATGATCAGGTGCGAGGGCAGACCCATGGCGCGGGCGGCGCGCACGTACTCCAGGTTGCGCGCGCGCAGGAACTCGGCGCGCACCACGTCGACCAGGCCCAGCCAGGAGAACAGCAGCATGATGCCGAGCAGCCACCAGAGGTTGGGCTCCACCAGGCTCGCCAGGATGATCAGCAGAAAGAGCATCGGCAGCCCCGACCAGATCTCGGTGAAGCGCTGGCCGATCAGGTCGACCTTGCCGCCGAAGTAGCCCTGGATGCCGCCGGCCAGCACCCCGAGCACCAGCGAGCCGGCCGTGAGCACCAGTGCGAAGATCACCGAGAGCCGAAAGCCGTAGATGACCCTGGCCAGCACGTCGCGACCCTGGTCGTCGGTGCCCAGCCAGTGGCGGGTGGTGGGCGGCGAGGGAGCGGGGTGGTCGAGCGCCCGGTCCAGGGTCTCGTAGGAGAAGGGAATCGGCGGCCAGAGCATCCAGCCGTTGGCGGTGATCTCGTCCCGGGTGAAGGGGTCGCGATAGTCGGCGGGACTCGGCAGGAAACCGCCGAACGCGGTATCGGGATAGTCCACCAGCACCGGCGCATACCACTGCCCCTGGTACTGCATGACGATCGGCCGGTCGTTGGCGATCAGCTCGGCGACCAGGCTGAGCAGGAACAGCGCCGCGAAGATCCACAGCGAGAGCCTGGCGCGGCGATTGTCGCGAAACACCGCCAGGCGGCGCCGAGTGATCGGCGAGAGGCGTGACGGGCGGCGAGTGGCGATGCCGGGGGCGGTGCTGGGGGCGTTCATGACTCAGGACTCCCGTGTCTCGAAGTCGATGCGCGGGTCGACCCACACATAGGTCAGGTCCGAGACCAGCTTCAGGATCAGGCCGATCAAGGTGTAGAGATAGAGGGTGCCGAAGATCACCGGGTAGTCGCGCTGCATCACCGCTTCGAAGCCCAGCAGGCCGAGCCCATTGAGGGAGAAGATCACCTCGATGAGCAGCGAGCCGGTGAAGAAGATGCCCACCAGCGCGGCGGGCAGGCCTGCGATGATGATCAGCATGGCGTTGCGGAACACATGGCCGTACAGCACCCGCCGGTCGCTGGCGCCCTTGGCGCGGGCGGTCAGCACGTACTGCTTGTGCACCTCGTCGAGGAAGCTGTTCTTGGTCAGCATGGTGAGGGTCGCGAAGCTGCCGATCGCCGAGGCGGCCACCGGCAGGGTGATGTGCCAGAGGTAGTCCTTCACCTTGCCCCAGGGGGAGAGTTCGTCGAAGTCCGCCGAGGTGAGGCCGCGCAGCGGGAACAGGTCCCAGTAACTGCCGCCGGCGAACAGCACGATCAACAGGATCGCGAACAGGAAGCCGGGGATGGCGTAGCCGACGATCACCAGCCCCGAGCTCCAGACGTCGAAGGTGGAACCGTGGTGCAGGGCCTTGCGGATGCCCAGCGGGATCGAGACCAGGTAGACCACCAGGGTGGTCCACAGGCCCAGCGAGATCGACACCGGCAGGCGTTCGAGCATCAGGGTGGTGACCTGTTCGTCGCGAAAGAAGCTCTCGCCGAAATCGAAGGTCGCGTAGTCGGCGATCATGCCGAGGAAGCGCTCGTGGGCCGGCTCATCGAAACCGAACTGCGCCTCGAGCTTCTCGATGAAGGCGGGGGGAATGCCCCGGGCGCCGCGCGATTCGCCGCTCGCCGAGACGTCGCCGCCGCCCCCTTCCATGCGCGTGCTGGCCTGGCTGGAGAGCCCCTGGAAGCGGGCCAGTACCTGGTCGATGGGGCCGCCCGGGGCGGCCTGGACGATGATGAAGTTGAGCAGCATGATTCCCAGCAGAGTGGGGATCATTAGCAGCAGGCGGCGCAGTACGTAGGCGGCCACGGCGTATCCTTAGAGCTTCTATGAAATCTCAACGAGAGATGAGCTTTCCCGGCGCCAAGCCCCGGAGTGCCGGACCACCGCGAGGGCGCTGTGAACCCTTCCCTGGGCGCTACCGACGCCCTGCGGCGCTCTTGCATCCTGCTCCGCTTGCAGGGCCGGTGCTGGCCATCCATGGCCAGCCCGTTCGGAGCAGTGCTCCTCACCCCTGGCGTAGGACCCTCGCTGCGCCTTGTCCCCGGCGCTCATCTGCCAGCAGCATTGGTGTCACACCTCACACCTCACACCTCACACCTCACACCTCACACCTCACACCTCGCCCCTCGTTCAGCGATTGCGCTGGCGGGCCTCGATCTCGCGGCCGCGCTCGGGGTCCACCCACCAGGCGTGGAGATCCAGGCCGTACTCGGGGAAGGGCTCCTGCCAGCCGAATTTGTCCCACAGCGCGATGCGCGTCTGGCCCAGGTGCCACTGGGGTATGACGTAGAACCCCCAGCGCAGCACCCGGTCCAGCGCCCTGGCGGCGGTGTCGAGCGCCTCCCGGGAGTCGGCGGCGATCAGCGCGTCGACCAGGTCGTCGATCACCGGGTCGCTCAGCCCGATCAGGTTGCGGCTCTGGGGGACATCGGCGAACTCGCTGGTCCAGAAGTCGCGCTGCTCGTTGCCGGGGTTGGCCGACTGGGGGAAGCTGCCGACGATGATATCGAAGTCGAAGCCGCGCAGCCGATTGAGGTACTGGTTGACGTCGACGATGCGGATGTCGCCCTGGATGCCGAGCCGCTCGAGGTTCTGCAGCAGCGGCTGCACGACCCGCTCGAACTGGGTGTCGAAGAGCAGTACCTCCAGGCGCAGCGGTGCGCCGGTATCGAGGTGGGTCATGACGCCATCCTGAACCGCGTAGCCCGCCTCATTGAGCAGTTTCAGCGCCTTGGCAAGCCGTGGGCGCAGCCCCTCGGGGTGATCGATCGGTAGTGGCGACTCGAAGACCTCGTCGGGCAGCGCCTCGCGATGGGGCTCGAGCAGCGCGAGCTCGGCCTCGCTCGGCAGCCCCTCGGCGGCCATCTCGGAGTTGGCGAAGTAGCTCTCGGTGCGTTCGTAGGCGCCGTAGAAGAGGTTACGATTGAGCCACTCGAAGTCGAAGGCGAGGTTCAGCGCCTCGCGCACGCGCACGTCCTGGAAGGTCTCGCGGCGCAGGTTCATCACGTAAGCCTGCATGCCGGCGGGCTGGCCATCCGGCACCTCGAGGCGCTCGACGAAGCCCGCGTCGAGGGCCGGAAAATCGTAGGCGGTGGCCCAGTTGCGGGCGCTGGTCTCGATGCGCAGGTCGAGGTTACCGGCCTTGAAGGCCTCCAGGGCCACGGTCTGGTCGCGGTAGTAGTCGTAGATCAGCCGTTCGATGTTGTGACGGCCGCGGTTCACGGGAAGATCCTGCCCCCAGTAGTCCGCCACGCGCTCGTAGACGATGCGCCGGCCCGGCTCCACGGTGGCGATGCGGTAGGGGCCCGAGCCGAGCAGGGCGTCCCGGGTGGTCGCCTCGAAGTCCCGGCCCGCCCAGTAGTGGGCCGGGAGGATCGGCAGCTGGCCGAGTATCAGCGGCAACTCGCGGGATTCGCTGTCGGCCAGGTCGATGTGCACGGTGTCCGCATCGACGGCCCGGACCTCCACCACGTCGGCGTAGTAGGCGGCATAGAACGGCTGGCCCTGCTCGGTCAGCGTCTCGAAGCTGAAGATCACGTCCTCGGCGGTGACCGGGTGGCCGTCGTGGAAGCGTGCCTGGGGGTGGAGGTCGAACTCGATCCACTGGCGATCGGGATCCAGGCGTACGCCCTCGGCGAGCAGTCCGTACATCGAGAACGGCTCGTCGGGGTTCTGGGCCAGCAGGGTGTCGTAGATCTCGGTCAGCCCGGTGGCCGGGGTGCCGCGGATGATGAAGGGGTTGGTCGAGTCGAAGCTGCCGATGGCCGAGCGCACCAGGCTGCCCCCAATCGGGGCCTCGGGGTCGGCATGGGGCAGGTGGGCGAAGTCGGCGGGCAGGGCCGGGTCGCCGTAGAGGGCCAGACCGTGCACGGTCGGCACGTCGGCGGGCTCGGCCGCCAGGGCCGGCCCGCCGAGCATCGCACCCAGCAGCAGGCCCAGGCCAGGGGCAGCGTGTCGCATCGATCAGCATCCTTGTAGCAGGGCGGGGCCTTGGCCCCGGTCATCAACTACCGGAAAGTGTCAGCTGTTGCCCCGGTTGTAAAGTATCGGGCCGCTCGATGCCGTTCCAGCGGGCCAGCTCGGCCAGGGTCACGGAGTGGCGCGAGGCGATCGCCGAGAGGCTGTCGCCTCGGCGCACCACGTAGGTCGCGGCGCTGGGGGTGGTCGCGCGATCGGGGGTGTCGCGGCGCAGCCGGGCGACCATGCGGGTGGCGCTTTCGGCGGGCACCAGCAGGCGCGTCACGCGCCGAGGGTCGGCGCGGTTGCCGAGCAGGCCGGGATTGAGATCCTCGAGTTCGGTGCGCGAGACGCCGGCAAGCCTGGCCGCCTCGCCAAGCGCCAGCGACCGGGTCACCGGCACCTCGGCCACGGCGGGCTCGGCCTCGATCTCGGGCAGCGCGACGCCATAGCGCTCGGGGTCGGCGATGATCGTCGAGATGGCGATCAGCTTGGGCACATAGTCCATGGTCTCCCGCGGCAGGTCGAGATCCCAGTAACTGCCGGCCTTGCCCTGGGCGAGCGCGGCACTGCGGGCACGGTTCACGTTGCCGGCGCCGGCATTGTAGGCGGCCAGGGAGAGTTCGATATCGCCCTCGTACCACTGGTCGGCCTGCATCTCGATGTAGTCCAGTGCGGCGTGGGTGGAGCGCGCCACGTCGAGGCGTCCGTCGTAGCCACCGCCGCGGTGCAGGCCCAGGGCGTTGCCGGTACCGGGCATGAACTGCCAGAGGCCGCTGGCGCCACGATGGCTAAGGGCGGTGGGATCGAATGAGCTTTCGATGAACGGGATCAGGGCGATCTCGCCGGGCAGCTGGCGCTCCTCGACGCGCTCGGTGATCCAGGCGAGCCATGGACGAGCCCGTTCGGTGATCTCGGCGATATTGTGTGGGCTCTGGCGATAGTGCTCGATCCAGTGCTGGACGCGCGGATGGTCGGCGTCTGCCTGCCACTGGAAGGCCTCGCTGAGGCGCGACCAGGCGTCCTGGGGTTCCAGGGCCAGGGCGTCCCAGAAATGCAGGCTGCTGGGCAGAGGGGCGGGGCGGGCCGTCTGGCTGGCCGAATCATCCTTGAAGGCGCTCCCGGGCGTCGTTGAGGCCTGGCTGTTGCCGGCGGCCATCAGTGATCCCATGAGAGCGAGACAGCTGGTGAAGCCCAGGATCCGTCGACGTGAGGTGTAGTAGGTCATCGAGAGGTGATCTCCAGGTCATACGAAGACCCGCCCCGCGGGGGCAGGCCCGAAAACGTCTGTCATCAGAGCGTTCAGAAGTCGTCTTTCCAGGTGCGCAGCGTGGTGAAGGTCGCCAGGTCGGTGTCGGTGTCGCCATGGGCGGCGGCAGCCTGGCGCACGCCGGCCGAGTCGCAGCGCAGGAACGGGTTGATTCGGCGTTCACGGCCGAGGGTGCTCGGCAGCGTGGGGCGGTCGAGCTCGCGGGCGCGGCGGCACTCTTCCTGGGCCGTCTCGACGTCGGTGTTGTCCGGGTCGGCGGCGCGGGCGAAGGCCAGGTTGGCCTGGGTGTACTCATGAGCGGCGAAGACCAGGGTCTCCTCCGGCAGGGTCGCCAGGCGCGACAGCGACTCGTGCATCTGCGCCGGCGTGCCCTCGAAGAGCCGCCCGCAGCCGCCGCTGAAGAGCACGTCGCCACAGAACAGCAGCGGCGGGATGCCCGCCGTAAAGAAGCCGATGTGATCCAGGGTATGGCCGGGCAGGGCGAATACCTCGAACAGCCGCCCCATCACCCGCACCTCGTCACCGTCGCCGACCCGCTCGTCGATGCCGTCGATGGCGGGGTTGTCCGGCCCGATCACGCGCGGCGAATAGCGCGTGATCAGCTCGCGCAGGCCACCGGTATGATCCGGGTGGTGATGGGTGATGAGCACGGCGCCGAGCTCGAGGCCCTCGCGCTCCAGCCACTCGATCACCGGCGTTGCATCGCCCGGGTCCACCACGCAGACTGCCCGGCTCGTATCCTGGCGCAGCAGCCAGATATAGTTGTCGCTAAAGGCGGGGATCGGTGTCACGCTCAACATGGCTCAGGATCCTTGACGGAGGCGTTCCCAGACGCTGCCGCGATTCGTTGCGATATGGCTTGCAAAACCCGGCACTTTGGAGGGATAAGGGCGTTATGTCAAATTCGCGGGATCTCCATGGACTGGCGCAGCTGGTACGGGATGGCCGGCGCTACTGGGCGTCTCCGGCGGGGCAGACCCTGTGGCGGGCCGAGCGCGCCTGCCTGGGGCCGGTCTGCGAGCGTCTCTTTGGCCGGCACAGCCTGGAGCTCGGCATGGCGCCGGTGCTGAGTGACATCTGCCCGATCCGCCATGCCCTGAGCTGGGCGCCGACCCGCGAGATGGCCGCCCATGACGCGACCCTGGTCTGCCCACCCGATGGCCTGCCGCTGGCCGATGACAGCGTCAGCCTGGTGGTGATCCACCACCTGCTGGAGGTGGTGCCCGACCCTCACCACATGCTGCAGGAGGCGGCTCGCGTCACCGCAGACGACGGTCGGCTGATCATCTTCGGTTGGTATCCGCTGAGTGCCGGTGGCCTGTCACGCGCCTGGCCCGGGCGGCGCGAGCGCATGCCCGGGCGGGGGCGCTGGCGCACGCCTGGGCGCCTGGGAGACTGGCTTACGTTTGTCGACTTCGAGATCGACCGGGTAGACTACTGCGGCTTCCATCTGCCCGGCGGCCAGCCGCGCAACGCCATGCTGGAGACCCTCGGACGGCGGCACAACCTGCCGCTTGGCGACAGCTACATGATCCTCGCCCGGCGCCGGACCCAGCTGGTCCAACCGCAGCGCCCGGGGTTCGAGCTGGCCAGTCCCCTGATGGGGCCGACGCTCGGCAGCGCCACCCGGATCGGCACCCCGCGCGCGGCTCGGTGCGAGAAGGCATCGCTGGGTTGAGACACGACGTCCGCTCCGGGCAGTGACGTTCCACCGTGTGACGGCCGTGTCGCCCCTGGCTTCCCACCCCCCTGTTACCCGCGAGTCGACGAGGACCCCATGCGTCAGATCATCCTGGATACCGAGACCACCGGCATCGACCCCCGCGACGGCCATCGCCTGATCGAGATCGGGGCGGTCGAGATGGTCAACCGCCGCCTCACCGGCAATTCCTACCACCAGTTCATCAATCCCGAGCGCGACATCGAGGCCGAGGCCATCGGCATCCACGGCATCACCAACGAGCGCGTGGCCGACGAGCCGGTGTTCGCCGCGGTCGCCGACGCCTTCTGGTCCTTCATCGAGGGGGCGGAACTGGTGATCCACAACGCGCCCTTCGACGTGGGCTTCATCGATCATGAGCTTGGCCTGCTCAACGCGCGCCGCGGCGAGCCGCGCCTCGGCCCGGTCGCCGAGCACTGCCGGATCCTCGATACGCTGAAGATGGCGCGCGATCGCCATCCCGGTCAGCGCAACAACCTCGACGCGCTGTGCAAGCGCTACGACATCGAGAACGGACACCGGGTGCTGCACGGCGCCCTGCTCGACGCCGAGATCCTCGCCGACGTCTACCTGGCGATGACCGGCGGCCAGACCGCGCTGTCGCTGGACGCCTCGGCGGCCGCGGAGGGAGCCTCCAGCGAACAGCAGGGCCTCTCCATCCGCCGGCTATCGCTGACGCCGGGACAGCTACGCGTGGTGCGCCCCGACGAGGGTGAGCTGGCCGCCCATCAGGCCAAGCTGGAGCGCATTCGCGAGGCCGCCGGAGCGTGCCGCTGGGACGCCCATGCCGGGCTCATCGGAGGGGAGGTGAATCGCTGATGCTGCATCGGGAGCTGCCCAGCGAGGCGACGGCCGGGCGGGTGATTCGCCTGGCCCGCGGGCGCATCGCCCCGGGGACCGACGACGGCCCCCTCCAGGCCTTCCAGCCCTGGCATGCCCGGCTGCAGCCACTGTGCTGGTGGCAGGAGGAGCCGGTGGCGCTGTCGCTGGAGGAGCGGCCCGGCGAGGACTGGCCGCCAGCCCGCGAGTGGCTCGCTCGGCTTCCGGAGCCCTGGTACGCGCTGATCGCCACGGCGCTGCAGGTGGCGGCCTGGCTCGAGAACCATCGGTTCTGTGGGCGCTGCGGGACCCCGGCGGCGCGGCTGGACGCCGAGTTCGCCATGCACTGCGAAGCGTGTGGCCATCGCAACTATCCGCGCAACTCGCCCTGCATCATCACCCTGGTGACCCACGGCGAGTCGCTGCTGCTGGCGCGCAGCCCGCGCTTTCCCCCGGGGCGCTACTCGACCCTGGCCGGCTTCATCGAGCCCGGCGAGGCCGCCGAGGAGGCGGTGCGTCGCGAAGTCTTCGAGGAGGTGGGGCTCAGTGTGGGGCGGGTCAGCTACTACAAGAGTCAGCCCTGGCCCTTCCCCCACTCGCTGATGCTGGGGTTCTTCGCCGAGGCCGCCAGCCGGCGCATTCGCATCGACGGGGTCGAGATCGCCGATGCCGACTGGTTCAGTCCGCGGCGCCTGCCCCAGCTGCCCCCGCTCTACTCCATCTCGCGGGCGCTGATCGAGACGCACCTCAAGGAGGTCGGGGGCCGCGGCTAGGAAGAGGGCGATTCAGCGACTCGGGAAGAGGCTCGAGAGCCTGGTGGCCAGCATGATGTTGCCGGTCGCCTTGAGCTTGCCGGTCATGAAGGCGCTCATGCCATTGATCTCGCCGTTCATTACGCCCTTGAGGGTGTCGCTGCTCATGCTCAGGCTGACCGAGGGATCGTCGTGTTCGCCCTCATGCACCTCCAGCTGGCCGTCGTTCACCACCAGGTAGTGGTCGCCGACGTCGCTGAAGTGGAACTGGAAGACTTCGTGCATGCCGCTGGCGGCATCGGCATCGAAACGGCGCTGGAGCTTGTCGAGAGTAGCATCGGACATCGGGGATCCTTGTGGGGGCAGTGGAGGGTGTCTTGAGCAGGGATGGGGCGCTGCCCAGCGTATTTGAAACACTTGTTTGAATCAAGCGCCCTCGCGCCGCGGGGAAACCTCGGCCAGGCTGACGGCAGGGCGCGTCGACGCGGAGAGCATGATGAACGAGTGGCTGACGGATTTCGGCATGTTCGTGGCGCAGCTGTTGACCCTGGCCTTGGTGGTCGGCCTGGGGGCGGCGCTTTACATGAAGGCGCGAGGCGAGACGGGGGAGCGCTCTCGGCTGCGACTCGAGGAACTCAATCAGACCCGCCGCCAACGTCTGCGCCGAATGCAACTGGTGGCCAGTCAGCCCGGCGCCCGCAAGGGCCTGCTCAAGGCCTTTCATCGCGATGACAAGGCGCAGGCCCGCGGCAAGGGCGAGCAGCTGGCGCGTCCCACGGTCTGGGTGCTCGACTTCCACGGCGATCTCAAGGCGAGCGCCGCCGGCCGTCTGGCCGAGGAGGTCTCGGCGGTGCTCGAGGTGGCCGGCGCGAACGACGAGGCGGTGCTGCGCCTCGAGTCGGCCGGCGGGCTGGTCCACAGCTACGGACTCGCCGCCGCCGAGCTCGATCGGCTGCGTCAGGCGGGACTCACCACCACGATCTGCGTCGACAAGGTGGCAGCCAGCGGCGGCTACCTGATGGCGTGTGGCGCGGATCGCCTGCGTGCCGCACCCTTCGCGGTGATCGGCTCCATCGGGGTGGTCGCCCAGCTGCCCAACCTCCATCGCCTGCTCAAGCGTCACGACATCGACGTCGAGCTGCTCACGGCGGGGCGCTACAAGCGCACCCTCACGGTGTTCGGCGAGAACACCGAGGAGGGGCGCGACAAGTTCGTCGAGGATCTCGAGACCACCCACCAGCTGTTCAAGCGCCATGTGGCCGAGCGCCGCCCGGGCCTGGACATCGAAGCGGTGGCCACCGGTGAGATCTGGTTCGGCAGCGATGCCCTCGAGCGGGGCCTGGTGGACGACCTGGGCACCAGCGAGGCCTATCTGGTCGAGCGCATGCGCGAGGCCCGGGTGATCAGCGTGAAGCTGGAGCAGAAGCCGACGCTCTCCCATCGCCTGGGGCTGGGAGTCTCGAGAGGCGTGGAGCGAGGCGTCGAGCGGGGGCTGGAGATGCTTGACGCCGGTCGCTGGCAGAAGCGCTGAGGCCTTACGACCTGCCGTCGAGGTCCAGGCTACCGAGCGCCTCGATGAGCCTCCTGGCGCGCTCGCCCTGCAGCGAGTAGTAGATGGTCTGCGACTCGCGGCGAGTCGTGACGAGGCTCTCGCGACGCAGGATCGCCAGGTGCTGCGACAGCGCCGACTGACTGAGCACCAGCCGCTGATTCAGCTCGGTCACCGACAGCTCGGTGCCGTCCAGCAGGCAGAGAATCCGCAACCGGTTGTCGTTGGCCATCGCCTTGAGTAGGGAGCTGGCCTCGTTGATGACCGCCTCTCCGCCTTCGAGGAGGCGTGCTGACGCACCTCTGGTGGTAGTGCCCATGATCTGTGCCCTGCGTTGCAGGCGTCGCCCATGGTCGGCGCCTGCGCGGTGAAAAGGATCCCCTGAGTCCACGCCTGGGGGGGTGTGATCGGTCATTCGTCGACCTTCTGATTCAGCTTATTCGCAATAATAGCGCAGCCTGGACGCCAACGCCGGATCAACGCTGCCGACGCGAGGGCGCATCCGGCGGTAAGGGCGCGAGCTTTGTTGACAATGGAGGGCAGGGTTCTCGTCCTTTTGTCGAATGTTAGCCGATGGTATGAGGTTTATCGGCGAAGCATGCTCTAGAGTGTCAACAATCAAAGCCCTTTTCTCGATTGCTGACAGGATGCTGACGCGCATGTATCACGACGAGTTTCGCCGCTCCATCGATCAACCTGAGGCCTTCTGGGCCGAACAGGCCAAGCGTATCCCCTGGTTCACCCCGCCCACCACGATCCTCGAGTACGACGAGGCGAACCACGCCCGCTGGTTCGTGGACGGTGAGCTCAACATCTGCCACGCGGCCCTGGATCATCACGTCGAGCAGGGGCGGGGCGATCAGCCGGCCATCTACTGGGATTCACCGGTCACCGACAGCAAGCGCACCATCACCTTCGCCGAGATGCGCGACCAGGTGGCGCGCTTCGCCGGAGCCTTGCGGGACCTGGGAGTGGAGAAGGGCGACCGGGTGGTGATCTACATGCCCATGGTGCCCGAGGCCCTGGTTGCCATGTATGCCTGTGCCCGCCTCGGGGCCATTCATTCGGTGGTGTTCGGCGGCTTTGCGCCCCACGAACTGGCGGTACGCATCGAGGATGCCGAGCCGAAAGTCGTGATCGCCGCCTCCTGCGGCGTCGAGGGCGACCGGGTGCTGCCCTACAAGCCGATCATCGATGCCGCCATCGAACAGAGCCGCTACAAGCCCGAGGCCTGTGTGATCCTGCAGCGCGAGCAGCACGCCGCCGAGCTGGGCATGGCGATCGACCATGACTGGTCGGCGCTGGTCGAGCGGGCCGCCCCGGCGGAGTGCGTGCCGGTCAAGGGTAGCGATCCGCTCTACATCCTTTACACCTCCGGCACCACCGGCAAGCCCAAAGGCGTGGTGCGCGATACCGGCGGCTATGCCGTGGCGCTGGCCTACTCCATGGAGACCATCTATGACGTGGCGCCGGGCGAGGTCTTCTTCTCGGCTTCCGACGTGGGTTGGGTGGTCGGCCACTCCTATATTGTCTATGCGCCGCTGCTGCGCGGCGCCACCACCCTGGTCTACGAGGGCAAGCCGGTGAAGACCCCGGATGCCGGCGCCTTCTGGCGGCTGATCAGCGAGTATCGGGTCACGAGTTTCTTCACCGCGCCCACCGCCTTTCGCGCCATCAAGAAGGAGGATCCGGACGCCAAGCTGATGGCCCAGTACGACATCAGCTGTCTCAAGGCGCTGTTCCTGGCCGGCGAGCGTTTGGACCCGCCGACCTTCCACTGGCTGGACGACCTGCTGACGGTGCCGGTGATCGATCACTGGTGGCAGACCGAGACCGGCTGGCCCATCGCCGCCAACCTGCACGGCCTCGAACCGATGCCCACCAAGGCCGGCAGTGCCACGGTGCCGGTTCCCGGTTTCGACGTGCAGATCCTCGATCGGGAGGGTGAGCCGTCTGGTGCCATGGAGCAGGGCAGCGTGGTGATCAAGCAGCCGCTGCCGCCCGGCTGCCTGGCCGGGGTGTGGCGCGATCCGCAGCGCTTTCACAGCGCCTACATGGCCGCGTTCCCCGGCTACTACCTCACCGGCGACGGCGGCTACTTCGACGAGGACGGCTATCTCTTTATCATGGGGCGCACCGACGACGTCATCAATATCGCCGGCCATCGCCTCTCCACCGGTGAGATGGAGGAGGTCGTCGGCGCCCACCCCGCGGTGGCCGAGTGCGCGGTGATCGGCATCCACGATGCCCTCAAGGGGCAGCTGCCGGTGGGGCTGGTGATCCCCAAGGATGGCTTCGAGGGGGACGAGCTGACGCTGGAGAACGAGCTGATCGGCCTGGTGCGCGAGAAGATCGGCCCGATCGCCTGCTTCAAGCAGGTGCTGGTGGTCGACCGCCTGCCCAAGACTCGCTCCGGGAAGATCCTGCGCAAGTTGCTGCGCAATATCGCCGACGGCCAGGAGTTCGGCGTGCCCTCGACCATCGACGACCCGGCGAGTCTCCAGGACGTTCATGAGGCGATGAAGGAGCGCTCGGTCGGTGCCGCCGAGGAGGCCCGCCAGGTCTGACCCCCGCGCGACTCTGCCGTGAGGCCACGACGCCGCCCCGCGAGGGCGGCGTCGTCGTATGGGGCTGGCAGGGCTATCGCCGTTGGCAACATCGCGCAAGGCCTGTCCCCGGCGCCTTTCGCTTTCTCGAGGCCGAGCTAACTGCGATAGCCCTGGTGGGGCTGGCCCGTCCATGGCCAGGCACCAGGCCAGGCCGTATAATGCCGGCCCGTTCTCGCCGCGCGAGTGGTCGCGCGAGTGCCGATCCACGAGGGTTCCCTCACCCCTCCGCAAAAAAGGATGCCGTGATGTTCGTGCTGTCCGAGGCCCAGACCCGGCGTTGCCTGGCGCTGCTGGTCGCCTTCCATATCCTGGTCATCGCCGCCAGCAACTATTTGGTGCAGCTGCCGTTCACCCTGCTGGGCTTTCATACCACCTGGGGCGCGTTCAGCTTCCCCTTCATCTTCCTGGCCACCGATCTTACCGTGCGCCTGTTCGGCAAGGAGCCGGCTCGGGCGATCATCCTGCGCGTGATGCTGCCGGCGCTGGTCATCTCCTACGTCGTCTCCGTGGTCTTTCCCCGCGGCGGTTTCGCGGGCCTCGAGGCGCTGGGCGAGGGGAACCTGTTCGTTGCCCGCATCGCCCTGGCGAGCTTCATGGCCTACGTGCTGGGACAGCTGCTGGACGTGCAGGTCTTCGACCGACTGCGCGCCCTCAAGGCCTGGTGGGTGGCGCCGGCCGTTTCCACGGTGCTTGGCAACCTCGCCGATACCTTCGCGTTCTTCTCCATCGCCTTCCACCGCAGCCCCGACCCCTTCATGGCCGCCAACTGGCCCGAGATCGCCTGGGTTGACTACGTGATCAAGCTTTCCATCAGCCTGGCGTTCTTCCTGCCGCTCTATGGCGTGCTGTTGGCCTGGTTGAGCCGTCGACTGGTGGCGGTGACGGGGCGCGATGACGCGATGCCGGATGAGGCGCGCGCGCCTTCCTGATACGCCACTTATGATGCCCAGTACCCGAATCCCCTGTAGCCAAGGAGGCTTGCATGCCCACCGATCTTCACTTCCTCGATACCGGCGGCGACGAGACGCCGCTGGTGGTCATTCACGGCCTGCTGGGCAGTGCCGACAACTGGCGCTCCCACGCCAAGCAGTGGCAGCGGCGCCGTCGGGTGATCACCGTGGATCTGCGCAACCACGGGCGATCGCCGCACGTGGCGGGGATGGGTTACGACGCCATGGCCGAGGACCTGCTGGCTCTGCTCGATCGCCTCGATGTCCAGCGCGCCCATCTGCTGGGGCACTCCATGGGCGGCAAGGTGGTAATCAGCCTGGCGCGGCTGGCGCCTTCGCGAGTGGCGTCGCTGATCGTCGCCGATATCGCCCCGGTGGCCTACGGGCACGACCACGATAGCGTCTTCGCCGCCCTGCGCCGTGTCGAGGCGGGCTCACCGACCAACCGGCGCGAGGCGGATGCGCTGCTCGCCGAGCACGTCGACGAGCCCGCGGTGCGGCTGTTTCTCGCCACCAACCTCGAGCGCGATGAGGCGGGCATCCTGCGGCCGCGCATCGGCCTCGACGAGATCCAGGGCGACTACGAGACGATCATGGGCGTGCCGGCGGGCGAGGGGGCCTATCAGGGGCCGACGCTGGTGCTGCGCGGCGCGCAGTCGCGCTATGTGACCGATGAGATGCTGCCGGCGCTTCACGAGGTGCTGCCGAGGGCGGAGATCCAGACCCTGGAGGCCGGCCACTGGCTGCATGCCGAGCAGCCGGCGGCCTTCCAGGCGGCGGTCAACGGCTTCCTGGACGCGCTGGAAGCCTAGCGAGGCCGTGAGCGGGCCGTTTAGCGGGAAGGTGCCCCGGGATCGACGGCCAGTCGGGAGACCGGATGGCGTTCGTCCAGGATGCCGGCCTCGAGCAGGAACTCCTCGAAGCGACGATAGCGGCCCTGGTCTAGGGCCGCGGGGCTCAGGCTCAGCCGCGGCCGAATCTGCTGCCAGGCCTCACGGTTGACCGGGGTGTCGATGCCCGGCTCGGCGGTGGCGATCAGCGTCCACGCCGCCTCGGGATGGTTGGCGATCCAGGCCGAGGCTTCCTCCAGCGCCTCGACCAGGCGGCGGATGGCCTCGCGTTGCGCGCCCAGGTGATCGCGGTTGGCCAGTATCACCAGGCCGTCGTGCAGCGGGATGCCCAGAGCCTCGCTGGTCAGTACGCGGGTCGCGAGTCCCTCGTCGGCCAGCCGGCGCGGCAGCAGGTGGCGCATGGCGCCGATCACCCCTTCCACGCGCCCCTCGCGTAGCGCATCGCCGAGCCGGAAATGCAGTTCCTCGGTCTCGACCTCGTCATCGCGCACGCTGGCCTTGCGCAGCAGGGCCGTCAGCAGCGCGTCCCGGCTATCGGCATCGGCATGGCCGATCCGCGAGCCCGCCAGGTCGACCGCCGCGGTGATATCGCTGTCTTCGCGCACCACCAGGGCACTCAGCGGCATGGCGATCAGGGTGGCGACCCGTACCACCGGCAGCCCGCGATCCACCCCGAGATGCAGCAGCGGCTGGCGCGCCAGGGCGAGATCGATGCGCGAGGCCGCCAGCAGCTTGATGGGCACGTCTGGATCGGCGGGGGTCGAAAGGGTGACGTCCAGTCCGCGGCTGGCAAACAGGCCGCGCTCACGGGCGACGATCAGCGCGGCATGCCGCGGGCTCGGGGTCCAGTCCAACATCACGCTGAGCGGGGTGACGGGGGGCGGCTCGATGGGCTCCGCCGGGCGCAGGGCGATGGCCGGCACGCTGGGGCGAGAGGGCGTATCGACCGCCGGCCCCCGTGACGCCTCCCGGTAGCGTCGGTGGATCGCCTGCTGCTCGGCGATGCGCCGTGCCGCCTCGTCGGCCAGGGCCTCGAGATCCAGCACTATCACCTCGGTGCCCAGCGGCGGATAGCCCGCCCGCGGCTCGGCGTCGGCCGCTGCTGGTCCGGCCGGCAGCAGGCCGGCGATCGCCAGCAGGGCGATCGGCCAGCGCGGCCGACGAATAACGGGGGGGATCATAGAAAGGACTCCTGCCATGCGCGGTACCCGGTCAACGATGCCGCGCAAGCTTAACCGCTGGTGGTCCGCCACGGCCAGTCGTGGGCACCAACGAACATCGTCGCGCTCGTCGCGGCATGCGATACTTTGCGTTTTCGCAGCCAAGGCAGGCGGCCATGGATTCGATCAACAGTCTGTTTCTGCTCAGCGGCTTTCTGCTGGCCCTGAGCATCCTCGCCAGCCGGCTCTCCTCGATGGCCGGCGTGCCGCTGCTGTTGATCTTCTTGGGCCTGGGAATGCTGGCCGGCGAGGAGGGGCTGCTTGGCATCCAGTTCGACGACTACTCCCTGGCCTTCTCCATCGGCCACCTGGCGCTGGCCATGATCCTGCTCGACGGGGGGCTGCGTACCCGTCTCAAGACCTTCCGCGTCGGCTTCCGCCCGGCGCTCTCCCTGGCGACCTTCGGGGTGTTCATCACCGGCGGCGTGGTCGGGCTGTTCGCCATGTGGGTCTTCGAGCTGAGTCTGGTGCAGGGCCTGCTGGTGGGCGCCATCGTGGGCTCCACCGACGCCGCCGCGGTGTTCTCGATGCTCAGCGGGCGAGGCGTCAACCTCAACGAGCGCGTCGGCGCCACCCTGGAGATCGAGTCGGGCACCAACGATCCCATGGCGATCTTCTTGACCCTCATGCTGGTAGAGGTGCTGGTCGGCGACATCGGGGGGGTGGGCGAGACGCTGCTCTTCCTGATGCAGCAGTTCGGCCTGGGGATCCTGATCGGGCTCGGCATCGGCTGGCTGAGTGCGCGGCTGCTGAGCTGGCTGGACCTGGCGCCGGGCCTCTATTCGCTGTTGGCCCTGGGGCTCGGTTTCTGTGTCTTCGGCCTGACCGGCGCCCTGGGCGGCAGCGGGTTCCTGGCCATCTACCTGGCTGGCCTGATGATCGGCAACCGCCCCGGTCGCCACCTCGCCTTCATCCTGCCGGTGCACGACGGCCTGGCCTGGCTCTCCCAGATCGGCCTGTTCCTGGTGCTGGGCATGCTGGTCACGCCCAGCGAGATGATGGACTATGCGCTGCCGGCGTTGCTGGTGGCCCTGGCGCTGATCTTCGTCGCCAGGCCCCTGGCGGTGCTGATTGTCGTCAAGCCCTTCTTCAAGTTCCGCTGGCGGGAGATCGGCTTCATCGCCTGGGTGGGCCTGCGCGGGGCCGTGCCCATCGTGCTGGCGATCTTCCCGGTGATCGGCGGGGTGGAGAATGCCTCGCTCTACTTCAACGTCGCCTTCGCGGTGGTGCTGCTGTCGCTGCTGATCCAGGGTGGCTCGCTGCCGTGGATGGCGCGTCGCATGAAGGTCGAGCTGCCGCCCACCGTCACCCCCAATCGCCGCGGCTCGTTGGGTATCCTGCCGGAGAACGACTACGAGATGTTCGTCTATGAGGTGGAGAACGCCGACCTCGAGGACGTGCCGATCCGACTCTTGCGCTTCCCCTCGGGGGCCCTGATCTCGGCGCTTTTCCGCGAGCATGCCATGCTGCACCCCAAGGGCAGCACGCGGCTGCGGCTGGGCGACGTGATCTGCGTGATCGGCCGCACCGATGACCTGCCGGCGCTGAACCGCCTGTTCAACGGGGACGCCAAGCTCAAGCGTGAGCGGGCCTTCTTCGGCACCTTCACCTTCGACGGCACTGCCTTCATGCGCGATATCGCCGACGCCTACGGCCTCACCCTTAGCCCCGGCGAGCAGGATATGACCCTGGCCGAGTTCGTCTCGCTGCGGGTGGGTGGGCATCCGGTGGTAGGCGATGACGTGGACTGGCACGGCATCCATTGGGTCGTCAGTGCGATGGAGGGCAATCGCGTGACGCGGGTGGGGCTGCGTCTCTATTGAGAGTAGAGCCGCTTGAGAGGAGGGCCGCGCCTCACTTGAGCGCAGCCTGCTGCATGGTGGCGACGCGGTCAGGCGGGCAGGGGCGAGGAGAGGGCTTGGCCGTTCACGCCTGCCGGGTCGCCGCCTTGAGCACCTCGAGGGTGACCTCGACGGCCTGCTCGCCGTCGGCGAGCCACACCGTGTCATCCTGGAGGGTGGCGCTCAGATTCATGCCCTTCGCCGCCATGCCGGCCAGCGACTGCACCGTCTCCGGCGCGATGGCGATCACCGTGAGGTTGTCGAGGGTCCCAAGCTTGCCGGCCAGCGAATCCCACCAGAGCGCGGCGCCATGGCCGCTGTAGGTGTAGAGAACGACCTCGCCGGCGCGGCCGCAGGCGCGACGGATGCTCTTCTCGTCGGGTTGGCCGAGCTGGATCCACTGCTCGATCTCCCCGGTGAGGTCCCGGCGCCACAGATCGGGCTCGTCCTCGGTGCTTACGCCGCGCCCGAAGGCCAGGGCCTCGTCGGCGTTCAGCGCGAAGGCGAGCAGCCTGACCATCATGCGCTCGTCGGTTTCCGAGGGGTGTTGCGCCACGGTCAGGGCGTGATCGGCGTAGTAGTGCCGGTCCATGTCGGCGACCTGCAGCTGTACTCGATGAATCGTTGCCTTCAGTGCCATGGCGGGATCGGCCTTTGTTGGGTGGCGGCCTCGCGGTGCAAGGGCGCGGGTGATGCCGTCGGGCGCTGCCCGGTGGCGTCTCGGGAGTGGACAGCGGGGAAGGGGCCCATGTTTCGCGCCCGGACACGGCGGTCTCGCCGCGTGGGGAGCCTGTGCGCCGCCATGAGTGTGGTCCATGCGCTGAAACAAGAAAACCAGCCGCGCTGGGCTGGTTTTCTTTAAAAGGTGGCGGAAGGATAGGGAACGCGCTTGCCTCACCGGTAACCCTTTGTAAATCAGCGCCTTGTATATTTTTATCTTCCTATAATTTAGCGCCTTCCGGTAACAGAATCAAGCCATGCCCCGAACTCCGCGCGACAATGCTAGCGGCGATAGCCCTGCCGAACTGGCGGGCCATCTAGCCCCAGAGGGAGCGCCGAGGCAGACTCGGCCATGGCAGCCAGCGTCAGCAGCGTGCCGCTGCCATTGATGGTAGCTCCTCACTCGCGCCGACCACGTCTCCTCCTCCCAGACCCTCCTGCATCCTTCCTGTAAGCAATGCATCCACTCCACGACCCAAGGAGTGAATGCCCTGCCGACGGGCGTCATCACCGGTGTCGCCCTGGCGGGAGTGGCATGATGAGTCAGACACTTCACCATAGGCAGCAGGCAGGGCGGGAGCCAGGCCTGCCGCCGGGAGGATGACGATGCAGTTCCGGATCCCCAAGCTGACGGTACTGGCCGCCGCCCTGTTGTACGCCAGTGGCGCGGTAGCGGCCGGCGCCGACAAGAGCGGCCCCCTGATCAACAAGGCGGTGATCGAGCAGGAGGCCGGCAAGACCGTCTACTGGGTGCTGCCCGGCCCTCGCCGCCTGAGCGAAGCGGTATTCGGCACCCCGGATGATCCCAAGCGGACCCTGGCCCAGGTCTTGGAAGAGGTCGATAAGCCACCGATCCGCGCCCTGCTCGAGACACTGCCGATCCTGGTCGCGGCGCCTGAGGCGGCGCGCGGCACCAACGCGGCGGGCACCGCCTACACGGCCTTCCAGCAGCCCACGCCCTTCAGCGACAAGGCCAGGCCCCTGCCCCCGGACCAGAGCGGCTACTTCCGCACCACCCTGCTCGACCGCGTGGCCGAGGACCAGCCCGGAAAACCGGGCAACACGCCCGACGAGGTCGAGCTGGAGACCTGGTTCCACGACCCGGCGGGCAACCGTTACCGGCTGGAATTCGACCATGTGGTCCAGCCGCCGTTCCCGGGCTACGACACCCAGGGCGGGGTGTTCACCGACGGATGGCTGCACGGCACCACCGGTACCGGCTCTCCGCTGATGCCCAAGGAGTACACCCGTGGTGCCTGGTGGGGCATCGTGCATCTCTACATCAACGGTGAGCAGGTGGACACCAAGGTGGCCCACCTGATGACCACCGAGGTCGTGCGCAAGCGGGACTACTCGCTGGCCCTGGATGAAGAGATGCCTCTGTCACGCGGCGAACGCCACATCCCCGGCCAGGATCACCATACGCACCTGATCGTGCTGCCGATCAAACCCACGCCGCAGGGACCGGTCTTCGAGCCGGTGAAGACCGCCTTCGAACTCCCCAACGGCCAGACTCAACCCTTCATTCACATGATGTTCGAAGAGGACCGCATCGTGGAATGGGAGCTGGGCGGCCACTGACCCTGCCCCCCGCGTCCCCGGATGCCCTCGTGACACTCGGGGACGCGGGGTGGCCGGCTGCTCCTCTCACCCTTAGCCAACGCAGGAGAATCTTGGTATGACGATCCCACCTTTGCCTCCTCGGGGGCGCCCTCTGGACCTGATGCTGCTCATGGCGGTCACGCTCGGCGGGCTCGCCCTCCCTGCTGCCGCCCAGCAGGATCCCGTTGAAGTGCGTGTGACGGCCCAACCGGGGTTCCGGTTTGAGCCCAGCCAGATCGAGGTGCCGGCCGGCACCGAGGTGAAGCTGACCCTGGAGAATGCCGCCGTCATGGGCCATAACCTGAGCATCCCGGCGCTGGGAGTGAAGACACGGATCATCACCGGAGATGAGACCGCCACGGTGCGTTTCACGGTCGACGAGGCCGGCGTCGCCCCCTTCCGCTGCGAGGTACCGGGTCATGCCGAGGCAGGGATGGTCGGCAAGCTCGAGGCTCACTGACGCTGCTTTCGGGAAGTGGCCGCCCTTACCAAAGTGCGTGAATCGTGCGTGGCATGAAGGTATGCCCTCGTTGATGGGGGGCGTTGTTCTGCCCAACCCGCGTGAAGGGTGCTTGGGCGGGTAGGGGCACATGGCGTCACGGCGTATGAGAGCGCACGCTGGCCACAGCATCGAACAGCAATGATGGTCGCTGCCACAGGGAGTTGATGAAGATGGTGGTCACGCTGGCGGCCATGGCCACCATGGCCCAGACGGGATAGATCAGTCCGGTGGACGCCAGCGGGATGCCGATGCCGTTGAACAGGAACGCCAGCGAGACGTTCTGCAGCATCTTGCGATATCCCCAGCGGCTGATTCGCCAGGCGGTTACCACGCTGCTCACCTGGGCGTTGAGGATGATGATGTCGGCGGCGTCGATGGCGATGTCAGTACCGCTGCCCATGGCGATGCCGACGTCCGCCTGCATCAGCGCCGGGGCATCATTGATACCGTCGCCGACCATGGCCACCCGCCCTTCTTGCTGCATCTCCCGCAACACGTCGGCCTTCTGCTCCGGCAGTACGCCGGCATAGACGGTATCGATGCCCACCAGGCCGGCGATATGCTGCGCGGACCGTTCGTTGTCGCCGGTCATCAGGGCGGTACGGATGCCCAGCCCTCGCAACTGCTGCGCGGTCTCCGCCGCATCGGCCCGCAGGCCGTCGCCCAGGGCGATGGCCCCCAGCAGCCGGTCGCCACGGGCGAGGACGATAACCGTCTGGCCCTGGTGCTCGGCGCGCGCGATGCCATCGCTCACCGGTGCCAAGTCCATGCCCTGGCCGGCGAGAAAGGCCGGACTGCCGACCCGTACCGGCTCGTCGTCCACCCGGGCGGTGACGCCTCGGCCGGCATGCGCCTGGAACTCGGCCACGTCGGGAATCGCCAGGTCCCGAGACAGAGCCGCTTCGACCACGGCACGCCCCAGGGGATGTTCCGAGGCGGACTCGACGGCGGCCGCCAGCGACAACAGGGTGTCGTCGTCGCCCTCGACACTGATGACCTCGCGTACCGCGGGACGGCCCTCAGTCAGGGTGCCGGTCTTGTCGAACACCACCGTGGTGACCCGCCGTAGCGCCTGAAAGGACTCGCCGGTGCGCATCAGCACTCCCTGGTCGGCCGCTTCGCCGGCGCCCCGCACGATGGAGAGCGGCGCGGAGATGCCCACGGCGCAGGGATAGCCCATCACCAACACGGTCAGGGCGGCGAACACGGCCCGTTCCAGGTCGGACGCGGCGTCCCAGAGCAGCGGCGCACTCATCCAGAACACGAAGGCCAGCGCGGAGACGATCAGCACCGTGGGGGTATAGACCCGCAGCACCCGGTCCACCAGGTGCAGCAGGCCCGGCTTGAGTGCCCGCGCATCCTCCAGGCTGCGAACCACCTGCTGCAGGAAGCTCGATTCGCCGGTGGCGGTCACCCGCACCACCAGGGTGCCGTTGCCATTGATGGCGCCGCCGACCACCGAGTCGCCCGCTGCTTTCTCGATCGGCAGGGGCTCGCCGGTGACCAGGGACTGATCCACGGCCGAGTCGCCATCGATGACCTCGCCGTCCACCGGGATGCGCTCGCCGGGGCGGATACGCACCCACATGCCGGTTTGCACCTGTTCCACGGGCAGATCCCGCTCGCCGCCTTCGTCAAGGACATGGGCGGTCTCAGGCTGCAGATCCAGCAGGCGACGGACCGACTGGGAACTGCGGGTCTTGACGATCAGCGAGAGCCACTCGGAGAAGAGATGATAGGTCAGCACCATGACCGAGACGGCGAAGAAGGCGGCGGTGGGATAGCCATCGGGCCGCAGCACCAGGCCGATGCCACCGCCGACCACCCCCGCGGAGGCGCCGATTTCCACCAGCACATGCTGGTTAAGGATGCCGCGGCGCAGGGCCTGATAGGCCATGACCAGCATCTGCCGGGCGATACCGAACACCATTGCCACCGCCAGCACCGCCACCAGGATCGCCTCCTGGCCCGCCAGCATGCTCCCGGCGCGCAGTCCGAACAGGACTAGGCCGCCCAGGGCCAACAGCGCGCTACCGCCCAGGGCGACTCGGGTGCCCTGGCCACGCAGGACGGCATAGCCGAAGATCACCAGGCTGACATAGACCAGGGCGGAGAGCCCCAGGGTCCAGGGCGAGGTGGGATCGACGATCAGGCCCACCGCCGCCAGGCTGGTGGCCAGTGCCACCAGGAAGCGGTTACGCTCGCCGGCGAGTTCGCGCTCCTGCTTCGCGTAGGGTTCGATCTTGCGAGGGTCGCTGAGGGTGTAGCCGATGGCCTGCAGGGTGCCCATCAGCGTCTCGGCGCTATTCTCGCGCGTGTCGTATTCGACCAGGGCCTGTTCGTGGGTGAGGCTGACCGCCACGCGGCGTACGCCCGGTTTCTGCCCCAGGGCCCGCTCGATGGTGCCGGTGCACAGTGAGCAGTGCAGTCCGCCGATATGCGCCCTCACCCGCTGGATCTCCGGCTCCCCGGTGGCTTCCAGGCTCCAGGGTGTCAGGCCTTCCGCCGTTGTGGCGGTCGTTGTCGTATTCATGGCCTGTCCCCTTGAGGAAAATGAGGTCATGCATCAAGGGTAGGGGCCGTACTTTGCTACGGGGTCAAACGCCGAAGGGGAGCAAGGTGGGCAGGTACAGCGGCACAGCAGCGGTGGCGCCGGTCGAGCCCTCACGTCGAGGAGAAGGCCAACCACCAGGTCCAGGCCCCCAGCCCCACCAGTGCGGCACCCGTCCAGCGCGGCATGCGCCCGGCGAGTCGCGCGAGGGCCTCGAGCCAACGCCGGCCACGGGCAGTATAGACGGCCAGCACCAGGGGGCTGGAGAACGCCAGGCCGAACACCAGCAGCGTGGCGGCGCCGAAGATGATGCCCCCACCAGTCGCGGCCCGCGCGGCCGTATCACCGAGCAGCACCGCCAGCAGAGGGGCGGCACAGGCCGGCACATTCAAGCCGAACAGCACGCCCAGTCCCAGGCTGCCCGGTGTCCCGGAGAGGCGTGGCAGGAGGCGGTTCACGCGAGCCAGGAGCCAGGGCGCGCCGCCACCGAGGTACAGCAGTCCCACGCCCACATAGAGGCTCCCCAGCAGGGCCCAGAGACCGTGCTGAAGCCCCGTGAACGCACTGCCGATCAGTGCCGCGAGCACCCCGAGCCCGGCCATCAACGCGGCCCGAGCCAAGGCGAACAGCAGCGTCTGGACGGCCTGCCTCCGGCGAGGCAGCCGTTCGAGATGGCGGATGAACAGCAGGTGGCTGCCGACCGAACAGGGCTCGACGAAGCCCAGTAACCCGAGCCCGGCGGCCATCGGCAAGGCAGTCGCAAACTCCAAGACGCTAGTCTGCCTCTGTCACGAGGCTTGTCGAATACCCGGCGCCGCGCACCGCCTCGGCGAGCCGCTCACCGGAGGTCTGACGGGTGTCGACCGCCACCTTGGCCTCGCCGTTCTCATGGGAAACCGAGCACCCCTTGACCCCCGCCTGCTGTTCGAGAACATGGCGGACGATCTCCGCACAACCATCGCAGTGCATGCCCTCGATCGTGAGTCTTACGGTTTGCATGTCAGGCTCCTTTCGCTGGGTCGTCTCGCCGTTCGGCACCCTGTCATGCTCCAGGGCGTCGATAATGGAGCAGCACCGCAATGGGCCTTCTCCGGGACAACGGTCGAGCAGCGTCATCAGCCCTCGGCGAATATGCTGCAGCCGCTCGATCCTACGCTCCACATCCTGGAGCTTGGCGGTGGCTCGCTGCCGAACCTCTCTGGCATCGCTGTCGTGCTCGGTACGCAGCGAGAGCAGCTCGGCGATCTCGCGCAGGGAGAAGCCGAGTTCCTGGGCGCGGCGAATGAACTGCACCCGCCGCATCGTCTCATCCGAATAGATGCGATAGCCTCCCGCTGGCGGACGAGGCGGCTGTTCGATGAGCCCGCGTCGCTCATAGAAGCGAATCGTCTCGACCCCGACGCCCACGGCTTCGGCCACTTTGCCGATGGTCATGTCACTCATGGCGCCCCCGCTCGGTTTCTGGGAATAGCTTAATGGCCGTACCGTGGTACGGGGGCAAGGTGCTTACGGCGCAGGCCAGAGAGATCCGGGGGCTCTTGAAAGGTGGCGTGGCGAAGTAGCGGGCCAATCGCCAGGCCGGCGAGGCCCCGGCCCACCATGGGAAAGAGCATCAGCAGAACCGCGACCCATAGCACGGCAACTAGGGCGAGCGCAGTCTGGACAGTTTTCTTCGCCCTTCTATCGTAGGATCAGTATCGCGGAATTCTCGCGATTACGACTCAAAAAACGCCAGCGTGCGCACTTCTATGCTCTCCCGTGGCGGCTCATCGGCGTGGGTGCCCGGATCGTGGAAGGCGGTATGGGGCACGAAGCGGGCGCGCCCGTCGGTTCGCGAGTCATAGCCCTTGATCAACAGGACCTCATCGCGCTCCATGGCCGGAAAGTAGAGCCATCGCTGGGCCGGATTGAACGCCAGGTGGTATATCTCGCCGGTGCGACCAGGATAGACCATGTCGGTGGAGATCAAGTCCCCGTGATCAAGGATGGCGGCATCCAGCACCGCCAGCGGCGAGCGCCTGACCGGCCCCCGAATGGGTCGCCAGGCGTTGATCTGCACGAACGGCACGTTGCGCAGACGCTGTGCCTCTTCCTCGCCGACCAGGTCCCGCACCCGCTGGGGTGCTGACCATTCGGTATAATCGTTGTGGGCACGATCGGCAGGCGTCTTGGTGCCACTGCTGCCACCGTCGTCTCGGCGCCGGGTATGGTCAAAGATCATCACTCGGGAAGCGCCCGTGGCTTCCTTCACCAGAGCTTCGATCTCCGGATAGTAGTCCTGCTCAACGTGTGCGTCATTGTAGAGGGCTTTGACGGAGCTTGGTCGCTGATGCAGCTCTATTCCATGGCGGTCCAGCGACAGCTCCTCCATCAAGGGGCGCGCGTCGTGTATGGCCACCGCACGTCGCTGGAGCTCGGCGTGATAGCGCGGCTCGGGCTCGCCAGTAAGCGCCTCCGTGTGCACATAGGGACGCTGCCCGGTCGGGACCATGAAGGTGATTTCTCCGTTTACCGTACCAGCTGGCATTCGCATACTTTCACTCATGATGGTCATCCCGTTCTTCACTTTCGAGTGTATATAAAAGGTATGTGTATACTTCCCGATTTCAAGCTTCGCAACGGCGAGCCCGTGATTGTTTAGGCCGCGCAACAGGACAACTGTGTCACGTCCTTGGTGAAGGTCTGGGCACAGAGCTTGAGGCCTTCCACCATGGTCAGGTAGGGAAACATCTCGTCGCCGATGGCCTGCACCGTCATGCGTGCCCGTTGCGCCATCACCGCTGCCTGAATCAGCTCACCGGCTTCCCCGGCGACCACTTGCACGCCTAGGAACCGCCCCGAGTCACGTTCGGCGACCATCTTGATGAAACCATTGGTATCGAAATTCACCAGCGCACGTGGCACGTTCTCCAGATCGAGCACGCGGGTCTCCACGCTGAAGCCCTGTTTGAAGGCCTCGGCTTCGCTCAGGCCGACGGTGGCCACCTGAGGGTCGGTAAACATCACGCCCGGCATGGCACTAAGGTCCAGCCTGGCATCGCCTCCCGTCATGTTGACGGCGGCCCGACTGCCCCCGGCGGCGGCGACATAGACAAATTCCGGTTGATCGGTACAGTCACCGGCGGCATAGAGGCTCGGTACCGTGGTTTGCAGGTGCTCATCCACCAGAATCGCCCCACGCGTGGTTTCCACGCCGATGCTCGCCAGGTTCAGGGCCTCGGTATTGGGTGTCCGTCCGGCGGCCACCAGCAGTTGGTCCGCACGAAGGGTCCCGGCGTTGGTGTCCAGCACGAACTCGCCATTGGTATAGTCCACGCGGCTGGCCTGGGTCTGATTGAGCACCTCGATGCCCTCGCGGTAGAAGGCTGCCTCCACGGCCTCACCCACCGCCGGGTCTTCCTGGGAGAGCAGACGGCTGCGGGCCAGCACCGTGACCCGGCTGCCCAGCCGAGCGAAGCCTTGGGCCAGTTCCAGGGCGACAAACCCCGCGCCGATCACGATCAGCCGCTCGGGGATGCTGTCCAGTGCCAGCGCGCTGGTGGAGGTCAGGTACGGCGTCTCGGCCAGCCCCGGCAGCGGCGGCTCTGCTGGTCGAGCGCCGCTGCCGATGAAGGCGCGGTCGAAGTGGACGACCTGCTCGCCGCCTTCGTTCAGCTTGACCATCAGCCTATGGGCATCGATAAACCGGGCCTCGCCATGCAGGACCGTGATGGCCGGGTGGTCGCGGAGTATGCCTTCATACTTGGCATCGCGCAGTTCCTCGACACGTGACTGCTGTTGTTGAAGCAGCCTGGCCCGATCTACCACCGGCGCCTGGGCGCTGATACCGCCGTCGAAGGGGCTCTCCCGGCGCAGATGGGTGACATGCGCGGCGCGGATCAGGATCTTCGAGGGCACGCAGCCAGTGTTGACGCAGGTGCCGCCGAGGGTACCGCGTTCGATCAGGGTGATGCGGGCGCCGCGCTCGGCCGCCTTCAGCGCGGCTGCCATGGCCGCGCCGCCGCTGCCGATCACGACGATGTGCAGGTTCATGTCATCACTCATGAGGGGAATTCCTTGAATCTTTAGAGGTGTTGTCACCACAGGCGTCGTATTGCTTCTTGCGCCATAGCGCATAGAGGGTCAGGCCGATGAAGAAGGCCAGAGCAGGAAGCAGTACCACGTCCAGGTAGCCGGTCAGTGCCGCCAGGCCAACGGTGCCAAGCAGGATCACCAGGATGGGTGTAAAGCAGCACAGCGCCACCAGGACGGTGCCAATCACGCTTGCGCGCAGCAGGGTCTTGGGGTTCTTCATGGTCACTCCCGATCCGCTTCCGAGGGTGCCGGGGATGAGGGGTACCCGGCGTTGGCGGTATGGGTTCTCCTTCCGAATCGTTGCTCGATGCAATAACGTTACTTCCGTAGTCGACTACGGAGTCAAGCGTCATGAACGAACCACGGGAAAGCCTGACCATCGGCACCTTTGCCCAGGCGGCTGGGGTCAACGTGGAGACGATCCGCTTCTATCAGCACAAGGGATTGTTGCCGACGCCGGAGCGACCGCCTGGCGGCATCCGGCGCTATGGCCACGCCGACGTAGCGCGGGTGAAATTCGTGAAGGCGGCACAGCGGCTGGGGTTCAGCCTGGACGAAGTCGGGCAGCTACTGACGCTGGAAGATGGCGCTCATTGCAGCGAGGCGGCGGAACTGGCGTCGCACCGGTTGGACGACGTGCGCGCTAGGCTAGCTGATCTGACCCGCATCGAGGCGGCCTTGTCCCGGCTGGTCGATGAATGCCATGCGCATCAAGGCAAGGTGTCGTGTCCGCTGATCGCCGCCCTGCAACGCCACGAGTGTCGAGCTGGGCGTGCAGTGGAGTGAGTCAGCGCTGAAGGCCTACGACGAGCATAGGGAGGCCGCATGAGTCTGATCACGAAACACGAGGCGAACACGAAAGGCCGCGACTTCTTTGTCGGCGACATCCATGGGCAATATGCCTTGCTGATGGAGGCCATGGCCCGCGTCGAGTTCGACAAAACCCGCGACCGACTCTTCTCAGTGGGCGATCTGATCGATCGAGGGTCTGAATCCTTCGAGTGCCTGTCGCTTGCCTTCGAGCCGTGGTTCTACGGGGTGCGGGGTAACCACGAGATGCTGGCCTATGACGCCCTGAACGAGGGAGCCGGCCAGGCCTGGGATCTCTGGCAGATCAATGGCGGCAGCTGGGTGTATCTCCACGGCGTCCATGAGGTGCGCACCATCCTCAATGCGGCCTTGGAACACCAGCCCTATGCCCGGGAGGTCGAGGTGGAGGGCAAGCATATCGGCATGGTGCACGCGGAACCGCCACACGACTGGCACCTGCTCCAGTTGGAGGACCACTCGGCTGGACTCGAGTCCCTGGTCTGGGGCCGCAAGCGCATTAGGCAGATGGACACGACACTGGTGGCCAATATCGACGCGGTGGTGGTCGGTCATACCATCCTCGAGCAACCGGAGACCCTCGGAAACGTTCACTACATCGACACCGGGGCCTTCTGTACCGGCCGCCTGACGATGATCGACGCCAGGGAGGTGCTGTCATGAAGCGCACTGGTCCTCTGAAGCGCAGGACTCCGCTCGCCCAGGGCGAACCGCTCAAGGCGGTGCAAGGGTAATCGTTGCAGCCGTTGCACTTTTTGGGGTATTTGCGCGGCCCAGAACGAGAGGAGGGGATCAGCTAAGTTGCTGATCCCCTTGAAAAAGGTGGCGGAGGGACAGGGATTCGAACCCTGGGAAGGCTCTCACCTTCGCCGGTTTTCAAGACCGGTGCATTCAACCGCTCTGCCATCCCTCCGGCTTACGGATGCGTACTCTACCAGCTTTCATCCGCAGGTCAAGAGCCCCTTGGGATCAGGATGTTAGCCCTGGGTTCAGGGGTGGGGCACAATGGGGGAACGATGATCGCAGGAGACCCCTATGCCCGAGCGCTCGACAGTGACCCCAGTGCACCCCGTTCCCGCGGTGTCGGCCGCGGTGGTCAGGGGAGATCGTATCCTGATGGTCAGGCGGCGCAATCCCCCCAACGCGGGCAAGCTGGCCTTGCCCGGTGGCAAGGTCGAAGCGGGGGAGAGCCTCCAGCAGGCCGCGGCCCGCGAGCTGCGAGAAGAGACCGGCCTGCTGGCCGACCCGCGGCGCATCCTGACCGCCCTCGACGTCTTCGACCACGATGCGGAGGGTGCGTTGAGCATGCACTTCGTCATCGTGGTGGTCCAGCTGGAGTGGCGGGGTGGCATCGAGGCGGCCGCGGACGATGCCACGGCGCTCTGCTGGATGAACATGGCGGAGCTCGAGCACGCTGGCGCGGAGGTCTGTGACACCGCGGCGCGGGTGGCACGGCGGGTCCTGGAGGAGGCTGGTGCCGCGGAAAACGCGTTGAACCCTGACTAGCCGGGCGCTTGCGTCGGGACCATTCTGGCTGCATCCTAAGACTAGTGCCTAGACCAACCATACAGGGAGCTTCGGATCCATGGCTTATCAAGAGACGCAGACGACACGTCAGCAGACGCAGTCGCAGTCGGTCGGTACCAGCAAGGTTCTGCGCAATACCTACGGCCTGCTGGCGATGACCCTGCTGTTCTCCGCCATCACGGCGGGCGCCGCCATGAGCATGGGCGTAGAGCGCATGAACATCTTCGTGTTCTTCATCGGCGCCTACGGTCTCATGTTCCTGGTGCACAAGACCGCTAATTCCGCGATGGGGCTGCTTGCCACCTTCGCCTTCACCGGGTTCATGGGCTTCACGCTCGGGCCGGTCCTGAGCGCCTATCTCACCCTGCCCAATGGCGCTCAGCTGATCATGACCGCGCTGGGCATGACCGGCATGACCTTCGTGGGACTCTCGGCGGTAGCGCTGATCACCCGCAAGGATTTCAGCTTCCTGGCCAACTTCCTGGTGGCCGGTGCCATCGTGTTGATCCTGGCCATGCTGGCGGGCATCTTCCTGCAGATCCCGGCCCTGTCGCTGATGGTCTCCGCCGGCTTCGTGCTGTTCTCCTCGGCGGCCATCCTCTACCAGACCAGTGAGATCGTGCATCGCAGCGGCGAGACCAACTACATCCTCGCCACCATCACCCTCTACGTGTCGATCTACAACCTGTTCATCAGCCTGCTGTCGATCCTGGGCATCATGAGCCAGGACTGACCCCCAACGCTGTATCAGGATCACCTGGCCCCGCCAACCGGCGGGGCCAGGTTGTTTCAGGAGGACCTTCATGCGCTACGCCATCCTGCTGATGGGCGCCCCTTACAGTCACCAGGCCAGCCACTCGGCCCTGCGCTTTGCCCGTGCCCTGGTGGCGCGGGGCCACTGCCTCGAGGCAGTATTCTTCTATCACGACGGCGTGCACAATGCCTCCCGGCTGGCCGCCCCCCCGCAAGACGAACCGCACCTGGTGGATGCCTGGGCGGACCTGTCCCGCGAACACGGCGTCTCGCTGCAGGTCTGTATCGCCGCGGCGCTGCGCCGTGGCCTGCTCGACGAGCGCGAGGCCGCCAGGCATGGCAAGGAGGGAAACAGCGTGGCAGCACCCTTCGAGCTGACGGGGTTAGGGCAGCTGATCGATCTGGGCACGCGCTGTGACCGTCTGGTGACCTTCGGCCCCTGAATCCCTGGCCTGCGATGGAGCGATGATGCACGAACATGAGGACCCACTCCGTGACCTGCTGGTCATCCTGCGCCATGCGCCCCACGGCAGCAGCTGGCTGAAGGAAGGCCTGGACGCCGCCCTGGTCGCCGCCGCCTTCGGGCAGCGCGTTTCCCTGCTGTTCATGGGGGAGGGCGTCACGGCGCTGATGCCGGGACAAGGACCCGGAGCGCTCGAGCAGAAGGGCACGGCCGCGACGCTGGAGATGCTGGAGATGTATGATATCGAGACCCTGCTGGTGGACGCGCAAGCGCTCTCGGCGCTCGGCCTCTCGGCCGACGAGCTGATGCTCGACGTTGACCCCGTGTCGGCCGAGGCCCTCGCCGAGGCCCTCGCCGCCCACCGCCTGGTGTTGACCTTCTAGCCCGAGTCGCGAGGAGAACCTGGATGCTGTTGCATGTGGTGAACCGTTCCCCGGCGAACAGTCGGGTCTTTGAGCAGGCCCTGACCGCCATGGGGCCGGACGATGTCCTGCTGCTGATCGAGGACGGCGTTCAAGGGGCGTTGCCCCAGCTGGTGCGCTATTACGCCCAGATCGAGGGGCGACTGTTCGCCCTCAGGGAAGACCTGGGGGCCCGCGGGTTGCTGGGACGCTGCGCGGAGAGTGTGCAGGTGGTCGATGTGGATGGCTTCGTGACCCTGACCGAGGAAGCCGAACGGACAGTGAGCTGGTATTGATGGCCTCTACAGAAATATACCGTTATCTATCGGTCAACAATCATCACTATGCCCTGGATCCGGAAGACTATCTCGTCGACATGACGCAGTGGTCACCCCAGATCGCCGAGGCCCTGGCGCGCGAGGAGGGCATCGAGCTGACCGAGGAGCACTGGGAGGTACTCAGGGTACTGCGAGACTTCTATGCGCGCTATGAGATGGCTCCCGCCATGCGCCCCCTGGTCAAGGCGGTGGGGAAGGCCCTGGGGCCCAACAAGGGGCGTTCGATCCATCTGATGCGGCTCTTCCCCGGCAGTCCCGCCAAGGTGGCGGCTCGACTCGCCGGGCTGCCCAAGCCCACCCACTGTCTATGATCGGCCCGCCGTGAACTTCCTCGCCCATGGCTGGCTCGCCCGCGGCGGCGGTGACGACTTCCTGTATGGCAACCTGATCGCCGACGGGGTCAAGGGCATCGACCTCTCGGCGTGGCCGCCGGACACCGCGGCCGGCATCCGCCACCACCGTCGGGTGGACGCCTTCGTCGATGGCCACCCGGTGGTCGCCGACATCCTCGCGCGCACGCCGTGGCCGCAGCGCCGCTTCGCCGGCATCGCCCTGGATCTGCTCTGGGATCATTTCGCGGCCCGTACGCTCGAGGAAGGCACGCGACGTCGGCTGACCGCACGCTGCTATCAGCTGCTGGCGACCGCTCCCGCCCCGGGGCGGCTGGCGGGGATGGTGCCCGTGCTGGTGGAGCAGGACTGGCTCAACCGCTACGCCGACTTCACCTTCACCTGTCGTGCCATCGAAGGCATCGGGAGACGCCTTTCCGGCCCGAATCGCCTGGCCGAGCTGGTGCCCTGGCTGGCGGCGGACTATGTCCGCCTCGCTCGGGACTTCGAGCGGCTATGGCCGGCCGTCAATGCGGAGCTCGGCGTGCCGGCCTGAGGTACTCGCCTCTTCAGCAAGCTTCGATCGATCCTCGATCGGACCTCAATCCAGCCGACCCTCAATCGACCCTGAGCCACAGGCAGTCGAGGCGATCACCCGGTTCGATGCGTGTCTCGGCAGGGATCTCCGCCAGGGCATCGGCGCCGATGCACGACGACAGTACCCCCGAATTCTGGTCGCGAAACGCTCGGGCCACGATGCCGTCCTCCCCGAAGGCAAGGGTCACCCGCATGTAGTGGCGGCGCGGACCGGTGGAGGTGGAGAAGTCGGCTTGCGCCGGCAGCCGGGGCAGCTCGGCCAGGGCAGGACAGCCCTGCAGGGCGCCCATCAACGGGCGCAGGAAGAGCCAGGCGCCGACGAAGCAGGAGACCGGGTTGCCGGGCAGGCCGACGAAGCGCACGTCCTGGCCCGCCGGTCCTGGCAGGCGCCCCAGCGCCAGGGGCTTCCCCGGGCGGATCGCCAGGCGCCACAGGTCGAGCTGTCCCAGCGACTCGAGCGCCGCCTTGACGTGATCCTCCTCGCCGACGCTCACCCCTCCGGTGCTGATCACCAGATCGGCCTCCCGCGCCGCCGCGGCGAGGGTGTCGCGGGTGCCCGCGGCATCGTCCGGCACCGAGGCGAGGCGCACCAGCTCGGCGCCGAAGCGCTCCAGCAGGCGTTTGAGCATCGGCCGATTGGAGTTGTAGATCTGCCCGTCGCACAGCGGTGCGCCCGGATCGACGATCTCGTCGCCGGTGGAGAGCAACGCCACCCGTGGGCGGCGGCGCACCACCACCTCGGTGATGCCCTGGCCGGCCAGGTGGCCCAGCGCCGCGGCCTCCAGCCGCTCACCGGCGGGCAGCAGCCGCGCCCCCGACGCCACGTCGCGCCCGCGGCGGCGAACGTTGTCGCCCGCCGGGAGATCCGCCGGGAGATGGGCGACGTCGCCCTCGCGCGTCACACGCTCCTGCATCACCACGCAGTCGGCCCCCGGGGGCAGCGCACCGCCCGTGAAGATGCGCGCGCAGGTGCCCCGCGCCAGCGGCGTCGCCGGCGCGCCGGCGACGATGCGCTGGACGACGGGTAGCCGCTGGCCAGCGTCGAGGTGGTGCAGGGCGTAGCCGTCCATGGCGCTGTTATCGAAGGCGGGCACGTCGAGACGCGCCTCGATCGCCTCGGCGAGCACGCGCCCGGCCGCCGCGTCGCAGGGCACGGTCTCTGCGGGCGTGGGGGTGACGTCCTCGAGCAGTGCGGAGAGGGCCGCCTCGACGGGTTTTAGTTCATCCATGCTGGCCTCGCTCGGGGATGACGAGATTGGCGAAGTTGCACGGCTTGTGACGGCTATCGAGCTGCTCGGCGAGGATGCCGTCCCAGGCGGTGCGACAGGCACCGGTGGAGCCGGGCAGGCAGAACACCACGGTGGCGTTGGCCAGCCCGCCGAGACAGCGGCTCTGCACGGTGGAGCTGCCGATCTCCTGCCAGGAGAGGTGGCGAAAGAGTTCGCCGAAGCCCTCGATCTGCTTGTCGAGCAGCACCGAGACCGCCTCGGGCGTGGAGTCGCGGCCGGTGAAGCCGGTACCGCCGGTGGTCAGGATCACCTGCACCGCGCCGTCGGCGATCCAGCCCGCCACCACGGCGCGGATGCGATAGACGTCATCGGGCACGATGCGCTTCTCATGCAGGCGGTGGCCGGCAGTCGTCAGACGCTCGATCAGGGCCTGGCCGCTGCGATCGGTCTCTTCATTTCGCGTATCGGAGATGGTCAGCACTGCCACGGAGAGGGGGATCATCGCGTCGCTCATTCGCCTTGCGTCTCCTGCCTGGCCGCCTGGCGCGCCGCGAAGGCCGCCTGCTGCTCGGGGGTGGCCTCCTGCTGGTACTTCGCCTTCCACTCGCCGTAGGGCATGCCGTAGACGTGCTCGCGGGCGCTGTCGTAGTCCAGCTCGACTCCCCGCTCGTCCGCGGCGGCCACTAGCCACTTGGAGAGGCAGTTGCGGCAGAAGTCGGCGAGGATCATCAGGTCGATGTTCTGGACCTCCTTGTGCTCGTCCAGATGGCGCAGTAGGCGGCGAAACGCGGCCGCCTCGAGTTCGGTGCGGGTGGTGTCGTCGAGATGTGACATCGTCTCTCTCCGGTGGTCGGGGTGTCTGTCGGTCCAGCTTAACAAAAAAGACACCGCCCGCAGGCGGTGTCGGAAGATGCGGCGAGGGTGTGCCTCAGCCGGAGCGCGGTGCCGGTTCGTCGCCCTCGGATGTCGGGCGGCTCTCGGCCAGCTGCTCCTCGGGGATCGCCTGATCCTTGACCTCGTCGTACCAGAGGTTGTGATGCTCCTTGGCCCAGGTCTCGTCCACGTAGCCGGTGGTCATGCCCTCCAGCGACCCCTCGGTGCCGAGGGTGCCGATGTAGATATGGCCCAGGGCCACGGCGGTCAGCCCCAGGGCGCCCACGGCGTGGATGATATTGGCCCACTGCATGGTGTCGCGGGCCTGCCCGTAGTTAGGGAAGTCCAGCACGAACCCGCTGACGATCACGGCCAGGCCGGCGGTGGCGAGCAGCCAGTACCAGACCTTCTCGCCGCCATTGGCGAAGCCGGCGTCGGGGTGCCCCTTGCCGACCAGGCCGCCGCCCTTGGCGAACCACTGCAGGTCATGGGCCTTCGGGATGTTGTGGCTGAGCAGGCGCAGCAGCAGGATCACCAGCAGGATGCCGAACAAGGGCCCCAGGTAGTTGTGGATCAGCTTGGTGCCGGACATCATCGCCGCCCAGAAACCGTCGCCGAAGATCGGACGGAAGACGGCCTTGCCATAGGCCAGGTTGAGCCCGGTGAGGGCCAGCAGGATGAACAGCGTCGCTACCGTCCAGTGCAGCGACCGGACCACCAGCGACCAGCGCAGCAGCTTGCGACCCGTTCGCGGTTCGTCGAGCTTCTTGCTCCCCACCATCAGATAGAAGAGGGCGATCACGGCAATCATGCCCAGCACAACGATCACACCGAAGGGAGACACCCAGCGCTCGCGGATCTGTCGCCAGGTCTCGCCGCTCGCATTGACCAGGTTATAGGTGCTGTCGGCCCGGGAGTCCCGGTAGTTGGGCCCGGTCTCCCCCGCCTTGACCTGTCGCCACAGCTCGGCATCCACGGCAGGGACGGCGAAGGCCGCCTCTCGGCCGGGATCGGCCTGCTGCGCCAGCGCCAGCTGGGACAATACCAGGCCGGCCAGCAGCACCAGCAGCGTCAGGAGCCGTCGTGCGGCCCCCACGTGCAATATCGACATGCTCATGGTCGCCTCCTTACCCCTGCTGGGTGGCATCGTAGGCCAGGGAGTCGGCCGCGGAGAGGTCGTTACCCTGGCCGGCGCGTTTCTGTTCGCGACGCGGGTTTCCGGACCAGCCGCCGTCCTTGTGGCCGCGCTGGACGACGCGCTGGCGGAAGATGTCGGCGACCTCCTGGGCATCCCCGGCCAGCAGCGCCTTGGTCGAGCACATCTCGGCACACAGCGGCAGCTTGCCCTCGGCGATGCGGTTGGCGCCGTATTTCTGGTACTCCTCTTCCTTCGTCTCCGCCGGCCCGCCGGCGCAGAAGGTGCACTTGTCCATCTTGCCGCGCTCGCCGAAGGCGTTCTGCTTCGGGAACTGCGGCGCGCCGAAGGGGCAGGCATAGAGGCAGTAGCCGCAGCCGATGCACAGGTCCTTGTCGTGCAGCACGATGCCGTCATCGCGCTGGTAGAGGGTCTCGGTGGGGCAGACGGCGATGCAGGGCGCATCGTCGCAGTGCATGCAGGCCACCGAGATCGAGACCTCGCTGGGCTCGCCGTCGTTGAGGGTCACCACGCGGCGGCGCTGCACGCCCCATTCGACCTCGTTGGCGTTCTTGCAGGCGGTGACGCAGCCGTTGCACTCGATGCAGCGCTCGGCGTCGCACATGAATTTCATTGTGGCCATGGGGATCTCCTCAGCTTGCCTTCTCGATGCGACACAGGGTGCACTTGGTTTCCTGCATCTGGGTCACCGAGTCATAGCCGTAGGTGGTGGCGGTGTTGGCCGCCTCGCCGAGCACATAGGGGGCCGAGCCTTCTGGATAGCGATCGTGCAGGCTCTCGCCCTGGAACATGCCGCCGAAGTGGAAGGGCATGAAGACCACCTCGGGAGCCACCCGTGGGGTGACCAGGGCCTTGACCCTGACGCGTCCGCCCTCGGCGCCCTCGACCCACACCATGTCGCCCTCGGCGATGGCCAGGTCGTTGGCCAGTGCCGGGTTGATCTCGACGAACATCTCCTGCTGCAGCTCGGCCAGCCAGGACATGGAACGCGTCTCCTCGCCGCCGCCTTCGTACTCCACCAGACGCCCGGAGGTGAGGATGATCGGGTACTCCCCGGTGACGTCCCGATCCTGGATGGTCTTGTAGAGGGTGGGCAGACGGTAGTGGGAGGCCACGTCCGGCCAGGTCGGATAGTCAGCCACTAGGTCACGGCGGCTGGTATAGAGCGGTTCGCGGTGCTTGGGGATCGGGTCGGGGAAGGTCCAGACGTTGCAGCGCGCCTTGGCGTTGCCGAAGGGGGCGCACTCGTGGGCGATGGCCACGCGCTGGATGCCGCCGGAGAGGTCGGTCTTCCAGTTCTTGCCCTCCGCCTCGGCCTTCTCCGCGTCGGTCAGGTCGTCCCACCAGCCCAGATCCTTGAGCATGGCATCGGTGAACTCGGGGTAGCCGTCCTCGAGCTCGGAGCCTTCGCTGAACGAACCGTCGGCCAGCAGGTTCTCGCCATCGCGTTCGATGCCGAAGCGCGCGCGGAAGGTCAGGCCGCCCTCGGAGACCTTCTTGCTGGTGTCGTAGAGGATCGGCGTGCCGGGGTGCCCCATCTCGGCGGTTCCCCAGCATGGCCAGGGCAGGCCGTAGTAGTCGCCGTCGGCGGGCCCGCCCTCGGCCTTGAGGTCGCGGAAGCTGAAGGTGTGCCAGTTCTGCTGGTGAGCCTTGAGGCGCTCGGGACTCTGACCGGTGTAGCCGACGGTCCACATCCCGGCGTTGAATTCCCGGGTGATATCCTCGATTAGCGGTTCATCGCCGTTCATCTGGAAGTTCTTGACCAGTTCCTCGCCGAAGCCCAGCTTCCTGGCCAGCAGGTACATGATCTCGTGGTCGGGCTTGGACTCGAACAGCGGCTCGATCACCTTGTCGCGCCACTGTATGGAGCGGTTGGTGGCGGTGACGCTGCCGGTGGTCTCGAACTGGGTGCAGGCGGGCAGCAGGAAGACGCCGTCCTGGCGGTCGTGCATGACCCCCGCCACGGTGGGGTAGGGATCGACGATGACCATCATCTCGAGCTGCTTCATGGCCTGCTGCATCTCGGGACCGCGCGTCTGGGAGTTGACCGCGTGCCCCCAGTAGAACATCGCCTTGAGGCGCGTCCGCTGGGAGATGTCCTCCTCCTGCTCGAGCACACCGTCGATCCAGCGCGAGACGGTGATCCCGCTCGAGTACATCGGCTTGCCATCGGTGTACTCGGCCTGGTCGAAGCGACCCTTGAGCCATTCGTAGTCGAGGTCCCAGACGCGGGACCAGTGCTTCCAGGCGCCCTCGGACAGCCCATAGTAGCCGGGCAGCGAGTGGGACATCAGGCCCAGGTCGGTAGCACCCTGGACGTTGTCGTGGCCGCGGAAGATGTTCGCTCCGCCGCCGGACTTGCCGATGTTGCCCAGCGCCAACTCGAGAATGCAGTAGGCGCGGGTGTTGTTGTTGCCGGTGGTGTGCTGGGTGCCACCCATGCACCAGACGATGCAGCCTGGGCGGTTCTCGGCCAGACGCCGAGCGGTGTCGCGCATGGTCGCTTCCGGCACCCCGGTGATGTTTTCCACCACCTCGGGCGAGAAGGTCGCGACCTCGGCGCGCACCTCATCCATGGCGTAGACGCGCTGGTCGATGTACTCCCGATCTTCCCAGCCGTTTTCGAAGATGTGCCACAAAAGGCCCCAGATGAAGGCCACGTCGGACCCGGGACGAATCCGCACGTAGCTGTCGGCCTTGGCCGCCGTGCGGGTGAAGCGAGGATCGACGACGATGATTTCTGCCTGGCTCTTCTCCTTGGCCAGCAGGATGTGCTGCATGGCCACCGGGTGCGCCTCGGAGGGATTGGAGCCGATGAACATGATCGACTTGCTGTGCTGGATGTCGTTGAGCGAGTTGGTCATCGCTCCGTAACCCCAGGTGTTGGCGACCCCGGCCACGGTGGTGGAGTGACAGATGCGCGCCTGGTGATCGGTGTTGTTGGTACCGGCCAGGGCGGCGAACTTGCGCATCAGGTAGGCCTGCTCGTTGTTGAACTTGGCCGAGCCCAGCCAGTAGATGCTGTCGGGTCCGTGCTGCTCCGTCAGCGCCAGCACCTTGTTGCCGATCTCCTCGATGGCGTCCTCCCAGCTCAGGCGCTGCCACTCCCCGCCGACCAGCTTCATGGGGTACTTGAGGCGGCGGCTGGAGTGGCCGTGCTGGCGCAGCGAGGCGCCCTTGGCGCAGTGGGCGCCGCGATTGATGGGGTGGTCGAAGGCCGGTTCCTGCTTGGTCCAGACGCCTTCCTGAACCTCGGCATAGACGCCGCAGCCCACCGAGCAGTGGGAGCAGACGGTGCGCTTCGTTTCCACCGGGGCATCGGACCAGGCGGTCTTCTCGGCCGCCTCGGCGCGTTGCATCATCGGCGCGCCCATGAAGCCGGCGGCGGCCAGTCCGCCGGTGGTGGCCCCGCTGCGCTGGAGGAACTGGCGACGGGAAATGCCCAGCCCGCCGGCCCTCGGCGTATCGGTTTTAGGTGTCAAGCGCATGGCATCACTCTCCTGGCTCGGGGCCGTCAATCACGCAGGGTGGCGTAGAAGGCTCGAATATGGGGCGTTTCTCGATACTCGCGGGAAGGCTCGGCCTGCGGGGTCTCGGGCTTGGCATCGGCCTGGGCCAGGGTGACGTGGCCGACCGCGGCCGCCGCGCCGGCGGCCGCGGTGCCGGCGCCGAGGGTCTTGAGAAAACGCCGCCGCTGCGGGTTGCGTGTGCTGGGCATGGGGATCTCTCCTGTGTCTCGCTGTCTCGGGCCCTGTGACGGGCATTGTTATGGTGTTGTCACGGGTATCGGGCGGCGTCAGGGTTCGACGATCCGCACCGGATGCTGCTGTGCCTCGGCCTCGAGGCGCCGGCCCTCCTGCTCGATGAAGGCCTGGCCGAGTTGGCCCAGGCGTGCCTGGAAGGGAGTCTCGACCCGGCCGAGGTCGGCCAGGCAGTCCGCGGCCCAGGGGGCGAGATGGGCCATGAAGAAGCGCGCCTCGTCCGGCGAGCGCGCCTCGATCAGCATCGCCATCACCTCCGCCAGCGCGGCGAGGTGGTCCTCGGGGTCGCGGCTGTGCTCGGCGCGCTGGAACCCCAGCGCCTTGAGGTCGCGGCGCAGGTCCACCAGCGCCGCGTCCATCAGCTCACCATTGCGGTACCAGGAGGCATAGGGCGTGACGTCGCCCTGGACCACCCCGACCAGGTGGCGGAAGTGGGCGCGAGCCTGGGCCTCGGCGGTGGTCTCGCGCGCCGCGGCGATCAATGCCGCCCAGCGCTCGGCGAGCAGGGTGCCATCGGCTTCGACCTCGAGCCCGGCCAGCCAGTCGAGCAGGCCGGCATCGGGGGCCTCGCGCAGCAGACGGGCCAGCAGCCGGTAGACATCGGCCCGCAGCGCATCGCTCTCGTTCAGCTCGTTCATGCGGTCACACCTTCAGCTGCGATTCGGGGTTGCGGGCCATGTCCTGCCAGACATCCTTGACGCGACAGTCCTCGCACATCTCCAGGCGGGCTAGGGCGTCGCCGGCGAAGTAGGGATGGTCGGCGAGCTTGGCCTTGAGGGTCTCGACGGTGCTGACGGTGGCGAACGGCTTGCCGCAGCGAATGCACGCGAAGGCGTCCTCTTCGTGGCGCACCTGGCGCTCGTGGCGCTGGGCATCGGCCAGGAAGCCGGGGCGCAGGGTGATCGCCTGCTCCGGACAGGCTTCGGCGCAGAGCCCGCACTGCACGCAGTCGGCCTCGCGAAAGCTCAGCAGCGGGCGGTCGCCACCGGCGCCCAACGCCGGGGTCGGGCAGTTCGAGACACAGGCCATGCACAGGGTGCAGGCGTCAGGATCGACCGCGATATCGCCATAGGCGGCGCCGGACGGCAGGCGGTGGCGCTGGCCGTCCGGGGCGCCCAGTCCCGCTAGGTGCCCGAGTACGGCGTTGAGGCGGTCGCGCTTGCCATCGCCCTCGAATACCGGCGGCGTCTGCGTCAGCGGCGGCTCGAGCGGCAGGGCGTCGCGGGCCGCTGCGCCACCGGACGCGAGGCGGCCGATCCGTGCCGGCGAGTGACCGAGGGCCGTGAGCAGGGCGCGCGCCTGGGTGAGCTGATCGTCGATGAAGGCCGACAGGCGTTCGGGCATGCGTGCATGACATTGGATGCGTACCTCGGCGGCGCCGGCGGCCAGGGCCGTCAGCCACTGATCGTGACCGGCGGCACCGAGCTCCTCGAGGGGCACGTCGAGCACATGGCCCGCCGCTTCGCCCTCGGCCGCGAGGTCGCTTGCCTCGGCGAAGCGCACCACCGGCGCCGTGCCGCCGGCCTCGCGATAGGCGGCGAGCCAGCCGATCAGGGTGTCCTGTTGGCGGGCGGTCTCCGGCAGGCGGAACTGAATGGCGCCCGTGGGACAGGCGCTGCTGCAGCTGCCCACGCCGTGACAGCGGAAGGGGTCGATCTCGATCCACGCCTCGATGCGGCCCTGATGGCTTTTGACGGCATCGGCGGGGCAGACGTCCAGGCAGCGGGTGCAGCCCGTGTTGCCACTGCTGGCGTGCGCGCAGAGGTCGTTGTCGATCTGGAAGTAGCGCGGCTTGTCGAACTCGCCGACCAGTCCGGCGAGGGCCTCGAGTCGCTCGTCGCGATCCGTGTCCCGCCAGTTCAGGGCGACGTAGCCTGGCGGGGGAAGCTCGAGGGCGAGAGCCGGCGTGGCGCCGAGATCGAGGATCAGGTCGAAATGCGCGCGCCCGGCGAGCGCCCGGGCGATATCCAGTGAGCCGTCGCCGTCGGGTACGCTGACGCTGAAGTGCCCCAGGTAGCCGTCGATGGTCAGTGATCGTGCCTGGGCGCGCGACAGCATCTGGCAGGCGAGATCCGCGGACGCGGCGAGCAGCGCCTCGTGCTTTTCATCACTGGCGGCGTCGCTGCCGGCATCGTCCTGCAGGGGGTCGGTGACGACCAGGGTGGGAGGCGCGAGACCTCGCGCCACAAGGGCGAGGGCTCCGCGCCGACCATCCCGCTCGTTACCGAGTATCAGGGCATGGCCGTCACTCTGGTAGCTGACGCGGGCGGGGCTGAGATTGACGGGCCAGGAGACGCGACGTCGCGCGGCCTCCCTGGCGTGCCGGTTGCGGTCATCGTCGACCGGCATCAGTTCGATGTGCTGTTTCATGCAGTCTCACGGTTGCGTACGTGCTGTGGGCGAGTTGTTATTTTTTTGTGCTTATGTCCAAGTCTTGGTCGGATTCGTGGGGCGCGCAAACGCTGCCTTGGTCGAATGCATAGGACTGATCCATGATCCCGATAGACCGACTCATAGACCGACTCATAGACCGACTCATAGACCGACTCATAGACCGACTCATAGACCGACTCAATGGAGAGCTCGGTGACATCGAGCGGCCGTGTTGCCGCGGCACGTTATCCCGGGCGTTCATGGGAACGCGCCCCGGCTTCTTCGGCGATGTCGGTGTCCGAGGCGGTGTCGGACGCGTCCGGCGGTACCTCTCGGGCGTCGTGTTCGTCGCTGCCCATGCCCTGTGACGACGACACCTCTTCAGGCGCCTCGTCATCGCCCTCGACCCGACGACGGGTCCACTGGCGCAGCCGTTCGGCCACGTCGTCGGCCAGCGGCTTCAGCTTCTCTCGGAAATCATCGTCGTAGTCGTCGAGGCCGTCACGAACGCCATAATGGCCGGCGGCAAAGAGACGACGCAGGGCGCGCTTGCGAAGCCCCGCGCTGACGCCCGAGACCAGATAGGCCTTGATGTCGCTGCCCGGGGGCAGGGTGTCGGGATCGGGCAGGGTATGATCAAGGCTGCCCGGCTCGCGCGTCTGGGCTGAGTCGTCCTCGCCGCTGTTTTGCTGCCGGCTGTCGGCCTCGAGGTTCGAGGGCGACCGATCGTCCTCGACGGGGGTGAGCGCCGCCGGGGAGGTCGGGGAGTCCTGCGCCTCGCCCCGCTTGAGGCGCGACCAGCGTTCCAACCGGCTCACGACTCGGCCTCCCGGGCGCGCCCGGCGCCCTTGTGCTGCTTCTTGCGACTCTCCGCGGGAGCCTCGCCGTGATGGGCGAGATAGGCCTCGAGCCAGGCCTGAATGGCCAGCGGCATGTCGACCTCGAGCACCCGGTGCTCGCCGTCGAGCCACCCGGCGGCGACCTCCTGGCTCGCCGTGATGGCCTCGGGACTCGGCGCTTCGCCCGCCTCGCCGGCCCGCACGAAAAGCCGCGGCGTGTGGCTCGTCAGGTTGAAGCGGTAGGCCGCGCGCTCGGTCATGTAGAGCTGCAGGTTCAGCCGGCAGGGGCCGACGTCGCCGGGCGCGAGGTCCGCGACGCGCCAGCGAGTCGTGGCAAAGCCCTTGATGGTGAGCGGCTCGCCGACGATCTCGAAGCTCAGGGGGCGAGTGCTGCTGATCGACGCCATGGGTCAGTCTCTCCGGATTTGTCTCTCTGCAGTAAAGACACTGCCGATGGACAATGCCATTATCGACAGTCAACGATCTGTCCAGGAGCCGTGGATGCATGACATCAGCCTGAGTCGGGCGCGCCTGCCCGCCACCCTAGAGATCGAGGTGCTCGACGAGTTCGGTGAGGCGAAGCGCCAGGCGATCGCCGCGGAACGTGCCCTGACCGTCTACCTGAACAAGCGCGAGATCGTCACCCTGATGACCCTCGGGGCCGATCCGGAGGCGCTGGTGGTGGGCTACCTGCGCAACCAGGGGCTGCTGGGCGAGGCCCGGGACCTTCAGGCGGTACAGGTGGACTGGGAGGTCGAGGCGGCCGCGGTGGTGACCCGTCGCCTGCCGGAGGACCTGGAGGAGCGTCTGGGCCAGCGCACCGTGACCACCGGCTGCGGCCAGGGTACGGTCTTCGGCCGGCTGCTCGACTCGACCGCCCTGAACCCGCTGCCGGCCACGATGATGCGCCAGTCGGTGCTCTACCGGTTGCTGGACAACCTGGGCGCCTACAACGAGACCTATCGCAGCGCCGGCGCCGTGCATGGCTGTGCGCTGTGCCGCCAGGAGGCGGTGCTGGACTTCGTCGAGGACGTGGGGCGCCACAACGCCGTGGACACCCTGGCGGGGCGCCAGTGGCTCGCCGAGGCGGACAGCTATGATGCCGACATCTTCTATACCACCGGGCGGCTCACCTCGGAGATGGTGCTCAAGGTGGCGCAGATGGGCATCGGTGTGCTGGTGTCACGCTCGGGCGTCACCCAGAAAGGGGTCGAGCTGGCCGAGCGCTTCGGCGTGTTGCTGATCGCCCGGGCCAAGGGGCGACACTTCCAGGCCATTCACGGCGCAGGACGGCTCGAGCTCGACGCCGTGCCGACGCGCCGTCCGGGCGACCGGGCTCGGGCGTGAGGCTCTGGTGATCAAGGGTCGTCGAGTTCGGGGCCGACACGTCTGGGCACGCACCTTGCGACATCAGCGTCAGGGCGTGAGCGCAGGATCAGGAAGAGTGGGGAACGTGAGGTAACGACCGAGTCTCAGGGCGTGTCTTAGCCGCGGGTACAGACCGATAGCACGACGGCATCGGTGTCGCTCGTCGACACCAGGGCGTGCCCCATGGCGCTGTCGAAGTAGATGCTGTCGCCGTCGGTCAGGCTCAGCGGCTCGTAGTACTCGGTATAGAGTTGGATCTCGCCCTCGAGCACCATCAAGAACTCCTCGCCATCGTGGCGCACCCACTCGGTGAACTCGTCGAAGGCGCGGGCTCGCACGATGGTCTTGAAGGGGATCATGCGCTTCTGGGCAAGCTCGCAGCTGAGCAGCTCATGCTCATAGGTGGGGGTAGGGTGACGCTCGCCGTGACCGCGGCGCGTCAGGTCACGACGCCCCATGGTGCGGGCCTGGACCTTGGGCGGCGAGAGCAGCTGGGGCAGGTCGATGCCCAGGCCGTCGATCAGCTTCTGGACCGCGGAGAAGGTCGGCGAGATCTGATCGTTCTCGATCTTGGAGAGCGTCGAGCGGGCGAGCCCGGTGCGCTGGCTGACGTCCTCCAGGGTCCACTGGTTGGCCAGGCGAATCTCCTTCACGCGCTCGCCCAGGCGCAGCGGCTCGACGAAGGGCTTGCGGCCGGCGGCGATACGCAGGGCGGCGTCCTGATCGGTGGTGGCGGTCATGCGCTGTTCACTATTGGAAACGAGGTTTCCCCCAGCCTACCACAGTCGCTACTCGCGGCCCCACGCCCGCGACGCCGTCATGCCGAGGAGCGACGGGCGAAATGCCTGTCCGGCGGAGGCTCGTTTGTTTCCCGGCGACGAGAAACAGCCTCAATCGCCGAAGGGCAGTCCGAGCAGGGCGGTGAGGTGGGCCTCGGCGCTGCGCCCCAGGGAGTCCAGGTCGTAGCCACCCTCCAGTACCGAGACCAGGCGGCCGTCGGCGTACAGGGCGGCGATCTCCAGCGCCAGGTGGGTGACCCAGTAGAAATCCTCGTCCTCCAGGCAGAGCTCCGCCATGGGGTCCTCGCGGTGGGCGTCGAAGCCCGCCGAGACCAGCACGATATCAGGCTTGAAGGCGTGCAGGGCGGGTAGCCAGTCGTCCTCGATGGCGCGGCGGAAGGCGGCGCTGTCGGTGCCGCCCGATAGCGGCGTGTTGACCACGTTCTGCCACTCGCTGCGCAGGTAGCGCCAGGGATAGAAAGGGTACTGGAAGCTGGTGCAGACCAGTACCTCGGGGTCATCCTTGAAGATGTCGATGGTACCGTTGCACTGGTGTACGTCGAAGTCGAGGATCGCGATCCGGCGCGCCCCGTACTTCGCCCGGGCATGGGCGGCGCCCACCGCCACGTTATTGTAGAAGCAGAAGCCCATGGCGTCGGTGGCCTCGGCGTGATGCCCGGGCGGGCGCACCGCGCAGAAGACGTTGTCGGCCTGGCGGCGAAACACTTGATCGACGCCGCGCACTACCGCCCCGGCGGCCACCCTCGCCGCCGCGAGGCTGTCGGGGTTCATCATGGTGTCGCTGTCCAGGGTGACGATGCCGTGGTCCGGCACGCACTTGTCCAGGGCGCGCAGGTGGCGCAGGGGATGCACCCGAGCCAGCTGCTCCTCGGTCGCCTCCTTGGCATCCGACTGCATGGTCTGCTGCAGGATGCCCGAGCGCATCAGACGCGCGCGGATGGCATCCAGTCGCAGGGGGCTCTCGGGATGTTCGGGCCCCATGTGGTGCAACTGACAGTCTGGGTGGGTAATGTAGGCGGTGATCATGCGCTGGCTCCGGGAAGGCTAAGGCCACCTTAATCGTGACGCCCGCTTGCCGGACAGTGTCCATAAGTCGTAAACGCGAGGGGGCGAGCCCCCGCGCAGGGAGGTCCTGGCTTGAGCACGCGCTTTCTTCGCCACTTCTTCGAGCCCGGCACCATCGCGGTGATCGGGGCGTCCGAGAAGTCCCACTCCATGGGTGGCCTGGTGATCCGCAACCTTCGCGAGGGCGGCTTTCCCGGCAGCGTCTGGGCGGTCAACCCCAAGGGCTACGATGCGGTCTTCGAGGCGCCCTGCGTCACCCGGGTGTCGCACCTTCCCGAGGTGCCGGATCTCGCGGTGATCTGCTCGCCGGTCCAGACGGTGCCCCAGTTGATCGACACCCTGGGCCGCTTCGGGGTCAAGGCCGCGCTGGTGCTATCCGGCGGGGCTCACCTCGACCGCGATCATGGCGACAAGGGCTCGATTCGCGGCCGGATGCTCGGTGCGGCGCGCGCCTCGGGCATCCGCGTGCTCGGCCCCGAATGCATGGGATTGATCGTCCCCGGGCGCAAGCTCAACGCCTCCTACGCCAGCCAGCCGGTGAAGGCCGGCCGCGTGGCCTATCTCGGCCAGTCGGGCATGCTCGGCAACGCCATGATCGACTGGGCCGCGGGCCGCGGCATCGGCTTCTCCCACCTGATCACGGTGGGCGACAGCGTCGACGTGCTGCTGCCCGACCTGATGGACTACATCAACCAGTTCTCGCCGGCCCAGGCGATCCTGCTCCATCTCGAACGCATCATGGACGCCCAGCACTTCATGACCGCGCTGCGCGATGCATCGCGCAACCGCCTGGTGCTGGCCATCAAGAGCGGGCGCACCGCCGAGTCCGACATCTCCGGCCTGCCGCCGACGCCCGGCGTGGCCAATCGCGATCAGATCTTCGACGCGGCCTTCGCCCGCGCGGGGGTGGTGCGGGTCAACGACTCCGACGAGCTGTTCGATGCCCTGGAGACGCTGTCGCGCATGAAGCCGCTGAAGGGCGATCGCCTGGCCATCGTCTCCAACGGCCTGGGACCGGCGATGCTCGCCATCGACAAGCTGATCAACGCCGGAGGCCGGCTGGCGAGCTTCAGCGAGGCGACCCGCGACGCGCTGCGACGCGACGATTTCGACATGAGCAAGCCCGGCGAGAATCCGGTGGATCTGGGCGGCAATGCCACCCCGGAACGGCTCGTGGAGGCCCTGGAGATCGTGGCCGCCGACCCTGGGGCGGATGCCGTGCTGGTCGTCCATGCCCCGACCCGCCAGGCGCCGTCGAAGGCCACCGCCCAGGCGATCATCGCCGCGCGCAAGCGCTTTCGGCGCAACCTGCTGACCAGTTGGATGGGCCTCGAGGAGGCCCTCTCGGCGCGCCACGAGTGCAACCTGGCGGGCATTCCCACCTACCTCTGCCCGGAGAAGGCGGTCAAGGCCTTCATGCACATGGTGGACTATCAGCGTGTGCAGGCCCTGCTCCAGGAGATTCCGCCGAGCCTGCCCTTCGCCACGACGCCGCAGATTCGCCGGCGCTGCCGGCAACTGATCGAGGAGGCTCGCGAGGCGGGGCGCGAGACTCTCGCCCATTCCGAGACGGCGCAGGTGCTCGCGGCCTACGGGCTGCCGGTGGCGCCGAGCCGCTATCCGCAGACTCCCGATGAGGCCGCCGAGGCGGCGGCCGCCTTCGAGGGGCCCATGGCCCTCAAGGTGGTCCACGAGGGCAACTGCCGTCCCTTCCGCTACCGCCAGCACCCGCACAAGATCTCCGCCGGCCTGGTCCAGGACCTGGCGAGTCCGGCGCAGGTCGCCGAGGCCGTGGGTCGTCTGCACGACAAGGTGAAGGAGAAGTTTCCGGACTTCGCGATCCGTGAGTACTGCCTGCAGGCCATGCAGCGCGGCAAGCACTCCATGCAGCTGTGCGCCGGCATCACCCGGGATCCGATCTTCGGTCCGGTGATCGTCTTCGGCATCGGCGGCTACAAGGTCAATATCCTGGCCGACCGCCAGGTGGCGTTGCCCCCGCTCAACATGAGCCTGGCCGCGGACGTCGTGGGACGCACCCATGCCGCCCGACTGATCCGCGAACACTCCAGCCATCCCGAGCGTGACCTGGAGCGACTCGGCGAACTGCTGGTCAAGCTGTCGCAGATGGCCAGTGACCTGCCTCAGCTGCGCGGCCTGGAGCTCAACCCGCTGCTGCTCAACCGCGATGGCGTGGTGGCGGTGGACTTCGCCATGGACCTCGGCCCCCCCGCGCGCTTCGCGATCATGCCCTATCCCGAGGAACTGCGGGAGTGGGTGACGCTGAAGAACGGGTGGCAGGTCGAGGTTCGCCCGATCCGGGCCGAGGATGCGCCGCTGATCACCCGTTTCCACGAGCAACTCTCCGAGGAGAGCATCCGCTTCCGTTACTTCCACAACAAGGCCGACCTGACCCAGCGAGACCTGTCGAATCTCTCGCACATCAACTACGACCGGCAGATGGCCTTCATCGCCGAGCACCTGCGAGACGACGGCAGCAAGGAGATGCTCGGGGTGGTGCGCGTATGGAACGACCCGGACAACATCCGCACCGAGTTCTCGGTGATCATCCGCGACGACCTGCAGGGGCTCGGCATCGGCAGCCTGCTGATGAAGAAGATGATCAGCTACTGTCAGAGCGTCGGCACCCTGGAGATGATCGGCAAGGTCATGGTCGACAACCATCCGATGCGCTCGCTGATGAAGCACCTGGGCTTTCGCCTGCGCTACAACATGGAGGAGCAGGTGGTGGACGCCGTGCTGCGGCTCAACGAGCCGGAGAGCGAGTGGCAGCGCCATCGCCTGGAGAGCCAACCGGACTGATGCCGGGACTCGCGGCCCCGGGCACTGCTCCATGAACAGGACGCGGCCCCCGCCATGGCGGGGGCCGCGTCGTCGTCTTCCCTGAGTGGCGGCTCGGGCGTCGCCTCGGGATCAGGGCGCCAGGCGGAAGCGGTGCCAGCTGCCGTCGCGGCGCTCATAGCGCAGGCGGTCGTGGAGCCGGCTCGGCTGCCCCTGCCAGAACTCGATCATGTCGGGGATCACGCGGTAGCCGCCCCAGTGGATCGGGCGGGGAATCTCCTGTCCCTCGTAGGCATGCTCGAAGCGCTGCTCACGCTCCGCGAGCCAGGTGCGATCGGGGATCACCACGCTCTGGGTGGCGACCCAGGCGCCCAGCTGGCTGCCGCGGGGGCGGCTGGCGAAGTAGCTATCCGACTCCTCCGGGCTGACCTGCTCGACCCGGCCCTCGACGCGCACCTGGCGGGAGAGGCTGGGCCACCAGAACACCAGCGAAGCGTGGGGAACGTTGGCGAGCTCGCTACCCTTGTGGCTGTGGTAGTTGGTAAAGAACACCATGCCCTTTTCGTCGGTGCCCTTGAGCAGCACGATCCGGGCGTGGGGGCGTCCCTGGCTGTCGGCCGTGGCCAGGGTCATGGCGTTGCCGTCGCTGCCCTCGGTGTCGAGTGCCAGGGTCAGCCACTCGTCGAACAGCGTCATGGGCTCGTCGGGCGCGTCCGCCTCGTCCAGCTGACCGCCCTCATAGTCGCGCCGAATGTCGGCAATGTTGCGTGTCATGACCGTCTCCTTGAAGTTTGTGTCATGGTCGCCGGTCGTCGGGCCGAGCTCAATGCCCTGGATCAACGCGCCATGGGAAATTCTCTCCCAAGCTTACGGCGTCCCGCCCAGCTGCACCATGGCCATGTAGGCGCCGGTCCCCCCGGCGATCGACAGCAGGGCATGGCGCCGCCACAGATGCAGTACGACCACCGTCAGCGAGGCGAGGATCAGCGGCCAGCCGTCGGGGGCGACGTTGAGGCGGCCGTCGGTCAGGGGGCGGAAGTCGCGCAGCGCGTAGATCACCAGGATCATCATCACCGCCGGCGGCAGGTAGCGCCCCAGGTGGAGGATCAGCGGGTGTTCCGCCTGGCGTGCCAGGGCCACGAACGGCAGCACGCGGGTGGCGAAGGTCGCTGTGGCGCAGACGGCGATGAAGACCAGCAGGTCGGCGGTACTCATGGGGACAGAGCCTCGCGTTGTGTCTGACGGCGGCGGTGATCGGCCAGCAGGATCAGGGTGGTCGCGCCGATGGCGCCCAGCAGCAGGTGGCGGTCGGGCAGCAGCGCCACGGCGCCGAGGCCGGTGGCCAGCGCGATTGCGAAGGGCAGCCATTGACGCAGCCGCCGGGCCTGCTCCAGCGTCAGCACGATGAACAGCGCCGTCAGGGCGAACTCGATGCCGCGGCTGTCGAAGGTCAGGGTGGTGCCGATCAGCACGCCCGCCGCGCTGCCCAGCACCCACCAGAGCTGGTTGAGCAGGCTGAGACGAAAGGCCTGGGCGTGGTCCAGATCGCGCTCCCCGCCGTGCGTGGTCAACAGTGAGTAGGTCTCGTCGGTCAGCGCGAAGATGAGATAGGGCTTGCGCCAGCCGGCGCCCTGGAAGCGCTTGAGCAGCGAGAGGCCGTAGAAGAGATGGCGAGAGTTGAGCATCAGGGTGGCCACGGCCACTTCCATCAGGCCGGCCCCGGCGGCGAGCAGCGCCACGGCGAGAAACTGGCCGGCCCCGGCGTAGATCACCAGCGACATCAGTAGCGCCCCCCAGGCCGGGATGCCGACTTCGATGGCGAGGATGCCGAAGGCCGCCCCCAGCGGCAGGTAGCCGAACATCACCGGCAGGGTCGTGACGCTGGCCTCATGCCAGGCGTGGCGCTTGGGCAACGCGGATCTCCTTATCCTGGTGGCGAGACGATGCGCGTCTCTCGGCTAGTCGGCGCGCAGCTGGCGGCTGCGGAATCGCGCGTAGCCCATGCAACCGGTGAACAGCGCCAGGGAGACCAGCGCCTCGGCCGTGCCGCGCAGCCCCTGGCCGGGCAGGGTGGCGACCATCACGCCCTGGGTGAAGTAGAGCAGGCTGACGAAGGAGAGCCAGGCGTGGCCGCGCGGGCGACGGGTGATGATCGACGGCAGGAAGAGCACCAGCGGCAGCACGAAGGCCACCAGTGGCACCAGGGGATTGCCGTCGGTGCTGACGATCGCCCCGCGATAGACCATCAGCGCCAGCAGGATGGCGTAACTGCCGAGCACCAGCCGGCGCGAGGCGTCGGTCAGGTGGTCGAGTCCCTTGCGGGCCTCCAGGCCCTCCAGCCACTGTCTCATTTGGCCTCCTGGCGTGCCGCCGCAAGGGCCAGGGCGAGGCGCGCGACGCGCTTGCCCTGGGCGAAGGCCAGCGTGCGCTCATGCTCGTCCAGCGGCCGGTCGCTGCGCGTGCCGGCCAGGTGACTGGCGCCGTAGGGCGTGCCGCCGGCGGAGGTCTCCATCAGCTCGATCTCGCTGTAGGGCAGGCCGGCGTACACCATGCCGTGGTGCAGCAGCGGCAGCAGCATCGAGATCAGCGTGGTCTCCTGGCCGCCATGCAGGCTGGAGGTGGAGGTGAAGGCGGTGGCCGGCTTGTCGATCAGGGCGCCGCCCAGCCACAGCTCGATGGTACCGTCGATGAAGTACTTGAGCGGGGCGGCCATGTTGCCGAAGCGGGTCGGGCTGCCGATGGCCAGGCCCGCGCAGTGGCGCAGGTCGTCGAGGGTCGCATAGACGGGGCCTGCCTCGGGGATCTCGGGTTCCACCGCCTCGCAGCTGGCCGAGACGGCGGGCACCGTGCGCAGGCGCGCGTCGATGCCCGGGCACGCCTCGACGCCGGCGGCGAGGCGCTCGGCCATGGCGCGGGTGGCGCCGTGGCGAGAGTAGAAGAGGATCAGCACATACGGACGCTTTGCGGTCATGGGGATTCCTGGGTGACCTGGAAGATCGGGCGGGCGGGGCTCAGTCGAGCAGGGCGCGGATAGCCTCGGGCGGGCGACCGATGATGGCGCGGCGCCCGTCATCGGCGATGGGGCGCTGCAGGATCCGCGGGTGGGCGAGCAGGGCCTCGACAACCTGGCGCGGGTCGTCGGCATCGGCCCCTCGCGCCTTCCACTCGGGCTCGTTGCGGCGCACCAGGCTTGAGGGCTCGCCCTCCAGGCGCTGGATCAGGGCCTCGAGCTCATCGGCATCCAGCGGCTCGTCCAGATAGCGGCGGACAGTCACCTCGGTGCCGGCTTCCTCGAGCAGGGCCAGGGCCTGGCGCGACTTGGAGCAGCGCGGGTTGTGGAGGAGGGTGATCATGAACGTATCCTTTTGCCACTCAAGGTGAAAGCGGCATTGTAGGCCGTGGCTCAATCCCGCCACAACCGGACGGGGTCACTCCTCGTCTCGATGGCTGGGCAGGGTTCGCTCGATAGCACCCAGGACGGTCATGATCACCAACGCCATGAGGGTGACCATGGCGGCCAAGGCGAAGTTGTGGACCCCGGCCGCAATGCCGATGGCACCGGCCAGCCAGATCGAGGCGCCGGTGGTGATGCCGTGGACGCTGGTGCCGCTGCGAATGATGCTGCCGGCCCCCAGGAAGCCGATGCCCCCGATCACCCCTTCGACGATGCGTGTGGGGTCGATGCGCGCGGAGGGGTCCCCCTCGGCGGTGGCGAACAGGATCTCCAGCCCCACGATCAGGAAGGCCGCAGCCCCCAGCGCCACCAGCATGTGCGAGCGCAACCCCGCGGGCTTGCCGCGCAGCTCACGCTCCAGGCCCAGCACCAGCGCCAGGCCGGCGGCCACGCCCAGCCGGGAGAACATGTCAAACAGCGAGATCTCGCTTTCCATAGAACCTCCTTGAGCCGATGAGACCTCCGCGGGTCGTGGTGTGAGGCACGGCTTCGTCGACACGATATCGCCTTTCCCCACCCCCGGATAACCGAGAAATCGCCTAATCGCGTCGTCGATAGGCCCAGATGCGGCGGCCATCCGCCAGCGTCACCCGAACGCGATCGTAGCGGATACCCAGCCTCTCGTAGCGATCCAGACGGGCCAGCTCCCGGGCATCGACAGTCAGTACCAGGCCTTCCACGCGCCCTCCGGGGGCCTTCTGAAGATCGAGGCCGTCGCGTTGGTAGCCCTCCAGCAAGGCAGGCTCGGGGTTGCCGACTCGGCCGTAGACCAGCCAGCGGATCGGGGCGTGGGTGAGGGTGCCGTAGACGAAGACCCGGTGGGGGCCCTCGGCGACCGGGGCCAAGTGCTCCGGGCGCTCGTAGGTGAAGGGGCTGAGCATGGTCAGCCACAGCCAGCCGGCCAGGGCGAGGGGCGAGGCGATGGCCAGGGCGGCGAGCCCGTGTCGCATGCGCATGGCGCTTCCTTTCGCTTGTGTGGGGGGACAGGAGTGGCAGTCAGGGGGCGTTGCCCCGCGTGCAGCACCATCCTGCCACGATCGGGGCGAGCGCTTAAGCGACCCGCGAGGCTCTGCTAGGATGAACGCTCCCCCTTGACGTCCTGGAGGTGCCCCGTGAGCCAGACCCATCGTAACGACGAGGATTTCCAGGCGCTGGTGGGGGACGTCCGCCCCCTGCCGAAGCGCGCCCATCGAGCCGATCCCGGCCGTCGCCGCGGGGCCCCCAGCGAGGCCCAGCTGGCCCGGCGAGAGAGTGCGGCGGCCGAGTCGCCGGGCCGTGACCTGCTCTCGACCGATTTCATCGACCTGCTCCCGCCCTTCGACCCGCTGCTCTTCTACCGGGACGGCATCCAGGTCGGTGTGGTGGATCGCCTGCGCCACGGCGGCTATCCGGTCCAGGCCAGCCTGCATTTGCTGCGTCGGCCGCTGGAGGAGTGCCGCCAATGTCTGGCCCCCTTCATTCGCGAGGCCTACGCCCACGACCTGCGCTCGGTCATGATCATCCACGGCCGCGGCCGTGAGATCGACAGTCCGGCGAACGTGCTGCGCTCCTGCCTGGCGAAGTGGCTCGAGAGCCTCGACGAGGTCCAGGCCTTCGCCTCGGCGAGCCAGGCGGACGGCGGCCTGGGAGCCACCTGGGTGATGCTGCGCAAGAGCGAGCGGGCGAAAGCCAACAACCGGGAGCGCCAGCAGAAGCGCCGCGGCTGAGCCACGCCTGCTCTTCATCGATGACCACAGACGACGCCGCCGGCCCGAGGGCCGGCGGCGCGCGTTGAGGCAGGTGTGGTGGCGTCGTCGCCCTCAGGCCAGGGCGGGTTCCCGGAGGCGGCTGGCGAGCTCACGCAGGCGATGACGGAACAGCGGCTGTGGGTCGTCGGTGCCCGGTTGGTAGCCGCGGCTGAAGGTGGTCAGGGCGTTCAGCGCATCGGCGACGATCTGATCCTCGCGCAGCGAGAAGGCGTTGACGCCGCAGCGCGACAGGTAGAAGAGCTGGTCGACCAGCACATCGCCGACGGCGCGAATCTGGCCCGCGTAGCCGTGCCGCTCGCGCAGCAGGCGCGCGATGCTGTAGCCGCGGCCGTCGGTGAACTTCGGGAAGTCGATGCCGATCAGCGGCGCCTGGGCGAGCTCGGCGGCGAGTTCCGGCGTGAGCTCGGTGTCGCTGGGCAGCCAGGGCGCCAGGTCGGCGCGACGCCCGGCGGCCTGCCAGACCTCCAGGCGCACCAGGGCCGGGCCCTCGGCCGGGGCGGTGTCGCCGTCGTGGCGGATCCAGTCGGCCTCGACGGGACGGCCGTCGACGATCAGCGGGCGAGTGACGGTTTGCTCAGGCATAGACACGCTCCTTGAAGGGTTTGAGGCCGATGCGGCGATAGGTGTCGAGGAAGGTTTCGTCGGGCTGGCGGCTGCCGACATAGACCTGCAGCAGGGTGTCGATCACGCTCGGCACGTCCTCGCGGAAGAAGGAGGGGCCGAGGATCTTGCCGAGCGAGGCGCCGTTGCCCTGGCTGCCGCCCAGCGAGATCTGGTAGTACTCCTCGCCCTTCTTGTCGACGCCGAGGATGCCGATGTGGCCGACGTGGTGATGGCCGCAGGCGTTCATGCAGCCGGAGATATTGAGCTCCAGGGGGCCCAGGTCGTAGAGGAAGTCGAGGTCCTCGAAGCGCTCCTGGATGGCGTGGGCGACCGGGATCGACTTGGCGTTGGCCAGGCCGCAGTAGTCGCCGCCGGGGCAGCAGATCAGGTCGGCCAGGGTGCCCACGGTGGGGTTGGCCATGCCGAGGGCTTCGAGGCGCTGCCAGAGCTCCTCGAGGCGATCCACCGGCACGTCGGTGAGCACCAGGTTCTGCTCGTGGGTGACCCGCAGCTCGCCGTAGCCGAATTCGTCGGCCAGGTCCGCCACCGCGGCCATCTGCTCGGAGGTGACGTCCCCCGGGGAGTGCTCGCGGCGCTTCAGCGACAGGGTCACTGCCTTGTAGCCGGCCACCTTGTGGTCGGTGACGTTGTTGGTGACGAAGCGGGCGAAGGCGCGGTTCTCGCCGCGCAGCCGCTCATAGGCCTCGATCGCCTCGGCGGGTACGGCGCGGCGCTCCGGCTCGATGAAGTGCTCGGCCACGGCTTCCAGCGCCTCGGCGGTAAGGGTCTGAGGGCCGTCCTTGAGGTGGGCCCACTCCTCCTCGACGCGGCGACGGAACTCGTCGACGCCCAGCGCCTTGACCAGGATCTTGATGCGCGCCTTGAACTTGTTGTCGCGGCGGCCGAACTGGTTATAGACGCGAACCAGGGCCTCCAGGTAGGTGAGCAGGTGCTGCCAGGGCAGGTCCTCGCGCACCACTTCGGCGATCATCGGCGTGCGACCGAGGCCCCCGCCGGCCAGTACCTTGATCCGCACCTCGCCCTGGCGGTCGCGCCACAGGCGCAGCCCGACGTCGTGGACCTGGATGGCGGCGCGGTCCTCGGCGGCCCCGGTCACGGCAATCTTGAACTTGCGTGGCAGGAAGGCGAACTCCGGATGGAAGGTCGACCACTGGCGGATCAGCTCGCACCAGGCACGCGGATCGACCTCCTCGTCGGCGGCGATTCCCGAGAACTGGTCGGTGGTGGTGTTACGGATATCGTTGCCACTGGTCTGGATGGCGTGCATCTGCACGCTGGCGAGCTCGGCGAGGATGTCCGGCACGTCCTCGAGCTTCGGCCAGTTCAGCTGCAGGTTGGTACGGGTGGTGAAGTGGCCATAGCCGCGATCGTAGCGAGCGGCGATCTCGCCCAGCTTGCGCAGCTGGTTGGCGGCCAGCATGCCGTAGGGAATGGCGATACGCAGCATGGGGGCGTAGCGCTGGATATAGAGGCCGTTCTGCAGGCGCAGCGGCAGAAACTCCTCTTCGCCGAGCTGGCCGGCGAGATAGCGGCGCATCTGGTCGCGGAACTGGGCGACGCGTTCATCGACCAGGGTCTGGTCGTGGGAGTCGTAGCGGTACATGCAGCGCGATCCTGAATCGAGAAAAGGGGACGTTGGCGCTACCTTACCCCCTCGCATTTATTCTATAAAAGAATAAATCTTCATAGTTTATATGCGAAATGGAATGAGGCGGCGTCCCGGCTAGAGTGCCAGGGACTGCCAGCGTCGCCGCTGCCAGATCAGCATGAACCAGGCCGAGTTGAGGCAGCGGTAGCCCAGCTGCACCCACCAGATGCCGAGCAGCCCCTGCTCGAGCGCCACCCCCACCCACCAGGCCAGCGGCAGGAATACCAGCCACTGCAGGGAGAGGGTCGCGGTCATTACGGTGCGGTTCGCCCCGGCGCCCAGCAGGGCCTGGGCGAACACCAGGGCGGCGGCATCCAGCACGATCATGACCGCGGTCAGCTGCAACGGCAGCCGCCCCAGAGCGACCAGCGTCGGGTCGTGGAGGAAGAGGCGCAGCACCGTCTCGGGGAAGAGCAGCATCGGCAGGGCCAGCACCGCCAGGCCGCACCAGGCCAGGCGCACCACGTCCCATCCCCAGCGGTGGGCCTCGCCGTGAGCCTGGCGGCCCAGCGCCTGGCCGACCAGGCTCATCGCCGCCATGCCGAGGCCCACGCCGGGCAGGATCAGCAGCAGTGACAGGTTCACCAACACGTGGCCTACCGCAACGCTGGCCGTATCGATGCGGCCGAGTATCCAGAACAGCACGGCATAGCCGGCCGCGAACCATAGCTGCTGGAAGGAGTGGGGCGTGGCCAGGCGCAGGGTGGTGGCCAGCACGGCGCCGCGGGGGCGCTCGGCCAGAAAGCCGCTGCCGGTGGCGTGACGCAGGCTGAGTCCGGCCCAGGTGGCGAGCCCGACGAAGAGCGAGAGGCTGGTGCCGGCGCCGGCACCGGCCGCGCCCATGGCCGGCAGCCCGGCCAGCCCGAAGATCAGCCCCAGGCTCGCGACCACGTTGATGGCGTGCATCACCAGGATGATGCGCAGGTAGAGGCCGGTCTGCTGGATGCCGTTCCAGTAGCCACGAAAGCAGAAGATCATCGCCACCGGGATCAGCGACACCACCCGCCAGCGGAAGTACTCCACCGCCACGGCGTTGACCGCGGGATCCTGATTGATCAGCGCCAGCAGGCGCGGCGCCTGCCACAGGCAGAGAAGGGTGAGCGGGCCCGCCACGGCCAGCGCGATGGCGAGGCCAGCATTGAGCGCCAGGGCGCGTCGCCCCCAGTCCTCCTCGCCGTGGCGTCGCGCCGTCTGGGCCTGCACCCCCGAGGAGAGCCCGAAGACCATGGCGGTGATCAGGAACATGGCGTAGCCGCCGATGCCGACCCCGGCCAGGGGCACCGAGCCGAGCGAGCCGACCAGGGCGGCATCGATCAGGTTGAGCAGACTCTGGGTGAGCATGCCCGCGATGATCGGCAGGGAGAGGCGCAGGATCGTCTGGCGGCGGGTGGACTCGGGCAGCATCCGTCTTCCGGCAAGGTGGGGCAAGGTGTGCGACAAGCGGCCCGCCGCGGCGGGCCGGTGGGGTCAGGCGGGGTCGTAGGAGAGCACCGGCGCGAGCCAGCGTTCGAGCTCCTCGAGGCGCATGGCCTTGCGAGTAGCCAGCGCCTCGACCTGGTCGCGGGTGATCTTGCCGGTGGAGAAGTACTTCGAGCGGGGGTGCGAGAAGTACCAGCCGGCGACGGCGGCCGCGGGCCACATGGCGAAGTTCTCGGTGAGCTCGAGGCCGGCGTTCTCGGTGGCGTCGAGCAGGCGGAACAGGGTCGCCTTCTCGGTGTGGTCGGGGCAGGCCGGGTAACCCGGTGCCGGGCGAATGCCCTGATACTTCTCGGCGATCAGCGCATCGTTACCCAGGGTCTCGTCGGGCACATAGCCCCAGAACTCCTTGCGCACCCGCTCGTGGAGCCGCTCGGCAAAGGCCTCGGCCAGGCGGTCGGTGAGCGACTGCACCAGGATGGCATTGTAGTCATCACCGGCAGCCTTGTACTGCTCGGCGAGCGCCTCGACGCCGTGCCCGGTGGTCACCGCGAAACCGCCGATCCAGTCCGGCTGGCCGCTCTCCTCGCCGTTGGCGTCATAGCGGGGCGCCACGAAGTCGGCCAGGCTGTGGCAGACGCCATCGCGGTTCTTGGTGGTCTGCTGGCGGATGTGGTGCAGCCGCTCGATCACCTCGCGGCGCGACTCGTCGGCGTATACCTCGATGACGTCGTCGTCGACGCTGTTGGCCGGCCACAGGCCGATCACCCCGCGGGCGTGGACCAGCTTCTCGTCGATCAGCTTGCGCAGCATCGCCTGGGCGTCGGCGAAGAGATGGCGCGCGGCCTCGCCGACCACCTTGTCCTCGAGGATCTTCGGGTACTTGCCGGCCAGCTGCCAGCTCATGAAGAAGGGCGTCCAGTCGATGCGTTCGACCAGCTCCTGGATATCGTAGTCGTCGAACACCTGGAGGCCGGTGATGGCCGGGCGGGGCGGCGTGTACGCCTCCCACGCCATGTCGGGCTTGCGGCGTCGCGCCTCGTCATAGCTGAGGTTGGCGGCCTTGGGGCGGCGCTTGGCATTGCGCTCGCGCACCGTCTCGTATTCGTCGCGTATCTGTGCGACGTAGTCCGGTTTCAGGGCCGGCGAGAGCAGCTTGCCGGCCACGCCCACGGCGCGGGAGGCATCCGAGACGTAGATCACCGGCTGATCGTAGCCCGGCTCGATCTTGACCGCGGTATGAGCCTTGGAGGTGGTGGCGCCGCCGATCAGCAGCGGCAGGCTGAAGCCCTGGCGCTGCATCTCCTTGGCGACGTGGACCATCTCGTCGAGCGACGGCGTGATCAGCCCGGAGAGGCCGATGATGTCGGCGTTCTCCTTCCGGGCCGTCTGCAGGATCTTCTCCGCAGACACCATCACGCCCAGATCGATCACCTCGTAGTTATTGCACTGCAGGACGACGCCGACGATGTTCTTGCCGATGTCGTGGACGTCGCCCTTGACCGTGGCCATCACGATCTTGCCCTTGGCCTGCGTCTCGGCGCTCTTCTCGGCCTCGATGTAGGGGATCAGGTACGCCACCGCCTGCTTCATGACCCGCGCCGACTTGACCACCTGGGGCAGGAACATCTTGCCGGCGCCGAACAGGTCGCCGACGACGTTCATGCCGTCCATCAGCGGCCCCTCGATCACCTCGATGGGGCGCTCGGCACGCTGGCGGGCGAGCTCGGTGTCCTCCTCGATGTAGGCGGTGATGCCCTTGACCAGGGCGTGGGAGATGCGCTTCTCGACCTCCCAGGTGCGCCACTCGAGGTCCTCTTTCTTGGCCGGGCCGCTGCCATCGCCCTTGTACTTGTCGGCGAGCTCGAGCAGGCGCTCGGTGGAGTCGCTGCGACGGTTGAGGACCACGTCCTCCACGGCCTCGCGAAGCTCCGTCGGCAGGTCGTCGTAGACCGCCAGCTGGCCGGCATTGACGATGCCCATGGTCAGGCCGGCGCGCACGGCGTGGTAGAGGAACACCGAGTGGATCGCCTCGCGCACCGGGTTGTTGCCGCGAAACGAGAAGGAGACGTTGGAGACGCCGCCGGAGACCAGGGCGTGGGGCAGGTGCTCGCGGATCCACTGGGTCGCCTCGATGAAGTCCACGGCGTAGTTGTCGTGCTCCTCGATGCCGGTGGCGATGGCGAAGATGTTGGGGTCGAAGATGATGTCTTCCGCCGGGAAGTCCAGCTCGTCGACCAGGATCCGATAGGCGCGCTCGCAGATCTCGCTCTTGCGGGCGAAGGTGTCCGCCTGGCCCGACTCGTCGAAGGCCATCACCACCACGGCGGCGCCGAAGCGCCGGCAGGCGGTGGCCTGCTCGCGGAAGGCGTCCTCGCCCTCCTTCATGGAGATGGAGTTGACCACCGCCTTGCCCTGCACGCACTGGAGGCCCGCTTCGATGATCGTCCACTTGGAGGAGTCGATCATGATCGGCACCCGGGCGATGTCGGGCTCGCCGGCGATCAGGTTGAGGAAGCGTACCATCGCCTCCTCGGACTCGAGCATCCCCTCGTCCATGTTGATGTCGATGACCTGGGCGCCGTTCTCCACCTGCTCCAGGGCCACCTCCAGCGCCGTGGTGTAGTCCTCCTCGACGATCAGCCGCTTGAAGCGCGCCGAGCCGGTGACGTTGGTGCGCTCGCCGACGTTGACGAACAGCGAGTCGGCCTCGATGTTGAAGGGTTCGAGTCCGGAGAGGCGGCAGGCCCGGGAGCGCTCGGGCACCCGGCGCGGGGGGAGGTCCTCGATGGCGGCATGGATCGCCGCGATGTGCGCCGGCGTGGAGCCGCAGCAGCCGCCGATGACGTTGACCAGGCCGCTCTGGGCGAACTCAGCGACGATCGCCGCCATCTCCTCGGGGGTCTGGTCGTACTCGCCGAACTCGTTGGGCAGGCCGGCGTTGGGGTGGGCCGAGACGAAGGTGTCGGCCTTGGTCGAGAGTTCCTCGACGTAGGGGCGCAGCTCCTCGGCGCCCAGGGCGCAGTTGAGCCCGATGGTGAGCGGTCGGGCGTGGCGCACCGAGTTCCAGAAGGCCTCGGTGGTCTGCCCCGAGAGCGTGCGCCCGGAGGCGTCGGTGATGGTGCCGGAGATCATCACCGGCAGCCGCTCGCCGCGGGCCTCGAACAGCTCCTCAAGGGCGAAGATCGCCGCCTTGGCGTTGAGGGTGTCGAAGACCGTCTCGATCATGATCAGGTCGGCACCGCCCTCGATCAGCGACTCGGCGGCCTCACGGTAGTTCTCGCGCAGGGCGTCGAAGGTGACGTTGCGCTTGGCAGGGTCGTTGACGTCCGGCGACAACGAGGCGGTGCGTGAGGTCGGCCCCAGCACTCCCGCCACGTAGCGCGGCACGCCGCTCTCCTCGGCCACGGCGTCACACACCGCGCGGGCCAGACGCGCCGACTCGCGATTGAGCTCCGGCACCAGGTCTTCCATGCCGTAGTCCGACTGGGAGAGCCGCGTGCTGTTGAAGGTGTTGGTCTCGATGATATCGGCGCCGGCCTCGAGGTAGTCGCGATGGATGCGCGTCACCAGGTCGGGGCAGGTCAGGGCCAGCAGGTCGTTGTTACCCTTCAGATCGCTCGGCCAGTCGGCGAAGCGCTCGCCGCGGAACTCCTGTTCAGACAGCTCGGCGTTCTGCAACATGGTCCCCATGCCGCCATCGAGCATCAGGATGCGACGTGAAAGGCTGTCATGAAGCGAGGCGGTCTGGGCAGTGGGAACGGCGGCCATGGGCGGGTCAATCTCCAGCGAAGAGGCGTCAAGGTTCTGGCCGGCAGCGGTGCGCCTGTGGCGTCTTGTCTCGCTGATGCACTGCGGGCCGGGGGGCGACCTGCCGAGATGCGGCGCATCGGCGGATCGCCTGGGAAGCTAATTATCCTAGCAAAAGCCGGCGCGCCGCGGCAGGGGGCCGGCTAAAACCCAGCAAATCAGTCGGGATTGTGTCGGCCGCGCGTGTCGCTTACCATTGACGCCATCACCCTTTCTGCCTCCGTCGCGACGGTCTTCGCTGCGACGGGTCACGATAGCGAGAGCACCATGAGCGATAGCATCCAGATCACCGATAGCGCCCAGGCTTACCTCGCCGAGCTGCTCGAGAAGCAGAACGTCGAGGGCATCGCGGTGCGCATCTTCATCACCCAGCCCGGCACACCCTACGCCGAGACCTGCCTGGCCTACTGCCGTCCCGGCGAGGAGGAGCCCAGCGACGAGCTGCTGGAGCTTCCGAAACTTCGCGCCTACCTGGACAAGAACAGCCTGGCCTTCCTCGAGGAGGCCGTGGTCGACTTCAACGCCGATCGCATGGGCGGCCAGCTGACCATCAAGGCGCCCAACGCCAAGATGCCCAAGGTCAACGCCGACAGCCCCCTCGAGGATCGCGTCAACTATATCCTCTATAGCGAGATCAACCCGGGCCTGGCCTCCCACGGCGGGGAGATCAAGCTGGTCGAGCTGACCGAGGACCAGGTGGCGATCCTGGCCTTCGGCGGCGGCTGCCAGGGCTGCGCGGCGGTCGACCTGACCCTCAAGGATGGCGTCGAGAAGACCCTGCTCGAGCGCATCCCGGAGCTCGCCGGCATCCGCGATGTGACCGATCACACAGACACCACCAACGCCTACTACCGCTAGGCGCGGCAATGGGCGCGAGCGCCCCGGGAGGCCATCGGCCTCCCGGGGCCGCGCTTACTCCTCCCTGGAAGGCTCCGCATTCGCGGGGCCTTCGTCGTTTCGGGCGCCGTGTTCGGCCTCACTCTCTTCTTTCTCATGCTCGTCGCGTTGCTTCGCCACCGGCGCCTGCCATAGGCAGCGATGCAGCTGGGTCTCCAGGTCGCGCAGGCGGCGCGCCTGCTCGGCCAGTAGCTGCTGCTGCTCGTCGATGCGCCCCTGCAGCAGGACCTGCTCGTGCTGCTGGGTGCGCGTGCGTTCCTCGGCCTGCCGGCGGGCCCACTCCGTCTCCCGGTGGCGCTTCTCCTCCTCGGCCAGCGCACTTCGCGCCTCCTGCACCAGTCGTTCCGTGCGCTCGAGACGCGTCTCGAGCTGCTGGTGGCGCTGGACGTGGGCCTTGTCGGCGGTCTGGCGCTCCTGGCGCGCCTCGTCGAGCAGGGCCATCAGCCGCGACTCGCTGCTCTCGTGACGCTGCTCCTCCTGGGCCAGTCGCTCCTGGTGGCGTGACGCCTGCTCGGCCAGGGCCTGCTGATGCTCCTGGGCCCGACGCTCCTGCGTCTGCTGGAGGTCGGCGAGCTGTTGCTCTAGCCGCGCCTGGTAGCGGGACAGTTTCGCCTCACGCTCGGCCAGGGCGTCGCGTTCGGCCTCCCGGCGGGCGAGCTCCCCGCTCTGTTCTCCCAAGCGCTGCTCAATGCTCGCCAGATGGGCGGAGAGTGCCGACTCCCGTTGCTCGGCGTCCTCGGCGCGTCGTGACGCCTCGCCGGCCTCTTCGCGGGCCGTCTCCACCCGGCCGTCGGCCTCCTGGCGATAGTGGGCGAGCGCCTCGTTGGCGGCGGCCTGGGCCTTCTCCCACAGCGCCTCGGCGAGCTCCTGCAGGGCCGCGGGCATGCCGCGGGGCGGCGGCTGGTCGCGATTCTCCTTCCGCTGGATGCGCCACTCCCGCAGGTGCTCGCTGATGGTGGTGAAGCTGCCGGTACCGAGCACCTCGCGCACCTTGTGCACGCTCGGGGCTTCGCCTTTCGCGAGCAGGGCATCGATGGCCCGCTGTACATCCTCGTACCGCACACCGCTGCGCGCCATGGCCGTCTTCTCCTCGTGGTCGTCTGCCGGCCGTCTGTTGGGCCGTGTCCGGGGTCTGGGCGCCAGTCTACCCGGGGATGAGCGATTATTGAAGCTAATTACGTAATACGTAAAACGTAAATATATTTACAATAGCCAGGATAAAATCAAGATTACGCGCCTTATCTTGATTTTATGACGGCATAGGGGCGACACTGGGCCATCAGGCAGGAGGAGTGGCCCCGCGAAGTGGCGCGGAGGCCGGCCTTGGCCGTGAAGCGCCGCGACACGGCGAGAGCGACAGGAGGGCATCGATAGGCGATGAAAGGCGAGGAAAATCAGCGGCTTGGGAAGGATGGCGAGAGCCTCGATCCGGCATTGCTCCCGGATATAGCGGCTGCGTCGAAACGAGCGCCCGTCATGGATGCGCGCCGGCCGCCGGCGACGAGCGCCCATATCGAGGCCGAGAGCGACGCCGAGGCCGTGACGAGGTGGCTCGGCGAGTACCGGGCGAGCCGGCAGACCCAGCGTGCCTATCGGCGCGAGGCGGAGCGGCTGCTGCTGTGGCTGGCCGAGCAGGGCAGGGGGCTTGGCGAGCTGCGCCGCCATGATCTCGACGCCTTCGAGACCTTTCTTGCCGATCCGCGACCGACCGAGCGCTGGATCGGTCCGGTGCGTCCGCGCGAGGATCCGCGCTGGCGCCCCTTCCGCGGGCCGTTGTCGCCGGCGAGCCGCCGGCAGAGCCTGGTCATCCTGCAGGGCATGTACGCCTGGCTCGTGGAGGCGGGCTGGGTCGGCCATAACCCCTTTCGGCTGATGCGCGACAAGCGCCGCCGCCTGGATAATCGTCAGGGCGGCATCGAGCGCTATCTCGAGCGGCCCCTGTGGGACTGGTTCTGGGCCTGGCTCAACCGGCCGCTGGTGGCGGACGCCATGCCACGTCAGCGCTTCGAGCGGTCACGCCGCCGGCTGGTCTTCGGCTTCGCCTACCTGCTGGCCCCGCGCATCGGCGAGATGAGCGCGGCGCGCATGAACGACTTCGTGCGCCGCGAGGGGCGCTGGTGGTGGCGGGTGGTCGGGAAGGGCGACAAGGCGGCGCAGGTGCCGGTGCCGCCGGACATGCTGGCCCTGTTGGTGGCCTGGCGGGAGGCCCTGGGTCTGCCGCCCCATCCCGCGTCGGACGACGACGGCCCGCTGCTCAGGGCGCTGGACGGCGCGCGAGGATTGGGCGACAACCGGCTCTATCGGCTGATTCGCGACGCCTTCGGCGAGGCGGCGGACGCCCTCGAGGCCGAGCAGGGCGACGAGGCCCGCGACGCCACGGCGCGCCTGCGCCAGGCAACGCCTCATTGGCTGCGCCACACGGCGCTGACCCACCAGGCCCAGGCCGGCGTGGAGCTTCGCTACCTGGCGGGCACCGCACGCCATTCGCGACTCGATACCACGGCGCGCTACCTGCATGCCGAGGACGAGGAGTGGCATCGCCAGCAGGCGCGCCATGGCCTCGGCGTCGGATCCGACGAGGGAAGGCGGACCGCGGCGGAGGATCGAGATGGGGCGCCTGAGTCGTTATACTGAAGTTAACCGCTTTGAGGAGAGATCATGAGCACCGAGACCACCGCCGAACAGGCCCAGCAGGAGCTTCTCGACGATTTCGAGATGTTCGACAATTGGATGGATCGCTACCAGTACATCATCGACATGGGCAAGCAGCTGCCGGCCTTTCCCGAGGAGTGGAAAGTCGAGGAGCTGAAGATCCAGGGCTGCCAGTCCAACGTCTGGATGCGCCACCGCCGCGAGGGCGACACCCTGCACTTCGATGCGGTCTCCGACGCTGCCATCGTCTCCGGGCTGATCGCCGTGCTGATGCGCATCTACAACGACCGCCGGCCGGCGGACATCCACGCCACCAGCCCTCACTTCCTCAAGGACCTGGGGCTCGACAAGCACCTGTCGCCGACCCGCAGCAACGGCCTCAACGCCATGCTGGAGCGGATCTATCGGGTGGCCGAGCAGGAAGCCGCGTGACAGGCACGTCCGAGACCTGATCGACACGAAAGGGCGAGACGGGGCGGTTTAGGCCGCGCCGCCTTCATCCGGCGCCCGGTCGGAGGCGGCCTCCAGGTCGTGGCGCCGACTCATCGCGACGCGTAGACTCATCGCCCCCTACATGGTCAATGTTGCGCTGCTATGAAGATCAGCCCCTTGCCTCCCCTGAATAGCCTCGTGGCTTTTGAGTCGGCGGCCCGGCATCTTAGCTTCACCCTGGCCGCCGAGGAGCTCCATGTGACTCAGGGAGCGATCAGTCGCCAGGTTCGCAGTCTCGAGGACTATCTGGGCAAGCCGCTTTTCGAGCGGGCCAACCGCGCCGTCAAGCTGACGGCCATGGGGCATCGTTACGCCCAGGCGGTCCGCCAGTCGCTCAACGATATCGCCTCGATCACCGAGGAGGTGCGTGGCTGGCAGGGCATACATCAGATCACCGTGGCCACCACCAGCGCCATGGCCTCATTGTGGCTGCTGCCCAAGATCGCTGCCTTCCAACGCGAGCATGACGATATCGAGCTGCGGATCGTCGCCATCGAGCAGCTGCGTGACCTGGCTCGTGTGGAGTGTGATATCGCGCTGTTCTACTGCCGCACGCCGCCCCCCGCGATGCTGGCCAGGACGCTCTTCCACGAGGAAGTCTTCCCGGTATGCAGTCCGGGCTACCTGGAGCAACACGGTCCCTTCCCGGGCCCCGAGGCGCTGCTCGACTGCACTCTGCTGTCCCTGGAAGACGCCGACCAGGACTGGATGAGCTGGAAGCAGTGGTTCACCGAGGTGGGCGTTGTCTCGCGCCTGCCGAGGCGGCGTCTCAATATCAACAGCTACTCGATGCTGATCCAGGCGGCGATGATGGACCAGGGCGTGGCGCTGGGCTGGAGTCAGCTGGTCGACGACTACCTGGAGCGCGGCCAGCTGGTGCGCCCCGTGGAGACGGTGCTGCGCACCCAAGCGCGCTTCTGTCTGCTGGAACGCGGTGAGACGCCTTCCAATCGCCGCGGCGTCTGTGCCTTCCGCGAGTGGCTGATGGACACCGTGCCCAAGGAAGTGGGCGAGCTCGGGCTGATTTGAGCCCCCAACCCACGATGCACGACAAGGGGCCCGGCAATTGCCGGGCCCCTTGTCGTTGTGAGCGTTTCTGGTGCCGGGCCTCAGGCCTCGAGGATCGGCTCGGCGCGTGCCGCGGCGCCGTGCCGGGTGACTTCCTCGGCTTCGGCCTTGCCGCTGTGGTGATCGATGTCCTCGTGGGCGGGCCGCACCTGGGGCGGCAGCATGGCGGCGGCGATGGGCTCCCGGCGCAGGGTGCGGTAGAGACTCAGGGTCATCACCAGGATGAATACCGCGATGGGTAGCCCGGCGATGATCGAGGCGGTCTGGATCGTCTTCAGGCCCCCGGCGTAGAGCAGGGCGCCGGCGATGCAGCCGATCACCAGGCCCCAGATCACCCGGATCGGCTGGGGCGGTTCGGGACTGCCCACGCTGTCCAGAGTGCACAGCACCAGGGTGCCGGAGTCCGCCGAGGTGATGAAGTAGGTCGCCAGCAGCAGCACCGCCATGATCGACAGCACGCTGCCCAGCACGCCCGGATCCAGGGCCTCGAACAGGGTGAACAGCGCCAGGGTGGTGTCCTCCTGGGTGGCCTGGAGCACCGCGCCGCCGGTGAACTCGGTGTCCGCGGCGACATCGCCGCTGGCCACCGCCTGCTCATGGGCCTGTCGCGCCTGCTGCTCCTCGAACAGGGCGCTGCCGCCGAACACCGACATCCACACGAAGGTCACCAGGGTCGGCACCAGCAGGGCACCGCCGATCAGCTCGCGGATGGTGCGGCCCCGCGAGATACGGGCGATGAACATGCCGACGAAGGGCGCCCAGGTCATCCACCAGGGCCAGTAGAAGGCGGTCCACCAGTTCTGCCAGCCGCTGTCGGCGTTGGCGTCGCTCCACAGGCTCATGCCGATCAGGTTGTCGGCGTAGTCGCCGGTGCCCTGCAGCAGGGTGTTGAGGATATAGCGGGTCGGGCCGATGGCCAGCACGATGGCGACGATCGCCACCGAGAGCAGCATGTTCCACTCCGAGAGCCGGCGGATGCCGCGTCCTACACCGGACATCACCGAGGCGATGGCGAACAGGGTGATCACCGCGATCATGCCGAGCTGGACGCCGATACCGATCTCCACGCCAAAGACGTGGTTCAGTCCGCTGTTCATCTGAATCACGCCCAGGCCCAGCGACTGGGAGACACCGAAGGCGGTGATCGCCACGGTCAGGATGTCCACGGTATGGCCGATGGGGCCATAGATGCGATCGCCGATGAAGGGGTAGAGGATCGAGCGCAGGGTCAGCGGCAGCCCCTTGCGGTAGGCAAAGTACGCCAGCGCCAGGGCCACGATGATAAAGGTCGCCCAGGGGTGCAGGCCCCAGTGGAAGAAGGTCAGGCGCATGGCCATGCCGGCGGCGGCGTCGCTCATGCCTTCGCTGAAGGGGTTGTCGGCGTAGTGCCACATCGGTTCGGCCACCGACCAGAAGATCAGGCCGATGCCCATGCCCCCCGAGAACAGCATGCTCACCCAGGAGATGAAGCTGAATTCGGGGCGCTCGTCATCCTTGCCTAGGCGGATATGCCCGAAGCGGCTGACCATCAGATAGAGCAGGAAGGCCAGTACGCCGCTGACCACGGCGAGATAGAACCACTTGGCGTTGTTGAGGACGGTGGTCGAGATGTTCTGGAAGATGGCGCCGGCCTGCTCGGCCAGCACGGCGCAGAAGATCACGAAGCCGATGACCAACACCTTGGAGGCGATGGTCACCGTCGGGTTGAGGCCCTTGAAGAGCCCACTTTCTGAGCGCATGGCGTCACTCTCGGTTGTTATTGAATCAGGGGACGACGGGGAGGGGGCCCACGGTGGCCCGCTGCGAAGAGTGGGGGCTTCACGGGATGGGAGCAACGCATATTTTGTCATCTTTTTATGAGTTTTTATCACTCTTGCGGATGATGATAACGCGACAAGGGGCGCGGGAGGCAACGATGATAACTAGAGCTTCTGGGTTTCACCATTCGTCTAATAAATGACTTTATCTCATGGGTTGATGCCGATTCATCGATTGTCCGCACCTCACACCGCCCCCCAGACTCGCCTCCACCAGCCGGAACCCCGGTAGGGCTACAACAGACCAGAACCGCCCGTGACCCCGTTGAGGAGGCCAAGATGACCGACCTGACCCAATCCCTGATTCCCGCCCAGCAACTCGATGACGTCCTCGCCCCGATCGAGGAGGCCACCGGCATGCCCAACGCGGCCTACGTCAGCGAGGCCTTCTACTCCCAGGAGCGCGACCAGCTGATGGCCAGCACCTGGGCCTGCGTGGGCTTCGCCAGCGACCTGGTGAAGAACGGCTACGTCAAGCCGGTCAACTTCATGGGGCTGCCGCTTTTGATGATGCGCAACAAGGACGGCGAGACCCAGGTCTTCCACAACGTCTGCAGCCACCGCGGCATGCAGCTGGTCGCCGAGGAAGGTGAAGTGCAGGGTGTGATCCGCTGCCCCTACCACTCCTGGACCTACGACCTGAACGGCAATCTGCGCGGCACGCCACACATCGGCGGCGTCGGCCAGCACAAGGTCGACAGTTTCAAGTGCGAGAAGCACGGCCTCAAGGCCATTCGCAGCGCCGTGTGGATGGACATGGTGTTCATCAATCTCGACGGCCAGGCCCCCGACTTCGCCGAGCACGTGGCGCCCCTGGAGAACCGCTGGCGTGACTTCATCGGCGCCGACGGCTTCGACCTGCTGCGTCGCGTCAACATGGGCGGCAACCTCGAGATCACCGTCAACTGCAACTGGAAGCTGGCGGTGGAAAACTACTGCGAGAGCTACCATCTACCCTGGGTGCATCCGAGCCTGAACACCTACTCGCGCCTCGAGGACCACTACAACATCCAGTTCGGTGAGCATTTCTCCGGGCAGGGTAGCCTGGCCTATCGTCTCTCCGACGTGGCCGGTACCAGCCTGCCCAAGTTCCCGTCCTGGCCGAAGGACAAGATGGAGCACGCCGAGTACGTCTCCTTCTTCCCCAACGTGCTGCTCGGTATCCAGGCCGACCATGGCTTCGCCATGATGCTCGAGCCGGTGTCCGCCGGACAGACCGTGGAGCACCTGCGCGTCTACTACGTCGGTGACGAGGCAACCCAGGACGCCTTTGCGGCCTGCCGGACCTCCACCCTGGAGTCCTGGCGGGTGGTCTTCGGCGAGGACATCGCGGCCGTCGAGGGCATGCAGCGTGGCCGGCAGTCGCCGGGCTTCCAGGGCGGCGTCTTCTCGCCGGTGCTGGATCACCCGACCCACTTCTTCCACCAGTGGGTGGCACGTCGCGTGCGCGGCGATGCCGAGGCCGCCTGATCCCCGGGTCTTGCCCGAAACATCGCTTCTGGAGTTCTCCCTGATGAGCACGCTTGACCGCTACTATAACTACATCGACGGCGCCTGGACGGGCGCCGACACCTGGCTGGTGGTCGCCGATCCGGCCACCGACGAGGCCTATGCCGAGATCGCCGAGGCGGGCCTCGAGGATGCCGACGCAGCCATGGCCGCGGCGCGGCGCTGCGTGGACTCGGGTGCACTGAGTTCGGTACGCCCGGCCCAGCGAGTCACCTGGCTACTGGCCATCGCCGAGGAGCTCAAGGCGCTGACCGACGAGGCGGCCCTAGTGTTGTGCCGCGAGAACGGCAAGTCCCTGGAGGTGGCCCGCGGCGAGTTCGAGGAGGCCGCCCGCTACTTCGAGTACTACGCCGGCATGGCCGACAAGATCGAGGGCACCTCGATCCCGCTGGGCGACGACTACGTCGACTTCACCAGCTATGAGCCCATGGGCGTGTCGGTGCAGATCGTACCCTGGAACTTTCCGCCGTCGATCTGCGCTCGTTCCCTGGCCCCGGCCCTGGCCGCCGGCAACGCCGTGGTGATCAAGTCGCCGGAGATCTCGCCGTTGGCGATGACCTTCCTGATGACCGCCTGCGAGCGTGCCGGCCTGCCCCAGGGCGCGGTCAACCTGCTGTGCGGCAAGGGCTCGGTGGTCGGCGCCCACCTGGTCAAGCACCGCGACGCCAACCAGATCGTCTTCACCGGCTCGGTGCCCACCGGCCAGCGCATCCTGCGCGACGCCGCCGAGCGCGCCACCCCCAGCGTCATGGAACTGGGTGGCAAGTCCGCGGCCATCGTGCACGCCGATGCCGACATCGAGCAGGTCGTCGACAGCGTCAAGGCGGGCATCTTCTTCAATGCCGGCCAGGTCTGCTCCGCCATGTCCCGCCTGCTGGTGCACCGCTCGCGTTACGACGAGGTGGTCGAGCGAGTCCGTGAGCTGGCCCAGGGCCTATCCATCGGTCCCGGCGTGGACAACCCCGACCTGACGCCGCTGGTCTCGCGGGATCAGCTCGAGCAGATCGAGGCCATGTGCCGTCGCGCCATCGAGGCCGGGGCGACCTGCGTGACCGGCGGCGAGCGGGTCTCGGGCACCAGCGGCTACTTCATGCAGCCGACCCTGTTCACCGGCGTGGCCGTGGACAGCGAGATCTTCCAGGAGGAGGTCTTCGGCCCGGTACTGGTCATACATCCCTTCGATAGCGAGGACGAGGCCGTCGAGCTCGCCAACGGCACCGAGTTCGGCCTGGTGGCCGGCGTCTTCGACGGCCAGCTCGATCGGGCCCTGCGCACCGCGCGGCGTCTGCGCGGCGGCCAGGTGTTCATCAACGAGTGGTTCGCCGGCGGCGTGGAGACGCCCTTCGGTGGAGTCGGTCTCTCCGGTTTCGGTCGCGAGAAGGGCCAGGAGGCGCTCTACAGCTACGTCCAGACCCGCAATATCGCCGTACGAATCAAGGGCGCGTGAAGGAGGTCCCGATGAAGAAGTGGCTCTGCATCATCTGCGGACTGATCTACGACGAGGCCGAGGGCTGGCCGAGCGATGGCATCGCCCCCGGGACCCCTTGGGAGGACGTGCCAGAGGATTGGCTGTGCCCCGACTGCGGGGTGGGCAAGGCCGATTTCGAGATGCTCGAGATCAGCGATGACGCGCCCGTGGCGGCACCGGCGCCCCTGGCCGTCGCCGCGGCCTCCTCGGCCATGCCTCGGATCGGTACGCCGGCCGCCGGTACGCCGGCCGGCCCACTGGTGATCATCGGCAGCGGCCACGCCGGCTACGGGTTGGCCGAGGCGGTGCGTGCCCGGGATCCCCAGCGGGAGATCCACGTGGTCACCGCCGACGATGGCGGCCTCTACTCGAAGCCGGCACTGTCCAACGCCTTCGCGCTGGGCAAGGACGCCGAGGCCCTGCTCGACGAGCCGGCGCTGTCCCTCGAGAAACGCCTGAACATCCGCGTGCACGCCTTCTGCCCGGTGGAGCGCATCGAGGCCGAGGCCAAACGTCTCACGACCCGCCTCGGAGAGCTCGACTACGGCCAGCTGGTGCTGGCCACCGGCGCGAACCCGATCCGCATCCCCGTAGAGGGCGAGGCGGGCGCGCTGCTCTCGGTCAACGACCGCGGCGACTATGGCGAGATGCGCCGGCGCCTCGATGCCCTGGGTCGCCCGGCGCGGGTCGTCATCGTCGGCGATGGCCTGATCGGCTGCGAGTTCGCCAACGACCTGGCTCAGGCCGGGCACAAGGTCGAGGTAGTGGGCCTGGCCGAGCGGCCGCTGCCGAGGCTGCTGCCCGAGGCGGGCAGCGAGGTCCTGCGCGAGGCGCTATCGGCGCTGGGCGTGGGTTGGCACCTGGGTCGCTCGGTGGCCAGGGTCGCCGCCGAAGGGGAGGGCTACCGGCTGACCCTGACCGACGACAGCGAGATCGAGGCGGACCTGGTGATCAGCGCCGTAGGGCTCACGCCCAACGTCGCGCTGGCCCGCACGGCCGGCATCGACTGCGGCCGTGGCATCCGGGTCGACGAACACCTGGCCACCTCGCTGCCGGACGTCTATGCCCTGGGCGATGCCGTGGAGGTCGACGGCCAGCTGCTGCCCTACCTGGCGCCGATCAATGCCGGGCTGCGCGCCCTGGCGGCGACCCTCACGGGCACCCCGACGCCGGTCAGTTACCCGGTGATGCCGGTGATGGTCAAGACGCCGGCCGCCCCGGTCTGCGTGGCGGTGCCCCCGGCCGAGGCCGAGGTAAGCTGGCGCGCGACCGCCACCGCCGACGGCATCGAGGCCGGCTGCTATGACGCCATCGGTCGGCTGCTCGGCTTCGCCCTGGTGGGCGAGGCGGCCATGGCCCGGCGCAGCGACTGGGTGAAGGCCTGTAGCCAGGCTCAAGCGGCCTAGCGTTCCCTAGCGCGTGGCGCCTTCGGGCGTCACCCCTTTTCTCCGAAGGCGCCGGGCCGACCCCCGGCGCCACCCCCTGATAACACCGGACACACGGTGAAGACGTCGCGCCCGGCGCGGGAGTCCACGATGACACGATCCATCATTCCCCAGGATGACAAGTGCAACGGCTGGTATCAGTTATTGCCCGATCCAGCCCCGGCGAATCGCCTCAACACTACCACCACCGCCGATTGGCTGGTGATCGGCGCCGGTTTCACCGGCCTGGCCGCGGCCCGGCGTGTCGCCGAGCTGCGCCCCTTTGATCGCGTCGTGCTGGTCGAGGCCCTGCGGGTCGGCCAGGGCGCCTCTGGGCGCAACACCGGTTTCGTCATCGATCTGCCCCACAAGCGTGATCTCGAAGGCGACGACCTGGCGCACAAGAACAGGCTGCTGTCGCTCAACCGCGCGGCGATCGAAGACCTCGAGACCCTGGTCCGGCGCCACGGCATCGACTGCGGCTGGTCCCTGGCCGGCAAGTATCAGGGCGCCGTGGGGGAGCGTGGGCTCAAGTACCTCGATCACTACGAGTCCCTGCTCAAGGAGTTCGATTATCCCTACCGGCGCCTGGAGCGCGACGCCCTGGCGCCGATCCTCGGGACCCGCCACTACGCTGCGGCCATCTACACGGCCAATACCGCCCTGATGCAGCCCGCTGCCCTGGTACGCGGCCTGGGCGAGACGCTGCCGGAGAATGTCGAGCTCTACGAGCATACCCCGGTCGTGAACCTGACCCGCTCGGACGGGCAGTGGTGCGCCACCACGCCGGAGGGCGAGGTGCGGGCCACCAACCTGCTGCTGGGATCCAATATCTATGCCCAGGAGTTCGGCTTCCTCAAGCACCGGGTGTTGCCGGTGATGACCTTCGCCAGCATGACTCGGGCGCTGACCGACGAGGAGATGGCGCTGTTCTCCTCGGCGCCTCATCACTTCGGCCTGACCCCCGCCGATCATGCCGGCACCACGGTGCGCCTGACCCCGGAGCGGCAGTTGATCGTCCGCAACCAGTACCGCTTCGTGCCGCGCTACCACGATGACCTGGCCGAGCGGACTCGCATCCGGCAGGGGCATCGGGACTCCTTCGAGGCCCGCTATCCGGAACTGGCCCATGTGCCCTTCGCGGCGACCTGGGGCGGGGCCTGCGGCCTCTCTCGCAACTATACGGCCTTCTTCGGCAAGGTCGGCGACAACGCCTGGATGTCTGGCGTGCATCAGAGCGTCGGGGCGGCCCGGGGCACCATCTCCGGCAAGCTACTGGCGGAGCTGGCTACCGGCCAGGACTCCCGTCAGCTGGCCGACATGCTGGCGGTCTCCGGCATGCCGGCGCTCAACCCGCCGGAGCCCTTCCTGAGCCTCGGCGTGAAGGCGCGCATGAAGCAGGCGGCCTGGGCCAGTCGCAGCGAGCTCTAGGAGGAAACGCTGATTTATTGCTGCGCTCGATGACCCACAGGGAGGTGGGAAATGCGCAGGTTCGTTCCCGACGACCCTAGCCATCCTGGCCCCGGCGGTACTCGCGACATAAATCAGCGCATCCTCACCCTTTTGGTTGGTTATCTGATAAGGAATGACTGTGACCGATACTCCCATCCGTGCCATCAAGTTCGACCATCGCGACACCGCGTTCCGCCATCGTGGTGGACCGCCCGGCCATGCCGAGATCGGCCGCACCGTGGACACCACGCTGAGCACCACCATGGGCGCCGGGTTTGCCCGCTGGGAAGGGGCCGAGGTGGCCTGGACGGTCCTCTATGACGAGGTGATCTTCGTGATCGAGGGCGAGCTCCAGGTGACCGCCGCCGGCGAGACCCATCGCGTCACCCCCGGCCAGATGCTGTGGATTCCGGAGGGCACCGAGCTGGTCTACGCCGGCCAGGCGCTGTTCGGCTACGCCCTCTACCCGGGCAACTGGAAAGATCGCTAGCAGGGCAGGCGACAAGGCCCGGCGTCGCGCGTCAGCGGGGGGCGTGCGGCTTCTGGGGATGGCGGCAGCGAAAATGCTCGTCGAGTTCCGGATCCTCGCGGCACAGCCGCTCGCTCGGGCCGCCAGGCACCGGATCGATGCCGCCGCGGGCGCCGGGATGGCAGCGCGCGATGCGCTTCGCGCCCAGCCAGGCGCCGCGTAGCGGGCCATGCACCCGCAGGGCCTCCGCCGTATAGGCCGAGCAGCTCGGCCAGTAGCGGCAGCGCGGCCCGAGCAGCGGGCTCAGCGTCACCTGATAGAGCTTCACCAGGGCGATCAAGAGGCCGCCCAGGGCGCGTGACAGCAGGGCGGAGAGGCGCCTCACGGCTCAACCCTTGGCGTAGAGGGTATCGGGATCGATCAGCGGGTCGCTGCTGATGCGCGCCTCGTCGCCCTCTAGCGCCACATAGAAGCAGCTGCGCCGCCCGCTGTGGCAGGCCGGCCCGGTCTGGTCCACCTGCAGCAGCAGGGTGTCGCCATCGCAATCGAGGGCGGCAGCCTTGAGATGCTGCTGCTGGCCCGAGGATTCCCCCTTGCGCCACAGCTTGCCGCGGGAGCGCGACCAGTAGCAGACCCGGCCGGTGCGCAGGGTCGCGTCCAGGGCTTCGCGATTCATCCACGCCATCATCAGCACCTCACCGCTATCGTGTTGCTGGGCGATGGCGGGGATCAGGCCGTCGGCATTGAAATTGACGGCGGCGAGGACCTCCGCCAGGGGGCGGCGGCTGTCGCGGGGGGCCCGCTCGAGGGCCTTGAAGGATGTGCTCATGGGGACTCCGCGGAATCGGTGGGGGAGAGGCTCTGCCGGCAGGCGTCGCACTGGCCCAGCAGCTCGATGGTCTGGCGCTGGACCTCGAAGCCCAACTCCCTGGCGCGTCGTGTCAGGTGATCGTTGACCTCGTCCAGGTGCAACTCCTCGACGCGGCCGCAGTGGCGGCAGATCAACAGCTGGAAGCCGTGGGTGTGCTCCGGGCAGGGGCAGGCCACGTAGGCATTGAGCGACTCGATGCGGTGCACCAGCCCCTGGTCGATCAGGAACTCGAGGGCCCGGTAGACGGTGGGCGGACGCGCCGCGGCGTGCTCGGCCGCCAGGCGGTCGAGCAGCTCGTAGGCCTTCAGGCCGCCGCGGGTCGTGGCGATCAGCTCCAGCACGCGGCGGCGGATCGGCGTGAAGCGCGCGCCGCGCTGCTGGCACTGTTGCTCGGCCTGGCGAATCATGTCACGAGGGTCGGTCATGGCACCCGAAGCGGTGGCTGGAGGAAGCGCACATTCTACGCGGCCGCCCGGTGAGGAGCCAGCCGGCGCCTCAGGCCGTCTCGCGCAGCTCGCTGGAGCGGGCGAAGTGGTGCTGCGAGAAGACGACGCGCTCCTCGGCGGACACGCCGTCGGGCTGGCGTTCGATCAGGTCGAGCCGCGAGCGCAGTCCTTCGCCGTTGGCCATCTGGATCGCCAGGCCCGGGCGGGCATTGAGTTCGAGCAACATGGGGCCATGAGCGCGATCGAGCACCATGTCGGTGCCGAGATACCCCAGGCCCGTCATCTCGTAGCAGCCGGCGGCGAGCATCAGCAGGGTCTCCCAGCCGGGAATGTGCAGGCTGGCGAGCTCGTGGCCGGTATCCGGATGGTCGTGGCGGGTGCGGTCGAACTGCACGCCGCGAATCGCCGTGCCGCTGGCGATATCGATGCCCACGCCCACGGCGCCCTGGTGCAGGTTGGCCTTGCCGTCCGAAGCCGCCGTGGAGAGGCGCATCATCGCCATCACCGGGTAGCCCTTGAAGACGATGACCCGGATGTCGGGGACGCCCTCGTAGGTGTACTCGGCGAAGGAGTCGTCGAAATTGATCAGCGCCTCGACCAGTGCTACGTCCGGCGAGCCGCCCAGCGAATAGAGCCCGGAAAGGATGTTGGAGACGTGACGTTCTACGTCCTCGAGGCTCAGCCGGGCGCCGCTCGGCTTGATGTAGCGGTCGCCCTCGACCCGCTCGATGACCAGGATGCCCTTGCCGCCGCTGCCCTTGGCCGGCTTGATCACGAAGCCCGCGTGGCCGACGAGCATCTCGCGGATGTGCTTGACGCCGAACTGGGTGGTCACGGTGCCGATCAGGGCCGGGGTGGTGATACCGTATTCCTGGGCCAGCAGCTTGGTCTTGAGCTTGTCATCCACCAGCGGATAGAGCCGACGGTTGTTGTAGCGACCGATGTAGCGGATGTTGCGCCGGTTCATGCCGATGATGTTCTTGGCGCGCAGGCGCGCGGGAGTCGTCCACATGCCTCAGTCCTCCGTGACCGGCTTGAAGCGGCGCAGTTCGAGCAGCCGGTAGCCCGTGTAGTTGCCGAGCAGCAGGATCAGGCCCATCAGCATCAGCTGCACGCCGAGAAAGTTGAAGGTGATGTGGCGGATCCAGGGGTTGTTCATGGCCAGATAGGCGAGCACCGCCGTCATCAGGCTGCCGCCCCCCTGGATCAGCACCTGCTTGGGCCCTTCCTCCTCCCACAGGATCGACATCCGTTCGATGGTCCAGGAGAGGATGATCATCGGGAAGAAGGTGATGGTCAGGCCGGCATTGAGCCCGAACCGGTAGGAGAGCACCGAGAACACCGAGATGATGGCGATGACCGTGATGATCACCGCCGTCACTCGCGCCACCAGCAACAGGTTCAGATACGACAGGTAGTTGCGGATCACCAGTCCCACGGCGACCACCATCAGGAAACCGACCAGGCCGGTGATCAGCGTGGTCTGGATGAAGGCCAGCGCGATCAGCACGGGCATGAAGGTCCCCGAGGTCTTGATGCCCACCAGAACGCGCAGCAGCACCACCACCAGGGCGCCGATGGGAATCAGCAGGATGGTCTGGAACAGCGCCTGATCCTCGAGGGGCAGGCTGTGGATCGAGAAGTTGAGCAGGGTGTCGTCGGCCAGCTGGCTGCGCACGGCCGCCGCGGCCGGCTGATTGCGCGAGAGCATCGAGAAGTTGATGCGCGAGTTGGTGCCGCCCTGGACCTCGAGCACCGCCTGGCCGGCGGACTCCCAGAGCAGCAGGTCATCCGGCCGTCCCTGCTCGCCGGTGCGCGGATCGAAGAGCGCCCACTGCTGATCCTCGAAGACCTGGATCCATGACATCAGGTTCTGGCGACGCCGACCATGATCCAGCATCAGGCCGCTGACCTCATGCGCCGGCACCCCGGCCTGGTTGAGCAGGCGCACCAGTAGCGGCGTGCGGTCGAACTGGGTCAGCAGCAGCCGCGCGTTCTCGCCCTGGCGCTCGTCGGTGAAGTCGTGGATCAGCTCCCGGGCGAAGGTGAAGTGGTCGGCGCTGCGCGCCCAGGCGCGATCGATCACCTGGCTGGCCGCGGTGTCGTAGGGCGACTCCCAGAGGATGTCGCGGCGCAGGGGAGGGGGCTCGATCTGCGTGTTGCGCGCCTCGGGCGCCACCAGGGCCTGGACGCTGTAGTAGAGCTGCTGATCGCCGATGGCCTCGCGGGTGGACCACTCGGCGCGACGCCCGCCTTCTTCCTCGAGGAAGGCCAGGCCGTAGCCAGGCGAGGCGGTATGCTCGGTGAGGATACGATAGCCCTGCTGGCTCGAGGGCAACGCCATGTTGACCTTGGCCGGCCCGCCGTTGGCGGTAAAGTTGACCTGGGCCTCGATCTCCCAGACCTGGCGCAGTTCACCCGGCGTCCACGGCACCTCGAACTGCACGTGGCGATGGATGCTCATGGCGGCGCCGGACACCAGCAGGAGGGCGACGATCAGGTAGAAGGGCAGTCGTGACATGGATCTTCCTTGGGGGTAGACGGGCGGTCCGGGTCAGGCCCGGACGAAGGCGTCAGCCCTCGGGTTGTGCATCGGCATCGGAGGCTTCGTCGGCGCCGGCGTCCGCTGCCGGACGCCCACCCGGAAATTCGGGGCGCTCGTGGAGGTACTGTTCAGCCACGTCGATGATGGCGATGTCCATCAGGAAACGACGACCGAGCAGGACAGGATGGTCGAGGTGGGTGCGGTCATTGAGAGTGAACTGCACCGTCTCGCGCAGCGGCCCGAGGCTCATCAGCAGGCTGATCACCGGGCGAGAATCCTCTCCGGAGGCCTGGATGATGCGCACGCGCCGGTCGACCGGCGCCTCGATCCACTCGCCGCGCACACTCTCGACCACGCTGTCGTCATCGTTGAGTCCCAGCTTGAAACGCACCCAGTCCTCGCCGTCGCGTTCGAAGCGAGTGATCTCGGTGGCCGATAGCGATGAGGTCGTGGCGCCCGAGTCGATGCGCGCCTTGAGATAGGTGCCCACGTCGGGCAAGCCGATCCATTCGCTGCGGCCCAGGACCTCCTTGTTGTTGAGGCTGGTTCGCTCGGCGTCGGTGCACTGGCTGGCCGAGGCTTGCGGCGCGTCCGCCGGGTCGAGTCGTGCGACATCACCGCGCAGTTGTCGTAGCAGGCTGCCGACCTCGCGCACGTCGGCGGTGAGCGCCTGCTGATGACGGAACTGGCGATCCAGCCGTGCCTCCTGGCGCGCATCACAACGGGCGATCAGCGAATGCTCCAGCTGTGCGACGCGGGCCTCGAATTCTGCGCTGGTCACCGGAGGCGGTGTAGGCGTGCGTTCGGGTAGATAGGTACAGCCGCCGAACAGCAGGGAAACGAGGGCGAGGGTGCCGGCAAGCGGCAGGCGTAGGCGCATGGACAGGGCTCGAACAGCAGAGTGATGCATGATGATAAGGAGTTGCTGCCAACCTTGTCCAACGTGGACGCGCGGCGACAGTATGGTTGAACTCATCTCCGTGAGTGACATCATTTAACATAATATACATTATGCGACGTCTGATAGGTTGCCACCGGATGGCGCCGCCGTGATGTACCTGCAGCCCGACGGCCGGTTGATCAACCGCACGGCCATGAGCAAGTTCGGCGTGACGCTGGCCGAGATCACCATCGTCTTCGACCGCTCGGCGCCTTGAGGTGCCGCCAGGAGGCGCGCTCCCTGAACGACGTGGCCCCGAACTCGATGGTTCGGGGCCACGTGGCATACCTGTGTCGTCGCGCCAGGGGTGACGAACGGTCAGAGCGGGGTCTTGTCGTCCGGTTCGTTGGCTGGCGCGTAGGAGCCATCCTCGCGGTGGACTTCCTTGCCGGTCAGGCCCGGGGTGAAGACGCAAGCCAGGTGCATGGTCTTGCTGGCCCGCAGCAGGTGCTCGTCGTGCTGGTCGAGGATGTAGATGTCGCCCGGCTTGATCGGCCAGATCTTGCCGTCGGCCAGGGTCTCCACCTCGCCTTCGCCCTCGATACAGTACACCGCCTCGAAGTGATGCTTGTAGTGGATATGGGTCTCGGTGCCCTCATAGATCCGGGTGATGTGGAAGGAGCAGTTGCCACCATCGTCGGCCAGCGACAGGCGGGTGCTGTCCCAGTTGCCATTCTCGGCAGCGACCATGCGGTCGGACTTACGCGCTTCCTCGAGATTGCGAACGATCATGAATACTCTCCAGTAATGTCGATGGCGAACCGGCCGAGCCCTCGGCCGATCAAGGACCTGGCCGCCCTTCCTCGCTGGCGGGCGACCCTGTCAGCGTATCAGCTCAGCGCTTCGCGTGCGCTGGTCTCGAGGATATCGAGGCCGCGGGCCAGCTCTTCATCGGTGATGGTCAGCGGGCAGAGGCACTTGACCACCTCGCCGTCCTGGCCACTAGTCTCGATGACCAGGCCGTTCTCGAAGGCCTTGTGGGTGATCTTGTCGGCGATATCCCCGCTGCCCACATCGATGCCGCGCATCAGCCCGCGGCCGCGTTCGGTGGCCTCGAAGCCCAGCTCATTGAGCATGCCGGCGATCTTCTGGAAGCGCTTGGCGACTACCTCGCCCTTGCGCGCCACTTCCTGCTCGAAGGCGTCGTCGGCCCAGTACGTGCGCAGCGCGGCGGCGGCGGTGGTGAAGGCCAGTGCGAAGCCGCGGAAGGTGCCGTTGTACTGACCCGGCTTCCAGACGTCGAGTTCCGGGCGCATCAGCACCTGGGCGAACGGCAGGCCGAGGCCCGAGAGCGACTTGGAGTTGGCGACGATGTCCGGGGTGATGCCGGCATGCTCGAAGCTGAAGAACTTGCCGGTACGCCCGCAGCCCGCCTGGATGTCGTCGGCGATCAGCAGGATGTCGTGGTCGCGGCAGATCCGCTCGAGACGCTTGAGCCAGTCGAGGCCGGCGACGTTGATGCCGCCCTCGCCCTGCACGGTCTCGACGATCACCGCGGCCGGCACGTCCAGGCCCCCGGACTTGTCGCCGAGCAGCTTCTCGAAGTAGTCCAGGGTGTCGGTGCCCTCGCCCATGTAGCCGTCGAACGGCAGGAAGCTGCCCCCGACCGTCGGCACGCCGCCGGTGGCCTCGCGGAACTTGCGGTTACCGGTGGTGGCCAGTGCCCCCATGGTCACGCCGTGGAAGCCGTTGGTGAAGGTGACGATGTTGTGGCGACCCTTGGCATTGCGGGCCAGGCGGATGGCCGCCTCGACGGCGTTGGTGCCGGTCGGCCCGGGGAACTGAACCTTGTAGTCGAGCCCGCGGGGCTTGAGGACGATCTCCTCGAGGGCCTCGAGGTAGTCACGCTTGGCGGCGGTCCAGAAGTCCAGGCCGTGGATGATGTTGTCCTCGGCCAGGTACTCGAGCAGTGCCTGCTTGATGTGGGGGTTGTTGTGGCCGTAGTTCAGCGTGCCGGCTCCGGCCAGGAAGTCGATGTATTCGCGGCCGTCTTCATCGGTCAGGCGCGCATTCTGGGCCTTGGTGAAGACCACCGGAAAGGAGCGTGAATAGGTCCGAACGTCGGACTCCATGCGTTCGAGAATCTGGGTCTGCATGTGCGACCTCCTGTGGGTCTTGGGAAGCGTGGGGTTGAAGAAAGGATCTGGCCGCAAGGCGGCCGGTAGAGACGCAAGGGGCCCGGGCTGCGCGTCGGGCAGCCCGGGCCCTCGAGAAGCGGGTGATCAGATGCGATCGGTCTGGAAGGGGCCGATGCGCACGAGGTTTTCCGGGTCGTGCTCGCCGCCGAGCTGATCGGTGGAAAAGTATTCGCGGCTGTTGAGCGGTGCCTGCCAGCGATCGGCCAGTCGCCGGAACAGGCCCCAGGAGGCCTGGTTGTCGGGGGTGATGGTGGTCTCGAGGTGATGCACCTCGGCCATCTCCGGGCGTGACATCACGGCTTCCACCAGGCGGCGCGCCAGGCCGGTGCCGCGTGCCTTCTCGCCCACTGCGACCTGCCAGAGGAAGTAGGTGTCGAGGGCATTGCTCTTCACGTAGCCGGAGACGAAGCCGACCACCTCCCCTTCCTCGTTGGTGGCCAGCGCGCAGCTGTCGCGGAACTGGGTCGCCAGCAGCAGGTAGGCATAGGCGGAATTGACGTCCAGCGGCGGGCAGGACTTGACCAGCTCGTAGATGCCCCAGCCATCGTCGGGATTGGGCTTGCGGATGAACAACGGCGAGGCCTCGTGGCCGACCACGGCATCGGCCACAGTGGGTCTGGCCAGGTCGGCGGAGGGCGTGAAGGGTTCGGTGGTTGCGGTCATGTCGGTAGTTCGCTGTAGCGAATTTGAGCGGGATTATAACAGCGCCTTATTTGTAATTCAAAGCCATGATTATCCTGGCGCCCGTTAACCATAATAGAAAATTATGTTGAGCGGTCGAGTCTCTCCCGACGGCCCCTTCGTAGCGCCGTCGCCTCGCGCCCGCTCCTTTCAACATAGACCACAACGGCAGACCGATGCGGCGAGTTCGAGCCCGCGGCGAGGCCCCAACGCAAACGGGCCACCCTGAGGATGGCCCGTGATGACGCATCGACGTCAGCGGCGTGTCGGCGTGCGCATGGTAACGAACTCCTCGGCGCCGGTGGGATGGATGCCCACGGTGGCGTCGAAATCCGCCTTGGTGAGTCCCGCGCGCACGGCCACGGCGATCCCCTGAATCACCTCGCCGGCCTCCTCGCCCACCATGTGGGCACCGACCACCACGTCGCTCGCCTCGTCGACGATCAGCTTCATCAGGCAGCGCTCGCTGCTGCCGGAGAGGGTGTGCTTCATGGGGCGGAAGTCCGCCGTGTAGACCCGGATCTCGCCGCAGGCCTCGCGGGCCTGCGCCTCGGAGAGCCCCACGGTGCCGATATTGGGGTGGCAGAAGACCGCCGTGGCGATGTTGCGATAGTCCAGCGGGGCCGGCTCGCCTGGCTCGAAGTGGTGGCGGACCAGCTGCATGGCCTCGGCGAGCGCCACCGGCGTCAGTTCGGGGCCGCCGGTCACGTCGCCCAGCGCCAGGATCGACGGCACCGAGGTCTCGAAGCGCTCGTTGACGGCAAGGTGGCCGCTCTCGGTCCGGGCCACGTCCAGCGCCTCGAGCCCGAGCCCCGCCAGGTGCGGGCGACGGCCGGTCGCCGCCAGCACCGCGTCCACCTCGAGCTGCTCGCCGCTGGTCAGGGTGACCTTCACGCCGCCCTCGACCTTCTCGATCGCCTCGATGTTGGTCTCGAAGTGCAGGTTGACGCCCTTCTTGGCCATCTCGTCCCGGGTGAACTCGCGCACCTCCTGGTCGAAGCCGCGCAGGAAGAGCTCGCCGCGATAGACCAGGTGCGCCTCGCTGCCCAGCCCGTTGAAGATACTGGCGAATTCCACCGCGATGTAGCCGCCGCCAAGCACCAGGAAGCGCTCAGGGAAGGTCTCGAGATCGAAGACCTGGTTGGAGTTGACCGTGAGTTCCTTGCCGGGGAAGTCCGGCGTCCAGGGCCAGCCGCCGACGGCCACCAGGATCTTCTCGGCGCTGACGGCCTCGCCGCCGACCTCCACGTGATGGGCGTCCAGCACGCGGGCCCGGGCGTTGATCAGCCGCACGTCGGCGGCGTCGAGCAGCCGCCCGTAGATGCCGTTGAGCCGCTTGATCTCGCCGATCTTGTTGTCGCGCAGCGTCGACCAGTCGAAGCGCGGTGCCTCGGCCAGCTGCCAGCCGAAGCCGCCGGCGTCCTCGAAGGCCTCGTGGAAGTGGGCCGCGTAGGAGTAGAGCTTCTTGGGCACGCAGCCGACGTTGACGCAGGTGCCCCCCAGATAGCGATCCTCGGCCACGGCGACCCGGGCGCCAGTCGCCGCCGCGGTGCGGGCGGCGCGCACGCCGCCGGAACCGGCGCCGATCACGAAGAGGTCGTAGTCGTACTCGGACACAGTAGTCTCCTGATGGTCGTGTCATTCTGATCGGGCGCGATCATACCAGCCACGGCCATAACCAGGGAGGCCCGCTCCATTGACCCTGGCTATGCCGGTGATCAGAATGCGTCGCGTCCCATGGTCCGTTCTTCAGAGAATCCCGCCCCATGAAAACCGAAATGCAACAGCTGCTCGAGCGCAACCGCGACTGGGCCGAGAGCGTCCGTCGCCAGGATCCCGACTTCTTCGCTCGGCTGTCACAGCAGCAGAACCCCGACTACCTGTGGATCGGCTGCTCCGATTCCCGAGTCCCGGCCAACCAGATCATCGACCTGCCGCCCGGTGAGGTCTTCGTCCATCGCAACGTCGCCAACCTGTTGCACCACAACGACATGAACGCCCTCTCGGTGGTCCAGTTCGCCGTCGATGTGCTCAAGGTGAAACACATCATGATCGTCGGCCACTATGGCTGCGGCGGCGTCAAGGCGGCCGTGACCGGCGACGAGTGCGGCATGGTCGACTACTGGCTGCACTCGGTCCGCGAGCTCTACAGCCGCCATCGCGGCGACCTGGAGTCGCTGCCGCTCGACGCGCAGGTCGATCGTATGTGCGAGCTCAACGTCCAGGCCCAGGTCAACAACCTGTGTCGTACCAAGATCATCCAGCGGGCCTGGCAGCGCGGCCAGCCGCTCGCCGTGCACGGCTGGGTCTACGGCCTGAGCGACGGTCGCGTCACCGATCTGGAGTGCAGCGTCTCGGGGCTCGACCAGGTCGCGACCCTCTATCGCATCGGCCGTTTGACGCCCGCCAGCGAGGACTGAAGCGTCGCTCGCCCGGCGGCCCCATTCGCCGGGTGCATGGCGGCTGTCAAAATTTCGATTGGGCAGGGGCCGCCGGGCTCTCTATGTTGTTGGCTGGACCGTAGCGGTCATGACACCAATAACAAGTCACCCGGCATGGAACGACACATGACTCTCAAGAAGACCCTGCTGGCGAGCGTGATCGGCGCCGCCATGACCACCGCCGTGCTGCCCTCCGTGGCCAGCGCCGAGACCAGCCTGCGCATGGCCTACGACGCCGACCCGGTCTCGCTGGACATCCACGAGCAGCTCTCCGGCGGCATCATCCAGCTCTCCCACATGACCTTCGACCCGCTGGTGCGCTGGAACAAGGACCTCTCCTTCGAGCCGCGCCTGGCCACCGGCTGGGAGCAGGTCGACGACACCACCATGCGCATGACGCTGCGCGATGACGTCGAATTCCACAGCGGCAACACCTTCAGCGCCGAGGACGTGGTCTGGACCATCGAGCGCCTGAAGCGAAGCCCCGACTTCAAGGCGATCTTCGAGCCCATCGAGAGCGTCACCGCCATCGACGACACCACGGTGGAGATCACCACCACCAAGCCCTACCCGCTGCTGCTGAACCTGGCGACCTATGTCTTCCCGATGGACAGCGCCTTCTACAGCGGCACCGATGCGGATGGCGACCCCAAGGACGAGATCGTCAAGAACGGCAACTCCTTCGCCTCGACCCACGTCTCCGGCACAGGCCCCTACGTGGTCACCGAACGCCAGCAGGGCGTGCGCATCACCTTCGATCGCTTCGATGACTACTGGGACGAGGAATCGCCCGGCAACGTCGACGAGATCGTCATGACCCCGATCAGCGAGAACGCCACCCGCGTGGCCGCGCTGCTCTCCGGCGACGTCGACTTCATCGCCCCGGTGCCACCCAATGACCTGGACCGGGTCCGCGAGGACGAGGACGTGCAGCTGGTGACCATGTCGGGCACCCGGATCATCCTCTTCCACATGAACCAGGAGCGCGTCGAGGCCTTCCAGGACCCGAAGGTGCGCCAGGCCTTCGCCTACGCCATCAACCAGGAAGGCATCGCCGATCGCCTGATGAAGGGCTTCGCCACCCCGGCCGCCCAGTTCTCGCCGGAAGGCTATGCCGGCCACGTCGAGAGCCTCGAGCCGCGCTATGACCTGGAGAAGGCCAAGCAGCTGATGGTTGATGCCGGCTACGAGGACGGCTTCGAGATCACCATGATGGCGCCCAACAACCGCTACGTGAACGACGCCAAGATCGCCCAGGCGGTCGCCGCCATGCTGGCGCGCATCAACGTCACCGTGGACCTCAAGACGCTGCCCAAGGCCCAGTACTGGGGCGAGTTCGACGAGCGCGTCGCCGACATGATGATGATCGGCTGGCACGCCGATACCGAGGACTCGGCCAACTTCCACGAGTACCTGACCGCCTGCCCGGACGCCGACACCGGGGCCGGCCAGTACAACGCCAGCAACTACTGCAACCCGGAACTCGACAAGCTGGTCGCCGAGGCCAATCTCGAGATCGACCTCGAGAAGCGTGCCGAGATGCTCCAGCAGGTCGAGCAGACGCTCTACGACGATGCCGCCTTCGTGCCGCTGCACTGGCAGGACCTGGCCTGGGCCTCGGCCTCCAACGTCAACATCGAGCCGGTGCTCAACGTGATGAACTTCCCCTACCTCGGGGACCTGGTCATCACCGACGAGTAAGTCCGCCGCGCGCCGGCCCCTCGCGGGCCGGCCCTTCGAAACCATGACCCCTGTGACGCGCTCGATGATCGAGTGCGGCACCGCGTGTTGCACACGGGACGCCAGCCATGATCGCCTTCCTGATCAAGCGCCTCTACCATGCCCTGCTGGTGATGTTCGTCATCAGCATCATCGCCTTCGCCATCCAGGACAACCTGGGCGACCCCATCCAGCAGATGGTCGGCCAGTCGGTGCCCGAGAGCGAGCGCGAGGCCCTGCGCGAGGAGCTGGGGCTCAACGACCCCTTCCTGGTCCAGTACCTGCGTTTCGCCGGTAACGCCGTCCAGTTCGACTTCGGCTACTCCTATACTTTCAACCAGCCGACCACCGAGGTCATCATGCGCCACCTGCCGGCGACCCTCGAGCTGGTGGCGGCCAGTACCTTCCTGATCATCGCGCTGTCGGTACCGATCGGCGTGTACAGCGCCATCCGGCCCCGCGCCTGGCTGTCGCGATTCTTCATGGGGGTGTCGATCGTCGGCATCTCGATCCCGGTGTTTCTCACCGCCATCGTGCTGATCCAGATCTTCGCCATCGGGGTGAGCGTCGCGCCCTTCCCCGCCGATACCGGCTGGGGCGCCTGGCTCAATGAGGCGCTCTCCACCGACGGCGGCATGCCGGCCTACGGGCGTGGCGACCCCGTCAACGTCTTCGGCACCTGGGACAGCAATTTCGCCTCGCTCGAGGGGCTGACCTACCTGGTGCTGCCGGCGGTCTCGCTGGCCTCGATCATGCTGCCGCTGTTCATCCGGCTGATCCGCGCCGAGATGCTAGAGGTGCTGCAGTCCGAGTACGTGAAGTTCGCCCGCGCCAAGGGCATCTCGCTGCGCCGGATCTACTTCATCCATGCGCTGAAGAACACCATGCTGCCGGTGATCACCGTGGGCGGCGTGCAGATCGGCACCCTGGTGGCCTACACCATCCTCACCGAGACGGTCTTCCAGTGGCCGGGCATGGGGCTGATGTTCCTCAACGCCATCCAGCGCTCCGACGTGCCGCTGATCGTGACCTACCTGATGATCGTGGGGCTGATCTTCGTGATCACCAACACCCTGGTCGACCTCATCTACGGCCTGGTCAATCCCACCGTCAAGCTGACAGGGAAACCCGCATGACAACCACGAACTCTTCCATGGCAGCCGCGCCGGTGGCGAGCCGCTGGTCGCGTTTCCGCGGCTCCTACCTGCTCTACAGCTTCAAGCGCGATCCGGTCGCCCAGCTCAGCCTGCTGGTGTTCATCGTGCTGGTCGGCGTCGCAGTGCTGGCCCCGTGGCTGGCGCCGATGGACCCCTACGACCTGGCGCAGATCGACATCCTCGCCTCGGAGCTGCCGCCCTTCTGGATCGACGGCAGCGATCCGGCCTACGTGATGGGCACCGACGCCCAGGGCCGCGACCTGCTCTCGACCATCCTCTACGGCGCCAGGGTGTCGCTGATCATCGGCTTCGGCGCCGTGGCGCTGCAGGCCCTGCTCGGCGTCAGCTTCGGGCTGCTCGCCGGCTACCTCGGCGGGCGCGTCGACGCCTTTTTGATGCGCCTGGCCGACATCCAGCTGTCGTTCTCTACCCTGATGGTCGCCATCGTGGTCGGCGCCCTGGTCAAGGCGGCCTTCGGCGGCGCCACCTACAGTGACTACGCGGTGCCGCTGCTGGTGCTGATCATCGGCCTGGCGGAGTGGCCCCAGTACGCGCGCACGGTGCGCGCCTCGGTACTCGCCGAGCGCAGCAAGGAGTACGTCGACGCCGCCCGGGTCATGGGCTTCTCCAGCCGACGCATCATGTTCCGCCACATCCTGCCCAACACCCTGTCGCCGATCTTCGTGATCTCCACGGTGCAGGTGGCCAACGCCATCATCTCCGAGGCGGCGCTGTCGTTCCTGGGGCTCGGCATGCCGGAAACGCACCCGTCGCTGGGCTCGCTGATCAAGTCGGGCTTCGACTACATCCAGTCGGGCTCCTGGTGGATCACCCTGATCCCCGGGGCAATGCTGGTCATTCTCGTGCTGGTGATCAACCTGCTCGGCGACTGGCTGCGCGACGTCCTCAACCCGCGACTCTACAAGGGCTGATTCCCATGGCACTCCTCGACGTAACCAACCTCGACGTGCGCTTCGCCCTGCGCCGCGGTGACGTGCAGGCCCTGCGTGACGTCTGCTTCAGCCTGGAGCGCGGCGAACGCCTAGGCATCGTGGGCGAGTCCGGCGCCGGCAAGTCGGTGGCGGCCTTCAGCCTGCTCAACCTGATCGCCAAGCCCGGCTACATCGCCGGCGGCAGCATCCACTTCGACGGCCAGGAACTCACCGCCATGAGTGACCGCGGCCTGCGTCACGTGCGCGGGCACCGCATGTCGATGATCTTCCAGGATCCGATGATGACCCTGAACCCGGTGCTGACCATCGGCGAGCAGATGGTCGAGTGCCTCAAGGCGCACCGGCGCATCTCCACCAAGGAGGCCCGGGCGATCTCGCTGCGCAAGCTCGAGCAGGTGCAGATTCCCTCCCCCTCGGCGCGCCTGGATCAGTATCCCCACGAGCTCTCCGGCGGCATGCGCCAACGGGTGATCATCGCCATCGCGCTGCTGCTCGACCCCGACATCATCATCGCCGACGAGCCGACCACGGCGCTGGACGTGACCATCCAGGCCGAGATCATGGCGCTGCTGCTCGAGCTCTGCGAGAAGCACAATGTCGGCCTGATCCTGATCACCCACGACCTGGGCGTAGTCAGCCAGGTCACCCAGCGCATGCTGGTGATGTATGCCGGCCGGGTGATCGAGCAGGGCCCGACCCGGGAGATCATCAACGACCCGCAGCATCCCTATACCCAAGGGCTGATCAACGCCCTGCCGCAGATGGCCACGCCCGGCGCACGCCTCAACCAGATCCCCGGCAGCATGCCGTCGCTGGATAACCTGCCGAGCGGCTGCGCCTTCCATCCGCGCTGCGGCTTCGTGGCGCGCGCCGACGGCTCGACCCGCCACGCCTGCACCGACGAGGTGCCCGACTTCGTGACCTCCGGCAACTGCCGGGTCGCCTGCCACATGGTCGCCGAGATGCTCGATCGTGAGCGCATTCCGGCCGAGGAGATCCGCTGATGAGTTCGACTGCCCACGCCACCGCCGCCGAGCCCGCCTCTCCGCTGCTGGAGATTCGCGGCGTGGAGAAGCGCTTCTCGCTCTCCGGCGACTTCCTCGAGCAGCTCAAGTTCAAGGGAGGAAAGCTGGTCCGCGAGCAGAAGCATGTTCACGCCATCAACGGGGTCGACCTGGACATCCAGCGCGGCGAGGCGCTCTGCGTGGTCGGTGAGTCCGGCTGTGGCAAGTCCACCGTGGCGCGCACCGTGATGGGGCTGCTGCACCCGAGTGCCGGCGAGATCCGCTATGACGGCGAACGCATCGACGACCTATCCCATAAGGCGCTGATGCCCTATCGCCGCCGCATGCAAATGATCTTCCAGAACCCCTATGCGTCGCTGAACCCGCGCATGACCATCCAGCAGACCCTGGAGGAGCCGATCCGCCTGCACCATCCGGACTGGTCGACGCAACGGGTCAGGGACCAGGTCGCCGAGGTGATGGCCTCGGTGGGCATCGCCGCCGACTGGGGGGCTCGCTATGGCCACGAGTTCTCCGGTGGCCAGCGACAGCGCATCGCCATTGCCCGCGCGCTCGCCGTCGACCCGGAGTTCATCGTCGCCGACGAGCCGATCTCGGCGCTGGACGTGTCGATTCAGGCCCAGGTGCTCAACCTGCTGATGGAGGCGCAGCAGCAGCGCAACCTGACCTACCTGTTCATTACCCACGACCTGGCGGTGGTCGAGCATTTCGGCACCCGGGTGGCGGTGATGTACCTGGGCCGGGTTTGCGAGGTGGCGCCGACGGCGACGCTCTTCGCCCGGCCGCGACACCCCTATACCCAGGCGCTGATGTCGGCGATTCCGCGCCTCGAGGATGACCGGCCACAGCACATCCGCCTGCAGGGTGAGGTGCCCACGCCGGTCAACCTACCCTCGGGCTGCGTCTTCCACGGGCGCTGCCCTCACGCCAATGCACGCTGCCGCAGCGAGATTCCGCAGCTGATCGCCGCCGATGACGGCAGCCAGGTGGCCTGCCACGCCGTGGAGGAAGGGCGGATCGACTGAGGCCCCGACACAGGTGTGGCACAATGCCGGGGGTGAGCCCCGGCCCCGTCTCGAGGATCGACATGGAATTGCGATGGCTGGAAGACTTCATCGTCCTGGCGAGGACCCAGCACTTCTCGCGCGCGGCGGAGGAGCAGAACGTCACCCAGCCGACCTTCTCCCGACGCATCAAGCTGCTCGAGGAGGGCATGGGCACGACCCTGATCAACCGCCAGACCCTGCCGCTGTCGCTGACCCCGGCCGGCGAGGAGTTCCTGGCGCTGAGCCTGGAGGTCACGCGCCGGGTCGCGGCGACCCGGCAGCGGCTGGCCCACCTGGCCGAGGAGCAGGCCAGCCAGCTGCGGCTGGCGGCGCCGCAGAGCCTGCTGGCGCACTTCCTGCCGGCCTGGCTCGCCAGCTGGAGTACCCCGCCGCCGCTGACGCCCTATCTGCGGGCCACCGGCTGGCTGGCCAACGACTTCTTCGAGGCGCTCTCCCGCGACGAGTGTGACCTGGTGCTCACCTACTGGCCGCGGGACGAAGGGCCGCAGATGCCCGAGACCGAGGACCTCGAGCATCGCTGCCTCGACAGCGAACGACTGGTACCGGTGTCGCTGCCCGAGCCCGACGGGCGGCCCCGCTTCGCCCTGGAGACGGGCCTGCGTGCCAGCCTGCCGCTGATCGCCTACCACCCGCGGGGAGTGACGGACATGGCCCTGCGCCGCCATCTGGCGGGGATCCCCGGCGCGCCGGACTTCCGGGTGCTCCACGAGAGCATCCAGAGCGGCAACATCCGCGAATTGGTCGGCCTGGGCTACGGGCTGGGCTGGCTGCCCGAGCGCGTGGTGCAGGAGACCCTGGCCGCTGGCACCCTGGTGCGCGCCGGCGATGCCCGCTGGGACGTGCCGCTGGAGGTCCGCCTCTACCGCCGCCGGGGCCTGGACCAGCCCGCCATCGAGGCCCTCTGGCAGGCGCTGGCGACGGACAGCGAGTCGCGTCGTGCGCTCTGAGCCGTGGTTATCCTGATACCCTGACTCCGACGCGGCACGCCGTCGACACGGGGTCTCCCTGGGCGGCAACATGCTGCCCATGCTGATGCTGCACGCCGACGATGATCCCTTCATGCCGCCGGCGCTCTTCACGCGATTCCCCAGGCCATCGCCTGCGGTGCGGGTGGAACTCGCCCGGCACGGCGGGCATGTCGGGTTCGTGGAGTGGCACCAGGGTCGGCTCACCAGTTGGCTGGCGCGGCGATTCAGCCAACAACTGCGGGAGTGGCAATCGACGAAGTCGGCACCTCACTCTGCGCTGGGTTCGGTGCGCCACAAATAAAGCGAGGGACCTTAACCCAGGTTGGCAGACGCAGACGGCAACCTTTCCTAATCTGCTTTCCAAACAGGGAAGGTCGGCTGTCATTCGGGACAATCACAACCTCCCGCTCATCAACATGCCGCCAGAGGTGAAACCCATCGTGAACACGCCAAGCGTCACCTATCAAAACAACCACTTTCTCAGGCAGGCAGAGCGCCCGACCAGCGTCGTCACCATGGTCGAGGACCTGCTGGGGCGGGCCAGTGGGCATGAGTACAACGAATATCATCGCTATCACTGGCTATCGTTGCGCTTCCTGACCTATCACATCGGCATCAGCACGCTATTGCAGGCCCTGGCCGAAGAGAGTCGGCAGCGCGTCCGTGCCCTGAACGAGGTCGCCGCCACGCTTCCGATCGAACCGCCTCGGCTTGGCGAGCCGGCCGCGGGCCCCTGGCCCGACCTGCATGGACAGGGCCATTTCTTCATCTATGAAGATGAGATGGCCGCTCAGGAACTGAGTCGCGCCGAGCTCGAGGAGTGGCGTTCGCGCCGCTTCTACGAGCGTCTGCAGGCCTACAACGCCATCCCTGACTTGAATGCCTGGTTGAATGAGTGCATTGGCCAGGCACGGGCGCAGTTTCAGATTCTCAAGGAAGCCGAGGAACTGCTGTCGGCCCCCTGCCAGCCCCGCGAGATGACCGTCGGCCATGTCCTACCCAGCGCGGCCCGCGGATAACGCGGGCCTCGACCAAAGCACCTCGGAGCCGCCACCTCCCAGGCAGCCACCTGATGGCCTGTCCTCGACGGGACACGTCATGGCACCCGCCGGCGGGTGCTACTACACTAAACTTAAAACGCAAACTAATAGCCATATTGTCTATTAGACAAGTGGGAGCCTGCATATCCCCAGACCACCCGACCAGCCCGCTGCCAAGAGGCAAGGCATGAGCCTCTTCCAAAGCAACATGGCGCGATATGTCAACTTGAGCGAATCGGAACAAGGGCTGCTCGCCGAGTTTGAGCAACATAGTCAGCCCGCCGTGAAGAATCAGCTGCTCTGGCGACCCCGCACCAAGATCGGCGAGTTGTTCATCCTGCAGAGTGGCTGGGCCTGTAGCCATCGCAGTACCAGTGATGGCGACCAACAGGTGATCGAGTTGCTGCTGCCCGGGGATATCATCGGGATCAGGGAATTCACTTTCATGAGGCACGTGAGCGAAGCCAGCATGATCACCCGGGGCACGATTCAGCCGTTCCACCATGAAAGTATCGTCGACCTCATCGCGGCTTCCACGCCCCTGACGATCGCCCTGTTTGCCAATATCAGCCGTCAGGAAGCCCTGCTCACCGAGCGCATGCTGATCAGTCTCCATCGCGACGCGCGCTCGCGACTCCTGCATTTCGTGATCGAGACCTACCTGCGTCTCGACAAGATACAGGAGATCGACCTGGCCTCCTTCGTATTTCCCGTATCCCAACGGCTGCTGGGCAACATCCTGGGTCTGTCGCCGGTGCATATCAACCGCGTTCTCAAGTCATTGGAGCAGGATGGGGTGTTGAAGAAGTTTCACAGTCATATCGAGGTCTACAACGCGAAGCAGATGTTCGACGAGGCCGAATTTGAAAGCGATTATATGAGTGATGACATGAACGGGTTGACGGAAGGACTGGCGCGGCTTCAGCAGTAACGTCGCTGACGTGCCTTCACGACGCTGCCATCACACCAGCGAAACGCGCGAGACTCAACCGATCGGGCAGCTGACGCCGGTGCCCTTCAGGCCGCAGTAGCCATTGGGGTGCTTCGCCAGGTACTGCTGGTGGTACTCCTCGGCGTAGTAGAAGGCCTCGAGCGGCTCGATTTCGGTGGTGATGAGTCCCTGGCCACTGCGCGACAGCGCCTCGCCGTAGGCCTCGCGGCTCTGCTCGGCGAGCCGGCGTTGTTCCTCGCTGGTGGTGAGGATGATCGAGCGATACTGGCTGCCGATGTCGTTGCCCTGGCGGTTGCCCTGGGTGGGATCATGCGCCTCCCAGAACACGCGCAGCAGCGCGGCGAGGTCGACCACCTGGGGGTCGAAGACCACCCGCACCACTTCGGCATGACCGGTACGGCCACTACAGGTCTCCTCGTAGGTGGGATTCGCGGTCACGCCGCCGGCATAGCCCACGGCGGTGACGTGGATCCCGGGCAGCTCCCAGAACAGTCGCTCCGCGCCCCAGAAGCAGCCCAGGCCCAGCACGATCTCCTGCATGCCCTCGGGCCAGGGGGGGCGCATGGCATACCCGTTGACCAGATGGTGGCCGCTGATCGGCAGCGGTGTCTCGCGCCCGGGGGGCGCATGAACGGGGTGGAGTGGCATGGGATTCGCTCCTTGTCGGTGGTCGCCCGCTCCCTCGAGGCGTCGTGGGGCGGGCGCAATGGCATATGGGGCGGGTGGCCGGTCAGGGCGCCGGCGGATCACCCGGCAGGCTGAAGGTATAGATCATGTCCACCGCCTGCGCGGCGCCGGACACCGCCTCGAGGTAGAGGTTGCGCCACAGCTTGTAGCGCAGCGAGATCTCGGCGATGGGCGAGAACACCCCCACGCCGTAGCCGACGCTCAGCCGGTCGGTGAGATTGCCGGTGACCACCACCTGGCTCTGCTCGCCGGTGCCGGCGGTATCGAGGCTGAGATCCTGGATGCCGAAGGCCTCGCCGACCGCCCCCACGGCGTTTCCGGTCTTGCCGATCGTCAGGCCGATCAGCGCCGAGGTCAAGGCGCCGTCGGCCCCGCCGCTGCTGTCCGGGGCACGGCCGCGCAGCAGGTAAGAGAGTGCGCGGCTCTCATTCATGGCCGGCTCCGAGAAGATCTCCAGGCTCGGGGCCGATGCCTCGCCGGCCACCCGGAGTCCGGCGATCACGTCGTCCTCGGTGGCGTCAGGATTGCGAATCGCCTCGAAGTCGAGCCGGGGCTGCCCCGGCGGACCGCTGAAGAAGATGATTCCCTCGCGGATGATCAGGTCCTGGCCGTAGGCCCGGAAGCGGCCGTCGACCAGGCTGACATCCCCGAACAGCTGGACCGGGCCGCTCTGCTGGCGCACCTCGAGGTTGCCCTGGAGCTCCGACTCCAGGCCGTAGGCCTCCAATTGCATGTCCGGGCCCAGCGTCAGGTTAATCCGGATGTCGGTGGCCATCCCGGCCTTGGCCATGGCCTCGGCGGTGGATTCGCCGGGCTGGCGCTGCGCCCTGGCCTCCGCCTCGGCTTCGGCAGCACGGCGATCGTCTTCTTCGGTGATGATCACCTCGTCTGGGCTTGGCGCCTGCGCCGACTTGGGTACCTCGCCCACCTGGAGCCTGGCCCAGGGGATCTCGACCGTGCCGCGCACCTGGAGTCGCTCGGGGTCGGCACGCACGCGCAGGTCGGGGGCGAGGCGCAGGCGACCGAAGCTCGGCAGGACCGCCAGCAGGGGATCGTCGACGGCACTCAGGTCGATGGCCGCCTGCCATCCGCCGCCGGTCGGCCACTGGGCGTTGCCGTCGATCATGAGGCGGCCTTCCTCGGCGGCCAGGAAGCCGTCGAGGTCGGCCCGGTCGCCGGCCAGGTTGACGGTGAGCTCGCCGTCCTGCACCTCCAGGGGCAGGTCCAGCCCACCGGCCCTCAGCCCGGTCAGGGCGAGCCGGCCGTCCAGCCGCGGGGCCTCCTGGCTGCCGGCGATGCGAATATCGCCGTCCAGGCCGCCCTCGAGGGTCTCCAGGCCGGCGACCAGGGGACGGTAAGGCGCCAGGCGCAGGTCATCGACGCGCAGCTGCCCGTCCAGCGTGCTGTCGCCCAGCGGATCGATGATGCCGAGTGCCAGGCGCACTTCGCCGGTGTCCGCCAGGCCCACGATCAGCTCGAGATCCGCGCGGGCCTCGCTGGCCTCCACCGCCACGTTCAGGCTGGTGCCGGGCACCGCCCAGGGCTGGCCATAGGCGTCCTCGCCGGTCACCTCGGCGCGACTGTCGAGGTCGGCGTCGAGCTGCCAGCGCTCGCCCCCGCCCGACCAGCTGGCGGCGAGAGCGCCGGCGCTCTCGCCGCCGATGCGCCATCCGGGGGGCATCACGCTGTCGACCATGGCCATCGGCAGGCCGCGGATCTCGAGGGCGGCGCGCCCGGCCTCGGCCGAGGCCTCGAGCGGCTCGACGAGGCAGACGTCTCCGCCCTGACGGCGGCTCAGGCAGAAGGGGGCCACCCGGGCCGAGCCCTCGGGGAGATTGGCCGCGAAGGTCAGCGCCTCGGCGAGGCGGATGTCGCCGAACGCGCTGTCGATCTCCAGCGGCGCCAGGGTGCCCCGATACTGCTCGCGGGCCGTGTCCAGGCCCCCCTCGAGGGTCAGGGCCAGCCGCGAGACCGGCAGGCCCTCACCGCCGTCCATGGCCAGGCGCAGCCGATGCGCCGTCTGCTGCCCCTCGAGGTCCAGCGTCAGCGCGGTGATCTGCTGTCCGCCGGCGGCGATATCACGGGCGTCCAGCGTCACGGCGAGCTCGGGATCCGTCAGGCCGGCGACGCTCGCCTCGAGATCCAGGCGCGACAGCCGGTTGTCGTTGAAGGCAAGCTCGCGCCCGGCCAGGTCGAGATCGAGCCGAGGCGCCTCGAGGCTGCCCTGGGCGATGAACTCGCCGTCGAGGACGCCGTCGAGGCCGGGATAGAGGCTATTGAGGGACGGCAGGTCCAGCTCGCCGCGCAGGTCCAGCGATGACTGGCTGACCGTGCCCGCGGCGCTGAGCCGATTGCTGCCCTGGCGGAAATCGAGGGTCTCAAGCGACCAGCGCATCTCGCTGTTGCCGCTAAGCACCGCCTCGAGGGAGAGCGGCCGATCGTCCAGCACCCCCTGGATGTCCAGGGACGGGACCTCGACTCGCCAGCCGTCGGCGTCCTGAGCGAAGCTCACCTCGGCACCGCCGCCCAGGCGACCCTCGAGCCCCTCGACGAAATGGCCGGGATGGATGCCGTCCAGGGAGAGCACGGCCGTGGCGTCAAGGCCCTGCTCCCAGTCGATCTGGCCGCGGCTGACGATCACCCCGCCCTGCTGGTTCACGGTCAGCGGCGACCAGGCGAAATGGCTCAGGCTGCCGGTGCCGATCAGCGAGAGATCGGTGCGCGGTAGCGTCGGGCCCACGGCGGACAGGGAGAGCTCGGCCCGATAGTCGACCAGGCTGCCGGCCAAACGCAGCGAGAGCGCCTCGGCCCGCCACGGCTCCGTCGGCGGCTCACCTGGCGCGTTGCCTTCTTGCGCCTGGTCCTGCGTCTGGACCTCGGCGGACTCGTCGGTTCTCCTGGCCTGGGTGGGCAGCGGCCACTGCAGGGCCTCGCTTTCCAGCGACGCCTCGAAGGGCAGCGTCGGGTCCAGGGCGTCGAGGCGGGCCGTCAGCCGAGCCGCGACCGGCCCCGCGAGGGCCAGGTCGACCTCGAGCTTGGCGAGGCTGCCGGCGACGTCAAGCGCGATGCGCTCGCCGTCGAGGGCCGGCATGCGCTCCGGCAGATAGAGATCCGCGGCCAGGTGCGCCCGAAGGGGGTAGTCGTCACGCAGTGTCAGTCGCGCCTCGAATTCGGCGTCGGCATCGGGGCTCGCGAGCGTCAGGGTGTCGATCGCGATCTCATGGTCTCGGGCACTCATGCGCAGTCGCAGGCGCTCCACGCCAGCCTCGACGGCGCCGCCCACGCGAAAGTCCTCGACGAGCAGCTCCGGCACCTCCACCGCCAGGGGCAGGGCCACTTCGGGCAGCTCGCGGCGCGGCTGCTCCGCCAGGGGCAGGTCGGCCACGCCCTCCCGCTCGGCGGCGGCCTGGGCGGGCAGCGGTGAGTGGACGGCGGTAGCGGCGTCGATGGCCTGGGCGGTGAGCCTCGGCCCCTCGTGTTCGGCCTCATTCAGGGCGAGTCGCGTGCCCGCCGAGAGCGGCAGGGTCAGCCGCGTGCCGGCGAGGCGGGTGGGCAGCAGGGTCAGGGTGCCCTGCTCGGCGCGTAGTGCACTGGTGAACGAGGCCCAGGCGAGCCGCGTGCCGTCGGCGAGCTGCAGGTTCACATCGACCAGCGACAGCTCGCGCAGCTCGAACGGAAAAGGCAGCTGGATCTGGTCGAGCGGCTCGCCGTTCGGGGCGGGCGGTGGCGCCGCTGCCGCGGGCGCCATCTCGGCCAGGCGGATATCGGCGCCATCCAGGGCAAGGCGCTCGATGCACAGGCGCCCCCTGAGCAGGCAATCCTCGGACCAGGCGAGCTCCAGGCGCGACAGGGCGATTCGCGCCGGCCCTGCGTTCAGGCGCAGGTCCTCGAGCACCAGGCGATCGAGTGGCGCGCCCTCGACCCCGCCCAGCTCATAGAAGCCGCGCTTGGCGCCCTGCTCGAGCAGCACGCCGGTGCCCCAGGGTGACAGGGCCAAGCCCAGCAGCAGCAGCACGAGGCCTATCAGCCATACGGGCAGGAGGATCATCAGGCGGGCCAGGGCCCAGGTCACGGCGCGCTTTCTCAAGACGTTGGCTCTCAGAATTCCGGTCCGATGGAGAAGTGGATGCGAAAGGTATCCTCGATATCGAAGGGGTGCGCGACGTCGAAACGGATGGGGCCGACCGACGAGATCCAGCGCACCCCCAGGCCCGCCCCGGTCTTCAGGTCGCTCGGCCACCAGTCGTTGAACGCATCGCCGGTGTCGACGAAGGCCGCCAACCACCACTTACCGGCAACGCGCCGCTGGGCCTCGAGGCCGAGGGTCAGCAGCTGCTCGCCGCCGATCAGGTCCCCCTCCTCGTCCTCGGGGGCGATGCTCTCGTAGGCGTAGCCGCGCAGGCTGCGGTCACCGCCGGTGAAGAAGCGCAGTGACGGGGGGATGTCCGCGAAGTCATCGGTGGTGATGCTGCCGAACCCGACCCGGCCGATGAAGCGATTGTCATCGCCCAGCATGCGGATCCATTCGCTGTCACCGGTGATACGCAGGAACTCGGCCGCCGAGCCCCAGGCCTCGCTGGAGTACTCGAACGCCAGGAGCTGGCGATCCCCCCAGGTGGGGAAGGCGGGGTTGCGGGTGCGGGTGCGGGTCCAGCTGATGCCGGGATAGAGCAGCAGGACCTCGTTGGAGACGCCGGCCTGGGTGAAGTCCTCGTAGGTGCTCCGCAGGTAGAGCGACTGCTCCCAGTCTCTGGCGAAGGTCCAGTTGTTACCGGCCGTCCAGTCGCTGTCGAATTTCCAGTGGCGGGCGATCTCCACGGTGCTCTCGAAGGCGCGAGTGTCCTCGCTGTCCTTGTTGCGCAGGCCGTACTGGAGGCGATAGCTGTCGCGCAGCGGATGGGCCAGGGGCATCGTATAGAGGCCGGAAAACCGCTGCTCCGGCCCCGACAGATAGAGGTCATGGTCGAGGCCGTGACCGTAGCGATTGACCCAGGGCTGATCCCAGGAGAGGCGGATGCGGGGCCCCACGTCGGTGGCATAGCCCAGGCCGACCTCGAACTGGTGGCGGTCCGCCGGCGTCACCGTGACATCGATCGGGACCTCGGCCGAACGCTGGAGGGCGTTGGCCGCCAGCAGCGCCTCGGCCTCGATGCGTGCCGCCGGTGGTGCCGGCTCCCGGCCCTCCAGGTCGAGCGCCTGCCACCAGCCGGATGCTTCGCCCGGCAGCGCCAGTCGCTCCAGGTCGCGCTCGAGGCGCGGGCGCACGCTCATTGAGGCGAACCACTCGGTCTGGCCCAGGCGCTCGTTGAGCCTGGCCACCTGGCTTGCCAGGTAGGGATCCCCGCGTTCGAAGGTCGCAAGGTTTGCCAGCCGCTCGGTCTCGATGTGATGGCCCTGAAACGTCACCTCGCCGAAGCGGTAACGCGGGCCGCTGTCGAGTGCCAGATAGAGCCGGGCGCTCTGGGCATAGGGTCTCACTTCCATGCGCCGGTCGGTGAAAGACCAGTCGAAGTAGCCGCGCTGCAGGGCCTGGTTGGCCAGCGTGCTGCGCAGGCTGTCGAAGGGCGCGTGGCGAAGCCGGTCCCCCTGCGCCAGGGGAAAGTCATCGATGGCTTCCACGAAGAGGGGGTCATCGGCGGCGTCTCCGGTCACGGAGAGCTCGAGAACCTCGATGCGCACCGGCGCCCCGGGATCGATGACGAGTGTCACCTCCTCGGGGGCCTCGGGGTCGTCGAAACGCGTGCGGATGCTGGGCGAATAGTAGCCGAAGACCCGCAGGGCCTCGCTGCTGCGCCGCAACACCTCGCTCTTCAGGCGCTCGGGGCTGTACTGCCCGGCCTCGAGTTCGTCGAGATAGAGGCGCACGTTCTCGGCCAGCTCGTCCTCGACGCCCTCGACCGTCGCCTCGAGGGCCTGGACGCCAGGCGCCAGGCCGAGACACAGCGTGGCCGCCGTGAGGCGAGTCAACACGCGATTATCCATGGGCATCGATCCCTGACGGGGAGATGTCACTGGCGCAGGGCCTCGAGCTGGGCGCTCAGGACGAGCTGGGACTGACGCAGCTCGCGCAGCCCGGAGGCCATCTCTTGAAGCCCGCTGTCCAGCGCTTCCATTCGTTGATGGACATCATCGCGTGATCCCGCCGCGGCTTCAACTCGGCCGTCGAGTTGCGTCAGCTGTGCTTCCAGGGTCTCCATGCGCTCCTGGAGCGTCTCCACGCCGTCGGCCTGCGTCTCGCGGGCCTGCTCGAGGGTCGCCAGTCGCTCGCCCAGCGCGGCGCGGCCCTCCTCGCCGGCACGCTCCAGGGCATCCAGAGAGGTGCGGGTCGCGGCCAGGGTGGCGTCGCGGGTCGCGGCCTGCTCCACGAGCGAGGCGAGCCGGGCCTGCTGGCGCGCCAGGCGCTCTTCGAGGGGGGCCATCTGCGCTGCCCGCGCGGTCTCGAGCTCGGTCGTGAGCTCATTCTCGAGTTCAGCCAGGCGACGGTCGAGGACCGCATCGACCTCGGCTTCCAGGTTGGAAAGCTCGTCCAGGCGCGACTGCAACGCATTGAGCGCCTCTCCCCTGCCCTGCTCGGCATCGAAACGCGCATGCATGTTGGAGAGCTCGCCGCTGACCCGGGCAAGCTCGGCCTGCAGGCGAGCACGCTCCTGCCAACCGGCCCAGGCGAGCGCCGCACCGGCGGCGATCAGCAGCAGGATCAGCAGCCACAGTGGCCAGACCCGCGGGGGAGTGGGATGGTGTACTCGCGGCGCCGACAGGCTGGCATCCGGGTCCGGCACGATCGGTCGGGGGTGCCGGCGGTCATCCGGGTGCTCTGCCATGACGAACTCCTTCTCTCGGGGTGGTTGGCCGGGGTCGCCGCTCCCGGCGGGCCGCGCAATTGGCGCCCTCCTGGCCGGGTGCTATGATGCTGCGACAGCACCGACACATCGTCCTGATAGTGTAAGGTTTTTTGTCATCGGAACGCACGGTTCCCGGTCAACATCGACGAGGAGTCTTGAATCCCGGCGTCCCGATGCCCACCATGGGGTGCTGTTACGACACCGCTGACGACAAGGAGAGACTCGATGGCATTTGAACTGCCCGCACTGCCGTATGACAAGAACGCTCTGGAACCGCACATCTCGGCCGAGACCCTCGAGTATCACTACGGCAAGCATCATCAGACCTACGTGAACAAGCTCAACGAGCTGACCGACGGGACCGCCGATGCCGACAAGTCCCTGGAAGAGATCATCCAGGCCTCCTCCGGCGGCCTGTTCAACCAGGCGGCGCAGGTCTGGAACCACACCTTCTACTGGCACTGCCTCTCTCCCAACGGCGGCGGCGAGCCGACCGGTGCACTGGCCGAGGCCATCAACGCCAAGTTCGGCTCCTTCGAGAAGTTCAAGGAGACCTTCAACGCCCAGGCGGCCGGCAACTTCGGCTCCGGCTGGACGTGGCTGATCAAGACCGATGACGGCGGCGTCGACATCGTCAACACCAGCAATGCCGACACCCCCATCGCCCATGGCCAGACGCCGCTGCTGACCATCGACGTGTGGGAGCACGCCTACTACATCGACTATCGCAACGCCCGCCCGAAGTACCTCGAGAACGTCTGGAGCGTGCTCAACTGGGACTTCGTGGCTCAGAACTTCGCCTGAGGTTCTCCCGGTATGGCGTGTCAGCCAGGGCATCGGCGCCTCGGCGCTGCCCGCTGACGGACGACGGCCCCGCCAATTGGCGGGGCCGTTTCCTTGGGTATCGAGACCTCAGGTGGGACACGACGCCCGGCTCCCTCACGGGTCGGCGCGGCGGCCGATGCCCCGATAATGCAGGCCGCAGGCCGCGACATGGGTCGGATCATAGATATTGCGGCCGTCGAGCAGCAGCTTCTCACTGAGCAGGTCGGTCAGCCGCGGCCAGTCGGGGTTCCAGTAGGCCTTCCACTCGGTGACCAGCATCAGCGCATCGGCGCCCTCGCAGGCCGTCAGCGGGTCGGCGTCGAACACCTCGAGCAGCGGGTGCTCGCCGACCTCGGCGAGCACCGCGGGGATCGCGGCGGGATCGTGGAGGCGCACTGTCACCCCCTGGGCCCAGAGGGCGCGCAGCAGCGTCAGCACCGGCGCCTGATCGATGCGCGCCGTGCCCGGCTTGAAGGCTGCCCCCCAGATGGCCACGCTGCGTCCGCCCAGGCGGCCATGGAAGTGGGACCACAGCTTGCGAAACAGCGTCTCCTTCTTGTGCTCGTTGATGTCGAGCACCTGGTCGAGCAGCGCCGAGTGGCGCCCGCTCGCCGACTGGACATGGGCCAGGCGCATCAGGTCGCGGGAGAAGTTGGGGCCGCCGAAGCCGCAACCGGGATAGAGATACTCGTAGCCGATGCGCGAATCGGCGCCCATGCCCTGACGCACGTGCTCTACGTCCACGCCCAGGCTGTCGGCGAGTCCGGCGATCTCGTTCATGTAGCTGATGCGCGTCGCGAGCATGCCGTTGATGGCCAGCTTGGTGAGCTCCGCGGCGCGGCGCGGCATACGCTGGATCACCTCGCGCCGACGGTTGAAGGCGCGCAGCAGTTCGCGCACTTGCCGCGCCGCCCGGTCGTCGTCGCAGCCGAGCAGCCAGCGCGAGGGGCGAGTGAAGGTCTCCCACGCCCGCCCCTCCTCGAGCAAGTCGGCCAGCGCCACCGCCCGGCAGCCGGCCAGGCGTGCTTCCAGCTGCTCGGTCTCGCCGACCGGGAAGGTGGAGTTGTTGATCAGCACGGCCCCGGGGCAGAGGCTCGCCATCCGCTTTTCGACGCACGCGGCGGCGTCCGGACGCTGGTCGGGCGAGACGGCGAGCCACATCACATCGAAGGGCTCGTCGTCGACGTCGTGCTCGTCCTGGGGCAGTATCCGCAGGCTGCCCTGGGCCAGCCCCTCCTCGAGCCGGCCCATCAGTTCCGGCTCGCTCAAGAGCCAGCGGCTTTGCGCCAGGGTTGGCCAGTCGGCCGAGGCGTGAGGCAGCCAGGCCACGCGGTGGCCCACCCAGGAGAGCGCAGCCGCCGCGGTGGCCGCGGCCAGCTCGCTGCCGTGGATCAATACCCGCATCGCTTCACTCCCCGTCCGCGTAGCGCGTGAGCAGCTCGCGAAAGCCCTGCCCGTAGCGTGGATGGCGCCGACCGTAGGCGAGAATCGCCTCCAGATACCCCAGCTGATGGCCGCAGTCGTAGGTCTTGCCCTGCATGCGGAAGGCGTCGACCCCCTCCTCGCGGCGCAGGGTCTCGATGGCATCGGTCAGCTGGATCTCGTTGCCGGCGCCCGGCGGCGTGTCGGCGAGCAGCGGGAAGATCCGTCCGGGCAGGACGTAGCGCCCGATCACCGCGAGATCGGAGGGCGCCTCGTCCACCGGCGGCTTCTCGACCACGCCGGCGATCGGCCGCGACTCGCCGGGTCCCGGCAGCTCGCCGCCGATATCGACGATGCCGTACTTGTGGACCAGCGCATGGGGCACCTCCTCGACCATCAGCTGGCTGTGCCCGGTCGTCTCGAAGGAGCCGATCATGCCCGCCAGATCATTGCGCGCGAGGCCCTCGTCGTCGACCAGCACGTCGGGCAACAGCACCGCGAAGGGTTCGTCGTCGCCCACCACCGGGCGGGCACAGAGCACCGCGTGACCGAGGCCCAGCGGCTCGGGCTGGCGCACGCTGATGATGTTGACGTCGGCCGGCACGATGGAGCGCAGCTCCTCAAGCAGCTCGGTCTTACCCTTGGCCTCGAGGCTCGCCTCGAGCTCGAAGTGCTTGTCGAAGTGGTTCTCGATGGCGCTCTTGGTGCCGTGGGTCACCAGCACGATGTCGCGGATCCCCGCGGCCACGGCCTCCTGGACGACATACTGGATCACCGGTCGATCGACGATGGTGATCATCTCCTTGGGAATGGCCTTGGAGGCCGGGAGACAGCGCGTGCCGAACCCGGCAACGGGAAGAACGGCCTTGTTGATCATGGTGCGGTCCCTGTCACGGTGGGGGGTTGGCCCGCCGGAAAGCATGGGAATGCCCTCCGGGGAGCGGGTACAATAATCGCCATGATACCGGACCGAGCCTGGCCTGACAGCGTGTCGGGTCGGCGATACCAGGGAGAGAGCAGATGAGTGCAAGCCACCCGCAAGCGGACAACGTCGATCAGGCGGAGATCGCCAAGTTCGAGGCCCTGGCCGACCGCTGGTGGGATCCGCAGGGCGAGTTCAAGCCGCTCCACGACATCAACCCGCTGCGCCTGGATTTCATCGACGCCCGTTCGGGCCTGGCCGGACGGCGTGTGCTCGACGTCGGCTGCGGCGGCGGCATCCTCGCCGAGGCCATGGCGCATCGTGGCGCCGAGGTCACCGGCATCGACCTGGGCGAGGCGCCACTGGCCGTGGCCCGCCTGCATGCCCGGGATCAAGGCGTCGGCGTCGACTATCGCCACATCAGCGTCGAGGCGATGGCCGACGCGCATCCCGGCGAGTTCGACGTCGTCACCTGCCTGGAGATGCTCGAGCACGTGCCCGACCCGGCCTCGGTGGTGCGCGCCTGCGCGGCCCTGGTGAAGCCCGGTGGCCAGGTGTTCTTCTCGACCCTGAACCGCACGCCCAAGGCCTATGCCCTGGCGGTGTTCGGCGCCGAGTACGTGATGCGCATGCTACCCCGTGGCACCCACGACTACAGCCGCTTCATCCGCCCGTCGGAGCTGGCGAGCTGGTGCCGCGAGGCGAGCCTCGCGGTGCGCGAGCAGAACGGCCTGGTCTATCACCCGGTCACGCGCCAATTCTCGCTCTCGACCCGCGATGTCTCGGTCAATTACCTGATGCACTGCCGGCGGGAGACGACCTGATGCCGGCGTCGCGGCCCGAGGCCCTGCTCTTCGACCTAGACGGCACCCTGGTGGACACCGCGCCGGACCTGGCTCGGGCGACCAATGCCCTGCGCGACCATCATGGCCTGCCCGCGCTGCCCTATGCGCTGATCCGCGCCCAGGTCTCCAACGGTGGTAGCGCCCTGGTGACCCTGGCACTGGGCCTCGAGAAGCAGGCCCCGGGCCATGACGCGGCGCGCACCTTCCTGCTCGAGGCCTATGGCCAGTCGGTGGCCGAGGAGAGCCGCGTCTTCCCCCCGCTGGATCGGCTGCTGAACGCCTGGGCCGCGCGCGAGGGCCGCTGGGGCATCGTCACCAACAAGCCCCGCGCCTATGCCGCTCCCCTGGTCGAGGCCCTCGGTCTCGCGCCCGGGGTATTGCTCTGCGCCGACGATCTGCCGGTCAAGAAGCCCGACCCCGCCCCGCTGCATGAGGCGGCGCGCCGCCTGGCGGCCTCGCCCGCACAATGCTGGTACATCGGCGATCACCTTCGCGATATGCAGGCGGCCCGAGCGGCCGGCATGGCTGCCGTGGCGGTGGGCTATGGCTATATCGAGGAAGAGGACGACTACCGGCGCTGGCCGGCCGACCTCTGGTTCGAGACCGCCGAGGCGCTGGTCACGGCGGTGCTGGAAGGTTAGAACGCCACTCGAGTCCCAGAGGCCATGAAGCCCCCACGCCTGAACGGCGTGAAGGCTTCTTTTTTGGGCCTTGCCGTTCGGCTCGGCCCCTCAGGCTGACCCTTTGGGCGGCTGGGCATCGAACTGCTCGCCGTTGTGGCCGCGGCTCTCCGGGCCCATCAGCCACAGGTAGGTGGGCATGATGTCCTCGGGGGTGCGCAGGGACTGGGCATCCTCGCCCGGGTAGGCGGCCTTGCGCATGGCAGTGCGCGTGGCGCCGGGATTGAGGCTATTGACGCGCAGCGTACCCAGGTGCTCGACCTCGTCGGCCAGCACCTGCACGAAGCCTTCGGTGGCAAACTTAGAGACCGAGTAGGCCCCCCAGTAGGCGCGTCCGCGGCGCCCCACACTCGACGAGGTGAACACCACCGAGGCGTCCGGGGAACTCTTGAGCAGCGGCAGCAGCGCCTGCGTCATCCAGATCGGCCCGTTGATGTTGACCTGCATCACCTGCTCCCAGAGCTCAGGATTGTACTGCTCGAAGGGGGTGATACGGCCGAGCAGGCCGGCGTTGTGCAGGATGCCATCGAGGCGGCCGAACTCCTTGTCCAGGGTCTCGGCCATGTCGTGGTAGTCCTTGAGCGCGGCGCCCTCGAGGTTGAGGGGGAAGATCGCCGGCTGGGGGCCGCCGGCGGCCTCGATCTCGTCGTAGACCTTCTCCAGCTTGGCGATGGTACGCCCGAGCAGGATCACGGTGGCACCATGGCCGGCGAAGGCCAGCGCCGCGGCGCGACCGATGCCATCGCCGGCGCCGGTGACCAGGATGATGCGGCCGTCGAGCAGGTCGGTCGCGGGCTGATAGTCGATCTTGCAGGTCATCTCGGCTCCTCAGTTGCCCGTCTGGCGCAGGAAGTCGTCGGCCAGTCCGGCGGCGCTGCTGTCGGGATGCTCCTCACGCACCCGCTCGAGCAGGGCCCGGCTCTCTTCCGGCCGCCCGCGGCGCGCCTCGAGCAGGCCCAGCTTGTACAGCGCGTCCGGTACCTTGCTGCTCTGGGGGAAGTCCTCGAGCACCCGCCGGAAGGCGGTCTCGCCCTCCTCCAGGTTGGATTCGGCCGAGTGCAGCTCGCCCAGCCAGTAGTAGGCGTTGGCGGTTAGCCGGCTGTCGGGATATTGGCCGACGAAGGCCTCGAAGGCGGCAATCGCCTCGCCAAACTCGCGGGCCTGGACGTGGCCGAAGGCGGCCTGATAGGCCTGCTGGGTGTCGGCATCGTCGCCGCTCGGCGAGGGAGCCTCAGCCACCTCGCGGGCGCTCTGCTCGTCCACGGGGGGCGCGGCCTGGTCGACGCCGCTGCCCGCCGCCATCAGGCGATCCTCGATGTCCAGGTACTGCTGGCGGGTCTGGCGACGCAGCTGCTCGAGCTGATGGCGAAGCTCCTCCACCTGCCCGCGCAGCTGGCGGATCTCCTCCTGGTGCTTCTGCACCTGGTTGAAGATCACCAGACTGCCGCCGGCCTCCTCGCGGGTCGCCGTCTGGCTGTAGAAGCCCCCTCCCCGGTTGCCCTCGGTGAGGTCCTCGATCACCGGCTGCTGCGCTGCAACGGTCAGCGGGAGCACCAGGGCTCCCGCACCGCACAGTCTTTTCAGACCGTGTCTCATGGCTATCTCCCTCGTCGTGTGGGCCCGGCTCAGTAAGCGAAGACCACCCGACGGTTCTGGGCGTAGGCCTGCTCGTTCGCGCCGCGCGCGGCGGGCCGTTCCTCGCCGTAGCTGACCACCTCGACCTGGGAGGGGGAGACGCCCTGCACGTTGAGGTAGCGCTCGACAGAGCCGGCACGACGCTCGCCCAGTGCCAGGTTGTACTCGCGAGTACCGCGCTCGTCGGTGTGGCCCTGGAGGATCACGGTGGCGCTGGGGTTGGCGCGCAGGAAACGGGCGTGGGCGGTCAGCACCGGCTCGAACTCGTTGCGGATGGCGTCGCTGTCGTACTCGAAATAGATGGTGCGGGTCGCCGGGATGCGGCCGTCGGCGTCGGTCATCTGGCCGGCCCGGTCACCGCTGACGCCGCGACCATCGGCGGTGCCGGTGGAGACGCCGTCGCGGTCGCTGCCGGCGAGGCCGCCGTCCATGTCGCCGTCTTGGCTGCCACCCGTGCTGGAACAACCGGCCACGACGGCCAGGGAAAGGGCGATGGCCAGGGTTCTGGCGTGGGACTTGAGCTGCATCGTGAAACTCCTTTTGGGGACATCAGTTCAGAAACGGGGACCACGCGGGTTCGCGGACATCACCCTGTGCCGCCGGCAGCCGGAAGGAGGCGCGCCCGTCGGCGGATACCCCCCCGAGCACGCCGTTGCCGCCCTGCTGGGTGGCGAAGATTACCATGGTGCCGTTGGGTGCGACACTGGGCGATTCGGCCTGCCCCGTATCGCTCAGGGCCACCAGGCGTCCGCTCTCCAGGTCCTGGCGAGCAACCTGATAGCCGTTGCTGCCACGGTGGATCAGGAAGATCGCCTCGCCGTCGGGGGCGAAGCGCGCCCGGGCGTTGTAGTCGCCGGTGAAGGTGATGCGCTCGGCCTGGCCGCTGTCGAGCTCGAGGCGATAGATCTGCGGGCCACCGCTGCGGTCCGAGGTGAACAGCAGGCTGCGACCATCCGGCGACCAGGCGGGCTCGGTGTCGATGCTGGAGTCGTTGGTGACGCGTCGCACGTCCCGTGAACCGATCTCCATCACGTAGATCTCGGGCTGGCCATCCTTGGAGAGCGCCATCGCCAGGCGGCGGCCATCCGGTGACCAGGTCGGGGCGCTATTCAGCCCCTCGAAGGAGGTGGCACGCACGCGCCGACCAGAGGCGATGTCCTGGATATAGATCGCCGGGCGCTCGGTCTCGAAGGAGACGTAGGCCAGCTTGCCGGCATCCGGCGACCAGGCCGGCGACATGATCGGCTCGTCGGAGGCCAGGATCTGCTGGCTGTTGCGCCCGTCGGCGTCCGCGACGTGCAGGGCGTACTGGGTATCGTCCCCGACGCCGCTGGAGGTCACATAGGCGATGCGGGTCGAGAAGACGCCGCGAATGTCGGTGATCTCCTCGAAGATCTGGTCGCTGATGTAGTGCGCGGCATCGCGTAGCCCCTGGCGGCCGGCGGTCACGGTCTCGGCGATCATGCGGCTCTCGCCGCTGACGTCCATCAGCTCGTACTGGATGCGATACTGATCTCCCTCGCGGCTGATCCGCCCCGCCACCAGGTAGCGGACGTCCAGGGCGCGCCACTCGCCGTAGCTGACCTCCTCGCTTCCGGCGGGGCGCGCGAACATGGCACCCCGCTCCAGCGGCTCGAAGTAGCCGCTGCGCTCCAGGTCATCGGAGACGATCTGCGCGATGTCCTGGGGCATGTCGTCACCGTCGGCGAAAGGCACGATCGCGATGGGCGTGGCACGGTCGCTGCCACGCGTGATCTCGATGGTCAGGTCGGCGGCCTGGGCCAGGCTGGTGAACAGCATCAGCATGGCGGCCAGCCAGGTGGTCTTCAGGATGTTCATCAGCGGATATCCCCCGGTCGGAATCGCAGGTTGAATTGACGGTAGTCGCGCTGGGCCGATGCCGGCAACTGACGCAGCTCGGCGAAGGGCGCGGCGGCCTCCACGGCCTGGACCGCGGAGCGGTCGAAGGCGCTGTTGCCACTGCTCTGACCAATGGTAGCCGCGAACAGCTCCCCCGAGGGGCCCAGCCTCACCGACACCTCAGCGCTGGACCCGTCGGGCACGTTGGGCGGAATCACCCAGGCCTGCTCCACCGCCCGGCGCACCAGGTTGATGAAGCTGTTGGCCGCCTCGGTCGCCTGGCGGGCATTGGCCACGTTGTCACTCTCGCCTTCGATGGCGCGATCGAGGCCCTGGCTGGCCGCCTCGGCGGCGCGCCGGGCGGCCTCCTCGGCCTGGCGCTTTCGTTCGGCTTCCGCCTCAGCCTGACGCTTCCGTTCGGCTTCCGCCTCGGCCTGACGCTTCCGTTCGGCTTCCGCCTCGGCCTGACGCTTCCGTTCGGCTTCCGCCTCGGCCTGGCGCTTCCGTTCGGCTTCCGCCTCGGCCTGGCGCTTCCGTTCGGCTTCCGCCTCGGCCTGACGCTGTCGCTCGGCCTCCGCCTCGCGGCGACGCTCGGCCCGGGCCTCGCGTTCGCGGGCCTGCTCCTCCGCCTTGGCGGCGCGGCGTGCGGCTTCCTCCTCCGCCTCGCGACGGGCGGCCTCGCGGGCCTCTGCGTCAGCCTGGCGCTGTGCCTCGGCCTTTGCCTCGGCCTTTGCCTCGGCCTCTGCCTGACGGGCGGCCTCCTCTTCCTCGGCCTGGCGAGCCGCCTCCTGTTCGGCGCGTGTGGCTTCTTCCTGCTCGGCCTGGCGCGCCTCCGCCTGGGCCCGGGCCTCCTCGGCGCGCTGGGCCTGATCGGTGGTGGTCTCGGTGCTCACCAGGGTCGCCTGGACGATTGTGGTGCTCGGCGGCGCGACCTCCTCGTCGGGAAAGCGCAGTACGCTGGCCACCAGTATCGCCAGGTGCAGCCCGATGGCGAGCAGCAGCGGCAGGCCATAGCCCACGGGTCGGTCTTGTCTGGCCATGGGCGCTCCTCAACGGTCCCCGGGGGGCGGTTCCGAGATCAGCCCGACGTTGCTCACTCCAGCGGTCTGCAGGGTGCTCATCAGGGTGACTACCTGGCCGTAGGGCACGTTGCGATCGCCGCGCACCATCACCGGGGTGCCCGGCTGGCGGTCGAGCAGGATGATCAGCCGCTCGCTGACCTCGTCCAGGCTGACTGGCGACTCGTCGCCGCCGAGGGTGATGTAGTACTGGCCGTCCTTGTCCACCGAGACGACGATGGGGTCGCGATCCTCGGTCTCCTCGATGGGTTCGGAGGTGACCTGGGGCAGATCGACCTGCACGCCCTGGGTGAGCATCGGGGCGGTGATCATGAAGATCACCAGCAGTACCAGCATGACGTCGATGAATGGCACGACGTTGATCTCGCCCATGGGGCGGCGGCGTCCAGCACGATTGAAGGGTCCCAGCATGATGGCCTCTCCCTCAGTCGGCGCCGGCGTCGGTCCGGCCCTGCAGGTTGCGGTGCAGGATGGAGTGGAACTCCTCGGCGAAGTCCTCGTACTTGCCCAGCAGCCGGCCGGACTCGGCCGAGAGCCGGTTGTAGAAGATCACCGCGGGAATGGCGGCGAACAGGCCCATGGCGGTGGCGATCAGCGCCTCGGCGATCCAGGGCGCCACGGTGGCAAGCGTCGCCTGCTGGGCCATGGAGAGCGACTGGAAGGAGCCCATGATGCCCCAGACGGTGCCGAACAGCCCGATGTAGGGGCTCGCCGAGGCGACCGTGGCCAGGAACACCAGGTGCAGGTTCAGGCGATCCTCCTCCCGAGACCAGGCCACGCGCATGCTGCGCTGGACACCCTCGAGGATCGCCTGGGGACTGCGGGTCTTGGCCAGCAGGCGGTTGAATTCGCGAAAGCCCGAGCGGAAGACATGCTCGGCGCCCAGGGTCTCCTGCTCGGCCGGCGTCTCCCGGTAGAGCTCGTTGAGGTCGACACCGGACCAGAAGCGGTCCTCGAAGCGGCGATGCGCCTTGCGGGCACGACGCATCACGAAGGTGCGCTGGAAGATCACCACCCAGGAGAGTAGCGAGCCGATCATCAGGATCAGCATCACCGCCTGCACCACGCCGCTGGCGTTCATGATCAGGTGGGGTATGGACAGGGAGTCGTTCACGGGCATCCTCGTCGGTCTTGGTCGGTCAGGAAAGGGAAGGAAACGTGCGCTACTCAGGCGCCCGTTCATGCGGCGCCAGGTCGAAATGGGCCCAGGCCTGGCGGGTCACCACCCGCCCCCGGGCGGTGCGCATCATCAGACCCTGCTGGATCAGGTAGGGTTCGATCACGTCCTCGATGGTGTCGCGCTCCTCGCCGATGGCCGCGGCCAAGGAGTCGATGCCCACCGGGCCGCCGTCGAACTTCTCGATCATCGCCAGCAGCAGGCGGCGGTCCATGTGATCGAGCCCGTGGTGGTCGACGTGCAGCATGTTCAGCGCCCGGTCGGCGATTTCGGCATCGACCCGCCCCTCGGCGCGCACCTGGGCAAAGTCGCGCACCCGACGCAGCAGCCGGTTGGCGATGCGCGGGGTACCGCGGGAACGGCGCGCAACCTCCTGGGCGCCCTCACGATCGCTCTCGACGCCCAGCAGGTGCGAGGAGCGGGCGACGATCTCGGTCAGCTCGTCGATGCTGTAGAACTCCAGGCGCTGCACGATGCCGAAGCGGTCGCGCAGCGGCGAGGTCAGAAGGCCCGCCCGGGTGGTCGCCCCGACCAGGGTGAAGGGCGGCAGGTCGAGTTTGATCGAGCGCGCCGCCGGCCCCTCGCCGATCACGATGTCGAGCTGGAAATCCTCCATGGCGGGATAGAGGATCTCCTCGACCACCGGCGAGAGGCGGTGAATCTCGTCGATGAACAACACGTCGCCGGGCTGCAGGTTGGTGAGCATGGCGGCGAGATCCCCCGCCCGCTCGAGCACCGGCCCGGAGGTCGACTTGAGGCCGACCCCCATCTCGGCGGCGATGATGTTGGCCAGCGTCGTCTTGCCGAGCCCCGGCGGACCGAACACCAGGGTATGATCGAGGCTCTCCTCGCGGCCGCGAGCGGCGCTGATGAAGATGTCGAGCTGCTCGCGCACCCGGGGCTGGCCGATGTAGTCGGCCAGGCGCTTGGGGCGGATGGTATGGTCGACACTGCCCTCGCCTTCACCCTCCCGGGCGTCGGCGGCGATCAGGCGGTCACTCTCGAGCATGGCGGCCATCCGGTGTCAGGTGGAGAAACGGCGACGGCATCGGCTCACCCCGCCAGGCGGCGACTCAGCGCCGCCTTGATCATGGCCTCGGTGGACTCGGCCTCCTCGAGGCCGACCAGCATGCGGGTGGCCTCGGCGGGCTTGTAGCCCAGGCTGACCAGCGCCGCCTCGGCGTCGGCGACGGGGTCGGCCGCGGCGACCGGCGCGCTGCCGGGCGAGCCCTCCAGACCCACGGCCAGCTCGCCGGGCTGCTGCCAGTGGGGGAAGCGGTCGCGCATCTCGATGATCAGCCGCTCGGCGGTCTTCTTGCCGACCCCCGGCAGGCGCGTCAGCGCCTTGGCGTCGTCGTCCATCACGCAGCGGATGAACGCCTCCTCGTCCATGCCGGAGAGGATGCCGAGGGCGAGCTTGGGGCCAATGCCATTGACCTTGATCAGGGCGCGGAACAGCGCACGTTCCTGCTCGCGGGCGAAGCCGTAGAGCAGGTGGGCGTCGTCGCGGATGGTCAGGTGGGTATAGAGCGATACCGACTCGCCGGTGCCGGGCATGGCCACCAGGGTGGTCATGGAGGCTTCCAGTTCGTAGCCGACGCCGGCCACGTCCACCACCATCCAGGGTGGCTGTTTCTCGAGCAGGGTGCCTCGCAGGCGTCCGATCATGGAAATGTGCTATCCCTTGGGGTTGGAGTCCTGGGCGGCCCGGAGGCCGTCACCGGCCACTATACTGTTCGCCCGGGTGGCTTGCCAGCCCGCGAGAACAGCGTTCGACGCGGCCCGGACGTCGCTGCCTGACGACTCGCTCAGGGGCGAAAATCCCGCCAGGTGTTGGCCTTGCGGCGGCTGCGATGACCGCCGAAGCTGCCCTTGTTGAGCAGCCCCAGCCGCGCATGGGCATGGGTCAGGGCGATGGCCAGGGCATCGGCGGCGTCGGCCTGGGGGGTGGCCGAGAGCCCGAGGATGGCCGTCACCATGTGCTGCACCTGGGCCTTGTCGGCGGCGCCGCCGCCGGTGACCGCCTGCTTGATCTGCCGCGGGCCATACTCGCTGACCGGCAGGCCGTGGTTGGCGGCGCAGACGATCGCCGAACCGCGCGCCTGGCCGAGCTTCAGGGCGGAGTCGGCGTTCTTCGACATGAACACCTGCTCGATGGCGAACTCGCCCGGGGCATGCACGGCGATCAGCTCGCTGACGCCGGCGTAGACCTGGGCCAGCCGCTGCGCCAGGTCGTCGGCCTGGATGCGGATGCAGCCGCTGGCCACGTAGCGCGGCGTCGGGGTGGTGACGTCCAGCACCCCGTAGCCGGTGATCCGCGAGCCGGGGTCGATGCCCAGGATCAGCATCGACCGCCATCCGCGGCGCTCCGGCTAGCCTTCATGCAGCTCCTCCCTGGTGCCCGCTTTCAACTGTGTAATTCGTCCATGATGGCATCGTCGAAGTCCGCATTGGTGTAAACATTCTGCACATCGTCCAGGTCCTCGAGTCGATCGACCAGCTGGAGGACGCGTCGTCCGAGATCGACATCGTCGATGCGGGTGTAGGTGTCCGGGAAGAGCCCGACGTCGCTGGCCTCGGGAGCAATGCCCGCCTCGACCAGGGCGTCCTTGACCGCGCCGAAGCGCTCTGGGGTGGTCACCACCTCGAGCCGGCCGTCCTCGAGGGTCTCGATCTCCTCAGGCTCGGCGGCGAGCGTGGCCTCCATAGCGGCCTCTTCCTCGACGCCTGCCGGCAGCGTCAGGCGCCCCTGCTTGTGGAACAGGAAGGCCACCGAGCCGGAGGTGCCGAGGTTGCCACCCTGCTTGTTGAAGGCGTGTCGCACCTCGGAGACAGTCCGGTTGCGATTATCGGTCATCGCCTCGACCAGTACCGCGACCCCCTCGGGGCCGTAGCCCTCGTAGACGATTTCCTCCATCTCGTCGCCGTCGGTGTGGCCGGCGCCGCGATCCACCGCCCGCTGGACGGTGTCCTTGGGCATGTTGCTGGCCAGCGCCTTGTCGATGGCGGCGCGCAGGCGCGGGTTGTCCTCGGGCTCGCCTCCTCCCTGCCGGGCGGCGACCGTGAGCTCGCGGATCAGCTTGTTGAAGATCTTGCCCCGCTTGGCGTCCTGGGCCGCCTTGCGGTGCTTGATGTTGGCCCATTTGCTATGGCCGGCCATGGCAACCTCCCAGTCGAATAAAACAACGTTGGTGTCGCCACGTGCAGCGAGGGGAGCCGGGGGCAAGCCGAAGAGGAGGTCCTACGCCAGGGATGGCGTCGGTAGCGCCCAGGGAGGGGTTTACAGCGCCTCCTCGAAGGCTTGCCGCCGGATGAGCCCCGAGCATTGCCGCAGCAACAATCCGGTTGAAAGAGCATGATACGCCACCGGCGCCCTGGGGCGCCGGTGGGGTGGTGCTGGGCCGGGCGGCGAGGCCTACTCGCCGGCGCCCTCGGCCTTGGCCTTCTGGCGCAGGCGAATGTTGAGCTCCTTGAGCTGCTCGGCGCTCACCTCGCCCGGCGCCTCGGTCAGCAGGCAGGACGCGCTCTGGGTCTTCGGGAAGGCGATCACCTCGCGGATGGTCTTCGCCCCGCTCATCAGCATCACCAGGCGGTCGAGGCCGAAGGCCAGGCCGCCGTGGGGCGGTGCGCCGTACTGCAGGGCGTCGAGCAGGAAGCCAAATTTCTCGCGGGCCTCCTCCTGGTCGATGCCCAGCACCTCGAGGACGGTATGCTGCATCGCCTGGTCGTGGATACGGATCGAGCCGCCGCCGAGTTCGGTGCCGTTGAGCACCATGTCATAGGCGCGCGAGAGCGCCCCGACCGGGTGGGACTTGAGCGTCTCGACGTCGCAGGACGGCGCGGTGAATGGGTGGTGCAGCGCCTGCAGGCGCGCGTTGCCGTCCTCCTCGAACATCGGGAAGTCGACCACCCACAGCGGCGACCACTCGGCGGTGTAGAGGTCCAGGTCCTCGCCGAGACGGACGCGAAGCGCACCCAGGGCCTCGTTGACGATGCGTGCCTTGTCCGCGCCGAAGAAGATGATGTCGCCATCCTCGGCACCGACGCGGTCGAGCAGCGACTCGACGACGCCTTCCATGAACTTGACGATCGGCGACTGCAGGCCCTCGAGGCCCTTCGCCCGCTCGTTGACCTTGATCCAGGCCAGGCCGCGGGCACCGTAGATGCCTACGAACTTGGTGTACTCGTCGATCTCCTTGCGCGACAGCTTGGCACCGCCGGTCACCTTGAGGGCGGCCACGCGGCCGTCATCGGCGTTGGCCGGGCCGGAGAAGACCTTGAAGTCGACGTCCTTCATCAGGTCGTCGACGTCGGTGAGCTCCAGCGGGATGCGCAGGTCCGGCTTGTCGGAACCGAAGCGGCTCATGGCCTCGGCGTAGGGCATGCGCGGGAAATCGGGCAGCTCGACGTCCAGCACCTCCTTGAAGAGCTGGCGGATCATCGACTCGGTGATCCCCATGATGTCCTCCTCTTCGACGAAGGAGGCCTCGATGTCGATCTGGGTGAACTCAGGCTGGCGGTCGGCGCGCAGGTCCTCGTCGCGAAAGCACTTGGCGATCTGGTAGTAGCGATCGAAACCGGACACCATCAGCAGCTGCTTGAATAGCTGCGGCGACTGCGGCAGGGCGAAGAAGCTGCCCGGATGGGTGCGGCTCGGCACCAAGTAGTCGCGGGCGCCCTCGGGGGTGGCGCGAGTCAGGATTGGGGTCTCGATGTCGAGAAAGCCCTGCCCCTCGAGGAAGGCGCGCACGCTGTGGGAGATCCTCGAGCGCAGACGCAGCTTGTCGATCATCTCCGGGCGGCGCAGGTCGATGTAGCGGTGCTTGAGGCGTACCTCCTCGCCCACCTTGCCGTGCTCGTCGAGCTGGAACGGCGGCGTGGCGGCGGTGTTGAGGACCTCGACCTCCTTGGCCAGCACCTCGATCAGGCCGGTGGGCATGTTCGGGTTCTGGGTGCCTTCCGGGCGCAGCCGGATCCGGCCCTGGATGCGCAGCACGTACTCGCTGCGAGCGCGGTCGGCATTGGCGAAGGCCTCGGCGGTGTCGGGGTCCACCACGACCTGGGCGATGCCGTCACGATCGCGCATGTCGAGGAAGATGACGCCCCCGTGGTCACGGCGGCGATGGACCCAGCCGCACAGGGTGACCGTCTGGTCCACCAGGGTCTCGTTGAGCTGGCCGCAATAATGGCTGCGCATGTCGTATCCTGTTCCGTTGCGTGAAGTGGTGAAAAGGCAGCGCGGGCGGCTCAGGCGACCGCTCCGTCCTTGCCGGGTGCCGCGGCGGTCTGGCCGCCCTCGCTGCCGCCGGCCAGATTCTTCTTGCTGCCGGTCTTGAAATCGGTCTCGTACCAGCCGCCGCCGGCCAGGCGGAAGCCCGCCGCGGAGATCAGGCGGCTGAGCTCGGCCGCTTCGCAGGCCGGGCAGTCCGTCAGCGGCGCGGCGCTGATCTTCTGCAGCTTCTCCAGGCGGTGGCCGCAGGCCTTGCACTCGTATTCGTAGATGGGCATGGTTTGCTCACTCCCGATATCTGTCATGTCCCATGGGGCAAGCGCTGGCCGGGCATTCGCCGGGCGCGCTGGCGCGGTACGATATAGGGCCGGCCCGCGGATAATCCAAGCCTGCCTCGAAAGCCGGGTATTATAGCCTGCCGCGCCCTGCCAGGCCCAGCCCCGGCAGGACCCGACATCCGACGCGGCCGCCTCGACAAGGAACCTGCCATGAAAGCCGTCATTCTCGACGCCGCCAGCCTCGGGCCAGGCATCGACCTGACCCCGATTCGCCAGCATCTCGACGCCCTGGACGTGCATGAGTCCAGTGCCTGCGAGCAGATCGCCTCGCGCCTCGCCGGTGCCGAGGTCGCCATCGTCAACAAGGTGGTACTCGACGGTGACACTCTTGCGGCGCTGCCCGGGCTGAAGCTGATCTGCGTGTTGGCCACCGGCACCAACAACATCGACATGGCCGCCGCCGAGCGCCTGGGCATCGCCGTGCGCAACGTCACCGCCTACGGCACCGCCAGCGTGGCCCAGCACACCCTGATGCTGATGCTCGCCCTGGCGACCCGCCTGCCCCGCTATCAGCGCGACGTGGCCGAGGGCCGCTGGGGCGAGAGTCCCTTCTTCTGCCTGATGGATCACACCACCCTGCAGCTGGAGGGCAAGCGCCTGGTGATCGTCGGTCAGGGGGAGCTGGGCTCCAAGGTGGCTCGCCTCGCCCAGGCCTTCGGCATGCACGTCGACTTCGCGGCCCGTCCCGGCAACGAGGCTCACGACCGCCGTCCGGGCCTGCGTGAGCTCGCCCCCGCGGCGGACGTGATCAGCCTGCACTGCCCGCTCACCGAGGCCACCCGGCACCTGGTCGACGCCGGTCTGCTGGCGACGCTGAAGCCCGGCACCCTGCTGATCAATTGCGCGCGGGGCGGCATCATCGACGAGCAGGCCGCCCTGGCGGCCCTGCGCGAGGCGCGCCTCGGCGGGCTCGCGGTCGATGTGCTGCCAACGGAGCCGCCTCGCGACGGCCATCCGCTGCTCGATGCCCTGAACGAGCCGCTCAACCTGATCGTCACCCCCCACAATGCCTGGATCACCCCCGAGGCTCGCCAGCGCATCGTGTCCCTGACCGCCGACAACCTGCGCCACTGGCAGGCCGACTGATTGCAAGAGGACGACATGCTTCACAATTTCGGGTCCATCAACCTCGATCACTTCTATCGCGTATCCCATCTGGTGAGACCCGGCGAGACCCTGGCCAGCCGTGACTACCGTGTCGGCCTCGGCGGCAAGGGCGCCAACCAATCGCTGGCCATGGCCCGCGCCGGCGGCCGGGTCAGCCACTGGGGCCGCCTGAACCATCGGGATGCCTGGGCCAGGTCGTTGCTCGGCGAGGCCGGCGTGGAGGTCGCCGGCATCGCGCTGGTGGATGCGCCCAGTGGCCATGCCGTCATCCAGGTCGATGATCAGGGCGAGAACGCCATCATCCTGTTTCCCGGGGCCAACCATGGCTTCGACGCGGACGATCTCGCCTCGCGCCTCGACGCCACGCACGCCGGCGACTGGCTGCTGGCCCAGAACGAGACCAACGCCCTGCCCCAGGTGCTGGAGCAGGCCGCCGAGCGCGGGCTGCGGGTCGCCTTCAACCCCGCGCCCATGGGCGCCGAGGTGCTGTCGCTGCCCCTCTCGGGCTGCGGGCTGCTGTTCGTCAACCGCGGCGAGGCGGCCTGGCTGGCCGGTGTCGACGAGGACGCGGCTCCCGAGGCGCTGCTGGAGGGCCTGGCGCGTCGGCTGCCGGACACCGATACCGTGCTGACCCTGGGCGGCGACGGCGCCTGGTTCCAGGGCGGCGGGGAGCGCCACTTCCAGCCGGCGCTGCCGGTGGCGCCGCGGGACACCACCGCGGCCGGCGATACCTTCATCGGCTACTACATGACGGCCCTGCAGGAGGGCCAGGGCGTGACCGACTGCCTGAGGCTCGCCGCCACGGCCGCCGCCCTGGGTGTGCAGGTCGAGGGCGCCGCCGAGAGCATCCCCGCCCGCGACGCGGTCGAGCGCGCCCTGCGCGACGGCCCCGTGGCACGCTGATCCGTCCGTCCAAAAAGGAAAGGAGCCCCACCGTGACGCATCCGATCATCTTCGATACCGACCCGGGCGTCGACGACGCCCAGGCCATCGCCATCGCCCTGCGCCATCCCGAGATCGAGCTGCTGGGCATGACCACCACCTACGGCAACGTCGACGTGGAGACGGCCACCCACAACGCCCTGCTGCTGGCCCAGCTGGCCGGGCGGGAGATCCCCGTCGCCCAGGGGGCGGCGGGGCCGATGGTCAAGGAGCGCCATCCGCCGCCGGCCCACATCCACGGCACCAACGGCCTGGGCGACATCGCCCTGCCGCCGGTCACGGGCCGGGCCGAGGGCGTGAGCGCCGCGCAGTTCATCGTCGACACCGTGAAGGCCCGGCCCGACGAGGTCACGCTGGTCGCCGTCGGCCCGGTGGGCAACCTGGCCGCCGCCCTGCAGCTCGACCCGGGCATCATCGTCCGGGTGAAGCGCGTGGTGATCATGGGTGGCTCGATCCGCGAGGGCGGCAACGTCAGCCCGGTGGCGGAGGCCAACATGTTCAACGACCCGGACGCCGCGGCTCGGGTGCTGACCGCCGGCTGGCCGCTGACGCTGGTCGGCCTGGACGTCACCCATCGCTGCGTGCTGACCGATGCCCACATGGCGCGCATCGAGGCGGGCCAGGGGGAGCTTGGCAAGGTGCTGGCGGGAAGCTTCGCTTTCTACCGGGACTTCTACCGCGAGGCGCTGGGCATCGACGGCTGCTGCCCCCACGACAGCTGTGCCCTGGCCTGGCTGCTGTGCCCGGAGCTCTTCACCACGGCGCGTGGCCACCTGACCGTGGCGACCGACGGCGACGCCGAGGGGCAGACCATCTTCGCCCCCGAGGGGCGCGGCTTCATCGAGGCGCGCTGGTCGCGCACGCCGCGGGTGGAGGTCTGCCTGGGCGTCGACGGCGCGGCCGTCAGCGACTGGATCGCCGATACCCTGGCCTGAGCCCCGCGCCCCGGCGGCCGCCGGGGTGCGGCGTCCTGCACCACCGGGCTCGCTTTCCCCGCGAGCCCGCGTTCGTCGCCGAGGGGATGGCCGGCCTAGCCGGTGTGGAAGTCGTCCGGGGCATGCGTCTCGATCACCTCGAACTCCACGTGGGTGACCCGGGCCCCGTCGGGCCCCTTCCATAGCCACTCGGCGAGTCGCTTGACTGCCTCGCGCTCACCGCACATCAACACCTCCACCCGGCCATCCGGCAGGTTGATCGCATGGCCGGTGATCCCGGCCTTGAGGGCCTGCTCCTGGGCCGCCCCGCGGTACCAGACCCCCTGCACCTTGCCGGTCACCAGCGCCTTTGCGCAGCACGTGTCCATGGTCGTCTCCTGATGGTCGCGATGGGAATTCCCTCCTTTCTACCAGCCCGGCTGTCGTCGCGGCCAGCCCTCTGCGCGCCCCCCGCGCTCTCCTCCACCGTATCCGTCTCGCTCCCGCCTCTCTCCCGCGCCTGGCCACTTCCCGTCCCGAGGCCGATGCCCTAGGCTTAGGGGTATCCCCGGACGCCTTTCGGCCACAAGCCGACCGCGGCCGAGGATCGCCCTACCCGGGCAGCCATCACCACAACAATCATCCTCACGAGGGAGTACCGTCATGCCGGTCTTCGACCACCCCGAGTTCGATCACCACCAGCGGATCGTCTTCGGCAGCGACGAGGCGAGCGGCCTGCGCGCCATCATCGCCATCCACGACACCACCCGCGGCCCCGCCCTGGGCGGCCTGCGCATCTTCCCCTATGCAAGCGACGCCGAGGCCCTCACCGACGTGCTGCGCCTCTCCCGCGGCATGAGCTACAAGTCGGCGCTGGCCGACCTGCCGCTGGGCGGCGGCAAGGCGGTGATCATCGCCGATCCTCGCCGACACAAGACCCCCGAACTGCTGCGCGCCATGGGCCGCCTGGTGGACTCCCTGGGCGGCGCCTACATCACCGCCGAGGACTCGGGCTCCGGCGAGGACGACATGCGCCTGATCGCCGAGGCCACCGAGCACGTGGGCGGCCTGCCCCGCCACGGTCAGGCCTCCGGCGACCCCTCGCCCTTCACGGCCTGGGGCGTTTACTGCGCGCTGAGAAGCGCCGTGCGTCATCGCCTGGGGCGTGACGACCTCACCGGCCTGCGCGTCGCCGTGCAGGGCGTCGGTCACGTCGGCGCCCACCTGGCCCGCCACCTGCACGCGGCGGGGGCCCGGCTGGTGCTGACCGACGTCGATACCGCCGCTCTCGCCCATCTCGCCGAGGAGCTCGGCGCCGAGACCGTGGCGCCGGGGGCGATCGTCGATGCCGAGGTCGACGTCTTCGCCCCCTGTGCCCTGGGCGCCGCCCTCTCCGCCGAGGTGGTCGAGCGCTTGCAGGCGACGGTGGTCTGCGGCGCGGCCAACAACCAGCTGGCCACCCCCGAGATGGCCCAGCGCCTGCAGGCCCGCGGCATCCTCTACACCCCGGACTACGTGGCCAACGCCGGCGGCGTGATCGAGATCGCCTGGCAGCGGCGCGACGACTACTCGCGTGAGGCCGTGATGGCGCATATCGAGGGCATCGGCGCCACCCTCGGCGAGATCTTCGCGCGGGCCGAGCGCGAGGGGCAGAGTCCGGCCATCGTCGCCGACGACCTGGCCCGGGAGCGCTTCCGCCCCGCCGGCTGAGTCTCGAGGAGCGCATCAGGACGGGGTCAGCACGTGGCCCGACGCAGAAGGCCGGCGATTGCCGGCCTTCGTCGTTCGACTTCCTTTCGTCTGTCTCGGTGCTCTGTATCTGCGCCGTCAGGGCTCGATGAGCTCGTGTCGCTCGAGCAGCTCATGGCGCACCAGCACCGCGGAATTGCGCGGCACCACGGTCTGCCCCCGGGCCAGCAGGTGGCACTTGGTGAAGGCGGCCCCGAACAGCAGGATCAGCGAGCTGTAATAGACCCACAGCAGGATCATCACCACCGAGCCCGCCGCGCCGTAGGTGGAGGCCGTGGCCGTATAGGCCAGGTAGATGGCGATGCCCCAGCGGCCGATGGCGAACAGCACCGCGGTGACCACGGCGCCGACCAGCACGTCCTGCCAGCGCAGCACCACGTCCGGCAGCACCTTGAAGATGGTGGCGAAGAGCGCGGCGATCACCGCCAGCGACACCAGGAACTCGGCGGCGCTGGTCAGCATCCCCACATAGGGCAAGAGGTCGTCCCCCGCCTGGAGCACGGCGCGCACCACCACGCCGAGTACCAGCGAGACCAGCAGGATGAAGCCGATGGCCAGCACCACGGCCAGCGACAGCAGGCGATTCTGGATAAACTTGAGCGCGCTGTTGCTGCTGGGCCGCGCCGTGACGCCCCAGAGGGTGTTGAGCGAGAACTGCATCTGGGCGAAGACGGTGGTCGCACCGACCAGCAGCGCCCCGACCCCGAGCAGCGTCGGCAAGAGGCCGGACTCCTGAATCCTCGACTGGGCGACCGCCTGCTCGATGGCGGCGGCGGTGTCATGGCCCATGGTGCTCTGCAGCTGGGCGACGATCTGGCCTTGGGCGGCCTCCTCGCCGAGCACCACGCCGATCACCGTGACCGCGATGATCATCGTGGGGGCCAGCGAGAAGAGGGTGTAGAAGGCCAGCGACCCGGCGTAGCTGAAGGCATTGCGTTCCAGCCAGAGCCTGACGGCGTCCTGCACCACGTTCCACCAGAAGAGTATCGCTTGCCGGATCCTCGTCACGTTTGGCTTGATCACTGGGTTCCCCGCGCTTGTGTCGTTTGTTTCAGCATAACCGAATGGACACCGCCTCGCCGAGGAGCGGGGCGATTGCAGCGATACGCGGGGCTGACCATAATGGCCCCGCCGCACCCCATCCGCCCCGCCCGCCTGGAGCCTTCATGACCGCACGACCGGACGACAGCGCTGCCGACTTCGACTGTCTGGTGTTCATCGGCCGCTTCCAGCCGCCCCACCTGGGGCACCTGGCGGTGATTCGCGAGGCGCTGCGCCAGGCTCGCCAGGTCATCGTGCTGGTGGGCTCCGCCTGGCAGGCGCGCTCGCTGCGCAACCCCTGGCGCTACGAGGAGCGGCTGCGCATGCTGCGCAGCGCCTTCGAGGAGGAGGAGAATGCTCGCCTGAAGGTCGTGCCGCTGCTCGACGCCCTCTACAACAACGATGTCTGGGTGCGCGACGTGCAGCGCAAGGTGCGCGACATCGCCAGCCCCGAGCACGCGCGACTCCCGCGCATCGGCCTGATCGGCGCCAGTCGTGGCCAGTCCAGCTACTACCTGGCGCTGTTTCCGCAGTGGGAATCGGTGAGCGTGCCGCTGGTGGAGGGCATCTCGGCCAGTCGGATCCGCGACCGGCTGTTCCGCTCGGCCGCGTCGGCGGAGGACTACCTGAGTACCCACGCGGCCCACGACCTGCCCCCCGGCGTGGCGGCGCGGATCCGCACCTTCCTCGACGAGGCGACCTACGGCCAGCTGGTCGAGGAGCAACACCTGCTCGATCAGTATCGCCAGGCCTGGGCCCAGGCCCCCTACCCGCCCATCTTCGTCACCGTCAATGCCGTGGTCGTGCAGTCCGGCCATGTGCTACTGGTGCGACGCACCGCTGCGCCGGGCAAGGGCCTCTATGCGCTGCCCGGCGGCTTCATCAGCCCCCATGAGCGGCTGATGGACGCCTGCCTGAGAGAGCTTCGCGAACGCGTGCGCCTCAAGGTGCCGGAGGCGGTACTGAAGGGCTCACTGCGCGGCCAGCGCCTGTTCGACGAACCGCACCGCAGCTGGCGTGGCCGGACCCTGGCCGAGGCCTTCTATTTCGCCCTGCGCCCCGAGCAGCAGCTGCCCCAGCTCAAGCCGGTCAAGGGCGGCGACCACGCCCGCTGGGTACCGCTTGCCGACCTCGACCCGGAGAGCCTGTTCGAGGATCACTTCTTCATCATCCAGGACTTCCTGGGGCTGCCCGCCGACTTCGGAGGGCGCTGAGAGTCGTCGGCGAGCCGAGTAGCCATCTAAAAAGGTCGGGGGGTGGGCTTTCAGGCCTGAAGGAAGTCCCGCGGCAACTTCATCATCTGCCGCCACAGCTTCTCGACGCCGGGTTTGTGCACCAGCGAGCAGCGGTAGAGACGGATCTCCAGCGGCACGTCCCACTGCTCGCCACCGGCGCGCACCAGGCGGCTATCCTTGAGCTCCTGGCGAATGCAGAAGTCGGGGATCCAGGCCATGCCCATGCCCTGCATCACCATGCCCTTGAGGCCTTCGGCCATGGCGGTCTCGTAGACGGTGCGCAGGCGCATGCGTACCGGGTCGTTCTTGAGCAGCATGCGCACGCTGCGCCCCAGGAAGGCGCCCTGGGTATAGGCCAGGAAGGGAATCGATTCCTGGCCCTCGAGGGTGAAGCGCGGCTTGCCCTGTTCGTCGGGCAGGCAGACGGGCAGCATCTTCACCTGGCCGATGGAGAAGGAGGGAAAGACCTCGGCATCCAGCTGCATGCTGGCATAGGGGTCATAATAGGCCAGCATCAGGTCACAATTGCCCTCGCGCAGTACGTGGATCGCATCGCCCACGTTCATGGCGACCAGCCGCGTCGGTAGCTCACCGAGACCCTGCTGCAGGCGGGAGATCCACTGAGGGTAGAAGCTCAAGGCCAGGGAGTGAGCGGCGACGATGTCCAGCGCCTCGTTGGCCATGGCCAGGCCACGCAGGTGGCCGAGGCTCTCGTTGAGCTGCTCGACGATGTTGCGTGCGGTGACCAGGAACAGTTGGCCTTCCGGGGTCAGGTCCACCGGCGTGGTGGAGCGGTCGACCAGGGTCACGCCCACCGCCTGCTCCAGGGAGCGGATGCGTCGACTGAAGGCCGGCTGGGTGACGTGCCGCTGACGGGCCGAGCCCGAGAAGCTGCGCGTGCTGGCCAGGGCGACGAAGTCTTCCAGCCATTTGGTCTCGAGGTTCACCAGGACTCCCCAGGATATCGGAATGCCTGCCCCCCGGCGGGGAGCTTTCGAAGCACGCTAATGTACCCCAGCCGGGAGCGCGACCCAAGCCGCCTCACTGGATCGGCGAGAGCAGGTAGGCCGCCCGGGAGAGCAGCTTGCGCCACAGCGGCCGACGGGTCAGCTCCTCCAGGGAGACGCACCGGCAGTCGCTGAAGTCGCGCTCGAGCATCTGGCATACCTCGGCGGCGAAGCGCCGATCGGGCACCACGGCGGTGATCTCGAAGTTGAGGCGAAACGAGCGGTTGTCGAGGTTCACCGTGCCGACGCTGGCGGCGACGTCGTCGATCAGCATCACCTTCTGGTGCAGGAATCCTGGCTGGTAACGGTAGACCTTGACGCCGGCGCGCAGCATGTCGGGCAGGAAGGAGAACGCCGAGAGGAAGACCAGCAGGTGGTCGGGACGCTCGGGCATCATGATCCTCACGTCCACCCCGCGCATCGCCGCCAGGCGCAGGGCGTCCTGCACGCCCTGGTCGGGCACGAAGTAGGGGCTGGTCACCCAGAGCCGCTCATGAGCGCTGTGGATCGCGTGCTGCACCAGCAGGCTCGCCGTTTCCAGGTGATCCGCCGGCCCCGAGGGCACGATCACCACGCTCTGGCTCTCGGCCTCGCCGCCATCCTGGGAATCGCCCGCATAGGGCACGGGGGTCCAGGTGAGCGAGATCATCTCGCCGGTGGCCCAATGCCAGTCCTCCCAGAAGGCCTCCTGCAGGCCCAGCACGCTGGGCCCGCTGAGCTTCAGATGGGTGTCGCGCCAGTAGCCGAGGCGCGGGTGCTCGCCCAGGTATTCCGTGCCGACGTTGAAGCCGCCGATCCAGCCCTCGCGTCCGTCCACCACCAGCACCTTGCGGTGATTGCGGAAGTTGAGCTGGAAACGATGCTTCAGCCCCCGGGAGGAGCGAAAGGCGCTCACCTCGACGCCGGCCTGGCGAAGATCGCGCAGGTAGCGCTCGGGGAGGCTGTGGGAGCCGATCTCATCGAAGAGAAAGCAGACCCGCACTCCCCGCTCGGCAGCGCGCTGCAGGCGCTGCTTGAGATCCACGCCCAGGGCGTCATCGCGCACGATGAAGAACTGGATGAGAATGTACTCCTCGGCGGCCTCGAGGCCGGCAAACAGGCTCTCGAAGGTGGCCTCGCCGTCGACCAGCAGTTCTGCCCGGTTGCCCCGGGTAAGCGGCATCAGGGCGAGCTGCTCCACGGCGCGGATGTCGGCATTGCTGGCGGATGACAGGTAGGGTTCGAAGCGATCCCGATAGCGGTGCAGCTGGCGGCGCAGCACGCTGTCACGCTCGCCCCGGGCCAGCACGTAGCCATAGAAGCGTGGTCGGCCGAAGATCCAGTAGGCCGGCACCGCCAGGTAGGGCATGGTCAAAAGCGAGATGATCCAGGCGATGGCGCCTTGGGAGGTGCGTGCCGACATCAGGGCTAGCACGGCCGAAAGGATGCCCAGCACGTACACAAGGAAAATGGCCAGGCCGATCAGCCAGGAGGTCATGGTCGGATCCCCGTTCCGTGGGACGACGGCGTGGCCGTCCGAAAACACAATGTCCTGTTACCTATGCTCCCAGCATACCCCCAACGACGACGGCCCCACCAGTTGGCGGGGCCGTCGAGAGCACGCGGGGGGAATCAGGCGCGTTCGGCGATGATCTCCTTCCACTTGGCGGGGCCTGTCTGGTGCACCGAGGTGCCCTGGCTATCGACCGCCACGGTCACCGGCATGTCCTCGACCTCAAACTCGTAGATCGCCTCCATGCCGAGGTCCTCGAAGCCCACCACGCGGGCCTGCTTGATCGCCTGAGCGACCAGGTAGGCGGAGCCGCCCACGGCCATCAGGTAGACCGCCTGGTTGTCACGGATCGCCTCGATGGCCGCCTCGCCCCGCTCGGCCTTGCCGACCATGCCCAGCAGCCCGGTCTCCTCGAGCATCGTGCGGGTGAACTTGTCCATGCGCGTGGCGGTGGTCGGGCCGGCCGGTCCCACCACCTCGTCGCGCACCGGATCCACCGGGCCCACGTAGTAGATGAAGCGACCCTGCATGTCCACGGGCAGCGGCTCGCCCTTGCCGATCATGTCGACCATGCGCTTGTGGGCGGCGTCGCGGCCGGTGAGCAGCTTGCCGTTGAGCAGCAGGGTGTCGCCGGGCTGCCAGGTCTTGACCTCCTCCGGCGTCACGCGGTCCAGATCGACCCGCTTGACGTTGTCGCCCGCCTCGCGGGTGATCTCCGGCCAGTCTTCGAGCGTCGGCGCGGGCAGCGCCGCGGCGCCGGAGCCGTCGAGGGTGAAGTGCGCGTGGCGGGTGGCGGCGCAGTTGGGGATGATCGCCACCGGCTTGTTGGCGGCGTGGGTTGGGTAGTCCTTGACCTTGATGTCGAGCACCGTGGTCAGCCCACCCAGCCCCTGGGCGCCGATGCCGCTCTGGTTGACCTTGTCGAACAGCTCCAGGCGCAGCTCCTCGGCCCGATTGGCGGGGCCGCGGGCCTGCAGGTCCTGGATGTCGATGGGATCGAGCAGCGCTTCCTTGGCGATCTGCATGGCCTTCTCGGCGGTACCGCCGATGCCGATGCCCAGCATGCCCGGCGGGCACCAGCCGGCGCCCATCTTGGGCAGCTGCTCCATCACCCAGTCGACCACGTTATCGGAGGGATTGAGCATGGCGAACTTGGACTTGGCCTCGCTGCCGCCGCCCTTGGCCGCCACGTGCACCTCGACGGTGTCGCCGGGCACCAGCTTGTGGTGGATCACCGCGGGGGTGTTGTCGCGGGTGTTGGCGCGCTTGCCGTCCGGATCGGCCAGCACCGAGGCACGCAGCACGTTATCCGGTAGCTGATAGGCGCGACGCACGCCCTCGTTGATCATGTCGTCGAGGCTCATGTCGGCCTCGAAGCGTACGTTCATGCCGACATGCACGAAGACCGTGACGATGCCGGTGTCCTGACAGATCGGGCGCTTGCCGAAGGCACACATCCGTGAGTTGATCAGGATCTGGGCGATCGCGTCCTTGGCCGCCGGGTTCTCCTCCCGCTCGTAGGCCGCGGCCATGGCGTCGATGAAGTCCTTCGGATGGTAGTAGGAGATGTACTGCAGGGCATCGGCGACGCTCTGGATCAGATCGTCCTGGCGAATCACGGTCATGGGCAAGGAGCTCCTTGGCGTTGTCGGCATGCCCGCCTGCGCTCTGACAGGTGGCGCTTGGGTGGGCCTGAACGGCTTGCATTATACCCTACCCTCGGCGCTGTCGACATTCTCGCTAATAGTCGGAGGCATGGTGACTCGTTATCGAAGATAACGGTATAAAAATGAGTGCCTGTCATGGCCCTGCCAGCCAAGGTTTGCCCACCAGAACTGGCGGAAGCCACCGGGGTTCGGACGATCGCGGTGCCGCAGGTGTGAACCCGGCGAAGTCGCCCGCGACGCCAGGGGGCGATCGGTGACTGCCTTGTCAGGCGGAACCCAGCATCAGCTGACGCTCCTTGAGCGCATGAAGGCGGTCGCGCAGACGGGCGGCCTCCTCGAACTCCAGGTTCTGCGCCGCCTCGTGCATGCCGTCCTCGACCCGGGACACCTCCTTGAGCAGCTCCGAGGGCGACAGCTCGGCGGGATCGTAGAGCGCCTCGCGCTCGGCGACCTTGCGCTCGCCGCGGCGTCCCTTGCCCTTCTTGCCGGGGGCCTGGGCGGCCTCCATGATGTCGGCCACCGAGCGGGTCACGCTGGTCGGCGTGATGCCGTGGGCCTCATTGTAGGTGATCTGCTTGGCGCGACGCCGCTCCGTCTCCTCCATGGCCCGGCGCATGGAGTCGGTGACCCGGTCACCGTAGAGGATCGCCTTGCCGTGGGCGTTGCGCGCGGCACGGCCCATGGTCTGGATCAGCGAACGCTCGTTGCGCAGGAAACCCTCCTTGTCGGCATCGAGGATGGCCACCAGCGAGACCTCGGGAATATCGAGCCCCTCGCGCAACAAGTTGATCCCCACCAGGACGTCGAACTTGCCGAGACGCAGGTCGCGGATGATCTCGACCCGCTCCACGGTGTCGATGTCGGAATGCAGGTAGCGCACCCGCACGTCGTGCTCGTCTAGGTACTCGGTGAGGTCCTCGGCCATGCGCTTGGTCAGGGTGGTGACCAGCACCCGCTCCTCCACCTCGCTGCGCAAGCGGATCTCCGACAGCAGGTCGTCGACCTGGGTGGTGGCCGGGCGCACCTCGATCTCCGGATCGAGCAGCCCGGTCGGCCGCACCACCTGCTCGACCACGCGGCCGGCGTGCTCGGCTTCGTAGGGCCCGGGGGTGGCGGAGACGAAGATCGTCTGTGGACAGATGCGTTCCCACTCCTCGAACTTCATCGGGCGGTTATCGAGCGCCGAGGGCAGGCGGAAGCCGTATTCCACCAGGGTCTCCTTGCGCGAGCGGTCGCCCTTGTACATGCCCCCCACCTGGGGAACGCTGACGTGGGACTCGTCGATGAACAGCAGCGCGTCGGCCGGCAGGTAGTCGAAGAAGGTCGGCGGCGGCGCGCCGGGGTCGCGCCCGGAGAGATAGCGCGAGTAGTTCTCGATGCCGTTGCAGTACCCGAGCTCCAGCATCATCTCGATGTCGTAGAGGGTGCGCTGCTCCAGGCGCTGGGCCTCGACCAGCTTGTCCTGCTGGCGCAGCTGATCGAGGCGCGTGACCAGCTCGGCCTTGATCTCGTCGATGGCGCCGAGGATGGTCTCCCGCGGCGTCACGTAGTGCGACTTGGGGTAGATGGTCATGCGCGGCACCTTGCCCCGCACCTCGCCGGTGAGCGGGTCGAACAGGCTGATGGTGTCGATCTCGTCGTCGAAGAGCTCGACGCGCACCGCCTCATCCTCGGCATCGGCCGGGAAGATGTCGATCACGTCGCCGCGCACCCGGTAGGTGCCACGCTTGAAGTCCATGTCGTTGCGGGTGTATTGCAGCTCCGCCAGGCGGCGCAGCAGGGCGCGCTGATCGATCTGCTCGCCGCGGGTGACATGGAGGCGCATCTTCAGGTACTGGTCGGGATCACCCAGGCCGTAGATCGCCGAGACCGAGACCACGATGATCGCGTCGCGACGCTCCAGCAGCGCCTTGGTGGCGGAGAGGCGCATCTGCTCGATATGGTCGTTGATCGAGGCATCCTTCTCGATGAAGGTGTCCGACGACGGCACGTAGGCCTCGGGCTGGTAGTAGTCGTAGTACGAGACGAAGTACTCGACGGCATTGTCGGGAAAGAACGCCTTGAACTCGCCGTAGAGCTGCGCCGCCAGGGTCTTGTTGGGCGCCATCACGATGGTCGGACGCTGCAGGTGCTCGACCACGTTGGCCATGGTGAAGGTCTTGCCCGAGCCGGTCACGCCCAGCAGCGTCTGGTGGGCCAGCCCCGCGTCGAGCCCGCCGATCAGGCCCTGAATGGCCGTGGGCTGATCGCCGGCCGGCTGGAACTTGGACTGCAGGCGAAAGGGCTTGCTCATGGCGGCTCCGATGGCGAACCGAGCGCCAGCATGGCGCCCGGGAAGAAAACGACGCCGGGCGCGGGTCAGGCGTCGGCGCGGCTAGCGGTGCTCGGGTCGGCGAGGCGGGTGGAAACCTCCACGGTGGAGGTGGTCATCAGCCGGTGGATCGGGCACTTGTGGCTGATCTCCTCGAGGCGCGCCTGTTGCTCGGCGTCCTCGATGCCGTGGAAGGCCATCGCCACGTCGAGGCGATAGGTTCCATGGCGCTCCTGGCTGTCGTCGCGGTTGACCGTGACGCTCACTCCCTCGAGGGGCCACTGCTTGCGCCGGGCGTACATCATGGCGGTGATGGCCGTGCAGGCGCCCAGGGAGAGATCGAAGTAGTCGTGGGGATCCGGGCCACTGTTCTCGCCACCGTAGGCCTCGGGCACGTCGACGAAGAGATCCTCGAAACCGTCCAGCTCGACCCGCTGACGGTAGATATGGTTGCGCTCGCTGACGACTTCAATGGTCTTCTTCATGTCACCTCCGGATCATATCACCGCGAACATCGACTCAACCTCGGGCCGTCGCCCGGTCACTTTACCTCGATGCCGAGCTTGAGCGCCTTGACCGCCTTGATCAGCGCCTCGCGGCGGGCCTTGCCCTCGACTTCCGCCCCGTGACGACCGACCTCGACACTGTCGACGCCGTCGAGCATCATCAGGGCGGTGGTGATGCGGTTGACCTGGTCGGCGTTCTCGACACCCTGAAAGCTCAGTGACTGTTGGGCCATGATCGGCTCCTGAGAGGAATGAAAGGGGACTGGGAGCAGGCCACGAGTCTAGCACGCCACCCGGGCACCGAGCAGCGCTTGCAATGCCGCCCCATCGCCCGCATCTAGCTCTAGCGCATCATCATGCACGACACCGAATCACGAGGAGCCCCGCAGATGAAGGATTGGATCGCTGCCACCGGCGGCCGGCAGGAGGCCGGCGACCGAGTGACGTTCGAGACGCCCGCGGCGCCCCGGCTCGCCCTGGAGACCACGGTGATGACGCCCCTTGCCCACCTCGGGGCCCTCGACGTCGAGGGCCCCGATGCCGAGCGTTTCCTGCAGGGCCAGACCAGTGCCCAGGTGTCACTGGCCGACGGCGCCTTCGCCCCGCTGACCTGCTTCTGCACCCCCAAGGGACGCGTGCTGGCCAACGCCCAGCTGATGCGCATCGCCCCGGCGCATTTCCGCCTGGTGATGCACGCGAGCCTGGTGGCGTCGCTGGCCGAGCACCTCGGGAAGTTCGCCGCCTTCTACAAGGCCGAGCTGCGGGTTCGCGATGACCAGGCCCTGCTCGGCCTGATCGGCCGTGAGGCCCCGGCGCTTGCCGAGGTGCGCTTCGATGCCGCAGCACCCCGTGCCTGGCATCAGGCCGGCGACGAGACGGTCCAACTGCTGGCCCACCCCGGGCCACGCCCTCGCCTGCTGGTCTGCCTGCCGGCCGAGCGCGTCGAGACGGAGTGGCAGTGGCTCGAGGAGCACGCCACGCCGGTCGACAACGCCGTCTGGCGGCTGCACGACATCCAGGCCGGGCTCGCCTGGCTCGACGCCGAGCAGCGCGATACCTACCTGCCGCAGATGATCAACTGGGAGGCGCTGGGCGGCATCAGCTTCAAGAAGGGCTGCTATACCGGCCAGGAGGTGGTCGCCCGCGCCCACTTCCGCGGCCAGGTCAAGAAGCGCTTGATGCGAGCCCAGCTCGACGGCGGCCTGCTGCCGGAGCCCGGCAGCGCCATCGAGGACGCCAACGACAAGCGGCTCGGTGAGGTGTTGTGTGCCGAGCTCGACGCCTACGGCGAGGCCGAGGTGCTGGCGGTGATGAGCACCAAGGAGCCCGCGCTACCTCTGCGCTGCGCCGGCCAGAAGCTGAAGCTGCTGAAGCTGCCCTACGCGGTAGAGCGGCTGGACCCGGAGGAGCTGGCGGCGCGATAGGCCCCCGTCCCAAGGCCACACGCCGAGCGCAGGGGCGATTAGGGGGAGAGGTTGAACAGGCGTCGGGCGGTGGCGGTGCTCGCTGCCGCCACCCGCTCTTCCGACTGGTCGCGCAGCTCGGCCACCCGGCGGCACACCTCGGCGACTCGCGCCGGCTCGTTGCGCTCGCCCTGGTGACCGGCCAGCGGCATGTCGGGGCTGTCGGTCTCCAGCACATAGCCGTCGTCCGGCAGCGAGGCCACCGCCCGCTGCAGGCGCCTGGCGCGCTCGAAGGTCGTCGCCCCGCCGAGGCCCAGGGTGAAACCGAGATCGAGAAACTTATGCGCCTGTTCAGGCGAGCCGGTGAAGGCGTGAATCAGCCCGCCCGCGGGAAGCGCCAGCTGTCGAAGTCGCTTGGCGACCCGGTCGTTGGCCCGCACGCAGTGGATTACCACCGGCAGTGCCCGCGCCTTGGCCAGGCGCAGCTGGGCGTCGAAGAACGTCCACTGGGCGTCGAGGGTCTCGTCGAAACGCGCATCGATGCCGCACTCCCCGACCGCCACGACCTCCGAGTGGGCGTCGACCCACTGCGCCAGCGCCTCGATATCGTCCGGTGCGTGCTCGTCCATGAAGTAGGGATGCAGCCCCAGGCAGACGCCGACGTCCTCGCGCTTCCCCAGCGCCAGCACCCGCCCCCAGCGCGGCCGGGTCGTCCCCGGCACCACGAAACGCGTGACGCCCACGGCCCTGGCCCGCTCGAACACCGCCTCGCGGTCGGCATCGAAGTCGGGGAAATCCAGGTGGCAGTGGGCGTCGATCAACATAAGCTGGAAGCTGGAAGCTGGAAGCTGGAAGCTGGAAGCTGGAAGCTGGTCATTTAGCATGTCGCTTCCAGCGTTCGGGTCAAGGGTTTTCTTCCAGCTTCCAGCCGCGAAGCGGCGCTCTTATGGCTTCAAGCTCCCGGCGAAGCCGGGTCAGTGTTCCCGCGTCGGCTGGAAGCGGATCTCCGGCCAGCGCTCCTGGGTCATCTGCAGGTTCACGCGCGTGGGGGCGATGTAGGTCAGGTAGCCGCCCCCGTCGATAGCCAGGTTGGTGCTGGCCTTGCGCTTGAACTCCTCGAGCTTCTTGGCATCGTCGGCGTAGATCCAGCGCGCGGTGTTGACGTTTACGCCCTCGTAGACGGCCTCGACCTTGTACTCCTCCTTGAGGCGGTGGGCGACCACGTCGAACTGCAGGGTACCCACGGCGCCGAGGATCAGCTCGTTGTTGTCCATCGGCATGAAGACCTGGGTCGCGCCCTCCTCGGAGAGCTGCTGGAGCCCCTTCTGCAGCGCCTTCATCTTCAGCGGATCCTTGAGGCGCACGCGCTTGAAGAGCTCCGGAGCGAAGTGCGGAATGCCGGTGAAGCGCATGTCCTCGCCCTGGGTGAAGGTGTCGCCGATCTGGATGGTGCCGTGGTTGTGCAGGCCGATGATGTCGCCGGGCCACGCCTCTTCCACCTGGGAGCGATCCGAGGCCATGAAGGTCAGGGCGTCGGCGATCTTGACGTCCTTGCCGATGCGCACGTGACGCATCTTCATGTTCTTCTCGTACTTGCCCGAGCAGACCCGCAGGAAGGCGATACGATCGCGGTGGTTCGGGTCCATGTTCGCCTGGATCTTGAAGACGAAGCCGGTGAAGCGCCCGTCATCGGCTTCCACCACCCGGGTGTCGGTCTCCCGTGGCTGGGGCGGCGGCGCATACTCCACGAAGCCGTCGAGCATCTCACGGACCCCAAAGTTGCCCATGGCGGTACCGAAGTAGACCGGCGTCAGCTCGCCGCGCCGATACGCCTCGAGATCGAAGGCGTGGGAGGCCCCGCGCACCAGCTCGACCTCCATGCGCAGCTCTTCGGCCTGGTCCTCGCCGAGGACCTCGTCCACCTCGGGGTTGTCGAGCCCCTCGATGCGGCGATCTTCCGGGATGCGGTTGCCCTGCCCCTGCTTATAAAGGTGAATGGTGTCGTTGTAGAGGTGGTAGACGCCCCGGAAGTGGCGCCCCATGCCGATCGGCCAGGTCATGGGCGCGCACTGGATGTTGAGCACTTCCTCGACCTCATCCATCACCTCGACGGGATCGCGGATGTCCCGGTCCATCTTGTTGACGAAGGTGAGGATCGGCGTGGTCCGCAGGCGACACACCTCCATCAGCTTGATGGTGCGCGCCTCGACGCCCTTGGCGCCGTCGATCACCATCAGCGCCGAGTCCACCGCGGTCAGGGTTCGGTAGGTGTCCTCGGAGAAGTCCTCGTGGCCCGGCGTGTCGAGCAGGTTGACGATGCGCCCGCCATAGGGGAACTGCATCACCGAAGTGGTCACCGAGATGCCACGCTCCTGCTCCATCTTCATCCAGTCGGAGGTGGCGTGGCGGTCGTCGCGCTTGCTCTTGACGGAACCGGCCAGCTGGATGGCGTTGCCGAACAGCAGCATCTTCTCGGTGATGGTGGTCTTGCCGGCGTCGGGGTGCGAGATGATCGCGAAGGTGCGGCGCAGCCCGGTTTCATGGGCGAGGGTCGAGTTGGACATTGCGTCTCGTCGCTGATTGATGCACATCCGGCCGGGGTTCGGGTCCGGCCGGCGCGTGTCGGTGTCTATCGGTGTCGTGAGTGCACCGATTGTACCGTCAGGCACGGAGTCTGTCGCCGGTCGTCGACCCGGCGACCAGAGGTCCCGTCGCGGAACAGGCCATCGGGTTCGGCGCGCACCGCGGTGGCATGATTCCGACAGGCCGCCCCGAGGGCCACCTGTGCATAGTGAGTGCTATATTGCTCAATAATGACGTATCAACTCAAATATGGGTAATATACTGCGCAACAAACACCGTCTGCGCTAAACTATGCGCAATACATTGCGCAAACGCGTCACCATGCAAGGGCCCACCATGCAGTTGACCCTCCAGATCCATCACCAGGGGCAGTGGCACGATGCGGCCGCGCTGGAACTCCCGCATCCGGAACGCGGCACGGCCGGCCCCGCCCGGCTGGGCTATCTCCAGGCGCATGCCCTGGCCTGGATGTCCCGCGATGACGAGCACGCCTGCAGCCTGACCCTGCCGGTCGAGCTGATGATGCGCCACCACGGCCAGCGCTGGTTCGGCTTCCTCGAGGACATCATGCCGGCCGCCGCGTCCGCCGGGCGGCACGCTGGAGGCGCTGCGCTTCCCGCTGAGCGATGTCATCGAGCGGCATATCGACTTCCTGGAGTACGCCCAGCAGATGGGCGCCGCCAGCGGCGGGGCCACCGGCGCCGGCGGTGAGGCGCCCAAGCTGCTGGTGCGTCGCACGGCGGGCGACGAGGTCTGGATCGACACCTGGCAGGACGACCCGACGACCCTCGACCCGCACTTCCTGGTCAAGTTTCCCCGCGGCCAGCGCGGGACCGACGACTGCGACATCCTGCGCGCCGAATGCCATTACTACCGGGAACTGGCCGAGCTGGGCATCGATACCGTCTCGCTCCAGGGCCTGCAGCTGAGCGAAGGCGAGCGCTATCCCTCGCTGTGGTTGCCCCGCTTCGATGTGGAGGCGCGCGACGGCCGGCTGTGTCGCTATGGCCTGGAGTCCGTCTATGCCCTGCTCGGCGTGGCGCCTGGCACCCACCTGCGCCACCCGGCGGTCCTCGAGCGCCTGGTCGCCCTGCTCGAGCGCCAGCACCGGGTCCGGGAGCTGGGCGAGGCCTTCGACCGAGAGGCGTTCGTGATCGAATGGGTCAAGCGCGACCTGCTCAACGTGGCCTTCGGCAATTCCGACAACCACGGGCGCAACGCGGCCCTGCTCAAGCGTCCGGAGGGCATCTGGCACGCCCCGGTCTACGACTTCGCGCCCATGAAGGCCGATCCCGAGGGCGTGACGCGCACCACCCAGTGGGGCGCTCCGCTGGAACAGGGCGGCGAGTTCGACTGGCCTGCCATCGCCCGGGCGCTCGGCGCCCTGGCCGACCCGGAGCGCCTGATGGCCGAGCTGGAGGCCCTCGCCGGCCGCCTGCAGGGCCTGGACGAGCGGCTCGCGGCGCGCGGCGTGCCCGAGCGGATCCTCACCCGGCCGGCCGTGGGCCTTGGCCATCTCGATCAACGGCTGAAACGTTGGGGACTGATACCATGAAAACCGAGACCCTGACCCCGGAGGCCCGAGAAGCCGCCCTGCTGGAGCAACTGCGCCGGTTACTGCGCGGCGAGCTCAGCGAGGGCCAGGTGCTGCGCCACCTGCGCCGCGAGATACTGGGCATGTCCCAGGGCGACTACGCCCGGCTCGTCGGCATCAGCCGACGCACCCTGTCCGACATCGAACGTGACGCCGGCAACGCCTCCATGGCCAGCATGGACCGCGTCTTTCGCCCTCTGGGCCTGAGGGTCGGCCTGCTGCCTCGTCAACCCGCCCTGCTGTCGCGGCTCGTCGCGGATGACGACGCGGCTAGCGCAGCCCACGCTCGATGATGCGCAGGGTCTTGGCGTCTATGCCCAGCGCCGCCAGGGGGTCCGCCACCCCCGCCTCCTCGAGCCAGCGCAGCTGCAGGCGATAGGCCTCGCCCTCCAGGCGCCCCCGGGGCCGTGTCGCGACGTCGTCCCGATCGTGGCGCTGGGCATGATGAACCTGGAAATGATGGACCAGTTCGTGGAGCAGGTAGCTCTGGTTGACGAGGTCGTCGAGGTCGAGATCGACGTCCAGGTAGATGATGCCGTCCACGGGGTCGTAGGCCCCCTTGACCAGGATGCCCAACGGTTCGGGAAAGTCGGGGAAGCAGCGTTGCTGCAGGCTCGCCTGGCTCTCGAATTGCACCCCCGGCAGTTCGGGTTCGCGGTAGTCGGTGCGCAGCGCCAGCCAGGCGCTCTGCTCCCGGACGATCCGTGCCGGCGCCGAGGTCGTGGGGTCACCGGGCGACGTGGACGACACGGCGGGTACCGCAGGCAGCGCCAGCAGCAGTACCCACAGCCAGAGCGCGAGTAGCGCGTGCCAGCAAGACGACCGAGACCGTGAAGGCCCGCTCCTCGACGGGGCACTGGGCGTGAGCAAAGGCGACATGCCGACCTCGCAATGGTTGGGGCAAGCAAGCGCCGGTGACCGGGCGCACGGTGTTCCCGAGCCCCGACGGCCGACGCGGCGGCGACACCTCACCAGTCTAGCCGCCGGGCGTGCGCACCACCCGGGTTGCCCCGTGACGGACATGGGCAACTGGTCAGCGCCCCCGATGGGCGTCATCCTGTCGAGTGCTGAAGGATACTCAGGCTCACCGCTACCGCGAGGAGGCTCCATGCCACCACGGGTCGATTTCCGCATCGATTTTCAGGACACCGACGAGGCAGGCCGCTGGCATGCCATCAACGACGGCGTGATGGGCGGCGTCTCCCAGGGCAGAATGCAGATCGCCGCGGGCATCGGCGTCTTCACCGGGCGGCTGTCGCTCGTACACGGCGGCGGCTTCGCCTCGGTGCGCCGCGAACCCGGCGACCCGGCCTTGGGCGGCGCTCGCGGGATTCGCCTGCGTGTACGCGGCGACGGCCGCACCTACCAGCTACTGCTGCGCACCGACCGCCTCTTCGAGGGCGCGGCCTATCGCACCAAGTTCACCACCTCGGGCGAGTGGCAGAGCCTCGGCCTTGACTGGGACGACTTCGAGGCGGTCTTCCGCGGCCGGCGGCTGGAGGATGCCCCACCGCTCGCGCCACAGGACATTCGCCAGTTCGGCTTCCTGATCGCCGACCATCGCGAGGGGGCGTTTCGCCTGGAGATCGCTGCCCTCGAGGCGCTGGCATGAGTTCACAACGCACGCCTCGGCCCACCATGACAATGGTCTACGACGGCCAGTGCCCGATGTGTCGCCGGTTCGTGCGCCTGCAGCGACTGCGCCGCGATGTCGGTGAGCTGGAGCTGGTCGATGCCCGCCAGGAGAGCGCCGCCCGAAGGGAGCTCTCCGAGCGCGGCATCGACCTGGACGAGGGCTTCGCCCTGCGCATCGGCGAGCAGTGGGTCCACGGCGGCGAGGCCCTGCACCGCCTGGCGCTGATGAGCACCGGCAGCGGCCTCTTCAACCGCACGATGGCGAGGCTCTTCGCCTCGCCGCGCCGCACCGCCCGCCTCTACCCCTGGCTCTGCCGCGGCCGGTCCATCCTGCTGCGCCTGCTGGGACGCGGGCCCATCGACAACCTGCGACGCCGGTGAGCCGACGGCATGACCTAATTGGGCGTTACCAGGGCAGCGTCTCGCCGTTGCTGTGCCAGAAGCCGCCGCTGGTCGCAAGCGTCAGCGCCTCGAGGCGAGCGGCGATACCGTCGGCGGCCTCCTCCGGGCTGATCAGGCCGCCGAAGTTGACCATGCGGGTCTGCACATAGCCGGGGTGAAGCTGAGCCACGGCGATGCCGCGGGGCGCCAGGTCCACCGCCAGCGACTTGCCGAAGGCGTTCAGTGCGGCCTTGGAGGCCCGATAGCCGTAGCGCCCGCCGGAGTCGTTGTCGGCGATCGAACCCATGCGGCTGGTGATGTTGGCGATCTTGGCGCCCTCGCCCAGCCGCGGCAGCAGGGCCTCGGTGACCCGCAACGGGGCATAGGCGTTGATCTCCATCTGCGCGCGAATGGCGTCGAAATCGAGCTCGCCCAGCGACTCGTCGTGGAGCATCCCGGCGTTGTTGATCAAGAGATCCAGTGGCTGATCGGCGAGCGACTCGGCGAGGCGCGCGACGTCCGCCTCGCGAGTCACGTCGATGCCGTCGATGACCCGGCTGGCCACCTCGGCGAGTTCATCGGAGCCGGCGCGGCACGCGCCGATGACCTGCCAGCCCGCCCGGTGGTAGTGGCGCGCCAGCGCCAGGCCGACGCCACGATTGGCGCCCGTGATCAGTACGGTGGAAGCCATGGACTCTCCTTCGATGAGCCGTTCGTCCGGTTCGAGTATGTCCCCGTGGGGGACGACATCGGAAGCGACGTTCCATTCGCCGCGATCCTGGGCGACCAGTGTATCGTGCCGCTCCTGTCTAGGTGCGGGACGCCGCCGCGATTTCAAGGGGCGCGGTCTGGCCTACACTGGAGGCCATCGGCCCCGGCGGCGGCGAGGCCGCGTTGCGAGGAACCGGCATGGAACCCAATCATCGCTTCAACGTGATCTACGTGCTGATCGCCGTGATGCTCTTCCTGACCTTCCAGAACGTCTACCGCAATTGGCAGACCACCGACCCCATTCCCTACTCGGAATTCACCCGACTGCTGGAGGAGGGCCGCATCGCCGAGGTGCGGGTCGGCGACGATCGTCTCACCGGCACCTTCACCTCCCCCCAGCCCGACGGCCAGACCGCCTTCACCACCAACCGCGTCGATCCCGGCCTGGCCGAGCGGCTGGCGCAATACGACATCACCTTCGACGGCCGCCCCCAGAACCCCTTCCTGACCGTGCTGCTGTCATGGGTCATCCCGCTGATCCTGCTGTTCGTCATCTGGTCCTTCCTGATCCGCCGCATGACCGGCGGGGGCGGCCTCGGCGGGATGATGTCCATCGGCAAGTCCAAGGCCAAGGTCTACGTGGAAACGTCGACCAAGGTGACCTTCGAGGATGTCGCCGGGGTGGACGAGGCCAAGAACGAGCTCCAGGAAGTGGTGGCCTTCCTGCGCGATCCCGAGCGCTATGGACGGCTCGGCGCACATATTCCCAAGGGCATCCTGCTGGTCGGCCCGCCCGGCACCGGCAAGACCCTGCTGGCCCGGGCCGTGGCGGGCGAGGCCGGCGTGCCCTTCTTCTCGATCTCCGGCTCGGAGTTCGTCGAGATGTTCGTCGGGGTCGGCGCGGCTCGGGTGCGCGACCTCTTCGAACAGGCCGCCAAGGCCAAGCCCTGCATCATCTTCATCGACGAGCTGGATGCCCTGGGTCGCGCTCGTGGGCCGGGCGCCATGGGCGGCCAGGACGAAAAAGAGCAGACGCTCAACCAGCTGCTCTCGGAGCTGGATGGCTTCGATCCCTCTACCGGCATCGTGCTGCTCGCCGCGACCAACCGGCCGGAGATCCTCGATCCGGCCCTGCTGCGCGCGGGCCGCTTCGACCGCCAGGTGCTGGTGGATCGCCCCGAACGCAAAGGCCGGCTACAGATCCTGCGCGTGCACATCGGCAAGATCCACGCCCTGGCCCCCGACGTCGACCTCGACCACCTCGCCTCGCTGACCCCGGGCTTCACCGGCGCCGACCTCGCCAACCTGGTCAACGAGGCGGCGCTGCTGGCCACCCGCCGCGACAGCGAGACGGTGGCCATGGCGGACTTCACCAACGCCATCGAGCGCATCGTCGCCGGCCTCGAGAAGAAGAGCCGGTTGCTCAATGCCCACGAGCGCGCGGTGGTCGCCCACCATGAGATGGGCCATGCCCTGGTGGCCGCCTCCCTGCCGGGCATGGATCCGGTGCACAAGGTCTCGATCATCCCCCGCGGCGTCGGCGCGCTGGGCTATACCATCCAGCGCCCCACCGAGGACCGCTTCCTGCAGTCCGTCAGCGACCTGAAGTACCGCATGGCGGTGCTGATGGGCGGCCGCGCCGCCGAGCAGCTGATCTTCGAAGAGGTCTCCACCGGCGCCGCCGACGACCTGGCCAAGGCCAGCGAGATCGCCCGGGACATGGCGACCCGCTTCGGCATGGCCGACGAGACCGGCCAGGTGGTCTACGAGAAGGATCGTCAGGCCTTCCTCGGGGAGCAGTACGCCCTCAGCCAGCCCCGCGACTACGCCGAGGCCACCGCCCGGGAGATCGACCTCTCGGTGCGCCAGCTGGTCGACGAGGCCTACGCCCTGGCCCGGCAGACGCTGACAGAGCGGCGCGGCGACCTCGAGGCCGGCGCCGCCCTGCTGCTCGAGCGCGAGACGCTCACCGCCGCGGAATTCCCGCCGATGGCGCCGTCACCCCCTGATGCACCTTCGAGCCCGTCTTGAGCCTCCACTAGGGTGCTCTTGGCAAGCGCTTGATCGGGTTGTGAGGCGCACTTGAGAACGCCTTAAGAAATCCTTAAGACAGCGCCGCGATACTCCGCCTCCGCGCGCCAGGGCCTGGCCCGCTATCGGCCGGCATCGCGACCGCCGCGGCCCGGTCGCCGACGGTGCTCGCGCTACGCGAATCCGATTGCGAGCGTACTATTTGCACCCTATTATTCGCACCCCAGTCTCCCCGGGAACCACCACTCCGATGTCGATGCTACCCCGCCCCCACCCCAGGCCCAGGCACAGCGCCCGGATGCCTGCTCTTTTCGTGCTTGGCCTGATGACCCTACTGAGCGCCCCGCTGGCCCAGGCCGCCGCCGGGCCGCTGATGCTCACCCACTCGCTCTCCGGCTTCAGCGCCGTGACGCTGTTCCTGCTCGCCTACGCGCTGGTGATGGCCGAGGAGCAGCTGCACATGCGCAAGTCCAAGCCGGTGCTGATTGCCGCCGGCCTGATCTGGACGCTGATCGGCTGGGTCTACGTGCAGGCGGGCCTGCCCGACGCGGCCGAGGAGGCCTTCCGGGAGACGCTGCTGGAATACAGCGAACTGCTGCTCTTCCTGCTGGTGGCGATGACCTACATCAACGCCATGGAGGAGCGTCGCGTCTTCGATGCGCTGCGTTCCTGGATGGTGCGACGAGGCTTCAGCTACCGCTCACTGTTCTGGATCACCGGCGTGCTGGCCTTCGGCATCTCGGCCATCGCCAACAACCTGACCACGGCGATGCTGATGTGCGCCGTGGTGCTCAAGGTCGCCGAGGGCGACAAGCGCTTCATCGGCCTGTGCTGCGTGAATATCGTCATCGCCTCCAATGCCGGCGGCACCTTCAGCCCCTTCGGCGACATCACCACCCTGATGGTCTGGCAGGCCGGCATGGTGGAGTTCGACCAGTTCTTCGCCCTGCTGGTGCCGGCGCTGGTCAACTACCTGCTCCCGGCCGTGATCATGAGCCTGTTCATCAAGAACCGGAAGCCCGACGCCCTGGAAGAGAACGTCTGGCTCAAGCGCGGCGCACGACGCATCATCGCCCTGTTTCTATTCACCGTAGCCAACGCCGTGGCCTGTCATACGCTGCTGAACCTGCCGCCGGTGCTCGGCATGATGACCGGCCTCGGGCTGCTGCAGTTCTTCGGCTACTACCTACGGCGCAGCCTGCCGATGTCGCTGGAGCGCAAGCGCACCCGCTATACCCAGCGCGGCGACTGGAAGAAGCTCGAACAGCTCGGCAGCGTGGTGCCCTTCGACGTCTTCACCCGTATCGCCCGCTCCGAGTGGGACACCCTGCTGTTCTTCTACGGCGTGGTGATGTGCGTCGGCGGCCTCGGCTTCATGGGCTACCTGGCCCTGCTCTCCGAGACGCTCTACACCGGCTGGGACCCGATCTCGGCCAATATCGTGCTGGGCGTGGTCTCGGCGGTGGTCGACAACATCCCGGTGATGTTCGCCGTGCTCTCGATGGAGCCGGACATGTCGCTCGGCAACTGGCTGCTGATCACCCTGACCGCCGGTGTCGGCGGCAGCCTGCTCTCGGTCGGCTCCGCCGCCGGGGTGGCACTGATGGGCCAGGCGCGGGGCAACTACACCTTCGCCACCCACCTGCGCTGGGCGCCGGTCATCGGCCTGGGCTACGCGGCCAGCATCGTCGTGCACCTCTGGATGAATGCTCCGGGCTTCCGGCTCCTCGGCTGAGCCACCCGCAACAGAGGCGCAGCCTGGTGACTTAAGAAAGCCATAAGGAACTCATGAAACGGTGAGCTCAGCAGGGGCCGCACAAGGCGGCCTCTCCTGACCACCACGATACGGAGTTCCCCATGACGCCCCTCTCCCCCTCCCCGATCCAGCCGGTCGCACTCAACGTCCGCCCGACCATCGCCACGCCCGAGTCGCTGATTCTGGACGCCCAGAGTCCGGCCATGATGGTGCTCACCGACTTCGCACGCACCGCCCCCCAGACCATCCATGCCGACCGGCCCGTCGACGAGGCCCATCAGAAGATGATCAGCGGCGGCGTCCGCCTGCTGCTGGTGATCGACGACCAGGGACGCTGCAGTGGCGTGCTGCCCGCCCGGGAAGTGATCGGCGGGCGGCTGATCACGCTGGCCATGCAGCAGCACGGCATCGACCGTGGCGACGTCACCGTCGGCATGGTCCAGACCCCGCTGCACAAGACCCCGACGCTCACCCTGGAGACGCTGGCCGCGCTGACCCTCGATGATCTGGTGCAGTCGCTGAAGAGCTTCGGTGACCAGCACCTGCTGGTCACCGAAGCGACCCCGCGTCACCGGGAGCGCATCCGCGGGGTGATCTCGGCGGCCGACATCGCCCGCGTGCTTGGCTATCGCCCGGGCGGACTGGCCGAGGCGAGAAGCTTCGCCGACATCTGCAAGGTGGTGCTCGGCCGCGAGCTGTGACGCCGGGCGTAGCTCACACCCCGAACGGGTAGGTGTCAGGGATGGCCTCACGCTGCCAGTGCGGCCCCAGGGCCAGCGGCTCGACGGCCGTGGTCTCGTCCAGGTGGTAGAGAGCATCGAACTGCTCGGCCAGGCAGGCCTGGAAGTAGTGGCTGCCCCGTTCCGTCTCCGGGCGGTAGATCACTCCGATCGCCCGCTCCAGCCGGTGAGCCTTCAGGGGCGCGGCACGGTCCGGCGAAAGCGGCAGGTAGAAGCGCTCGAGCCCGCTCTGGTGGAAGAGCCGTTCGACGCTGCCCTCGAGTGACGGGCGCACCCAGCGGTGCTCGGCCGGTCCGTCCCAGTCCCGGGCGGCGGTGACATGGCCGGTGTGGGTGGTGAAGCCCACCAGCAGCACCCGCTCGGCTCCGAAGCGCCGGCGCGCCAGCTGACCGACGTTGTGCTGCGCCTGGCGCCAGCCCATCTCCGTGGCCCGGGCGTCGCCCAGGTGGGAGTTGTGGGCCCACACCACCACCTTGCCCGCGCCTCCCTGGCGACGCAGGTGGTCGTGCAGCTCGGCGAGGGTCTCGGTCATGTGGTCGTCGCGCAGGTTCCAGGTATCCACCCGGCCGGCGAACATGGCCCGATAGTAGGCCTCGGCATTCACCACCACCCGCGCATTCTGCTCGGCGAAGAACTGCGCATCGACGGCCCGACGCCCGTCCGCCGCCAGGTAGGCCGCGGCCCGCTCCATGAGCCGCACCTGCAATCCCACGGCCGCCCGCTCGCAGGAGGGGCTCAGGCCGAAGGCCACGTTGCGCCCATAATGGAAGGGGTCGCCGCGATGATCGAGGCAGGCATAGCCCCGGCGGGCGACCTCGGCCTGCTCGGGGTCGACCCCCTCCAGGTACGCGATCACCGCCTCGGCCGAGCGGTGCAGGCTATAGAGATCCATGCCGTAGAAGCCCGCCTTCTTCGCCAGCGGCTGGCGGGCGTTGTACTGGCGCAGCCAGGCGATGAAGTCGCGCACCTCGTGGTTGCACCACATCCAGTGGGGAAAGCGCTCGAACTCCTCGAAGGCCTCGGCGAGGGAGTCCTCGCCGCCACCCCGCACGTAGCGGTCCAGGCGCAGGGCATCGGGCCAGTCGGCCTCGACCAGCACCGCCTCGAAGCCCTTCTCCTCGATCAACCGCCGGGTGATCTCGGCGCGCAGGCGGTAGAACTCGGCGGTACCGTGGGAGGCCTCGCCGAGCAGCACGAAAGGCCGATCGCCGACCCGGTCGAGCAGCGCATCATGGTCGCTGGCACGGCCTTCCAGCCGCGTGGCCAGGTCACGCACACAGGCAAGCTCGGTCGTCATGACAGGCACCTCCAGGTGAACGCAGCGAAGTCCACGCTGACAGTCTAGCCCCGGTGGCGCCGAACGGCAGGCTCATGCCCGCTGCTGCCCGGTGGGCACGTCCTCGCTGCGCCCGAGTCGCTCGCGCAGCCGCTCGAGATAGCTCAGCAGCACCGGGATCACGGCCAGCACCAGCAGGGTCGAGAACGCCAGGCCGAAGGCGATGGAGACGGCCATGGGGATCAGGAACTGCGCCTGCAGCGAGGTCTCGAAGAGCAGCGGCGTGAGCCCGCCGATGGTGGTCAGCGAGGTGAGCAGCACGGCTCGCACCCGCTGCACCACCGCCTCGTTGAGCGCGGCGTCGATGGCCAGCCCCTTGTGGCGCTGGTGGCGATAGAAGGCCACCAGGATGATGGCGTTGTTGACCACGATGCCGGAGAGGCCGAAGAGCCCGAACAGCGAGAGCATGGTCAGGTTGAGTCCCAGCGCCCAGTGCCCTAGCAGGGCTCCGACCAGCGCCAGCGGGATGATCGCCATGACGATCAGCGGCAGACTCCAGGAGGCGAAGACCCAGGCCAGCACCACGTACATCAGCCCCAGGCCGATGATCAGCCCGGTACGCATGTCGGCGAAGGTCTCGCGCTGGTCGGCGGCGCGTCCCTCGAAGCTGTAGCGCAGCCGGTGGGTGCTGACGAGCGTCGGCAGCACCTCCTCGGAGACGGCATCGAGTACCTGCTCGGCGTTGGTGATCTCGCTGTCGAGCTCGGCGGTCACCTCCACCGCCAGGCGGCCATCGGCATGGCGCAGCGCCTCGAAGCCCTGACGATGGTCGAGCGCCATGACCTGGTCCAGCGGCACGAAGCGCCCCTCCGGGGTGCGCACCGTCAGCCGCGACAGGGTCGAGAGCCGCTCGCGCTGCGCGCGGGGCAGCAGCACCCGCACCTCGATCTCGTCGGCGCCGTCCTGGTAGATCTGCACCAGGCGGCCGTCGAAGGCCGCCCTGAGCTGTCGACCCAGGTCCAGGGTAGTCAGCCCCAGGGCCTCGCCATGGGCATTCACCCGATAGATGAGCTGCTCGCGCCCCCAGGGCATGTCGTCCTCGGTATCCAGCACTCCGGGCAGCTCGCGCAGCGAACGGGAGAGCGATTCCGCGGCGGCCTTGAGGTCGTCGGCCGACTCGCCGGTCAGGCGGATGTTGACGTCCTTGCCGGGCGGCCCCGCCGCGCGCTCGTTGATGGTCAGGTTCTCCAGGCCCGCCGGCTCGGCCATCCGCGCGCGCCAGGCGCGGATGAACTCGGCGTTGCGCACGTCGCGGTCGTCCGAGGGGGTGAGCTCGATCATCATCGAGCCGACGTTGTCGCCGCTGCGTCCTGGCTGGCCACTGGCGAGCGTGGCCCCGTGACGGGTCACCGCATGCTGCACAAGATCGCCACCCAAGGCCTCCTCGGTCTCGTCCAGGGCGGCCTGCATCTGGGTCAGCAGCGCGTCGACGCGGCCGCGATCGGTGCCGGCCACGAAGCTGGCGTTGGCATAGAGAATGTTGGGTTCCGGCGTGGGGAAGAAGGTGAACTCCAGGCGCCCCCCGGCCAGCAGGCCGACGGTGAAGAGCACCACCGCCAGCGCCGAGGCGAGCGTCGCGGCGCAGTGGCGCAGGGTCAGCGCCGAGAAGCGCCGGAACGGCCCCTCGCGGAAGCGCTCGAAGACCGTCTCGAAGCGCTCGCGGGGCCGCGACAGCGGGTGGCGCCGCGGCGTCTTGCCCGGCACGAAGGCGTTGCGCAGATGGGCGGGCAGCACCACGAAGCACTCCAGCAGGGAGGCAATGAGCACGCAGATCATCACCACCGGGATATCGCCGAGGATGTTGCCGATCACCCCGCCCACCAGCAGCAGCGGCATGAAGGCGGCCACCGTGGTCAGCGACGAGGCGATGACCGGCCACAGCATGCGTCTGGCGGCCCCCTCGGAGGCGTGGCGGGCGGGCTCACCGCCGCGGAAGTGGGCATCGGCGTCCTCGCCGACCACGATGGCGTCGTCGACGATCACCCCAAGCGCCATGATCAGCGCGAACAGCGAGATCATGTTGATCGACCCACCGATCACCCAGAACACCGCCATGGCGGCCAGGAAGGCGGTGGGGATGCCGATGGCGACCCACAGCGCCACCCGGGCGGGCAGGAAGAAGTAAAGCAGCAGCAGCACCAGGGCCAGGCCGCCCAGGCCATTGCTGATCAACAGCCAGATGCGCTCGGCGATCAGCTGCCAGGTCTCGTCATGCACCTCGAGCTCCACCGAGGGCGGCAGCTGGGGGCGTGTCTCGTCGAGCCAGCGATTGAGTACGTCGGCGGCGGCCAGTGAGTTGCCGTTCTCGCTTCGCTGCAGCATCAGCTCTACCGCCGGGTGACCATCGCTGCTCAGGGTCACCGAGGGCTCGCGCGCCTCCTGACGGATGACGGCGATGTCGCCCAGGCGCAGCTGGACCCGCTCGCCGCTGAGCACCGGCAGGTCGGCGAAGGCCAGGGCGTCACGGCGCTGCTCCACGGCGCGCAGCTCGCGGGTGCTGTCCTGCTGGCCGAGCAGCCCCGCCGGCAGGTCGCGAGACATCGCCTCGATGCGCTCGGCGATCTCGCCGAGGCTCAGCTGCAGCCCCTGCAGGCGCTCGGCCGGGATCTCGATGCTGATCTGCTGGTCGGGCAGGCCACTGATCTCTACCCGGTCGATGCCCGCCTGCAGCAGCTGGTCCTCGAAGCGGTTGGCCAGGTGGCGAAGCTCCTGCGGGGTGACCTCGCCGTGCACCAGCAGCCGGGCCACCGGCTCGTAGCGTGCCGTCCGGGCGACCTGGGGCTCCTCGGCCTCCGAGGGCAGGTTGGTGAACTCGTCGACCTGCTGGCGAACGTCATCCAGCGCCAGGATGGGGTCGGTGCCCTCGTTGAACTCCAGGGTGATGCTCGAGACGCCCTGGGCCGAGGTGGAGGTCATCCGCTTCAGGCCGTCGATGCTGCGCAGGCGCTGCTCGAAGGGGATGGTGATGCCCTGCTCGATGTCCTCCGCCGAGGCGCCACTCCACACCGTGCGCACGCTGACCACGTCCAGGGCGAAGGAAGGGAAGAACTGGATGTTCATGCGCGAGATACCCAGCGCCCCGCCGAGCAGCATCACCAGCATCACCAGGTTGGCGGCGACCCGGTGGTGGACGAAGAAACCGATCACCCCGCGCCGGCGACTCACGAGGCGACCTCGTCGTGGCCATCGTCTTCCTCGACGCTGCCAGCGCTGTCGTCTCCCTCGTCGCCAATGGCTGGCTCGTCGCTGGTGCTCTGTACCAGCAGCCCCTGCATGGCGTTGGGCAGGTGGGTGACGATCACCCGGTCGCCGTCGGCCAGCGCCTTGCCGCTGACCAGCGCCCAGCGCTCGCCGTCGTCGCGCACCACGTCGCCATGGTGGGTCACCGCCAGGCGCTGCATGCGGTTCGCCTCGTCCATCAGGTAGAGGGCCTCGTTGCCATAGAGCGCGCTGTAGGGCACCGCGAGGCTGCCCGGCACCTTCGGGCGCTGAAGCGACACGGCCACGAGACTGCCAGGGCGCAGCCGCTCGCCACCCTCCTCGAGGCGGAAGATCGCTTCGGTGCCGGCCGGGTCGCCCTCGCCGGCGAGCCCGGTCAGCACAAGGCGCGCGCCCTGCCCGTCCGTGGCCACCAGGCGCTCCCCCCGCGACAGGGCATCCAGCAGCTCGCCCTGGTGGCGCTGGGGGATGCGTGCGCGAAGTTCCAGGCCGCGCTCGGGATAGACGCTGAGCAGCTCGCTGCGCGCCGCGACCTGATCGCCCGGGGCGACCCTGATACGCGTGACGATGCCGTCGAAGGGTGCATCGACGCGGCTGCGCTCGGCATCTCGGCGCGCCGCAGCAAGAGAGGCCTGGGCACGGTTCAGGCCGGCTTCTAGTGCGCGCAGGCGCGCCGGGTGCTCGGCAATCGCCCGCTCTCGGGCCGCCACCGTCACCCGGGCGCGGGCCAGCTCGTTGCGCGCCGTGTCAAGATCGGACTGGGAGGCCAGGTTACGGGCCCTGAGTGACCGGGTGCGCTCCAGCTGGCGGCGGGCGTTGTCGACCAGCTCGCGTTCGCGCTCCACGGCGTCGAGGTCACTCTCGTGACGCACCCGCTCGTTCTCGACCTGGGCCTCGCGATCCGCCACCTCGGCCTCGGCCTGCTGCAGGGGGGGCATCACGTCGGCCTCGTCCAGGGCCACCAGCCGCTCGCCGCGCGCCACCCGCTGCCCCTCGCGAACCGGGCGTTCGGCGATCCGCCCGGCCAGGGGCGCGGTGACGGTGAGCATGTCGGGGGCGATGATCTCACCGTACAACGGCAGGATGGGTGCCCGGGGCTCGAGCGTCGCCGCGAGGGTCTCGACGCGCCAGCTCCGCTCCTCGGGCGTCACGCTGGGGCTCTCGGGCCGGGTCGCGCGCAGCCACAGGAAGGCCGCCACGCCGAGGGCCAGGATCAACAGGGGGAGCAGGCGTCTGAGCATCGGGCTGGGTTCCACCGGGCATATCAACAGCCCACAATATACAGCCATCGACCGGTGATTGTCGGCACAGTCATCTACCGGGACGAGGCGACACTCGACCGCAGCCGGGCACGGCGGCGGCTCGCCCCGTCCGGCCACCGGATCGGGTATCATCGGCCCCCACTCGCCTCGCGGAGTCGCCATGCAAGCCGCCCTTCCCCTGCCGCTCTCCACCCCCAACCGCAACCTGGTGCGGCTGACCATCGTGCGCGGCATCACCTGGACCGGCTTTCTCGCCGCCATCATCATCGGCATCGAGCTGCTGGGCTTCTCGCTGCAGGTGCCCGCGGTGATCGCGGTGATCGTCTCCATGGGCGTGATCAATATCGCCACCTGGTGGCGACTGGGGCGCCCCCGGGCGGTCACGCACCAGGAGTACCTCGGCCACCTGATGATCGACGTGACGGGGCTGACGCTGCTCTTCTACTTCACCGGTGGCGCCCACAACCCCTTCATCAACTACTACCTGGTCCCGGTGACCATCGCCGCGGCCACTCTCCCCTGGCGCCATGCCTGGCTGATCGCCGCGGCCTCCATGGCCGCCTACACCTTCCTGATGGTGGTCTACCAGCCGCTGCCGCAGCTTGCCCAGGGGGATGGCACGACCACCTTCGGCCTGCACACCCTGGGCATGTGGCTGAATTTCGGGCTCTCGGCGGGGCTGGTGACCTTCTTCATCTTCAAGATGGCGCATGCCCTGCGCCGCCGGGACCAGGCGCTGTCGCGCACCCGCGAGGCGGCGCTGCGCAGCGAGCAGGTGCTGGCGGTGGCCACCCAGGCCGCAGGCACCGCCCACGAGCTCGGCACCCCGCTCTCGACCATGGCGGTACTGCTCGCCGAAATGCGCGAGGATGCCAGGGACCACCCGGCGCTGACGCGGGACATCGAGCTGCTGCGCCAGCAGGTCGATACCTGCAAGTCGCGGCTGCGCCACCTGGTGCAGAGCGCCGATCGCCGGCGCATGGCCGAACCCGAGGTGTGCGATGCCCAGGCGTGGCTTGCTGGGGTGGTGCAGCGCTGGCTGGTCCTGCGTCCCGACGTCAGCCACCGTCTGGAGGTCGCCGAGCGGCGCGATCCTCCGCGGCTGGCGGTGGATGCCACCCTCGACCAGGCGCTGACCAACCTGCTCAACAACGCCGCCGATGCCAACCCGGACGACATCGTCATCCGCCTAGAGTGGAACGGCGAGGAGGTGATCATCGACATCCGCGACCACGGCCCGGGCGTGGCGATGTCCATCGCCGACCAGCTGGGCGAGACCTTCGTCTCCACCAAGAGCAAGGGGCTGGGGATCGGCCTGTTCCTGACCCACGCCACCATCAACCGCTTCGGCGGCGGCGTGAGCCTGTACAATCACCCCGACGGCGGCACCCTCACCGAAGTGACTCTGCCGCGCAGCCAGACGACGACCTGACGGCTCCGGGATTCCCCGACCCTGCGAGGACGACATGCAAGAGACCGCCGAACGCCTGCTGATCATCGACGACGACGAGATGTTCTGCCACGTGCTCGACCGGGCGCTGACGCGCCGCGGCTTCGAGGTGATGGTGGCCCACGACGCCGCCCAGGCGCTCTCCCTGGCGCGTCGTCACCAGCCCCAGCTGGCCACCCTGGACCTCAAGCTGGAGAACGAGTCAGGCCTCAAGCTGCTGCCCGAGCTGCTCGAGCTGGTGCCGGCGTGCCGGGTGATCGTGCTGACGGGCTATTCGAGCATCGCCACCGCGGTGGAGGCGATCAAGCTGGGCGCGGTGAACTACCTGTGCAAGCCGGCCGATGCCGACGAGGTGCTCGCCGCCCTGTCACGGGAGGAAGGCGATCCGGAAATGGAGCTGGCCGACAACCCGCCGTCGGTCAATCGCATCACCTGGGAGCACATCCAGAAGGTGCTCCAGGAGCACGACGGCAACATCTCCGCCACGGCGCGGGCGCTGGGCATGCACCGCCGCACCCTGCAGCGCAAGCTGCAGAAACGCCCGGTCAGGCGCTGAACTGAAGTCGTAAGCCGTAAGCCGTAAGCCGTAAGTCGTAAGCCGCAAAATGCCACCAGCGTTACTGGTGGCAAGGGTTTCTTACAGCTTCAAGCTTATGGCTTACAGCTCCCGGCGAAGCCGGGTCATTGCGCCGTCCAGCCCAGGTCGATGTTCCAGCTTGCCCCGGTGACGGCGCCGGCCTGATCGGAGGTCAGGTAGGCGACCAGCGACGCCACCTCGCTCGGCTCGATCAGCCGCTTCACGGCGGCATTCTTGAGCATGATGTTCTCGATCACCTCCTGCTCCTCCATGCCATGCATCCTCGCCTGATCGGCGATCTGGTTGTCGACCAGCGGGGTCTTCACGTAGGCCGGACAAATGGCGTTAGCGGTGATGCCCTGACCGCCGCCCTCCAGCGCCGCGGTCTTGGTCAGGCCGATCATGCCGTGCTTGGCACTGATGTAGGCGGCCTTGCCCGGCGAGGCCACCTGGGCGTGCACCGAGGCGATGTTGACGACGCGGCCCCAGCCGCTCTCGCGCATGCTCGGCCACACCGCCTGGGTGAGCAGGAAGGGCGCGGTCAGCATCAGGTCGATGATCTGGCGCCACTTCTCCTCCGGGAAGGTCTCGATGGGCGAGACGTGCTGGATCCCCGCATTGTTGACCAGGATGTCCACGCGACCGAAGCGCTTGATCGCCTCCGCCGCCGCCGCCTTGCAGGCTTCGCCATCGGTCAAGTCGGCCTGAAAGAAGGCCGCGCCGGCCTGCTCGGCGACCTCCTTGCCAGCCGGATTGAAGTCCACGGCCAGCACCTGATGACCCTGCTCGCAGAAGTGGCGGACCACGGCCTCGCCGATGCCGCTGCTGGTGCCGGTGACCAGGGCGACGCGGGGGATGGAAGGGGTGGCGGTCATGCGTGACTCCTCTTGATCGGATCGCTCCGGGGCGACGGGGCGCGCCCCGAGGGCCCGGTGATGGTGATGTTGTAGTGGTCGTCGCGCTCATGGCGTTGGCGCTGCACCACCAGCATAAGGCGAATGACGCGGTGCGTCATCCATCAGGAGGCGGGCTCGGTGGGGTCATGACGCGCTCCATCAGCTGCTGAGCCAGGCGGCTGGCCGCCTGACGAGAGTCGAGATCGGAGAGATCCTCCAGCAGCACGCAGCGCCAGCAGCCCTCGAGCTCAAGCTGGCCGTCACCGTCATCCTCACCATGACGCCCATCGCGAGTGTCGCCCAAGGGCTCCCAGGCTAAGGGGTAGCGACCCGAGGGCAGCGCCAGGGTCAGGCGCGGCTCATCGGGCGGCGGCGCGGCCTGGTCGTCGACCACCAGCGTCAGCGACAGCGAGACGGGCGTGACCAGCGCCCCGAGTAGGCCGTGGCGACCGTCGGGCAGCGGCTGGGGCTGAAAGCACAGCGCATCCACGGCGAGCCGAGGGTTGAAGTGGGGCTCGGTCTTGGCGTCCCTCAGGTAGCGGCGTGTCCAGGCCTCGGCCAGGTGCCCCAGCCGCGCGTACTGCGCGGCACTCAATGCCTGCATGGTGTCCTCCGGTTCGGCGAGGCCGCCAGTATAGTCGCCGGGCTTAGATTCACACACCGGGTTCGCGCACAGGGGGCTCGCACTCGGCCGGGGCACCCTGCCCTTCTCACCGGGCGTTCGGCAGCGACACGGCGAGCTGCTAGCATGAAGAGCGTTTGCCCCTGCCAAGGAAAGGAGCCGCCATGACACCCGCTCAGCGCCTGGAAATCGCCGTCGATATCGCCCGCGAAGCCGGTCAGATGATCATCGAGGCCCGCGAGGGTCAGACCTTCGGCCATCGCTACAAGCACGGCCATGAACTGGTCACCGATACCGACGTCGAGGTGGACACGCGGATCAGCGAGCGCCTTCAGGAGCAGTTTGCCGACGAGGCCCGCCTCAGCGAGGAGCTGGCCCCTGACCGCGAGGCGCTCTCGACCCCTCAGGCGCTGTGGGTGGTGGATCCCATCGACGGCACGGTCAACTTCGCCCACGGCCTGCATCACGTGGCGGTCTCCATCGGCTGGGCCAGCAAAGGCAGGACGCGCCTGGGGGTCGTGCATGCGCCCTTCCTGGGCGAGACCTTCACCGCCCTCGACGGCCAGGGCGCCTGGTGCAACGGCGAGCCGATCCACGCCAGTCGCACCAGCAGCCTGAGCCACTGCCTGGTGGGCACCGGCTTTCCCTACCGCCGTGACAGCCGCCCGCCGCTGATGCGCCGTCTCACCGCCGTCCTCGGCCACTGCCAGGACGTCCGGCGCAACGGCTCGGCCGCCCTGGACTTGTGCGACGTGGCCTGCGGTCGGCTCGACGCCTACTACGAGAGCGTCTCGCCCTGGGATTGCGCCGCGGGCTGGCTGATCGCCCGCGAGGCCGGCGCTCGCACCGGGCATCTCTATCCCGCCCCGGCGGCGATTCCGGAGGACCTCTACGGCGAGAACCTGCTGGTCACCGCCCCCGAGGTTCATGTGGCGCTCGGCGACCTGCTGCGCCGCGCCGATGCCGGCGAGGTCGATCTGTAGGACGATCACCGGCCGCCGCCCCCCCCCCGCGAGCGCCGATAGCACCGATAGCGCGCCGCCATCGCCGCCCAAGGCGGCGGCTATTGGCGAAAGGTCGCGCGCTCCTTCACAATACCGATCCTCTTTCCCCATCATCCATTGCCACGCACCTCGCCGTGCCAGGAGCCGCTTCATGTTCGTCGTCATCTTCGGCCGCCCCGCCTGCCCCTTCTGCGTCCGCGCCAAGTCGCTGGCCGAGAGTCTCGAGAACGCCGGCGCTATCGAGGGTCACCGCTACGTCGACATCCAGGCCGAGGGCATCACCAAGGCCGACCTGGAGAAGACCATCGGCCAGCCGGTTCACACCGTGCCGCAAATCTTCGTCGACCAGACCCACGTCGGCGGCTTCACCGAGTTCGATCAGTACGTGCGCGCCAACGCCCTGATGGGCGCCAGCGTCTAACCCCCTCGCGCCGTCCTCGACGCCGTCACCCTTCGGGTGGCGGCGTTTTCGTTGTGGGTCCCGCCCGCGCGTGACTGCGTCTTTGCCGCGTTGAATGGGCTGGCGGCCTCGCTGCCTATACTGGCGCTGCGGGCGCACATGATACGCAGAACGGGCCACACGCACGGGGCATCACGGACGGGGGAAACGGCACGATGCAACGGGAAGAGTTCGTCCAGCAGCTGTGGCTGGACTACGTCCATCACCATCCTGACGTCGGCGGCCTGCGGCTGTGGCCGGTGGAGACGCCGGCGGAATACCTGGCGATCCTGACCCTCAATCACGGCCCCTGGGCCATGGAATCGCTGATCCCGACGCTGGTGCGGTTCGGCTATCGCCCCCAGCAGCGCTACGGCATGGCCGATCGCGGTCTGCTCGCCACCCTGCTCAGCGCCCCGGCCCATGGCGGCTGGGTACTGCTTGCCGAGCTGCAACTGGGCACCCTGTCGCGCCAGCCCCGGGAGCGCCTGAAGGCGTTGGTCGCCGACGCCGACCCGAAGGAGGCGCGCAGCCAGGCACTGCTCTGCCACGGCCGTGCCTGGCCGATGCCCGACTGGGACACCTACCAGACCCTGCTGCGTGCCCACCCGCTGGCCGGGTGGCTCTCGGTGATGGGGCCGCGCATCCACCACGTCGGCTTCGACTGCCAACGGCTGGGCCACGACATCCAGACCCTCGACGGGCAGCTGCAGCAGGCCGGCCTCACCGGCAGCGACGATCGCCATCACGGCCTCTTCCCCATCTCGCCGCTGCTCGATTATCGCTTCTATGCCACCCGTTCGCAGCGCCTGGCCTTCGCCGAGGGCGATGAACACCGCATCGGCCTCGGCGGCCTGGCACTCGTACAGAAGCAGGTCAGCGCCAACCAGGAGCGCGCCGCCGAGCTGCTGCTGCCGCACCACACCCGCTGCGAACTCACCTGATTCGGATCATCCACAGAATCTGTGGATAACGCTGTGCATCACCCCGGGGAAAGCCTCGGCGGCCCGGATAACGGGGGCCCAGGCCCTAAGTGATCAGATTTTCGGCAGCGAGCGGAATGCCTCACGACACTCCCCGGCGTCGGCTTTCCTCTCTCGACACCCCTCACGATGCCCGCTTTCGATGCCCGCAACGACAACGGCCTGGACGCAGGGCCCGGGCCGTCGATTGGCATGTGCCTCACTCGAGGGCGACGTGCTGGATCACGCCTCGAAGGTCATCTCCGGCACGTGGTCGGGCACCACCAGCTTGCCCGCGGTCAGCGCCTTGATCTCCTCGACGGAGACGCCCGGCGCGCGCTCCTTGAGGTGGAAGGCGCCGTCCTTGATCTCGAGATAGGCCAGGTCGGTCAGCACGCGGTTGATGCAGCCGGCGCCGGTCAGCGGCAGGTTGCACGACTCCAGCAGCTTGGACTCGCCGTGCTTGGAGGCGTGGGTCATGGTGCAGATGATGTTCTCGGCGCCGGCGACCAGGTCCATGGCGCCGCCCATGCCCTTGATCAGCTTGCCCGGGATCATCCAGGAGGCGATGTTGCCGTTCTGGTCGATCTCGAAGGCGCCGAGCACGGTCAGGTCGACGTGGCCGCCGCGGATCATCGCGAAGGACTCGGCGGAGGAGAAGATCGCTGCGCCCGGCCGCGCGGTGACGGTCTGCTTGCCGGCATTGATCATGTCCGGGTCAACCTCCTCCTCGGTGGGGAAGCGCCCCATGCCGAGCAGGCCGTTCTCCGACTGCAGCATCACGTCGATGCCGTCGGGGATGTAGTTGGCCACCAGGGTCGGGATGCCGATGCCCAAGTTGACGTAGAAACCGTCTTCGAGTTCGCGTGCCACGCGCTGTGCCATCTGTTCGCGGGTGAGTGCCATCGTGTTGCCTCTTGTTGGTCGGTGGAGAAGCAGGAAGAGCGCCGGCGGGTCGCCGGAGGTCACAGGCGGGGCTCGTTAGCCCTCGCGCACGGTGCGCTTCTCGATGCGCTTCTCGAAGGAGCCCTGGATGATGCGGTCGACGTAGATGCCCGGGGTGTGGATCTGATCCGGCTTGAGTTCGCCCGGCTCGACGATCTCCTCGACCTCGACCACGGTGATCTTGCCCGCGGTGGCGGCCATCGGGTTGAAGTTCTGGGCGGTATCACGGTAGACGACGTTGCCATAGCGGTCGGCCTTCCAGCCCTTGATGATGGCGAAGTCGCCGACCACCGACTCCTCGAGGATGTAGTGGCGGCCGTTGAATTCGCGCACCTCCTTGCCCTCGCCGATCGGCGTGCCGTAGCCGGTGGCGGTGAAGAAGGCAGGGATGCCGGCGCCGCCGGCGCGCATCTTCTCGGCCAGGGTGCCCTGAGGCGTCAGCACCACCTCGATCTCCTCGTTGAGCATCTGCTGCTCGAACAGGGCGTTCTCGCCGACGTAGGAGGCATGGATCTTGCGAATCTGCTTGTCTTCCAGCAGCAGGCCCAGGCCGAAGCCGTCCACGCCGCAGTTGTTGGACCACACCGTCAGGTCCTTGACACCGCGGCGCTTGATCTCGCCGATCAGGTTCTCGGGGATGCCGCAGAGACCGAAACCGCCGGCGATCACGGTCATGCCGCTCTCGATGCCGTCCATTGCCTCTTCGTAGGAGTACACACGCTTGTCGAATCCGGCCATCGTGGCGCCTCGCATTGTTGTGGGATGAGTGGTGGAAGTGAACTGTGGGAGTGCATGGGCAGAGTGTCAGGCCAGTGTTACTTCTGCCAATATATTTGTTAAGTTTGTTTTATTTATTGATTAATAAAATAACCTCATAAATTCGACCTTGGTAGCACGCCATGACCGTCAAGCAGCTGCGCGCCTTCCTCGCCGTGGCGCGAACGTTGAGCTTCACCCAGGCCTGCGAGCACCTCCACCTCTCTCAGCCGGCGCTGAGCCTGGCGATCAAGGGACTGGAGGAGAGCCTGGGCGGGCGTCTGCTGATCCGCAACACCCGCAGTGTACGCCTCACCCCGGAGGGCGAATCGCTGGTGCCGCTGGCCAAGCGCCTGATCGCCGAGTGGGACAACACCGAGGAGCTGCTTCGCCAGCGCTTCACCCTGCAGCTCGGGCGCCTGGCGGTGGCCACCATGCCCTCCTTTGCCAGCACCCTGCTGCCGCCGGCGCTGCGCGCCTTCCGACAGCGACACCCCAAGGTCAATGTGACGGTCCACGATGTGATCAACGAACAGGTGATCGAGATGGTACGCGCCCGACAGGTCGAGCTGGGGCTGGCGTTCGAGCCCGAGGCCACCGGCAGCCTCTCCTTCGCGCCGCTGTTTCGCGACCGCTTCGTCGCCGTGGTGCCGGCCGAGTCGCGCCTGACCGATCGGCCGAGCCTCGACTGGGCGACGCTGATGACTCGTGATTTCATCGCGCTGCAGCGCCCCTCCATGGTACGCCGGCTGCTCGAGCAGGCGCTGGAGGGACGCGGACTCGTGCTGCCGGTGACCTTCGAGTGCCATCAGTTGGCCACCGTGGGAAGGATGGTCGCCAGTGGCCTGGGGGTCAGCGCCGTGCCGTCGCTGTGCATCGAGCAGATGCAGGAACTCGGCGCGGTCTGCGTGCCGCTCAAGGATCCGATCATCGAGCGCGACGTCGGCGTGCTGACCTGGAACCGTCACGAGCTCTCGGTCGCCGCCCTGGCCCTGCAGCGGGTGTTGGCCGAGACCATCCGCACCCCGGGGCTCCCGCCGCGTCGGTGAGCCCTTCAGCTGGGCAGCTCGCGGCCGATCCATTAGCATGAACGCCTCGTAAAACCCGTCAAGGAGACAGGCATGTCGACCCTAAAGGGGTTCGTGAGCCTCCTGCTGCTGAGCCTGACCACCCTGACCTGGGGGATTCCACTGATCCTGCTGACCCTGATCAAGCTGGGGACACCAGGGCGCCGCTGGCGTCGCCGGGTGCTGACGGGCCTCAACTGGGTCGCGCTCAACTGGATGGGCAGCAATCTGTGGTGGATGCGCCGCTGGTTGCGCCCGCCCCTGGAGCTGCAGCTGCCCGAGGGCCTGTCCCGGGACCGCTGGTGGCTGGTGCTCTCCAACCACCGCAGCTGGACGGACATCTTCCTGCTGTTCTTCGCCTTCCATCGGCGCATCCCCATGCCGCACTTCTTCGTCAAGCGCCAGCTGATCTGGATCCCCATCGTCGGACTGGCCTTCTGGGCCATGGAGTTTCCCATGCTGCGCCGCCTGAGCCGCGAGCAGCGCGAGCGCCATCCTCAACTGGCGCGTCGCGACCGCGAGGCCACCGAGCGCATGTGTCGACACGCCCGGGAGCGGCCCATCGCGATCTACAACTTCATCGAGGGCACCCGCTTCACCCCCGACAAGCAGGCGGCCCAGGGCGCCCCCTATCGACACCTGCTGAGCCCCCGTGCCGGCGGCATCGCCCAGGTGGTGGGCCTGCTCGGCGACCGGCTCGGCGGCATCCTCGATGTCACCCTGCACTACGACAATCCCGCGCCGAGCTTCTGGGACTTTCTCTGCGGCCGCGAGGGCCGCATGGTGTTGGAGGCGCGGCGTCTGGAGGTGCCCACCTGGATGATCGAGGGGGACTATCACGACAACACGGACTACAAGGAACGCTTCCAGTCATGGCTCAACGCCCTGTGGCAGGACAAGGATCGCCGACTCGACGCTCACCGTTGACCTGGCTGCTGATCGCCCTGACGGTACTGCTGGCCGGCTGTGCCGGACACAGCCGGGAGGGTGATTCCGCCCACGACATCGCCGGCGCGTGGGTCACCATCCAGCGTGGCGACACCCTGGGACAGATCGCCCGGCGAGCCGAGGTGCCCTTGGTGCGCCTGGAGCGCTTCAACCCCGGCGTCGACGCCCGGCACCTGGTGGTGGGTCAGCGCCTGATGGTGCCCGCCCGCGATGAGCGGGCGCCCTCCGGCGGCCCGTATCGCTACCGGGTGCGGCCCGGCGACACCTACAGCGCCATCGCTCGGCGCTTCGGCGCCAACGCCCAGCGCATCCGGGCGGCCAACCCCGGTATCGTGCCGACCGAGCTCAGGGTCGGCCAGCTGATTCAGGTACCGCTGGGCGCGCGCCAGGCGAGTGCCTCCGCCTCCGGCACCACCAACAAGCGACAGAGCGCCCGGCCGGGGCGCAAGCAGCTGCCGGACCCCGGCAACCTGCCCGCCTCGGCACGACGCTGGCCCTGGCCGCTGGACGACTATCGGGTGGCCCGCCCGTTCGGTACCGACCAGCGCGGTGCCCTGCAGCCAATGCTGCTGGCCACCGCGTCGGGCAGCCGCGCCAAGGCGGTGGCCGATGGCGAGGTACGCTTCGCCGACAGCATGCGCCAGCTCGGCCAGGTGGTGATCGTGCACCACGTCGATAACCTGCAGAGCGTCTATGCCCTGTGCAAGCGGCCACTGGTGGAAAGCGGCGAGCGGGTCAGCCGAGGCACCCCGGTCTGCGAGGTCGGCCGCCACGACGGCGGGCCGCGCCTGCTCTTCGACATGCGCCACGGCGGCAAGCCCGTTGACCCCGCGCAGATACTGCGGTGAACCAAGGCGCGCGGCGATTGCCGCGGCGTCACGCCATCGTCACCGTGGCGTCGTGGGCCTGTCATGAGCGATGCCCATCCTCGGCGGTGTCAGGCCCGGTCGGGCCCGCCACCGCACGAGGAGCGCCATGCGCATCTGCCTGGTCAGCGACACCTGGTCCCCTGATATCAACGGCGTCGCCCACACCCTCGGCCGGCTGAGCGCCGAGATGGAACGACGCGGGGTGGCACTGCAGCTGGTCCGCCCGCGCCCCGCCGGGCCTGTCACGCCACGCGCCGAGGGCATCGAAGCGGAACTTCGCGTTCGCGGCCTGGCCCTGCCGGGCTATCGCGAGGTGCGCATCGGCCTGCCGGCCGGGCGGGCCATCCAGCGCCTGTGGCGCCAACAGCGCCCGGCGGCGATCTACCTCGCCACCCAGGGCCCGCTGGGCTGGTCGGCGCTGCGCATCGCTCGCCGGCTGGGCATCCCGGTGATCAGTGGCTGGCACACCAACTTCGATCACTACTGTCGTGACTACGGCCTGCCCTGGCTGGCGCCGCTGGTGCTGCGCCGCCTGCGGCACTTCCATAATCGCACCGCGGCGACCCTGGTACCGACTCATGCCCAGGCCCGCGAGCTCTTCGAGCAGGGCTTCGCCAACGTGCGCGTGATGGCGCGAGGCATCGACGGCGAACGCTTCTCTCCGGCGCACCGTGACCCGGCGCTGCGCGCCGCCTGGGGCAGCGATGCCCACCGTCCGGTGGCCCTCTACGTCGGGCGCCTGGCGCCGGAGAAGAACCTGGCCCTGTTGCGCGACACCTTCTCCGCGATGCTCGCGGCGCGCCCCGACCTCAGCCTGGTGGTGGTCGGCGACGGTCCGGGACGCGCAGCCCTGGAGCGCGCCCTGCCCCAGGCCCACTTCACCGGCTTCGTCGATCGCGAGAGCCTGATCCGCCACTACGCCAGCGCCGACCTCTTCGTCTTCCCCTCGGTCTCCGAGACCTGGGGCAATGTCGTACTCGAGGCCATGGCCAGCGGCCTGGCGGTGGTGGCCTTTCGCCACGCCGCCGGCGCCGAGCTGATCGATCACGACCACAACGGCCTCAGCCTGGCGCCGGACGACCCGGCCGGCTTTCAGGCGGCGGCGGTCGCCCTGTGCCAGCAACCAGCCCGCTATGCCCGGCTGGGGCGTGCGGCACGCGAGCGCGCCTTGGCGTATCGCTGGCCGGCGATCGCCGACACCTTCCTCTCCACCCTCACCCAGCCGCTGGAGGTCGACGATGAAGCCGCTCCCCCCTGCCGTGTTTGATCGCCTGGACCTCATCGAGTGGCAGCTCTGCCGCCGCCTGGTCGGCTGCAATGTCCACCGACCCTGGCTGATGCTGCTGCGCCTGGCCAGCCGGCTGGGCGACTGGCCGCTGTGGGTCGGGCTGATCCTGGCTCAGCCGCTGCTCGACTCGGTGAACGGCGGGCGGCGGCTAGTCGAATACACCGCCACCGCCCTGGTGGCCATCGCCTGCTATCGGGTGCTGAAGACGCGCCTGTGCCGCGAGCGTCCCTTCATCACCTTCACCGGAATCATCCGCTGCGGGGAACCCGCTCGCGACCGTTACAGCTTCCCCAGCGGGCACACCATGCATGCGGTGCTCTTCTGCCTGCTGACCGCCGTGCACGCCGCCTGGCTGCTGCCGTGGCTGGTCCCCATCGCGCTGCTGATCGCCGTCTCCCGCGTGGGCCTGGGGCTGCACTACATCAGCGACGTGCTGGCCGGTGCTCTGCTCGGGACGGCCTTCGCGATGCTCAGCCTCGCGCTCTTCGGCTGAGCCTGTCGTCGGACCAGCATGCCAGCCCCGCTGGCCCAGGGCATGATGGGATGGCATCCTGAGCCGATGTCCCGATTATCGTCCTCTTCCTGTGAGACTCTGCTCGAGGCGCCGCCCCTGACGCGGTTCTCCGGTCTGCTGGGCGAACCTGCCGCCACCGGGGTGCTGACGCGGCTCGATCGTGAACTGGCCTGGCAGCGTCCGACCCTGCGCCTCTACGGTCGCGAGCATCCGATCCCACGCCACCAGGTCTGGATGGGTAGTCCCGAGGCTCGCTATCGTTACTCGGGGTGCGACTTCTGCCCGGAGGCCTGGCACCCCGCCGTCGCGGCGATCCGCGATGCCGTGGTCGAGCGCCTGGCCGCCGCGGGCCAGGCGGCACACTTCAACAGCGTGCTGCTCAACCGCTACGCCGACGGCGAGGAGCGTATGGGCTGGCACAGCGACGACGAGCCCGAGCTCGGCGCCGACCCGCTGATCGTGGCGGTCAGCCTCGGCGCCGAGCGGCCGCTGCGCTTTCGCTGGAAGCAGCGCGAAGCCGCGGCCTTCAACGCCTGGCTGCCCCATGACAGCCTGCTGCTGATGGGTCCCGGGGTGCAGCGCCGCCTGCAGCATGCGCTGCTGCCGCGTCGCATCGAGGGCCTGCGCATCAGCCTGACCTTTCGTTGGGTGCAGCCGCCGCCTGCGGACGGCCGTGCCAGCTGATCCCTGTTCCTCGACGCCCTTGCAAAACGGCCACCCCGTTCGAGATGGCCGCTATGTGTTGCTGATAACAGATAACGGTATAAAACCGCCGACGAGCGGTTCAACCGCGATGGTAACCGGGGGTGACGAAGGGCATCTTGCTGACCGTCATCGGCAGGCGCTTGCCACGCACCTCGGCATAGACGGTCGTACCGACCTCGGCCGCCTCGATGGCCACGTAGCCCATGGCCACCGGCCGACCGACGCTGGGGCCAAAGCCGCCGGAGGTCACGTGACCCAGATGGCCGCCCTCGGCATCGAAGAGTTCGGCGCCCTCGCGCACCGGCGCGCGGCCCTCGCCGAGCAGCCCCACGCGCTTGCGGCGGTGATCCTTCTTGGCCACTTGGTGCAGGATCAGGTCGGCGCCGGGGAAGCCGCCGGCCCGCTCGCCGCCGCGCCGGCGCGGCTTGCCGATGGCCCAGATCAGGCCGCCCTCGACCGGCGTGGTGCCGGTGTCGATGTCGTGGCCGTAGAGGCAGAGCCCGGCCTCGAGGCGCAGCGAGTCCCGCGCGCCCAGGCCGATCGCCTCGACCTCCTCCTCGGCCAGCAGGCGACGCGCCAGGGCCTCGGTGTCCTCGGCCGCCACCGAGATCTCGAAGCCATCCTCGCCGGTGTAGCCGCTCCGGCTGGCCCAGACGTCGATGCCATCGATGGTGAAGTGACCGTGCTGCATGAAGACCATCTCGCAGGCCTCGGGGCACAGGCGCTGCATCACGCTGACGGCCTGGGGGCCCTGCAGCGCCAGCAGGCCGCGGTCGACCACCTCCACCTGGTGATCTGGCAGGCCCCGGCGCAGATGAGCGATGTCCTGCTCGCGGCAGGCGGCGTTGACCACCAGGTAGAGGTGATCGCCGGCATTGACCACCATCAGGTCGTCGAGAATGCCCCCCTCCTCCGAGGTGAACAACGCATAGCGCTGCGTGCCCTCGGCGAGGCCGACGATATCGGCCGGCACCAGGGTCTCCAGGGCCTCGGCGGGTCGCGGGCCGCGCAGCAGGACCTGGCCCATGTGGGAGACATCGAAGAGCCCGGCGGCCTGGCGGGTATGCTCATGCTCGCGTTTTACCCCCAGCGGGTACTGCACCGGCATGTCGTAGCCGGCGAAGGGCACCATCTTGGCACCCAGTTCCCCGTGCAGGGCGTGAAGGGGGGTATGCTTGAGTTCACTCATGTCGTCGTCTCTCGTGACGAGGGGGCCAACGCAAGAGAGGTGCCCCTCGGGGCACCTCTCTTGCCTGACTCACCCCTCAGGATTTGTCGTGGTCCAGCTCCTCGCCCGGCAGGATCTCCTTACCGTCGAAGTAGTCACGGGCCAGCTTGAAGACCACCGGCGACAGCAGCGCCAGGGCAATCAGGTTGGGGATGGCCATCATGGCGTTGAAGACACTCGCCAGTACCCAGACAAGATTCAGGTTGGCCATGGCCCCGAGCGGGATCGCCAGGATGAACAGCACCCGGTAGAGCGTGATCGAGCGAGTACCGAACAGGAACTGGAAACACTTCTCGCCGTAGAAGGACCACCCCAGGATGGTGGTAAAGGCAAAAACCGCCAGGGCGAAGGTCACCACGTACTCGCCTACGCCCGGCAGCGCCAGGTCGAAGGAAACCGCAGTCAAGCGCGCACCGGTCTCACCTCCACTCCACTCGACGCTGGTAAGAATGACCAGCGCAGTGATCGAGCAGACGATGACGGTGTCGATGAAGGTGCCCAGCATGGCGATCAAGCCCTGACGGATCGGGTTCTTGGTCTGCGCCGCGGCGTGGGCGATGGGCGCACTGCCCAGCCCGGCCTCATTGGAAAAGATGCCGCGCGCTACGCCGAACTGAATCGCCATGGCCACCCCCGCGCCGGCGAAGCCGCCTGCGGCAGCAATGGGATTGAAGGCGTGATAGAAGATCATGCCGAACGCTTCACCGATCTGGTCGGCGTTGAGAATCAGCACCAATATCCCCGCCAGCACGTAGGCGATCCCCATGATCGGCACCAGCTTGCCCGCGACCTTGGCGATACGCTTGATGCCGCCGAGGATCACGGCGCCGGCCAGCACCATCAGGATCAGGCCCGTCAGCCAGTGAGGCATGCCCAGTGACTCACTCAAGCCTTCAGCTACCGAGTTGGACTGCACGGTGTTGCCGATACCGAAGGCCGCCACCGCGCCGAAGAAGGCGAAGGCGCCGCCGAGCCACAGCCACTTCTTGCCGAGACCGTTCTTGATGTAGAACATCGGACCACCGACGTGGTAGCCGGTGCTGTCCGTTTCCCGGTAGCGTACCGCCAGCACCGCCTCGGCAAACTTCGTCGCCATGCCCACCAGCGCCGTGATCCACATCCAGAACACCGCCCCCGGGCCACCCAGGAAGATGGCGGTCGCCACACCGGCGATGTTGCCGGTGCCGATGGTGGCCGACAGCGCCGTCATCAGGGCATTGAAGGGTGAGATCTCCCCCTCTTCCTCCTCGGTCTTCTTCTCCCCAGGCGCCCGCTTGCGATCACGCCCCTGCCACATCAGCTTGAAGCCTAGGCCGAGCTTGCGAATCGGCATCAGCTTCAGGCCGGCCTGCAAATAGATACCGACACCCAGCAGAAGGACCAGCATGGGAACACCCCATACGATGCCTTCCACCGAGCTCAAGAATGTCATTAGTGCTTCCACGAGAATCTCCCCAATTAACGCTTGTTGTTGTGACCCGCATGCATTCCGGCGCTCTCCCGACCTTCAGGAAGAGGAAATGACAGGGTTGGGCCAGGCTTCGACGAAAAATCGACAGGACGAACGCCTTCACAATAGCGGATCATGCCGATGCTGCACCAGCCCGGCGGCCCGAGGACTTCCCCTTTGCCCGTCGTCGGCCAGCGCCCGGTCGCCACGCACCAGGTTTCCGATCGGAAACGCGAAGAGCCTACTGTCGACTCTGCCGCGAGGCAAGGGTGCGTCGATCACTGGACGAACCCGACTCGGCCGACCACCCTGTGAGCGGGTCGAGGCGCGGATGTCCGCACGCTTCATCCCCAGGGGGACTCGCCAAATGCCGCCAATGGCGTTAGCATTCGCGGATCCGAAAACCTTTTTCGTATAGGAAATCATGATGAGCTCTATCCCCGCCAACCTGCGCTATGCCGAAAGCCATGAATGGGTCCTGGACAACGGCGATGGCAGCGTGACCATCGGCATCACCGACCATGCCCAGGAGGCGCTGGGCGACGTGGTCTTCGTCGAGCTGCCCGAGGTCGGCACGACCCTCGCCGTCGGCGACGAGTTCGGCGTCATCGAGTCGGTCAAGGCCGCCTCCGACCTCTACGCGCCGATCGCCGGCGAGATCATCGCCGTCAACGAGGCCCTGGAAGATGCCCCGGAGACCGTCAACGAGGCGCCCTACGCCGACGGCTGGATCATGAAGGTCCGCCTCGACGACGCCGCCGCGCTCGACGCGCTGATGGATGCCGACGCCTACCAGGCCGTGGCCGCCGAGGACTGAGCCTCGCCCCGGCGCCCTTTGCCTGCGGGCAGAGCGTGCCACCCCCGGTCCCGTGCGAGCGGGGCCGGCCTCTCACCGATTCCCGGGGCGCCGCCCCACCACGCCAACAGGGTGTTCCATGGCTTTCGACAACCGCCGTCTGGCCGATCTGGCCGCTCACGATGCCTTCCTCCAGCGCCATAACGGCCCCACCGCCGACGACGTGTCGGGCATGCTCGACGCCCTGGGGAGGGCGAGCCTTCCCGCGCTGATGGAAGCCACCGTGCCCGCCGACATTCGCCTGGGCCGTGAGCTGGACCTGGACCCGCCGAAGGGCGAGGCCGAGGCCCTGGACTACCTGCAGCGTCTGGCGCGCCAGAATCGCGTGGCCAAGAGCTATATCGGCCAGGGCTACTACGACACCCACCTGCCGACGGTGATCCAGCGCAACGTGCTGGAGAACCCGGGCTGGTACACCGCCTATACGCCCTACCAGCCGGAGATCTCCCAGGGGCGCCTCGAGGGCCTGCTCAACTTCCAGCAGATGGTGATGGACCTCACCGGCATGGGGCTCGCCAACGCCTCGCTGCTCGACGAGGCGACCGCCGCCGCCGAGGCCATGGCGCTGTGCAAGCGGGCCAACAAGAAGGCCAAGAGCGACACCTTCTTCGTCGCCGATGACGTCTTCCCGCAGACCCTGGACGTGGTGCGCACCCGCGCGGCCTGGTTCGGCTTCGAGCTGGTGGTCGCGCCGGCCGAGGCGCTGGCCGAGCACCACGTCTTCGGCGCCCTGCTGCAGTACCCCGGCGACGGCGGCCGGGTCCGCGACCTGGCGCCGCTGATCGAGACCGCCCGCGAGCGCGGCGTGATGACCTGCGTGGTCGCCGACATCATGGGCCTGGTGCTGCTCAAGGAGCCGGGCGCCCTGGGCGCCGACATGGTGGTGGGCAGCTCCCAGCGCTTCGGCGTGCCGATGGGCTTCGGCGGCCCCCACGCCGCCTTCTTCGCCACCACCGACAAGCTCAAGCGCGCGATCCCGGGGCGCATCATCGGCGTCTCCCAGGACAGCCGCGGTAACACGGCGCTGCGCATGGCTATGCAGACCCGCGAGCAGCACATCCGCCGCGAGAAGGCGACCTCCAACATCTGCACCGCCCAGGCGCTGCTGGCCAACCTCGCCGGCTTCTACGCCGTCTACCACGGCGCCGAGGGCCTGCGCACCATCGCCTCGCGCATCCACCGCCTGACCACCATCCTGGCGACGGGCCTGGCGGAAAAGGGCGTGACCCTGGCCCACGACAGCTGGTTCGACACCCTGCGCCTGAGCGGCGTGGATGCCGGCCGCATCCACGGCCGCGCCATGGCCCACGACGTCAACCTGCGCTACTTCGCCAATGGCGACGTCGGCCTGAGCCTCGACGAGACCACCACCGCCCACGACCTGGACGTGCTGTTCGACGTGCTGCTCGACGAGGAGCATGGGCTGGGCGTGCGTGAGCTCGACGACCGGGTGCTGGCCGAGGGGCTCACGGGCATCCCGGCCGGCTGCGCGCGCGAGTCCGACTTCCTGAGCCACCCGACCTTCCAGCGCTACCGCAGCGAGACCGAGATGCTGCGCTACCTCAAGCGCCTGGAGAACAAGGACCTGTCGCTGGCGCACGCCATGATCCCGCTGGGCTCGTGCACCATGAAGCTCAACGCCACCAGCGAGATGATCCCCATCACCTGGCCGGAGTTCGCCCGCATCCACCCCTTCGCGCCCCGCGACCAGGTGGCCGGCTACCGCCAGATGATCGATGAGCTGGCCGCCTTCCTGGTGGAGGTGACCGGCTACGACCACATCTCCATGCAGCCCAACTCCGGCGCCCAGGGCGAGTACGCCGGCCTGATCGCCATCCGCCGCTACCAGGCAGCCCAGGGCGAGGGACACCGCGACGTCTGCCTGATCCCGAGCTCCGCCCACGGCACCAACCCCGCCTCCGCCGCCATGGCGAGCATGAAGGTGGTGGTCGTGGAGTGCGACGCGGACGGCAACATCGACATCGCCGACCTGCGCGCCAAGGCCGAGCAGCACCGCGACGCCCTCTCGGCGATCATGATCACCTACCCCTCGACCCACGGGGTGTTCGAGACCAACGTCCGCGAGGTGTGCGAGGTCGTGCATGGTCACGGCGGCCAGGTGTACATCGACGGCGCCAACATGAACGCCCAGGTGGGCCTGACCCGCCCCGGCGACTTCGGCGGCGACGTCAGCCACCTCAACCTGCACAAGACGTTCTGCATCCCCCACGGCGGCGGCGGCCCAGGCATGGGCCCAATCGGCGTCAAGGCGCACCTGGCGCCCTACGTCGCCAACCACGCGGTGACCCCGATCGCGGGCGTCGAGGCGGGCTGCGGCGCGGTCTCGGCAGCGCCCTTCGGCTCGGCCTCGATCCTGCCGATCTCCTGGGCCTACATCAAGATGATGGGCGCGCGCGGCCTGCGCGAGGCCACCGAACTCGCCATCCTCAACGCCAACTACATCGCCACGCGCCTCGGCGAGCACTACCCAGTGCTCTACAAGGGCGAGAACGGCAGCGTGGCCCACGAGTGCATCATCGACATCCGCCCGCTCAAGGCCGACTCCGGCATCAGCGAGGAGGACATCGCCAAGCGCCTGATGGACTACGGCTTCCACGCGCCGACCATGTCCTTCCCGGTGCCCGGCACGCTGATGATCGAGCCCACCGAGTCGGAGTCGCGCTACGAGATCGACCGCTTCTGCGACGCCATGATCGCGATCCGCGAGGAGATCGGCGCGGTGCAGCGCGGCGACTGGCCGGCGGAGAACAACCCGCTGGTCAATGCCCCGCACACCCAGGCCGACCTGATGGACGCGCACTGGGAGCGCCCCTACTCGCGCGAACTCGGCGCCTTCCCCTCGGAGGCCGTCAAGGCGGCCAAGTACTGGCCGGCGGTCAACCGGGTCGACAACGTCTTCGGCGACCGGCAGCTGATCTGCTCCTGCCCGAGCATCGACGAATACCGTGATTGAAAGACGTGATTGAAGGACGCGGCTGGACCGTCGCGGTGGCGCCTCACCGGCGCCGCCTGATCGTCAACGCCTGATCTCCAATACAAAGGGCCCCGCTTCGGCGGGGCCCTGTTGCGTCATGGCCTCGATCATCTCATCTCTGGTCAAAGCACTCTGGCGTCGTGTCAGCTCTCGATCACCTCGCCATAGCCGAGGCGCTCGTGGCGGCGCTGCTCGCGGTAGCCCTCTAGCAGGCGCACGTAGCGCCGCGGCATGTGCGCACCGGCGCGACTCACCACGTAGAGGAACTCGTGGGACGCCTGCGCCAGGGAGAGCGCCTTGACCTGGCGCTGCCAGGGCGAGGTCTCCAGCACCACCCGCGAGACCACGGCGAAGCCGAGCCCCCGAGCCACCGCATCCAGCACCATCCCCACCTCGTTGGTGAAGCCCTGGCGCGGGAAGTGACTCATCGAGCGGAAATCGGGGAAATTGGCGCGCAACAGCGCCCCGGCATGGTCGTCGCCGCCCGGATAGCCGATCACCCCGAGCGCCATCAGATCGCCCAGCCCGCTGCCGGCGAAATCCGCCGGCACCACCAGGCAGAGCGGCTCCTGGTGCCAGGGCTCGCAGTCGAGCTCCGGATGGCGCACCGGCTCGGTGACGATGCCGAGGTCGTGGCGGCCGGAGAGCACGCCGGCGACGATCTCGTCGTTGAAGGCGAAGCTATAGCTGACCGTGAGACCCGGCTGCATCTGCTGCTGGCCGAGGATGAACGGATAGAGCATCAGCCCGACGCTGCCCGGCGAGGCGAGGCGGCACTCGCCGCTGTCCAGGCTGTCGTTGTCCAGGGAGTGGCGGAACTGCTCATGCTCGGCGAACAGCTTGAGCGCGTAGTCGTAGGCGCGCCGACCAGCCTCGGTGAGCACGAAGCGACGCCCCTGGCGATCGAGCAGCGACTTGCCGAGATACTGCTCGAGCTTGCGGACGTGCTGGCTGACGCCGGGTTGCGTCATCTCGAGACGCCGGGCGGTACGCGTGAAGCTGCCGGTCTCGACCAGCGTGATGAAGGTGCGAAAATAGCGGGCATTGAACATGGGATGTCACGTCGAGGACGGTGGCCGGGCAGCGGTGATTCTACCAGCTCGCCGCCGGGACCGCAGCGCTGCCCGCCCGATGGCCGCCGTGGTAGCATCGAGGGACGACCAATCCGGCCATGACGACAGGGAACGCCACGGATGCCCGACACCATTTCCACCACCATCTCACCGGAAGGCAGCCTCGAGATCCTCTCCCAGCAGGAGGTCGAACGGCTGCACGATACGTCCCGCAGCGGGCTGCACGACCTGCTGCGCAACTGTTCGCTGGCGGTGCTCAACTGCGGCAACCTCACCGATGACGGCCTGGCCCTGCTCGAGACCTACCGAGACTTCGATATCGAGGTGCTGCAGCAGGACCGTGGCGTACGCCTGAAGATCACCAACGCCCCCGCCGAGGCCTTTGTCGACGGTAAGATGATCCGCGGCATCCGCGAGCACCTCTCGGCGGTGCTGCGCGACATCGTCTACGTCTACAATGAGATCCAGACCCGCCATCGCTTCGACCTGCAGACCGCCGAGGGCACCACCAATGCGGTGTTCCACATCCTGAGAAAGGCCGGCACCCTCAAGCCGGGCCGGGATCCGAGCCTGGTGGTCTGCTGGGGCGGCCACTCGATCTCCCGCGAGGAGTACGACTACACCAAGTCGGTAGGCTACCACCTGGGGCTTCGCGAGCTGGACATCTGCACCGGCTGCGGGCCGGGCGCCATGAAGGGGCCCATGAAGGGCGCCAACGTGGCCCACGCCAAGCAGCGGCGCAGTCAGGGCCGCTACCTGGGGGTCTCGGAGCCGGGCATCATCGCCGCCGAGGCGCCCAATCCCATTGTCAACGAGTTGGTGGTGATGCCCGACATCGAGAAGCGCCTGGAGGCCTTCGTGCGTCTGGGCCACGGCATCCTGGTCTTCCCCGGCGGCGTGGGCACCGCCGAGGAGATCCTCTACCTGCTGGGAATCCTGCTCCACCCGGACAACACCGACATGGAGCTGCCGGTCATCCTCACCGGCCCGGCGAGCGCCGCCGACTACTTCAAGCGCATCGACGAGTTCCTGGTCTACACCCTGGGCGAGGAGGTGCGCCGGCACTACCGCATCATCGTCGACGACCCCGTCGAGGTGGCCCGGGCCATGCGCGTCGACATCGACCGGGTCGCCGAGTATCGCCGCAGCCGCCAGGACGCCTTCTACTACAACTGGCGCCTGACCGTGGCGCGCAACTTCCAGGAAACCTTCGAACCCACCCACGAGGCCATGGCGAGCCTGGCGCTCCACCGGGAGCAGCCGGTGCACGAGCTCGCCGCCAACCTGCGCCGCGCCTTCTCGGGCATCGTCGCCGGCAACGTCAAGGAGCTGGGTCTGCGCGCCATCGAGGCCCACGGCCCCTTCCGGCTGCACGCCGAGCCGGAGCTGATGGCGCGCCTGGACGAACTGCTCTCCTCCTTCGTCGATCAGGGACGCATGAAGCTCGCCGGCGACTACGTGCCCTGCTATACGCTGGGGTAGCGCCGAGCGCCGAGCGCCGAGCGCCGAGCGCCGAGCGCCGAGCGCCGAGCGCCGAGCGCCGAGCGCCGAGCGCCGAGCAGGATGATGTCACTGCCAAGGGTGACGTCAACATCGAGCCCCCTCCGGATTGACGCCGGCGGGGGCTCTCGTTATCGGCTCGGGAAGCGCTGCACGTGACCTGCTGGCTGGGCGCTGTTCGCTAGGGGCTCACCGGCCGCCACCACAGCCAGACCGCATGCAGCAGCAGGCCCAGCGTGGCGCCGTGGGAGGCGATGAGCTCCCAGCCGAAGAAGTCGCTGGTCAGGGCGTGCCAGGCCATCATGCCGACCGCCCCCGCCCCCAGGCAGAGTACCAGCCGCCGCACCAGCCCCGGCAGGCGCTGGCGTGCCTCATCTCCGAGCATCCGCCACTGCACGAGGGTCGCGAGGGCGACCACGGCGAGCGCCATCAGCATCAGCGACTGGCGCGTCTCGAGACCGGCGGCCAGATAACGCGGTAGGGTCGCCAGCATGAGCACGCCAAGCCCCAGCAGCAGGCTGACGCGCTCCGCGCTGGGTGCGGCGCCCATCTCAGGCCACCTTCAGCTGCTGGGCGTCGATCCACTCCTCGACCCAGGGCAGCGCGGCGTCGTCGGCCATGAAGGTCTCCATGGCATCGACTTCGAGGCGCTCACCGAGCCGCTGGGCGCCCTGCCCCTCGAGCAGTTCGTCGAGATAGCGCCCGGCGCCACAGAAGGTCTCGCCGTAGGAGCTGTCGCCCAGGGCGATCAGGCCGTAGCGCAGGGTGCCAAGGCCGGGACTCTGCTCCTCGAGGGCACGGGCGAACGGCACGATATTGCCGGGCAGATCGCCGCTGCCGGTAGTGGAGACGCAGAACAGCGCCAGGTCGGTGGGTGACCCGATGAGGTCGTCCAGGGTCGGCTGGTCGAAGATGGCCACCTCGTAACCGGCCTCCTCGAAGAGCGGCTTGACCTGTTCGGCGACGTCCAAGGCGCCGCCATACATGGTGCCTACGATGATCTTGAGCATGGGCATGTCATGGATTTACCTGAGAATTTCACTCGGATATTAACATGGGGGTGCGGCATGGGGCCACGCCGGGATGACTGCCCTGGATGGGGAGTCCGAGTATAATGGTCGGGCATTCACCATTCCTGCAGGGAGACATCATGCGGCACGCCTTCGAGACCTGGATCACGCCGATCATGATCGGCGGCCTGATCCTCTTCATGTGCTTCATCATCTGGGACCTGGCCAAGAAGTCCCAGGCCGGACGCTTCGGCACCCTGATGCTGTTCGTGGTGCTGGGCGCCGGGATGCTGGGCTATGTGCTGAAGGTGGTGATCACCTGGGTGCTGGAAAACGGCGGCGGCGTGTAGCCCCCCCCCCTTCGAAGCGCCAAGCGGGCTCAATGCAAAGACGCCACTCCGCGGAGTGGCGTCTTGCATGGCGACCGACCATTATCGCGGAGATCCGGGGCGCTCAGTGCACCTCGCCCTCATACCCTTCGACCTGGCTCTTGAGCTTCTGACCGGGCCGGAAGGTCACCACGCGCCGGGCGGAGATGGGAATCTCCTCGCCGGTCTTCGGATTGCGACCGGGACGCTCGCGCTTGTCGCGCAGGTCGAAATTGCCGAACCCCGACAGCTTGACCTGCTCGTTTTCGCGCAGACAGCCACGAATCTCCTCGAAGAAGGCCTCCACCATGGACTTGGCCTCGCGCTTGGACAGGCCAAGCTCGGCGTGCAGATGTTCGGCCAGTTCCGCCTTGGTCAACGCACCCATGTTGTCGTCCTCGTGGCGCTGGTCCTGCCGATCGCCGACGCACGCCTCGCTCGAGTGCGTCGCCTTGTCACGCGACGCGATCATGAACGCAGCTCGGCGCCCAGGTGCTGGTGCGATTCCGCGACGATGGCATCAACCAACTGATTGATTTCCTCGTCATTAAGCGTGCGCGATGGATGCTGCCAGGTCAAGCCCAGGGCCACGCTCTTGCGCCCCTCCGGCACGCCCTTGCCCTGATAGACATCGAACAGGTGTGAGTCCACCAGCCATTCGCCCGCCTGGCCGCGAATGGTATCCAGCAGCGACTGCACCGGCAGCTCGGCGTCGACCAGGAAGGCCAGGTCGCGACGCACCTCGGGATGGCGCGACAGCGGTGTGAAGGCCGGTACCCGGCCCTGGGTGAGCGCATCGAGGCGCACCTCGAAGAGCAGCGCATCGACCTTGAGGCCCAGCTTGGCGCGTACCGCCGGGTGCAAGGTCCCGATCCAGCCGGCCTCCTCGCCGCGGTGCAGGATGCGCGCGCACTGCCCCGGATGCAGGGCCGGATGCTCGCCCGGCTCGAAGCGCCAGGCCTCAGGTTCACCCAGAGCCAGCAGGCTTTCCAGGTCGCCCTTGAGATCGAAGAAGTCGACCGCCGCCTTGTCGCCGGACCAACCCTCGGGCTCGCGGGGCCCGCAGACCAGTGCGCCGAGCATCGGCAGCTGGTGCAGGTGGTCGAGCTCGCCGCGGAACACCAGGCCGGTCTCGAACAGCCGCACCCGGCTCTGCTGACGGTTCAGGTTATGTTGCAGGGCGCGCACCAGGCCCGGGAAGAGGCTCGCGCGCATCACCGACAGGTCGCTGGAGATGGGGTTGGCGAGCGCCGGCGAGACGGCCTCGGGATGCAGCACCTGCTGCAGCTCCGGAGCGACGAAGCTGTAGGTGACCGCCTCCTGGTAACCACGGGCGACCATCTGGCGACGCAGCAGGCCCAGCGGCGTGTGGGCCTCGTTGGCCGGGCGCAGCGCCAGGCGCAGCTGGGGACGACGCACCGGCAGGCGGTTGTAGCCGTGGATGCGCGCCACCTCCTCGATGAGGTCCTCCTCGATGGCGATGTCGAACCGCCAGCTTGGCACGGTGACCGCCCAGCCCTCGCCGGTGGTCGTGACGCCGAGCCCCAGGCGCTCGAGGATCTCGGCGACCTCGTCGCCCGGCAGTGACTTGCCGAGCGCCTGCGCAAGGCGGGCCTCGCGCAGGTTCGTCTGGCAAGCGCCGGGCAGATGCGCCTCGCTTGCCACCTCGACCAGCGGCCCTGGCTCGCCGCCGGTGATCTCAAGCAGCAGCGCGGTGGCCCGCTCGGCAGCCTCGCGGGCGAGTGCCGGGTCGACGCCACGCTCGAAGCGATGGGAGGCATCGGTGTGCAAACCATAACGACGGCCCTGGCCGGCCACGGCCAGCGGCGAGAAGAAGGCCGACTCGAGGAAGATATCGCGAGTCTCGGCCGTCACGCCGGAGTGCTCGCCGCCCATGATGCCGGCGATGGCCAGCGGACCGCGCTCATCGGCGATCACAAGAGTCTCGCCCTCCAGGGTGATCTCCTGGCCGTCGAGCAGCACTAGGCGCTCGCCCTCGCGGGCCTGGCGCACGATCACGCTGCCGTGCAGGTTGGCGCGGTCGAAGGCGTGCAGCGGCTGGCCGAGCTCGAGCATCACGTAGTTGGTGACGTCCACCACCGGATCGATGGCACGGATGCCGCTGCGGCGCAGCCGCTCGACCATCCACAGTGGGGTCTCGGCATTGACGTCGACGCCCTTGATCAAGCGACCGAGGTAGCGTGGGCAGCGCTCGGCGTCCTCGACGCGCACCGGGAAGGTCTCATCGATGGTGGGTGCCACCGCGGCAAGCTCGGGCCCCTCGACCGCCAGGCGATTGAGCACCCCGACCTCGCGGGCCAGGCCCTTGACGCTCAGGCAGTCGCCGCGATTGGGGGTGAGGTCGACCTCGATGGTGTGGTCGTCCAGCCCCATGAAGCCACGGAAGTCCTCGCCCACCGGCGCATCCGCCGGCAGCTCGAGGATGCCCTCGGAGGTCTCCTCCGCGAGGCCGAGCTCGGAGGCGGAGCAGATCATGCCGCGAGACTCGACGCCGCGCAGTTTGGCCTTCTTGATCTTGAAATCGCCGGGCAGCATGGCACCGACCCGGGCGAAGGGCACGCGTTGCCCTTCGGCCACGTTGGGGGCGCCGCAGACCACCGGTACCCGCTCGCCGCTGCCGTCATCGACCTGGCAGACGTTGAGCTTGTCGGCGTCCGGGTGCGGTGCCTTGGCCACCACCTGAGCGACCACCACGTCGCTGAACATGGCGGCCACGGGCTCCACGGCATCGACCTCGAGGCCGGCCATGGTGATCTGATCGGCGAGCGCCTGGGTAGAAAGAGCCGGCGAGACCCAGTCGCGCAGCCACTGTTCGGAAAATTTCATGACAACTCCTGTGTTCTGCGTATCCGGTGGTTGATCAGGCGAACTGGCGCAGGAAGCGCAGGTCGTTGTCGAAGAACAGCCGCAGATCGTTGACGCCGTAGCGCAGCATGGCCAGACGCTCGGCGCCCATGCCGAAGGCGAAGCCGGTATAGCGCTCGGTATCGATGCCGGAGTGGCGGAACACTTCGGGGTGCACCATGCCGCAGCCCATCACCTCCAGCCAGCCGCTGTGCGAGCAGACCCGGCAGCCCTCGCCGCCGCACATCACGCACTCGATATCGACCTCGGCCGAGGGCTCCGTGAAGGGGAAATAGGAGGGACGGAAGCGCACCGAGAGATCGTCACGCTCGAAGAAGGCGTGCAGGAAATCCTGGATGGTGCCCTTGAGGTCGGCGAAGCTGACGTCCTCGTCGACCAGCAGGCCCTCGACCTGGTGGAACATCGGGGTGTGAGTCAGATCGGAGTCGCTGCGATAGACGCGGCCCGGGCAGACGATGCGGATCGGCGGCTCGGCCTCCTTCATGGTTCGCACCTGCACCGGCGAGGTGTGGGTGCGCAGCAGCCGGGTGGCATCGAAGTAGAAGGTATCGGCCATGCCACGCGCCGGATGATGGGCGGGAATATTGAGGGCCTCGAAGTTGTGGTAGTCGTCCTCGATCTCCGGACCGACCGCCACGTCGTAGCCGATACGCGTGAACATCGCCTCGATGCGCTCCAGGGTCAGAGTCACCGGGTGCAGGCCGCCGCTGGGCTGGCCCCGTCCCGGCAGGGTCACGTCCAGACGCTCGGCGGCCAGGCGAACCTCCAGCGCCGCCTTCTCCAGCACCTGGCGGCGCTCGTCGAGTTCCTGGCCCAGCGCCTGTTTGGCCTGGTTGATCCGCTCCCCGGCGGCCGGGCGCTCCTCTGCGGGCAGCTTGCCGAGCCCCTTGAGCAGGGCGGTGATCTCGCCCTTCTTGCCGAGATAGCGTACGCGCAGCTCGTCCAGCGCGGCCAGGCTCTCGGCGGCGTGGATGGCATCGCGGGCCTCGGCAACCAGAGTGGGAAGGTGGTCCATCCGTTGAGCTCCGAAGTCTTTCAAAGAAGTCTTTCAAAAAAACAGGGGAAGAGCGGCTGCTCTTCCCCTGCGACGATCACGGACCGGCGGCGCGACACGAGCCGCTCACCGGCCAGGCTCGACCCCTTACTGGGCAGCCTTGGCCTTCTCGACGATAGCGGCAAAGGCAGCCTTCTCGTGAACGGCCAGATCGGCCAGCACCTTGCGGTCGATCTCGATACCGGCCTTCTTCAGGCCGCCGACGAAGCGGCTGTAGGACAGGCCGTGCTGGCGGGCACCGGCGTTGATACGCTGAATCCACAGGGCACGAAACTGACGCTTGCGCTGGCGACGGTCGCGGTAGGCATACTGGCCGGCCTTGATGACGGCCTGCTTGGCGACACGGAAGACGCGCGAACGGGCACCGTAGTAGCCCTTGGCCTGCTTGAGAATCTTCTTGTGACGACGACGTGCGACGACACCACGCTTGACGCGAGTCATGGCTTTCTCCTGACGTTAGAGGGGTTCACCCGGGAAGTTACAGAGTCGGCAGCATCCGCTGGATGAGCGGCTTGTCGGCGGCGTGGATCTGCTTCATCCCACGCAGCTGGCGCTTCCGCTTGGTGGACTTCTTGGTCAGGATGTGGCTACGGAATGACTGCTTGTGCTTGAAGCCGTTAGCCGTCTTCTTGAAGCGCTTGGCAGCGCCGCTGTTGCTCTTGATCTTCGGCATGAGAAAAACTCCGCTCGAGGTTTTTTCAGAAAATTCGGGGCCACCGCAAGGCAAGGATGCCTTCCGGCCGTTGGACGGGCCGTCGAATCACTTCTTCTTGGGGGCAATGATCATGATCATCTGGCGCCCTTCCATCTTCGGGAAGGACTCCACGGTACCCAGATCCTCGAGGTCGTTGGCGATCCGCTCCATCAGCTTGCGGCCGATGTCCTGGTGCGCCATTTCACGACCGCGAAAACGCAGGGTGACCTTGCCCTTGTCGCCACCTTCGAGGAATCGAATCAGGTTCTTCATCTTGACCTGATAGTCACCCTCGTCGGTGCCAGGCCGGAATTTCACTTCCTTGACCTGGATCTGCTTCGTCTTCTTCTTCTGAGCAGACTTCTGCTTCTTCTGCTCGAAGACGAACTTGCCGTAATCCATGATCTTGCAGACGATGGGATCGGCGTTGGAAATCTGTACGAGATCCATTCCGGCCGCTTCGGCTCGCTCCAGCGCCTCGCTGGTGGGCACGACGCCCAGCTGTTCGCCGTCGCTGTCGATCAGGCGAACCTGATCCTCGGTAATGCGCTCGTTCATCGGGGGGCGTTTATCCTGAACGCGCCCTCTTGGGTTGCTTCTCTTGATGGTTCCGTCTCCACTATCGCTTGGAAGATGTCGCTATTGCCGTTCGGTCTGAATCCGCTCGATGAAGGCGTCTACCGTCATCGTCCCGAGATTCTCGCCGCTGCGGGTGCGCAGGGCCACCGAGTCGGACTCGACTTCCTTATCTCCCACCACCAGGAGATAGGGGACCTTCTGCAACGTATGCTCTCGGATTTTAAAGCCGATCTTCTCGTTCCTCAAGTCCGACTTGACGCGCAGACCGACTTTCTGCAGCCGTTCGGCCAGTTCGGCGGCGTAATCACGCTGAGCATCGGTGATGGTCATGACCACCGCCTGCTGCGGCGCCAGCCATAGCGGCATGGCGCCGGCGTAGTGCTCGATCAGGATACCCAGGAAGCGTTCGAAGGAGCCGAGAATCGCGCGATGCAGCATCACCGGCGTCTTGCGCGCGCCATCTTCGTCGACGAACTGCGCCCCCAGGCGACCCGGCAGGTTGAAGTCGAGCTGCAGGGTACCACACTGCCAGACGCGGTTGAGGCAGTCGCGCAGGGAGAACTCGATCTTGGGCCCGTAGAAGGCGCCCTCCCCCGGCTGCAGCTCCCACTCGAGGCCGGTGGCGTTCAGCGCCGCCTCGAGGCCCGCCTCGGCGCGATCCCACAGGGCGGGCTCGCCCATGAACCCCTCGGGGCGCGTGGAGAGCTTGAGCTCCACGTCGTCGAAGCCGAGTTCCTTGTAGACCTGCAGGGTCAAGGCGATGAAGGCCTCGGCCTCGGCCTGGATCTGCCCCTCGGTGCAGAAGATGTGCGCGTCGTCCTGGGTGAAGCCACGCACCCGCATCAGGCCGTGCAGCGAGCCTGAGGGCTCGTTGCGATGGCAGCTACCGAACTCGGCGAGGCGCAGCGGCAGGTCGCGGTAGCTCTTCAGGCCCTGGTTGAACACCTGCACGTGACAGGGGCAGTTCATCGGCTTGACCGCGTACTCGCGCTTCTCCGACTCGGTGGTGAACATCAGCTCACTGTAGTGGCCCCAGTGACCGGAGGCCTTCCACAGTGAGAGATCGACCACCTGGGGCGTCTTGATCTCCTGATAGCCGTGCTCGATCTGCACGCGGCGCATGTACTGCTCGAGCGCCTGGTAGATCGTCCAGCCATTGGGGTGCCAGAAGACCATGCCCGGGGCCTCTTCCTGGAGGTGGAAGAGATCCATCTTCTTGGCTAGCTTGCGGTGGTCGCGCTTCTCGGCTTCCTCGAGGCGCTTGAGGTAGGCCTTGAGCTGTTTCTTGTCACCCCAGGCGGTGCCGTAGATGCGGGTCAGCATGGGGTTCTCGGCGTTGCCACGCCAGTAAGCACCGGCCAGCTTGGTCAGCTTGAACGCCTTGAGGTGCCGCGTATTGGGCACGTGAGGGCCCCGGCACATGTCGAGGTAGTCCTCATGATGGTAGAGACGAATGGTCTCCCCCTCGGGAATGCCGCGCACGAGCTCCTGCTTGTAGGGCTCGTCGCGATGCAGGAACTGCAGCATGGCGTGATCGCGGTCGACATACTCGCGCACCACGTCGTACTCGTGATCGATCAGCGCCTTCATGCGCGCTTCGATGGTCTCGAGATCCTCGGGAGTGACCGAGCGTCCGAAGTCGACGTCATAATAGAAGCCGTCCTCGATTACCGGACCGATGGCCATCTTGGCATCGGGATAGAGCTGCTTGACGGCATGGCCGATCAGGTGGGCGCAGGAGTGGCGAATGACCTCGAGGCCCTCCTCGTCACGAGCGGTGAGGATCGCCACCTCCGCATCGTGGTCGATGATATCGGCGGCATCCACCTGAACACCGTCGATCTTGCCGGCCACGCAGGCCTTGGCGAGACCGGGGCCGATGCTCTCGGCCAGCTGCATCACGCTGAGGGGTTCGTCGAAGGTTCTCTGACTGCCGTCGGGCAGGGTCACGATGGGCATGAAGGCTTCCTTGTGCGCAGTGGTGATCCATACCAGGGATCACGTGTCGCCAGACGAATGGTCGTGGTCTGAAAGCCGCCTAGCCTAGCAGAAGCGCCCCCTGTGGCGCCACGGGGGGAATGCTACCCCGACACGAGAGAAGGCGCCCGCAGGCGCCTTCTCTCGGACTTCCGTCACGCCCCGATGGCCGGGGCGGTGGCTCGGGTCAGGGCAAGATCACTCCCACTCACCCAGCTCCACGCGACGGTTCTCGGCGCGGCCAGCGTCGGTATCGTTGCTGGCCACCGGCTGGGACTCGCCATAGCCGATGGTGCGCATGCGATCCATCGAGACGCCCTGGCTCGCCAGGTAGTCGGCGACGGAGTCCGCACGACGCTGGGAGAGGTCCTGGTTGTAGCTGTCGCTACCCACGGCATCGGTGTGACCCTCGATGCGCACGCGGACGTTCTCGTTGGCGCGCAGCTTCTCGGCGACATCGTCGAGGATACCCTCGGCGCCCATGGTCAGGACGGCAGAGTCGAACTCGAAGTTGACGTCGCGCAGCACCAGGTCTTCTTCACAGCCCAGGGCATTGACCTCGGCACCGGCCGGGGTCCCCGGGCACTGGTCCTGATAGTCCGGCACGCCGTCGCCGTCGGAGTCCAGCGGGCAGCCCACGGCATCCACGGCCACGCCGGCCGGCGTGCCCGGGCACTGATCGTCGGCATCGAAGACACCGTCGCCGTCGGTATCGCGCGGCGCGGGCTCGGGCGTACGATTGGGCTCGGCACACAGCATGGCACCGATGGTCGCGCCGGCGGTAGAACCGATGGCCGCACCGGTGTCCTCATCGGACTCACCGCTGGTCGCGTAGCCAAGGCCGCCACCGATCACGCCGCCGGCGAGGCCGCAGACGAAGGGCGATTGATACCAGGCACGGTCAGAGGAAACGCCGCTGTCCATGCCGGAGGATGGTGACCCCGAGCTAGCACAGCCGGAGAGCCCGACCACCAGCGCGGAACCAAGCAACAAACCAGTCGTTGATTTTTTCATGCAAGACTCCTTCTTCTTAACTACATCCCGACACGGCAATCAGTGCCATCGCCAGGGGGTTCCGAGGAATGAACCGAGGGAAACGGCCCCCGAACCGCTTCCTGCACTCTCCAAGAAAGCACGTAAACCCTTTCTCGGCCAGTTCCAGGCGCGGCGGCTAGCGCATCCACTGCATATTAGCCGCCAATGACCAGGCGCCAGCTTGCCGCAGAGCCTGGAAGGTTGCAATCGCTGGATGATCGCGCCTCGGGGCGTCTTGCCCGTGCGACGCGACAGACAATCAGTGCAGGCTGCCCGGCCAGCCGCGACGAAATTCGATCACCGCCGCCGCGGCCTTGAGCACCGGTTCGCGCATCTCATCCTCGACCGCCAGACGTTCACGGTCCTCCTGGAACCGCGCCTTCGGCGTCAAGGCCTTGCGGGCGGTATGGGTATGCAGGTGCTGGGTACGGCGATGAACCTCGTCGAAGGCCTGGAAGTCGGGACGCTGGGTCAGGTCCTGATCGAGGATCTCCAGCAACACTTTGCAGCGCCAGGAACCCTCGGTGATATCGACCTGCTCCTGGGCCAGCGCCGAGGCCACCATCCCCAGATTCTCCAGGCAGTTCTCATGGGCACGCCGCAGCTCCTCGTCGCGGAAGGTCCGACGCCGCCGCACTTCCTTCCAGAGCGTGAAGGCATAGGCTCCGAGACCGGCGATGATCGCCAGCCCCAGGCCAAGGAGAATGAGGACCAGAGTCGAGTTCATGGGCATGTCCCGTGTCGGTTCGTGTCAGGGAGCTTCATTCTACACGCCGCCCGCCAGGGCTCGAAATCGTCCCGTTCCGACGTGGCGAGGTGGCTGGATCAACATGCCGCCAGAGACTCGGCAGGCGGCGGGCGCCTTGCGTAGAATCTCTCCCTCACCCACCGCGCATGCCACGATGGAACGACGATGCCCACACCCGACGATTCTCACGCCACGCCCTCGGGGCCAGCTCTCTCAGCGCGCATCGGCCTGTGGCTGGGCCCGCTCTGGCTACTCCTGACCCTGTTGCTGCCGGCACCCACCGGCATGTCCGACCCGGCCTGGGCCTGTGTCGGCCTGGCGCTGCTGATGGCCACCTGGTGGTCTACCGAGGCCATTCCGATCCCCGCCACCTCGCTGCTGCCGCTGGCTCTGGTGCCGGCGCTGGGCATCGGCGACATGAAGGAGACCGCGGCCAGCTACGCCAACCCGATCATCTATCTCTTCCTCGGCGGCTTCCTGCTCGGCATCGCCATGCAGCGCTGGGCCCTGCATCGGCGCATCGCCCTGCACGTCCTGCGCGTGGTCGGCCACCAGCCGCGTCGCCAGATCGGCGGCTTCATGCTGGCCACCGGCTTTCTCAGCATGTGGGTCTCCAATACCGCCACCGCCATCATGATGCTGCCCATCGGCATGTCGGTGATCAGCCTGCTGGACGACGCCGACCCGGCAGAGCTCAACCGCTACGCCACGGCCCTGCTGCTGGCGATCGCCTACTCCGCCAGCATCGGCGGCGTGGCGACCCTGATCGGCACCCCGCCCAATGCCCTGCTGGCCGGCTACCTGGCCGAGGACCGTGGCATCGATTTGGGCTTCGCCCAGTGGATGATGATCGGCCTGCCGATCAGTGCGGTGATGATGGTCAGCACCTGGTGGTGGCTGACTCGCCGCGACTTCAACCTTAAGGCCGGTGACGACAGCGCCGGCATGGTGAGAGACGAACTGGCGGAGCTCGGCCGGGTCGGGGCACCCGAGCGCCGCGTGGGCATCATCTTCCTGCTGGCGGCGGCGACCTGGATGCTGCGGCCGCTGCTCAACGATGCCGGGCTCGACTGGCTCTCCGACACGGGCATCGCCATCTTCGCCGGCATCGCCCTGTTCCTGGTTCCCGCCGGCCGCGGCGCTGGCACGCGCCTGATGGACTGGGACGCCGCCAAGGAGCTGCCCTGGGGCATCCTGCTGCTGTTCGGTGGCGGCCTGGCGCTGGCCGGCGCCATCAGCCGCTCGGGGCTGGCGGAGTGGATCGCCCAGCAACTCAGCATCTTCGGGACCTTCCCGCTGCTGGCGATGGTCGGCGTGGTGGTGCTGGTGATCATCTTCCTCACCGAGGTGACCTCCAACACCGCCACCGCAGCCGCCTTCCTGCCGCTGCTCGGCGCCCTGGCGCTGTCGCTGGACATCTCCCCGCTGCTGATCACGGTGCCCGCGGCCATCGCCGCCAGCTGCGCCTTCATGATGCCGGTGGCCACGCCGCCCAATGCCATCGTCTTCGCCACCGGCCGCATGAAGATCCAGTCGATGATCCACGCCGGCTTCATGCTCAACCTGATCAGCACGGTGGTCGTGACCCTGATGGCCTACTTCCTGATCCTCGCCCTCTGGTGAGAGCTCACCCGCTCGATCACGAGGAGAGCCCGGCCGCCAGGCCGGGCTCTTTTCATCTCGGCTCCAGCCATCCGCGCTGCTGCCGTTAAGGCAGCGGCCGGCCTCCCGACTCAGCCGGCGAGCATCCAGGCCGCGGCATAGTGATCCAGCAGCAGCACGCCGAACACGCCGAGGATATAGCGAATGGAGAACCAGAAGGCCGCCAGCGGCGCCTGCGGATCCCGGCCGCGCCAGACCCGCCAGTTCCAGACCATGAAGCGAGCATTGAGGGCCATCACCCCGACGAGATAGAGCGCCCCGCTCATGCCGATGGCGAACGGCAGCAGGGTGACCGCCACCGTGAGCCAGCCATAGAGCCAGACCTGCAGGCGCGTGAAGGCCTCGCCGTGGGTCACCGGCAGCATCGGCACGCCGGCCCGAGCGTACTCGTCGCGCTTGTGGATCGCCAGCGCCCAGAAATGCGGCGGCGTCCAGGCGAAGATGATCAGCATCAGCAGCAGCGGCTCGGGGCCGAGCTGCCCGGTGACCGCCGTCCAGCCGAGCAGCGGAGGCGCCGCTCCCGCGACCCCGCCGATGACGATATTCTGCGGCGTGGCATGCTTGAGAAAGGCAGTATAGATCAGCGCATAGCCGATCAGCGAGCCGAGGGTCAGCCAGGCCGTGAGCGGGTTGACCTGCCAGGCCAGCAGCCCGATGCCGCAGACCGAGAGCAGCGTCGCCCAGCAGAGCGCCAGCCCCGTGGGCAAGCGCTGGGTCGCCAGGGGCCGGCCCGCGGTGCGCAGCATCATGGCATCCAGACGGCGATCGACCACGTGGTTGAAGGCCGCCGCTCCCCCGGCGGCCATGCCGATCCCCGCCAGGCCGAAGACCACCGCCGCCGCCCCCGGCAGCGGCGCCGCCAGCAGCATGCCGACCAGGGTGCATACCAGCATCACCGCCACCACCCGGGGCTTGCACAGCGTGTAGAGATCTCGCCAACTCCAGCCGGCGAGGTGGCCGACCGCGGCACGTTCCATCACGACCTCAGACATGAGCCCACTCCTCCTTCGTTTCCGAACCCTTCGCCTCCGGTGAGGCGATGCTTTGCGCCACGCTCGGCCAGCGCCAGTGCCACAGGGCGAGCGTCATGGCCGCCACCAGCGCCACCGCGCCGGCTGTGTGCAGCAGGGCCAGCCATAGCGGCAGCCAGGCCAGCACGTTGGCGATGCCCAGCGCGAGCTGCGCACCGAAGGTGCCGACCATCAGCGCCAGCCACGGGCGCATGCCGGCCGCATCGCGATGGCGGATGGCCAGCAGCAGCAGGCCGAGACCGAGCGCCAGGGCGCCGAGCCGATGCCCGACCTGGATGGCGCTGCGAGCCTCGGCATGCAGCTGCCCGTGCAGGTAGTTGGGCCCCACGGTCTGGGTCAGGTGGAAGCCCTCACTCCAGTCCATGCTCGGCCACCACTCACCATTGCAGGTGGGAAACCCCTGACAGGCGATCCCGGCATAGTTGCTCGAGGTCCAGCCGCCCAGCGCCAGCTGGACGACCAGCAGCACCAGCGCCAGCCGCCACAACCGGGTCAACGGCCGCGGACGGCCCACCCGATGCTGGCCGGGCTGGAAGCGTCGCAGGCGCAGATGCAGCCACAGGAAGAGCACCATCACGCTGAGCCCGCCCAGCAGGTGCAGGGTGACTACCTGGGGCCACAGCTTTAGCGTCACGGTGAAGGCGCCGAAGGCGCCCTGCATCAGGATCACGCCGAGCAGCGCCAGGCTGGTGCGCCAGGGGTACCCGGCCTCGCGGCGCCAGCGGGCGCCCAGCACGATCAGCGTGATCACCAGCAGTCCGAGCAGGGAGGCGAGGTAGCGGTGCACCATCTCCACCCAGGCCTTGGCGGACTCCAGCGGCGCCGCCGGCGAGTGGGCCAGGGCGCGGTCGGCATCCGGCACCACCAGGGCACCGTAGCAGCCCGGCCAGTCGGGGCAGCCGAGGCCCGCATCCACCAGCCGCGTCCAGGCTCCCACCAGCACTACCAGGGCGGTGAAGACCACCCCGGCGAGGCTCAGCCTCACCAGCCAGCACTGGCGGCCATTCTGCCCTGCCGTGATCACACTACTGACCATCGCCGTCGCCTCCCACCACGCTCGAGGCCTGGTCGTACCGCGCCAGGGGGGGCTCGGGGTTCATGCGCAGCAGACGTCGCAGGTCAGCCAGGACATCCGACGCCGCGACCTCCGGGCCGTAGCCCAGCACCGGGCGCCCCTCGGGATCCAGGATCCACAGGCGATGGTCGGCGCGCCACTCGGGGGAGGCCGTCCACTGTGCGAGGGCAGCACCGGGCATCGGCTCGCCGCCCCCGCCGATCCTCAGGCGGCTGACCCGATCGGCCTCGCGCCCCAGCGCGCGATGCAGGCGCCACCAGCGATCGGCTCGCTCGGCACAGACCTCGGGGCAGTCGAACGCCAGCAGCCAGTCGCCCTCCCCGTCCTTCTCCACGGCCGTCAGCGGCCACTGCGCCAGCAGGGGCAGCGAGGGCTGCAGCTCGCCATGGGCCGTGCGACCGTCGGGAATGCCGATGCGCCACTCCACCATGCCCCAGGCCACGGCGACGGGCAGGGTGAAGATCGCGAAGAAAGCCAGTAGTTTCAGGCGTTGGCGTCCGGCGTGGGTCATCGAGGACTCTCCTTGCTCGGGATAGACATCGGGTCGGGGCCACGCGCCTGACGACGCGCGCCCACCAGCATGATCACCAGGGCAGCCAGGGCCAGCCCCCACCACTGCACGGCATAGCCCAGGTGGCGTTCCGGTGGCACCACGCTGGGCTGCCACCAGGATTCGAGATGGCCCGGCCCTTGCTCGAGGTGCAGCCAGCCGGCATGGGCGAAGCCCTTGCTCTTGCTCGGCCCCCAGGCAGAGAGGTCGATGCGTTGCAGGCGATTGCCCTCGTGGTTGGGACCGAACAGCGGGGCCGAGTCCCCCGACACCTGCCAGCGCCCTTCCAGCCGAACCACGCCAGCGGGCGTCTCGACCCTCGGGTCATCTCGCGTCGGGCCCGTCGCCAGGAAGCCCCGCTGGATCAGCCAGAGCTGGCCCTGCCGATCGCGAAAGGGCGTGAGGGGCGCCACGCCGAGACGCCCTTCGTGGGTACGGTTATCGAGAAACAGCGTCTCACCGGCCAGATACTCTCCGCGCAGCACGACGCGGGCGCCGGGCGGCGGGGTCTCGGTCGGCGATTCCAGCCGCGGCGCCGCCTCCAGGCGGCCCAGGTAGTCGCGCTTGTCGGCGGCCCGCTCCCACTGCCATAGTCCCAGGGCGAGCCCCAGCATCACCAGGCAGGACCAGAACCCCCACCAACCGAGCCGACGCGCCGAGAGTCGGCGACGATGTCGCTTCGCTGCCGACGCTTTCATGGAGCCGTGAATGTTACTCAAGATAATGATTGCTCTCGTCTTTCTCGCCATGGTGATCAGTCTCGCCGCCGGCGCCGGCTTCCTGATCCGAGACGGGGGACGCTCTCGTCGCGTCCTGGTCTCGCTCAAGCTGCGCGTGGGCCTGGCGGCGCTGCTACTGGCCCTGCTGTTCTTCGGCTTCTATCTCGGCGATCTCGGTGCCTAAATCGTTTCACCCGGCATCGGCTCAAAAGACACGGCATCAGAAGACATAGACAAAGGTGAACAGGCCGATCCACACCACGTCGACGAAGTGCCAGTACCAGGCCCCCGCCTCGAAGGCGAAGTGATCATCGGCGGTGAAGTGCCCCCGATACACGCGCCACAGCATCACCGCCAGGATGATGGTGCCGATGATCACGTGCAGCCCATGGAAGCCGGTGAGCAGGAAGAAGGTCGCGCCGTAGATCCCGGCCTGCAGGGTGATCCCGTAATGGGCATAGGCCTCGTAGTACTCGATCCCCTGAACGGTGATGAAGGTCAGGCCCAGCAGCACCGTGACGGTGAGCCAGAAGCGGACGCTGTCGCGAAAGCCCTCCTTGAGGCCTTCGTGGGCGATGGTCAGGGTGATGCTGGAGGTCACCAGAATCAGGGTGTTGACCAGCGGCAGATGCCAGGGACTGAAGGTCTCGCGAGGGCCCTCGATGCTCGCATCCGGCGGATTGAGCAGCGGCCAGGACGCAGTGAAATCGGGCCACAGCAGGGACGTTACGCCCTTGGCGCCCTCCCCGCCCAGCCACGGCAGCGCGAAGGTGCGCACGTAGAAGAGCGCGCCGAAGAAGGCCGCGAAGAACATCACCTCCGAGAAGATGAACCACCCCATGCCCCAGCGGAAGGAGCGATCCATCTGGGCGTCATAGAGCCCGCCCCGCGACTCGCGGATGACGTCGCGAAACCACAGCGTCATCACCGCGAGGATGGCGAGCAGGCCGACCACCATCACCGGCATCCCCGCCAGGCCGTGCACCAGCAGGGTGCCGGTGCCGATCATCATCGCCCCCAGCGACAGCGATCCCAGGATCGGCCACTTGCTGGACTCGGGTACGTAGTAGCTGCCACCACTCATGCGCTGTCTCCTTCTGTGATCGGCCCACGGAGCGCGACCTCGGCTGGCGTCGAGGTAACGGGATAGAGGGTGTAGACCAGGGTCACCGTCTTGATCTCGGGCGGCAGGTCGCGGGTCAGCTGGAAGACCAGGGGCGCCTTCAACCTCTCGCCGGCCGTCAGCTGCTGCTCTTGGAAGCAGAAGCAGCTCAGCTTGCGCAGATGCAGCGATGCCGCCGACGGCGAGACGCTGGGCACCGCACGAGCACGGGTCGTCTCGTCACCATTGTTGCGGAAGGTGAAGAACACCTCCTCGCGCTGTCCGGGGTGCAGGCGAATCTGGCGGGTGTCCACCTCGAGATGCCAGGGCAGGCCCTGGCTGCCCCGGGTGATGAACTGCACCGTCACGGTTCGCGAGGCGTCGACCTCCTGCTCCACCAGCGGCTGGGCTCGCGCGCTGGTCTTGCCGTTGAGGCCGGTCAGATCGCAGAAGACATCGTAGAGCGGCACCAGGGCGAAGGCGAAGGCGAACATGCCGGCGAGCACCACCAGGGTGCGCGTCACGGTGCGCCTGACCCCTTCCCGGCCTGCGGCCTGGTCATCACGGCTGCTCATGCCTGCCTCCTGAGCCCACACGGGCTCGCTCAATGCTCGCGGGGGTGAAACGTCGGGGGCGTCTCGAAGGTGTGCAGCGGCGCCGGGCTCGGCACGCTCCACTCCAGATCCTCGGCCCCCTCCCAGGCCTTGGCCGGCGCCTTCTCACCGCCGCGCACGCACTTGATGATCACCAGCACGAAGAGCAGCTGAGAGGCACCGAACAGGAAGCCACCGAGGCTCGAGGCCAGGTTGAAGTCGGCGAACTGCAGCGCGTAGTCGGGAATGCGCCGCGGCATGCCGGCCAGGCCCGAGAAGTGCATCGGGAAGAAGGTCAGGTTCACGCCGATCACCGACAGCCAGAAGTGCCACTGCGACAGGCGCAGCGGTGGATAGTGGCCGGTCCACTTGGGCAGCCAGTAGTAGGCCCCGGCGAGGATCGCGAAGAGCGCCCCGGGCACCAGCACATAGTGGAAGTGCGCCACCACGAAGTAGGTGTCATGGTACTGGAAGTCGGCGGGCGCGATGGCCAGCATCAGCCCCGAGAAGCCGCCGACCGTGAACTGCACCACGAAGGCCAGAGCGAACAGCATGGGCGGTTCGAAGCTGATCGAGCCGCGAAACATCGTCGCCACCCAGTTGAATACCTTCACGCCGGTCGGCACCGCAATCAGCATGGTGGTGTACATGAAGAACAGCTCGGCCACCAGCGGCAGGCCGACGATGAACATGTGGTGCGCCCAGACCATGAAGGAAAGAATCGCGATGGCCGCCGTGGCGTAGACCATGGAGGCATAGCCGAACAGGCGCTTGCGGGAGAAGGTCGGAATGATCGCCGAGACGATGCCGAAGGCCGGCAGGATCATGATGTAGACCTCGGGGTGCCCGAAGAACCAGAACAGGTGCTGGAACAGCACCGGATCACCGCCGCCGGCGGCATTGAAGAAGCTGGTCCCGAAGTTGATGTCCATCAGCATCATGGTGATCACCCCGGCGAGCACCGGCATCACGGCGATCAGCAGGAAGGCGGTAATCAGCCAGGTCCAGACGAACAGCGGCATGTCCATCATGCGCATCCCCGGCGCACGCAGGTTGAGGATGGTCGCGATGATGTTGATGGCGCCCAGGATCGAGCTGATGCCGGCGAGGTGCAGCGACAGGATGAAGAAGCTGGTGGAGGGTGGCGCATAGGTTGTCGAGAGCGGCGCGTAGAAGGTCCAGCCAAAGTTGGGCCCGCCCCCCGGCATCAGCAGGGTCGAGAGCAGCAGCAGGAAGGCCACCGGCAGCAGCCAGAAGCTGAAGTTGTTGAGCCGCGGCAGGGCCATGTCGGGGGCGCCGATCTGCAGCGGCACCATCCAGTTGGCCAGGCCGACGAAGGCCGGCATGATCGCACCGAACACCATGATCAGGCCGTGCATGGTGGTCATCTGGTTGAAGAACTCGGGCTGCACCAGCTGCAGGCCGGGCTGGAACAACTCGGCACGCACCACCAAGGCGAAGATCCCGCCGATGAAGAACATGGTCAGCGAGAAGAGCAGATAGAGCGTGCCGATCTCCTTGTGATTGGTGGTCAAGAGCCAGCGCATCAGCCCGCGTGGCCGGTAGTGACCGGACTCGGCCATGCCGCCGGCGGTGGCCGTGCTGTGCTGCGGGGTCGGCTTGGGTGGCAGCTGGGAAGCCATCGGACATCTCCTGTGGGCCATTCACGAAAGAGGAGCGGAAGGACCGGTCATTCGCCCTGGGCGGCGAGGCGCTCGGCGATCTCCGACGGTTGCACGCTGTCACCGGCGTCATTGCCCCAGGCGTTGCGCTCGTAGGTGACCACCGCGGCGATCTCTACCGGGCTGAGCGTGTTGCGGAACGCCGGCATGGCAGAACCCGCCACGCCATCGATCACGGTGCTGATGTGGCGATCCGGCTCCTCCAGCAGGGCCTGGTTGCCCGCCAGCGCCGGGAAGGCCGGCGGACTGCCGCTGCCATCCGGCTGGTGGCAGGCGGCGCACACCGCGCCGTAGGTCTGCTCACCGCGGGCCATCAGCTCATCCAGGCCCCACTCGCGGTCGGCGCTCATCGCCTCCTGCTGGGCCGCTTCCTTGCGCTGGGCCATCCACTCTTCGAATCGCTCCGGCTCCACGGCCTCGACCACCACCGGCATGAAGCCGTGATCCCGGCCACAGAGCTCGGCGCACTGGCCGCGATAGATGCCGGGCTCGTCGATGCGCACCCAGTTCTCGTTGACGAAGCCGGGCACGGCATCCTGCTTGACGGCGAGGTCTGGCACCCACCAGGAGTGGATGACGTCGTCCGAGGTCAGCAGCAGGCGTACCTTCTGGCCCACCGGCAGCACCAGGGGCTCGTCCACCTCGAGCAGGTAGTTCTCGCCCTTCTCGCTGGTGCCGCTGATCTGCTCACGCGGGGTGCCCAGGTTAGAGGTGAAGGCCACGTCCTCGCCCAGGTAGTCGTAGCGCCAACGCCACTGCTGCCCGGTGACCATCACATCGAGGTCGGCTTCCGAGGCGTCGTACATGGTCTTCAGCGTTGCGGTGGCGGGCACCGCCATGGCCACCAGGATCAACAGCGGTATCGCCGTCCAGATGACCTCCACGCTGGTGTGTTCGTGGAAGGTAGCGGCCTTGGCGCCGCGCGAGTGGCGGTAACGGAAGAGGGAATAGAACATCGCCCCGAAGACAATCACCCCGATGACCACGCAGATCCAGAAGATGATCATGTGCAGGGAGTAGATATCGCGACTCAACGCGGTGACGCCTTCCGGCATGTTCCAGCCGTTGGCGAGCGCCATCGGGTTCAGGGCTGCCAAGGTCAACCCTCCTGCCATCCACACAAGCAGCCTGCGCATCGGCGCCTCCTCGAATCATTGTTGTATTAGTCAGCGCTTGAAGGAGTATAGAAGAGCGCAACCGTTCTTCACGCATATCGTCACGGCGTGATAAACGCGGACGTCAACGCTCGCACTCAGCGAGCGGCCATCACCGCCACGAAGGCCACCAGCAGCACGAACAGTAGCCCCACGATCACCCCTGCGACGATGAAGGTCCCGGGGCGCTCGGAGCGAAAATCTTCACGGCGGCGCTCGTCCTTCTGCACGCCCAAAAAGGCGGCCAACACCGACTTGATCGCCTGCCACATCAGCGTCCTCCACTGCCTTGTCGAATACTGCCTCTGACCCTAGCTCAGGTGTGGGCGAAATCGCGTGAAGGCATTTCACGCAGGCGGCGAAAAAAGCTGCAGAAGGACTTCGCTGCAGCGCACCATCGTCGGATTGTCTTCTATACTCTAAGAAGTGCCTGCAGAGACGAAGTGACCTATCAACCACCCGCTTTGAGGAGACCGACCATGACCGAGCATGAAGACACCGCGACCAACCCGGCCCTGGCCGCCGCCGAACCGATGATGGAGTGGTGGCAGAAACAGTGGAGTCAGGGCGTAACGCCCATGGCGCGCATGCAGCTGGCCTGGATGGAGAGCATGGCCGAGGCCATGGAGTTCGAGGCGCAGTTTCTCAAGACGCTCGCCGACAGCGGTCAGAAGATCGCCCAGTCCTTCGACGGCGATACCCCGCAGACACAGGCCGAGATGCAGCAGCGCTACCAGGCGTTGATCTCGGAGCTCACCGATGCGCAGATGGATCGCATGAAGAAGGCCGCCGAGCTGTCACACGAGTTCCGTCGACGGGTCTGGGAAGAAATCTGAGCCTTCACCAAGGCATACGAGCACACGCCAGAACGCTCAAGCCGCTAGAAACACGGCAGGACGCACCTGCCGTGCAGTGATCAGGATAGCGACGGAGCCGCTTGGCCTGAAAGGAGGAATCAGCAGATCTCTTCCCAGAGGCGCTGTCGGAACTCCTTGGGCAATTGTGACACCCTCCCCAACCGCTCGCCATGGGCGTCTGCCACCTTTTTGGCGGCGTCCTGATAATATTGGCCCAGGACGGCCGGATTCTGGAGCGCGCGGGGATCGGAGAGGCATCTCACGACATCGCTACTCGCCTTGAAACAGACGGACAGAAACTCCGCCTCCAGTTGGGCCGCTTCCATCAGCGAGGCCGACCAGGCCTGATGCAGCCTGATCGACGGATGAGTTGCATCCAGCCAGTGGTGACACCACCAAACATAGACCGGCATCGACACCTCGACAACCGACATTGGCGGCGAGCCGGAGCTGGCGGAGGATACCGTCACAGGTGCAACCGGGGCGGGCTCGGCTTGTTCGATCGCGACGTTGCTAGCAGTTGACATCTTCAGGTCCCTCGAGCAAAGGGATGTGGTGCACCAAAGAAGTGTAGTGCCTGTGCGCCTGGCTGGATCAATCGATTTGTTACGTGGTTATCCTGTAGCGCCATGGTCTCAAGAGCTGACAAGAGATCGGTTCAGCCGAAGCCGAAGAGCCGGATGATCAGCGGCAGCAGGAAGGCCGTCAGCAGGCCCGAGAGCCCCATGGCCAGGCCCGAGAAGGCGCCGGCGACGACGCCCATGCGCGCGAAGGCGTGGGCGGTACCGAAACCGTGAGCTGCCAGCCCCATGGTGAAGCCCTGAACGGCCGGGTCCGTGATGCGCAGCAGCCGCAGGATCGAGGGCCCCAGGGCGCAGCCGATGGAGCCGGTCAGCAGGACCAGGCCGGCCGACAGCGAGGGGATGCCACCGATCTGCTCGGCGATGCCCATGGCGATCGGCGACGTTACCGAGCGGGGGGCCAGCGACAGCAGCGTCTTGGGATCGGCGCCGAGCAGCATGGCGAGCCCGAGAGTCGTCGATACCGCCGTGAGCACCCCTGCCCCACAGGCCAGCAGCAGCGGCCCCAGCAGGCGATAGACGCGCTGGCGATGGTCATAAAGGGGAATGGCCAGGGCCACCGTGGCCGGCCCCAGCAGGAAATGAATGAACTGAGCCCCCTCGAAGTAGGTGGCATAGTCCATGTCCACCAGCAGCAGCAGCGTGATCAGTATCGCGATGGCCAGCGTGACCGGATGCAGCAGGGGCGTGCCGCCCACGGCGCGGTTGATCCGGACCGCCAGGGCGAAAACCATAAGCGTCGCCAGTAGAGAGAGCAGCGGATTGCCGGAAAGATAGACCCACAGCTGATCGAAGGAGGCGAGGTTCATGCGTCCTCCTCCGCTCGACCACCGTGCGCGGCGTTGCGGCGCTGCAGGCGTTCAAGCACCCAGGCCGTCACGGCGAGCGTCACCGCCGTGGACACCAGCAGGGTCACCGCGATCGGCCAGAGATCCGCGCCGATCAGCTCGAAGTGCACCATCAGCCCGACCCCGGCAGGCACGAACAGTAGCGTCAGATAGCGCAGCAGCCCCTCCCCCGCCAGACGCAGACACGACGGCACCTTGCCGCGCACCAGCAGCGCCACCAGCAGGATCACCATGCCGATCACCGGCCCCGGTATCGGCAACAGCAAGCCCTTCGCCAACAGCTCCCCCGCGAACTGGCACGCCAACAGCATGCTCATCCCCATGATCAACGGCATCGTGTCTTCCTTTTTTCGGCTCCCGGGGAGCCCATCTTCGTTGCCGATAGTGTGACAGAACCTGCGTGATCCGGGGACCTCACGCACCTGCCGGCCAACCGATTGAAAAGAAAGCGCAAAAAGGACTTTTCATTTCCTTCGAGCCGCGCTAGTATACGCCTCGTTCTCGGGGGTCAGACAGCACGGCCAACAGACCCGAAAACACCGTCGGAGCGTGGCGCAGCTTGGTAGCGCGTTGCAATGGGGTTGCAAAGGTCGCAGGTTCGAATCCTGTCGCTCCGACCAGAATCATCAAGAGAAACCGCCACTTACGGATCATGCCGGGTGGCGGTTTTTCGTTGGGTGCTATTTTTGGTAGCACATTGGTAGCAGTCCTCGGCAACATCCATAGCCGGTTAGCAACAAGCCTGAAGTGGTCCAGCGGATGCAAGCGGCATCCAGCAGCTCACCCAAACTGCGAACAGACAGCCCCTGCACACTTTGTTACGCTAAGGTTCATTAGAGCACTTAGTAGGAAAGTGCCAAGAAGCCGCAGGGACGCGCGCCAAACGGATGCCAGGAACCGCGTCCCCGATGCAGGAAGCCGGGGGAAAAATGGGACAGCACCAGCAGTTCGCACCAGGGATGCGCCTGGAAATCCGCGACGCCGAGTGGCGCCTTACGCGTCTGGATCATTCGAGCGACGGCGGCTACCTGCTCGGCTGTACCGGCCTTTCCGAACTGGTACGCGGCCGTGAGGCCCAATTCCTCAGCCGTCTGGAAGACGAGATCCGCATTCTCGACCCGGCCACAACTGAGCTGGTCGACGATCTCTCTCAGGGCTATCGCGCCGGGCTGCTCAACCTGGCGACCCAGCTGCGTGACACTGCTCCCACCGACGAGCGCATCCATCTCGGCCATCACGCCGCCATGGACGCCCTGCCCTTTCAGCTCGAGCCCACTCGCCAGGCGCTAGGCCAGCCGCGGGCGCGCATCCTCGTTGCCGATGCCGTCGGCCTGGGCAAGACCCTGGAAGCCGGGATCCTGACCAGCGAGCTGATCCACCGCGGCCGCGGCAAACGCATTCTGGTACTTGCAGTGAAATCCATGCTCGGCCAGTTCCAGCAGGAGTTCTGGAACCGCTTCACCATCCCGCTCACGCGGCTCGACTCCCAGGGGCTGGCCAGGGTACGTGGCCGCATCCCGGCCAATCACAACCCTTTCCATTACTTTGACCGGGCGATCATCTCCATCGATACCCTCAAGCAGGACATCGAGTATCGCCACTACCTTGAGCAGGCCCACTGGGACATCATCATCATCGATGAGGCCCACAACGTGGCGGAGCGCGCCGGCGCTCACGGCACCTCCCAGCGCGCCCGCCTGGCCAGGCTGTTGGCCACCCGCTCCGATACCCTGATCATGCTCTCGGCCACGCCTCACGACGGCAAGGCCGAAAGCTTCGCCAGCCTGATGAACATGCTGGACCCCACTGCCATCGCCAACCCCAGTGACTATGCCCACGAGGACTTCCGCGACAAGGGCCTGGTGATCCGGCGCTTCAAGAAGGATGTCCGCGACCAGCTCGGCGACTTCCCGGACCGCGAGATCGCCCGCCACCATGCCCCGGCCAGCCGCGAGGAAGAGCACGCTTTCGGCGAGCTGATGAACGTCACGTTCCACACCCTGGATGGCAAGCGCACCGCCGGCAGTGGCCTTTTCCGCACCCGTCTGGAAAAGACGCTCTTTTCCAGCCCGGCCGCCTGCTTGAGCACCATCAACAACCGTCTTAAGCGCCTCGAGAAACAGGAAGCGAGCCCCGAACGCGACGCCGATATCTCGAGCCTCGAGGGCCTGGCTCTGGCAATCCGGGCGGTGACGCCAGAACGCTTCGGCAAGTACCAGGCAATGCTCGAACTTCTGGGCAACAAGACCGGCCGTGGCGAACTGGGCTGGAGCCGAGAGAGCGACGACCGCCTGGTGATCTTTACCGAGAGCCTGGTCACACTGGCCTTCCTCGAGGAGCACCTGCCCGCCGATGCGGGCCTCAAGGCCAACCAGGTGGCGGTGCTGCGTGGTACCGACCGCGACCGGGATCTCATGGCCACGGTGGAGACCTTCAACCGTGGCGACAGCCCTCTGCGCCTGCTGCTCTGCTCCGACGTGGCCGCCGAGGGCATCAACCTGCACCACCGCGCCCACCGCCTGGTGCACTTCGATATTCCCTGGTCGCTGATGATCTTCCAGCAGCGCAACGGCCGCATCGACCGCTACGGTCAGACTCGGGCCCCGCAGATCCGCTATCTGCTCACCGAATCGCAGCATCCCAAGGTGCGTGGCGACCAGCGCGTACTCGAGGTGCTGATCGACAAGGACGACCAGGCCAGCCGCAACATCGGCGACCCCTCCGAGTTCAGCGCCGGCCGCACCCAGGAGGAGCAGGAAGCCCAGGTGGCCGAGGTGCTCGAGCGCGACGACGACCCTAACGACCTCTCCGATATCTTCGCCGGCCTGCTCGACAACCAGCTCGAACAGAGTGAGTCGCCACTCGATGCCTTCATCCCCGAGGGGCCACCGGCCCGGGGCCTGGCCGAGCTGACCGCCCAGCCACCGCGACTCTACCCCAGCACCCTGGCCTGGAGCCGCGCCGCCATCGACTGGCTACGCCAGGCCATGCGCAACCAGGGCCAGGAACTGCAGGCCAGTGTGGACGAGAGCGCCCAGCGCCTAGAAATCGTTGCCCCAGCGGACCTGCGCCAGCGGCTCGCCTACCTACCGCGCGAGATCCGCCCCGAACACGATCGCTTCATCCTGACGGCAGATGTTGAGCGCATGCAGCAGGCCCTCGACCAGGCTCGCCAGGAGGATGACCCCTGGCCCACCGTGCAGTATCTCTGGCCGCAACACCCGGTGCTGGAATGGCTGCGCGACCGCATCCTCAACGCCTTCGGCCGCCACACTGCCCCGGTGATCCGCGTGCCCGGCCACCTTCCCGCTGGCCAAGCCCGTTTCCTGCTCCAGGGGGGCTACCCGAACCGGCGAGGCCAGTCGCTGATCCAGGCCTGGTGCGCCGTGCCGGTGAATACCGACAACGGCCAGGTGGGAGAGCCCATGGCTCTGGAGGACGCCCTGGCCGAGCTGGCACTCGACCCCATGGCGCTGCCCAACCCTGGCATCCCTGGCGACACCAGCACTCTGCAGGCCGCCCTGCCCGGCGCCGTGTCCGCCGCCGAGCGCTACCTCGAGGCCACCCGCCAGGTTCGCGAAGCCGAGCTTAACGAACGCCTCAACGCCCAGATGCAGGCCATGGATGCCCTCAAGGCCCGCCACCGGCAACAAATCGAACTCGACCTTGCCAGCAGTCGCGAGCAGGAAGCCCGCAAGCAGCGCCGCCGCGAAGAACGCACCGCCCAGCTCCAACGCGTCTTCGACGACTACCTGGACTGGCTGGAAGCCACCCAGCAGATCGAACGCCAGCCCTGGCTCCAGGTCGCCGCCGTCTTCACCGGCGACCCGGCCACGACCAAGGAGAGGCAGGCATGATGGGCACCAGGGCCTTTCAAAGCCCACCGGTAAGCCGCGGCTCAATGGCAGTGGCAGATGCCTTGCATCCCGATATCGGCGTGCCTATAATCCGTGGCAACACACCCGCCAAGCCTATGACTGCTCCGGCAGTTACGCTCAAATCGAGCGGGTTTTTTATCGCCCCTACGCCAGGCCTGCGCCACCTCGTTCCGAAGGTGGCCATATGACCCGCTTCAACAAGCCCGCCCTCACGGCTCGCGAACAGCTCGATCTGCTGGTCGCACGGGGTCTGCAGGTTCGGGACACCGAACGAGCCCTCCGCCTGCTCGAGGTCACCACGCTGTTCAGGCTCAGCCCCTACATGCGGCCCTTCCAACATCCAGATGACAGTGACCACACGTTCAGGCCAGGCAGTCAGCTCGCCGATATCGTGCAGGTTTATCGCTTCGACAGCGACTTGAGGCAATTGATGATGACGGCACTCGAGCGAGTCGAGGTCGCCATTCGCGCCTGTATCAGCAACCATATGGCGCCAACCTACGGACCACACTGGTACCTGGACCGCGACCGGTTCGGCTATCGCTACCGCTTCGGCCGCATGATCGGCGATCTCGAGAACACCCTGTCCTCGGAGCGCACGAAGTTCCAACGCGAGCAGCGACAGATCCTCAAGAGTCACGTTCCCGACGACGTGAAGGCTCAGCGCATCGAGAGCCGCAAGAGAGACAATTACCCCCGCTTCTACGCCGAAACCTACTCCGACCCTTGCTTACCCCCTTCCTGGGCCGCCCTCGAAGAGATGAGCCTTGGAGCCATTTCACACCTCTATCAGGGACTGGCAAAGGACCGGGACAGGAAAGCGATCGCGATACGCTTCGGCCTACCGCAGAAGGTGCTCCGCAGCTGGCTTCATACCCTAACCTTCGTACGCAACATCTGCGCCCACCACGCCAGGCTATGGAATAGAGAGCTCGGCATTCCTCCCCAGTGGCCGGAGAAGCTGCCATTACCTGATGGTGAAACAAGCCGGGATGCGCCTCGCCGCCTCTTCACCGTTCTGGCCATGTTGACCTATCTCACCACCCAGATAAGCCCGGACACCCGCTGGCCAGGTCGCCTCCAGGCCCTGCTCGAGGAATATCCCGATATCCCGCGCCAGCCCATGGGCTTCCCGGACGACTGGCCGCAACGACTCGCATCGCTACACCCGCAATCGTCGGCCCCGGCCGGCGGCGCGCAGACGCATTAAGGCAAGGCAAGCTATGGCATACGCAGGCATCGTCAACGACAACGAGTTCTACAGCGAGCACTACCTCGCCGATATCTTCGAGGGCGATATCCGCGGCGTGCTCGAGGCCTGGCAGCAACGCGCCACCGAGCATGGCGAGGAGACGCCCTGGACCCTGCTGCGCCGCGGCGCCTTCGAACGGTTGCGCGAGATCGAGGCCGTACAGACCTTGTGCCGACGTGGCCATGCACACGAAGCGGTGGCCGGTGCCCGCGCCCTGGCCCGCCCGCTGCTCGAGGCATTGGGGTATACCGCCAGGCCCGAGCGTCGCCTGCTCAGCGACGACTGCGAGATACCGCTGATGGCGGAGCTTTCCGGCCAGGATGGCGCGCCCCTGCTATGGGTGATCGAGGCGTTGCCCCTCGAGGAACCCGAGGGCGACCCGCTGGCCGCCAGCCCGCTGAAGGAACAGTACCTGTCGCTCGATGAGACCCCGCTGCCCAACGCCCTCCAGCGTGAACTCGCCTCAAACAATCCGCCCAGCTGGCAGAGCCTGCTCTCCCGCGAGGTCTTCGCCCGCGAGCGCCCGCCGCGCTGGGTGCTGCTGGTGGCGCCGCACCAATGGGTGCTGGTCGACCGCACCCGCTTCGCCCGCGGCCAGCTATTGCGCTTCGACTGGATGGAGCTGCTCGCCCGCCGAGAGACGGAGGCGCTGAAGGCGGCAAGCGTCTTGCTGGCGCGCGAGTCGCTGCTCGAGGCCAACGGCCAGAGCCTGCTCGACAGCCTCGACGAGAACGCCCACAAGCACGCCTACGCGGTCAGCGAGGATCTCAAGTACGCCCTGCGCGAATGCATCGAGCTGCTCGGCAACGAGGCCGCCCGCCAGCTGATCGAGCGCGCCCGCGCCCGCAAGGAGGGCATCTACTCCGGCCAGCTCGACCCGGACCGCCTCTCCCGGGAATGCCTGCGCACCATGTACCGGCTGCTGTTCCTGTTCTACATCGAGGCCCGCCCGGAGCTCGGCTACGCCCCGGTGGACAGCCCCGTCTACCTCAGCGGCTACTCTCTGGAGGGCCTGCGCCAGCTGGAGATGACGCCCCTGACCAGTGAACGCGAGCGCCAGGGCAGCTTCCTCCACCACTCCATCACCCGGCTGTTCCGCCTGGTGCACGAGGGCGTGGAGGCGCCACACACCGACAGCCTCGATTTCGACGGCCTGAACGCCGAGGGAGCCGCCGCTCGCCAGGCCGGACGCAGCGCCTTCACCCTACCGGCGCTCAAGAGCCATCTCTTCGATCCCGAGCGCACCCGCCTGCTCAACGACGTGGTCTTCCCCAACGCCGTCTGGCAGCAGGTGATTCACAAGATGTCGCTGTCGCGGCCCAATGGAGGCCGGGGCAACCGCCGCCGCGGGCGTATCAGCTATGCGCGCCTGGGCATTAACCAGCTCGGCGCCGTCTACGAGGCGCTGCTCAGCTACCGCGGCTTCTTCGCCGAGCAGGAGCTCTTCGAGGTCAAGAAGGCCGGCGAGGCCAACCCCGACCCGCTCGATACCGGCTACTTCGTCACCGCCGAGCAGCTGGAACACTTCCGTGAAGACGAGAAGGTCTTCGACCGCAACGAGGCCGGCCACCGGGTGCTGCGCCGCCACCCCCGCGGCAGTTTCCTCTACCGCCTGGCCGGGCGAGATCGCGAAAAGAGCGCCTCCTACTACACCCCGGAGGTGCTCACCAAGTCGCTCGTCAAGTACGCCCTGAAGGAGCTCTACGCAGAGCAGCTCGACCCACTAACCGACGACGCCGCCCGCGCCGAGCGCCTGCTCAGTTTGACGATCTGCGAGCCGGCCATGGGCAGCGCCGCCTTCTTGAACGAGGCCATCGACCAGCTCGCCGACAAGTACCTGGCCCTGGCCCAGAGCGCGCGCCAGGCCGAGAACCCCGCCGCCGAGCGCATCCCCCAGGCCGACTACGCCGCCGAGAAGCAGCGGGTGAAGATGTACCTGGCCGACCACAACGTCTTCGGCGTCGACTTGAATCCCGTGGCGGTGGAGCTGGCCGAGGTCTCGCTGTGGCTCGGCGCGCTCTCCGCCGACCGCTTCGTGCCCTGGTTCGGCTTCCAGCTGCGCACCGGCAACTCGCTGATCGGCGCCCGCCATGAGGCCTACCCGGCAAGCACCTTGACGCTCAAGCCCAAGGACCCGGCGGCCTGGCTCAACCGCGCCGGTGATGCGGTGCCCCTTGCCACCGACGACGAGAACGAAGACACACTGCTGGGCGAGCGAATCTGGCACTTCCTCTTGCCCTACCCAGGAATGGCGGACTATTCCGACAAGGTCGCCAAGCAGCTCTTCAAGGACGAGCTGGCCGCCATCAAGGCCTGGAAGAAGCCCTTCACCAAGCCCTTCGACGCAACCGAGGTCAAGCGCCTGCAGAAGCTCAGCGCACAGGTCGAGGCACTGTGGACCGAGCACGCCCGGGAGCTCTCGCGCATCCGCGAGCGCACCAGCGACCCCTACCCCATCTACGGCCATGAGGGCCGCGGCGAGGCCACCAGCCTGGCCTTCAAGGATGCCCTGGAAGCCTCGCTCACCGAGCGCTACCAGCAGAGCGCCCCGGCCTACCGCCGCCTCAAGCTCGCGATGGACTACTGGTGCGCGCTGTGGTTTTGGCCCATCGACCGGGCCGAGGAGCTGCCCAGCCGCGAGGAGTGGCTCTGGGACCTGGAGACCCTGCTGCTCGGCGACACCATCGGCGCCGGCCCCAGCCACGACACCCCGGACCTCTTCCAGCTGGAACCGGACCGGGTGGAGGAAGGCCAGCGTTTCGTCGACCGCTTCGGCGTGGTCAAGCTCGAGACCCTGTTCCGCGCCTGCCCGCGCCTGAAGCTAGCCGATGAGCTAGCCGAGCAGCGCCGTTTCTTCCACTGGGAGCTGGAGTTCGCCGATATCTTCGCCGGCGCCGTCAGCGGCCGCCGCGGCTTCGACCTGGTACTGGGTAACCCTCCCTGGCTCAAGGTGGAGTGGCAGGAAGGCGGCATCATGGGCGATCACCAGCCGCTCTTCGCTCTGCGCAAGGTCTCGGCCAGCAAGCTCGCCGAGCTACGCGAGCAAGCCTTCCACGACCATCCCGCCCTGCTCAGCGCCTGGCGGGAAGAGTACGAGGAGAGCGAAGGCACCCAGGCATTTCTCAATGCTGCCAGCAATTATCCGCTGCTCAAGGGCGTACAGACCAACCTCTACAAGTGCTTCCTGCCAACTGCCTGGCGGCTGGGCAGCGAACAGGGCGTGGCGGGTTACCTGCATCCGGAGGGGATCTACGACGATCCCAAGGGCGGCGCCTTCCGCGAGGCGGTCTATCCACGGCTAAGGGCGCACTTCCAGTTTATCAACGAGACCAAGCTGTTTGCCGAAGTCGATAATCACACGCGATATAGCGCCAATATCTACGGGCCGGCCAAGATGTCACCTCGCTTCTGGCAACTAGGCAACCTCTTCGTGCCCAATACCATCGATGCCTGCTTAACCCATAACGGCGAGGGTGAGGTACCCGGTAGCAAGGAGGAGTACGAGGGAGAGGATGGTCGCCCTCGGGTGAAGTGGGACTTCACCGGACACCGCGATCGCCTGATCCAGGTCGATACGGATACGCTGGGGCTCTTCGCTTCGCTCTATGACGAAGCCGGTACGCCACCGCTGCAGGCACGCCTACCCGCCCTGCATGCTCGGCAGTTGCTCAGCGTACTGGAACGCTTTGCCGCTCAGCCAACCCGCCTTGGCGACCTGGATGGCGACTATATCTCGCTGGAAATGTGGCACGAGACCAATGCCCAGAAGGAAGGCACCATTCAGAGGGAAACGCGCTTTCCCCAGAGGGCGGGCGAATGGATCCTCAGCGGCCCTCACTTCTTCGTCGGCAACCCACTCTTCAAATCGCCACGCCCAGGCTGCAAGAGCAACAAGGACTATGACAATCTCGACCTGGAAGCCCTGCCCGACGACTACCTACCGCGCACCAACTATGTGCCAGCTTGCGATGCCGACACCTACGCCGCCCGCACGCCACGAGTTAGCTGGACCGAGGAAGGGGAAAACCAACCCAGAAAGGTGACAGAGTATTATCGATTCGTTAACCGTCGCATGTTCGGTGCTTCTTCCGAGCGCTCATTCACGGGAGCAGTAGTTCCAAAACAGGTTGCCAACATCAACACAGCCGTGACAACAGCATTTCGCAGCACACAGCAACTGATCGAGTTTGCCGGGCCGACAATTTCTATCGTGTATGATTTTTTCCTGAAATCTACTGGAAAATCAGATCTTTACGGCTCACATTTGGAAACGTTCCCGCTTATAAGTGCCCCAGCAGTCAGCTTGCGAGCTTTGGCGCTTAACTGCCTGACCACCCACTACGCCGATCTCTGGCACTCCTGCTGGAAGGATAATTTCAAGCAGGCCCGCTGGGCCAGCGATAGCCCACTGCTTGATCACGACTTCTTCGCCAAGCTGACACCGGAATGGCAACACCACTCCGCCTTGCGCAACGACTACGCCCGCCGCCAGGCCTTGGTCGAGATCGATGTGCTGGTCGCCCAGGCGCTGGGCATGACCCTGGAAGAACTCAAGACCATCTACCGCGTGCAGTTCTCGGTGATGCGCCAGTACGAGGCCGACACCTGGTACGACGCCAGTGGCCGCATCGTATTCACCCCCAGCAAGGGCCTCGTCGGCGTCGGCCTGCCACGCAAGGCCAACAGGAAGGACCTGGACAACGATATCCACTACTCCATCGAATCGCCGGAGCGGACCGAGTACGGATTAGCCCTCGGCTGGGAAGACGTAAAAGACATGACGGAAGGCGTCGTCCGCAAGACCTACCTCGACGACACCCTACCCGACGGCCCCTGGGAGAAAACCGTGGAATACCACGCCCCCTTCACCCGCCCGGATCGGGAGAAAGACTACGAGGAAGCGTGGGTGTTTTTTGAGGAGGAACAGTCATGAAAAAGACCGTGTTTATGATTGCCGCACTGTGCCTGACTGGAGTACTCATCGCCCAGCAAGCAATGGCCGCTACCTATAACATGCGCAATCAGAGATCACACGGTGAATGGGCCTCAATGGAGTTACACCTCGGGCAAGAGGGATTCTTTCGCGCTATAAACCCTGTCGCTTACAGCGATGGCTATCTGGCCGTAGACTTTTATCCTACTAATTGCCGTGAGCCAGTAGTCAGCACTCGGATCGAAACCGATGAGATCCAAGCCCAGTCTCAGTCTGAAATGTACTATCAATCTGACATCAGGGTTGACCGCCGAGATATTCAGAACGGATTGGTAGAAGCGGTGCTGGAACGAGGCGATTCTGGCCTTTATCTTCACTATCTGGTACCCGATATCACACAACTCCTTAGGGATACGCGTAACGGCACTATGGTACGCTTTCGAATATCTGGAGAAGACATCGACACCTTGTATCTTGAGTTTGGCCTACGGGGGTCCATGTCAGCCATTAATCGTGCAGCCTCCATGTGCCATGAAATAGCAGAATCGCCTGAAGACTTTTTCAGGGACAACAGCGAACCCAAAGGATCGGCGCAGGACTTTTTTTAATCAACAGTGGAGTAACCTACATGAAAAAAACGCTAACCAGCCTAATTGTCACTGGATTACTTGCCGGCTGCACACCTGCGGGCGTCAAGAATATCCCACAGGAAGATTTCGACAAGAACTTTGTCTTCACCCAAAGTTACGACGAAGTATGGGGAAGCACTGTTGAATGGTTTGCCATGAACAACATCCCAATTAACAGCATGGAGAAGGACTCCGGACTCATATCGTCCAACCATGGACTCTCGCCTGGCAGTAGCGTCATTAACTGCGGCGAACCCACTGGCAATGTTGGCCTCTATCAAGCTCGTTTCGAATCAGCTGATAGCAATATCAATGTTTTGGTTCGTGAAATAGGCCCTGAGCAAACGAGAGCAACAGTCAACATTTTCGGGAATGCCGGCATCGTGGTTCGAAACGGGTATGGAAACATCGTGAGCAGCAACGAAGTTAGGTGCGTTTCCACAGGAAAGCTTGAAAATAGCTATGAAAACTTCATTCTCTCAAACTAAGACACTGTAGATGTGGCGGAGATATATCTTCGCCATTTACAAAAAACATAGAGAAAATCAATGAAGGAATTCAAAATATTTCAGCACCCAGCTGGAAAACAAGAAGAAGTAAAGCAAGGCTGGTCATGGCCAGGGTTCTTCTTCGGTCCCATCTGGGCACTGGTCAAGAAACTGTGGGGGTTGGGTGCTGTTCTGCTTGTGATCGTCCTCTTGCTTAGCGCCGTTCCCGTGGAGACAGAGCTGGGTATTTTGACCACCCTCATCATGCTGGTGATCTACATCGTTTGTGGAATCAATGGCAACAGCTGGCGCGAAAAAAACCTTAGGTCGAGGGGCTATGATCATCTCGATACGGTGTCGGCCGCAAACCCTGATGGGGCGATAGCAGAATATATTAAAAAGTTCAGAAACCCCGCCGAATGAAAGATTTAGTGAAAATCCTCAAATCACAGTCGCAGTCCGACGAGTTCGACACGATCAAGATCACGCTGGCGTCGACGGACATGATTCGCTCTTGGTCCTTCGGCGAGGTCAAGAAACCCGAAACGTTCGATCATCGCACATTTAAACCGGTACGTGATGGTGTCTTCTGCGCCAAGATTTTCGGCCCTTTGAGGGATTACTCATGCCTGTGTGGTAAATACCAGCGCATGAAGCACCGTGGCATCATCTGCGAGAAGTGTGGCGTCGAGGTCACCAAGGCGGCGGTGCGCCGTGAGCGCATGGGCCACATCGAGCTGGCAAGCCCGGTCGCGCACATCTGGTTCCTCAAGTCGCTGCCGTCGCGCATCGGCATGTTCCTCGACATGACCCTGCGCGACATCGAGCGCGTGCTCTACTTCGAGAGCTTCATGGTCATCGATCCGGGCATGACCACCCTCGAGCGCGGCCAGCTGCTCAACGACGAGCAGTACTTCGAGGCCCTCGAGGAGTTCGGTGACGACTTCGACGCCCGCATGGGTGCCGAGGCCGTCCAGGCGCTGCTCAAGGATATCGACCTCGACGAGGAGATCGGTCGCCTGCGCGAGGAGATCCCGCAGACCAACTCCGAGACCAAGATCAAGAAACTCTCCAAGCGCCTCAAGCTGCTGGAGGCCTTCCAGGGCTCCGGCAACGATCCGGCGTGGATGGTGATGGAGGTGCTGCCGGTACTGCCGCCGGACCTGCGCCCGCTGGTGCCGCTGGACGGTGGCCGCTTCGCGACCTCCGACCTCAACGATCTGTACCGTCGCGTGATCAACCGCAACAACCGCCTCAAGCGGCTGCTCGACCTCAATGCGCCCGACATCATCGTGCGCAACGAGAAGCGCATGCTGCAGGAGTCGGTGGACGCGCTGCTCGACAATGGACGTCGCGGTCGGGCCATCACCGGTTCCAACAAGCGCCCGCTGAAGTCGCTCGCCGACATGATCAAGGGCAAGCAGGGGCGCTTCCGCCAGAACCTGCTGGGCAAGCGCGTCGACTACTCCGGCCGCTCGGTGATTACCGTGGGCCCGACCCTGCGCCTGCACCAGTGCGGCCTGCCCAAGAAGATGGCGCTGGAGCTGTTCAAGCCGTTCATCTACTCCAAGCTGCAGTCGCTGGGCCACGCCTCCACCATCAAGGCCGCCAAGAAGATGGTCGAGCGCGAGACGGCGGAGGTGTGGGACATCCTCGCCGACGTCATCCGCGAGCACCCCGTGCTGCTCAACCGCGCCCCGACCCTGCACCGC
>NZ_VBUI01000029.1 GCF_005780185.1 Halomonas urmiana | reverse complement strand
GCTGGAAGCTGGAAGCTGGAAGCTGGAAGCTGGAAGCTGGAAGCTGGAAGCTGGAAGCTGGAAGCTGGAAGCTGGAAAACAGCTTGCCGCCCAACCCTGGAGTCAAGGGTTTTTCTTCCCGCTTCAAGCTTATAGCTTCAAGCTCCCGGCGAAGCCGGGTCGAGTTGTCTTCCAGCTTCCAGGCGCGAAGCGCCGCTCTTCCAGCTTCAAGCTCTAGCCCGGGCGAAACCCGGTTCAGGCGCGGGAGACGTACTCGCCGCTGCGCGTATCGACCTTGAGCACCTCGCCCTCGTTGATGAAGAGCGGCACGCGGACCACGGCGCCGGAGGAGAGAGTCGCCGGCTTGGAGCCGCCCTGGGCGGTGTCGCCCTTGAGGCCCGGGTCGGTCTCGGTGACCTCGAGCTCGATGAAGTTCGGCGGGGTGACGCTGATGGCGTTATCGTTCCACAGCGTCACGGTGTAGGGCACCTGCTCCTTGAGCCACTTCTCGGTGTCGCCCAGGGCGCGCTTCTCGACCGCGTACTGCTCGAAGGAGCCGTCGGTCTTCATGAAGTACCACATGTCGCCGTCGGTGTAGAGATACTCCATCTCCAGCTCCATGACGTCGGCGGCCTCCAGGGAGTCGCCGGACTTGAAGGTGTGCTCCAGGACGCGACCGGTCATCAGGTTGCGCAACTTGACGCGGTTGAAGGCCTGGCCCTTGCCCGGCTTGACGAGCTCGTTCTCGACGATGCTGCACGGATCGCCGTCGAGCATCACCTTCAGACCGCCCTTGAATTCGTTGGTAGAATAGTTGGCCATGATCGCTTATCCATATTCGAGCGTGCCACCGGCCGAGACCGGCGGCACGCGCAAGCAGATGAAGTGTCACGGGGGCCTGGCCCCCGTACGCATTGACTGGTGTGCCGCATGATAACCCGAAGCAGCGCCCTTTTGCAGCGCCCCGCCCCGGAGACCCAGCCCCTCCCCGTACAGGCTCGCTGGCAGACTCAGCTGGCCGGGGCAATCCGCGATCCCCGCGAGCTGTGCCGCCGCCTGGGCCTCGACACGGCCTGGCAGGACGGCGCCGCGCGTGGCCACGCGCTCTTTGAGGTGCGGGTGCCCGAGGCCTATCTGGCCCGCATCCGCCCTGGCGACCCCTCGGACCCCTTGCTGCACCAGGTGCTGCCGCTCATTGAGGAGGACCACCCGGTGGCCGGCTACGTGGCCGATCCCCTGGCCGAGGCCGAGCACACCCCGGCCAGGGGACTGATCCACAAGTACGCCGGCCGCGTGCTGCTGATCGCGAGCCCCGCCTGCGCGGTGAACTGCCGCTACTGTTTTCGCCGTCACTTCCCCTACGCGGAGAACGCCCCCTCCCGGGCGCAGTGGGAAGAGAGCCTCGACTATATCCGGGAGGATCCGACGATCCGCGAGGCGATACTCTCCGGCGGCGACCCCCTGGCGGCGAGCGATCGTCAGCTGGCTTGGCTGGTCGAGCGGCTGGACGCCATCCCGCATCTCAGGCGCCTGCGCATCCACACCCGCTTGCCAGTGGTGATCCCCGAGCGCATCGACGCCGCCCTGCTCGGCTGGCTCTCCGCCACCCGCCTGCAGAAGGTGATGGTGCTGCACATCAATCATGCCAACGAGATCGACGAGGCCGTCATCGCCGCATGCCGCCGGCTGAGCGACGCCGGCGTGACCCTGCTCAACCAGAGCGTGCTGCTGCGCGGGGTCAACGACTCGGTGGAGGCCCTGGCCGCGCTCTCCGAACGGCTCTTCGAGGCCGGTGTTCTGCCCTACTACCTGCACGTGCTCGATCCGGTGGCCGGGGCGGCGCACTTCGACGTAAGCGACGACCAAGCCCGCGAACTGGTCGCGGGCCTGCGCGAGGTGCTGCCCGGCTTCCTGATGCCGCGACTGGTCCGGGAGATTCCCGGCGAGGCCAGTAAGACACCCTTGTGAGCCGTAAGCTGGAAGCTGGAAGCTGGAAGCTGGAAGCTGGAAGCTGGAAGCTGGAAGCTGGAAGCTGGAAGACCAGCATGGTAGTGGGCCAGACAGAAGCAACCCCACCGGGACGGCCCGATGGGGTTGTTCTTTCTTCAAGCTTCAGGCTTCCAGCTTCAAGCTAACGTAGCGGCGGTGACGTTGGGGGCCGGCGCCTCGGTGGAGAGCTTGCGGTTGATCGCGCTCATCACGCCCTTGATGGAGGCGCTGGTGATGCTCTCGTCGGTGCCGACGCCGAACACCGCCTCGCCGCCGACGCGCACCTCCACGTAGGCGATCGCCTCGGCGTCGGCGCCCTGACCACGGGAGTGCTCGTGGTAGTCGATGATCTCCACGTCATGGCCCTCGGCGGCCAGCGCCTTGACGAAGGCAGCCAGCGGGCCGTTGCCCTGCCCCTGAATGATGCGGCGCTCGCCATGCTCCTCGATGGTCGCCTCGAGGCTCACGGTCGGGCTGTCCGGCTCGGAGGCCATGCGATGGCTGATCAGGGCGAAGGGTTCGCGCTGCTCCAGGTACTCGTCGAGGAAGGCCTGGTAGATCATCTGCGAGGTGATCTCCTTACCCAGCCGGTCGGCGACTTCCTGCACCACCTGGCTGAACTCGATGGAGAGCCGGCGCGGCAGCTCGATGCCGTGCTCCTGCTCGAGCAGGTAGGAGATGCCACCCTTGCCGGACTGGCTGTTGACGCGGATCACCGCCTCGTAGCTGCGGCCGACATCCAGCGGGTCGATGGGCAGGTAGGGCACCTCCCAGACGTCATTCTCGGCCTCGCGGCGCGCGGCCATGCCCTTCTTGATGGCGTCCTGGTGGGAGCCCGAGAAGGCCGTGAACACCAGGTCGCCCACGTAGGGGTGGCGCGGATGCACCGGCAGCTGGTTGCAGTACTCCACCTCACGCATGATCGGCGTGATGTTGGAGAAGTCGAGCCCCGGGTGCACACCCTGGGTGTAGAGGTTCATGGCCAGGGTGACGAGGTCGACGTTGCCGGTGCGCTCGCCGTTGCCGAACAGACAGCCCTCGACCCGGTCGGCACCGCCCATCACGGCGAGCTCGGCGGCGGCCACGCCGGTGCCGCGGTCGTTATGCGGGTGCACGCTGACGATCAGGTGATCGCGATGGTCGACGTGGCGACAGAACCACTCCACCTGGTCGGCGTAGTTGTTGGGCGTCGCGCACTCCACGGTCGCCGGCAGGTTGACGATCATCGGCGCCTCGACGCTGGCGCCGAAGGCCGCCTCCACCGCGTCGACGATCTCCACGGCGAAGTCCATCTCGGTGGTGGAGAAGAGCTCCGGGGAGTACTGGAAGGTCCAGTGGGTCTCCGGCGCCGTCGCCATGTGCTCGCGGATCCGGGTGGTGGCGTCCACGGCGATCTGGATGCATTCGGGCTTGTCGACGTTGAACACCACGCGGCGAAACACCGGATCGGTGGCGTTGTAGACGTGAACGATGGCGTTCTTCGCGCCCTTCAGCGACTCGAAGGTGCGATCGATCAGGTGCGGGCGGGCCTGGGTGAGCACCTGGATATGCACGTCGTCCGGCACCTTGTCTTCCTCGATCAGGGCGCGCACGAAGTCGAAGTCGGTCTGGGAGGCCGAGGGGAAGCCCACCTCGATCTGCTTGAAGCCAATCTTGACCAGCAGGTCGAAGAGGCGCTGCTTGCGCTCCTGGTCCATGGGGTCGATCAGGGCCTGGTTGCCATCGCGCAGGTCGACGGCGCACCACTGGGGCGGCGTCTCGATGCGCCGGCTTGGCCACTGGCGGTCGGGCAGGTCGACGGCCACGAAGGGGCGGTACTTGGTAGCGGGGTTATCGAGCATCATGGTGGCGTTCTCCCAGGTGTGCGGCGGCATTCAGAAGGCGATTCGTCAACAACGATCAGTCGGAAACAGCGACGCCCCGTCGGCCAAGGGCGGACGGGGCGTCGAGGGTACAACGTGATTGCACACGACCGGACGCGATGCCTGGTGGCACCCGTGGGCGATGGCAACAACGGCAATGTTCATGGCGCGGATACTGCGGGTGGTGGACATGCTACAACCTCGTTTCGACCGGGACGTGCTCGCTAGCGGCGGGCGAAGCGACGGCGATGCAGACTGCACCGCCCGTCGCGCTCAGCGGCGGGCTAGGGGTAGTCGTAGGTCGAGAACGAAGTGGCGCGATGTCATTTTCATGCCCCTAGAAGATCAGTCTTCGCCGCGCCTGTCAACTCCACTCCCCTCACGACGGGGGCCCAATGCCGCCTCCATGCGGTCGAGCTGGTCGCGCAGCGCGCGCACGTCGTGGCGCAGCCCATGCAGCTCCGCGGCCTCGCCCTCGCCGCTCTCGATCTCCATCTGCACGCTCTCCTTCTGCATCACGTCGAGCACGATGCCGATCATCATGTTGAGGAAGATGAAGGCGGTGAGGAAGATGAAGGTCAGGTAGTAGATCCAGCTCCAGGCATAAAGCTCCTGGGTGGCATACATCACGTCGGTCCAGTCCTCGAAGGTCGCTACCCGGAACAGGGTCAGCATGGCCGTCGAGATATTGCCCCACAGGAAGTCGTCCACCTCGGCGAACAGGAAGCTGCCGAGCGCCGCGTAGATGTAGAAGATGATGAACATCAGCAGGGCCACATAGCCCATCCGCGGGATCGACTTGACCAGCGCGGCCATCAGCAGGCGCAGCTCGGGGATCATCGACACCAGGCGCAGCACCCGGAAGATGCGCAGCAGCCGCGCCAGCAGCACCATCTCCGAGTCGTCCAGGGGAATCAGGCTGGCGGTCACGATCAGGAAGTCGAAAACGTTCCAGCCCTGGCGGAAGAAGTCGCGCAGGCGCTTCTCGGCAGCCATGCGAATCAGGATCTCCACCAGGAAGAACACCGTCACCGCCACGTCCATCGCCAGCAGCCACTGCTGGAAGCGGCTGGTCTCCTCGTAGGTCTTGGCGCCGATCAACAGCGCCGAGAGGATGATGATGGCGATGACCGTCAGCTCGAAGGCCTTGTGGGCGCGCAGGCGCTCGAAACTCGCCTGCCAGGCCTGGAAGGTCTTGCTCACCGCGGCGGCTCCTCCAGGTCGCCCTGGCGATAGCCGATCAGGTAGAGCACCGCATCGAGCCCCAGGGTAGAGATCGACTGGCGCGCCTGGGCCCTGACCAGCGGCTTGGCGCGAAAGGCGATGCCGAGCCCGGCGGCGGCGAGCATCTTCAGGTCGTTGGCGCCGTCGCCCACGGCGATGGTCTGTTCCATGACCAGCCCCTCGCGACTGGCGATCTCTTGCAGCAGCACGGCCTTGCGATCGGCGTCGATGATCGGCTCGCGGACCTCACCGGTCACCTTGCCATCCTCGATCAGCAGCTCGTTGGCGTGCACCTCGTCGAAGCCGAGCGTCTCCTGGAGGTGGCGGGCGAAGTAGGTGAAGCCGCCGGAGAGGATGGCGGTACGATAGCCCAGCCGCTTGAGGTGCTTCATCAGCCGTTCCAGGCCGTCCATCAGCGGAAGCTCCCGGGCGATCTCGGCCAGCACCGACTCGTCGAGTCCCTTGAGCTTCTCCATGCGCTCGCGGAAGCTCTGCTGGAAGTCCAGCTCGCCGCGCATGGCCCGCTCGGTGACCGCGGCGACCTCGTCATAGACGCCATGACGGCGCGCCAGCTCGTCGATTACCTCGGCCTGGATCAGGGTGGAGTCCATATCGAAGCACACCAGGCGACGGTGGCGACGCCAGATGGAGTCCTCCTGGATGGCGATGTCCACGCCGTGCATGGCGCCCAGCGCCAGGGCCTTCTCACGTAGCGACTCCAGGTCGACCTCCTCGCCGCGTAGCCAGCACTCCACGCAAGCGCCATGCTCGGGCACGCCGCCGTCCAGCGGCTCGCGGCCGGAGAGGCGGTGGATCAGCTCCACGGTCAGGCCGTGCTCGGCGGTGAGCGCGCCCACCTCGGCGAGAATCCCGGCGGGCAGGTGCGGCGCCAGCAGGGTCAGGATCAGCCGCGGCTGACTGGCCGCCGCACTCCAGCGCTGGTAGTCCTCGGCACTGACCTGGATCGCCTGGATATCGAGCCCCAGGGCATCGCCGGCCGTGGCGAGCGCCCCCTCCAGGTCGCTCTCGTGGGCGAGCCCCACCAGCGCTTCCAGCGACAGGATGCCGAAGGTCACGCTCTGGTTGATGTCCAGCAGGCGGGCGCCGCTGGCCGCCAGCGCCTTGCCCAGCCCGGCCAGCTGGCCGGGGCGCGCCGTACCGGTGGCGCGAATCAACAGTCGTCTAGTCATTGCAACCCCTTTGATGAGCTGTAAGCCGTAAGCTATAAGCTGTAAGTAACCTCATGATAGGCATGTTTTTCTTACAGCTTACGGCTTCCGGCGAAGCCTGGGACTTCAAGCTTCCGGCTTCAAGCTTTCCAATCGATCGACCTTCTGCAGCCCGCGAGGCAGCTTGCTGCCCCGCCGGCCGCGTTCACCGCGATAATAGTCCAGGTCCGCCGCCTTGAGGGTCAGCTTGCGCTTACCGGCGTGCACCACCAGGGCGGCGCCGGCCGGCAGCATCACCAGGTCGCGCAGGAACTCCTCGCGACGCGCGGCCCGGGCGCCGGGGATATCGATCATCTTGTTGCCCTTGCCCTTGGCCATCTCCGGCAGCTGGGCGAGGGGGAAGACCAGCAGTCGTCCCTCGTTGGAGACCGCCGCCACGCTGGCCTCCTCCAGCGACGACACCTCCAGCGGCGGCAGCACGTTGCAGCCCTTGGGCACGCTGAGGATCGCCTTGCCGGACTTGTTCTTGCCGGTGAGCTCCTCGAGCCGGGCGACGAAGCCATAGCCCCCGTCCGAGGCGAGCAGGTAGCGGGTCTCGGGCGGCGCCAGCATCAGGCCCGCCATGTGGGCCCCGGCCACCACGTTGACGCGGCCGGTGACCGGCTCGCCCTGGCCGCGAGCGCTGGGCAGGTTGTGTGCCGACAGGGTGTAGGCGCGGCCGGTGTCGTCGAGCAGCACCAGCGGCTGGTTAGTCTTGCCCCGGACGGCGAGGTGGAAGCGGTCACCGGCCTTGTAGGAGAGCCCGGCGGGATCGATCTCGTGACCCTTGGCGCTGCGGATCCAGCCCTTCTCGGAGAGCACCACGGTGACCGGATCGGCGCCGACCAGTTCGACCTCGGAAAGCGCCTTCGCCTCCTGGCGCTCGACCAGCGGCGAGCGGCGCGCGTCGCCGTGCGCCTCGCCCGCCTCGCGCAGCTCCGCCTCGATCAGATCGGTGAGCTTGGCCTCGTTGCCGAGCAGCGCCTGCAGGTGCTTGCGCTCGGCCTCCAGGTCATCCTGCTCGCCGCGGATCTTCATCTCCTCGAGCTTGGCGAGGTGGCGCAGGCGCAGCTCGAGGATCGCCTCGGCCTGGCGGTCGCTGAGGCCGAAGGCCTCGATCAGCGCGGCCTTGGGCTCATCCTCCTCGCGGATGATGCGGATCACCTCGTCGAGGTTGAGGTAGGCGGCCAGCAGGCCCTCGAGGATGTGCAGGCGGTCCTCGACCTTGCCCAGGCGGTGCTCGAGGCGCCGGCGCACCGTGGCGCGCCGGAAGCGCAGCCACTCGCCAAGCAGGTCGGGCAGCGCCATCACCCGCGGCCGGCCGTCCAGGCCGATCACGTTCATGTTGACGCGGATGTTCTTCTCGAGGTCGGTGGTGGCGAACAGGTGCGCCATCAGCGCCTCGATGTCGACGCGGTTGGAGCGCGGCTCGATCACCAGCCGGGTCGGCTCCTCGTGGGTCGACTCGTCGCGCAGGTCGGCGACCATGGGCAGCTTCTTGGCCTGCATCTGGGCGGCGATCTGCTCGAGCACCTTGGCGCCGCTGACCTGGTAGGGCAGCGCGGTGACCACCACGTTGCCCTCCTCGCGCACGTAGCGTCCGCGCAGCTTCACCGAGCCGCGCCCGCCCTCGTAGAGCTTTCGCAGGTCGGCCCGGGAGGTGATGATCTCCGCCTCGGTGGGAAAGTCCGGGGCCGGCAGGTACTCGAGCAGATCGACGGTGGTCGCCTCGGGATGGCGAAGCAGGTGGCAGGTGGCCTCGACCACCTCGCCCACGTTATGGGGCGGGATGTCGGTGGCCATGCCCACGGCGATGCCGGTGCCGCCGTTGAGCAGCACATGGGGCAGGCGCGCCGGCAGCACCACCGGCTCGTTCATGGTGCCGTCGAAGTTGGGGGTCCAGTCGACGGTACCCTGGCCGAGCTCGGCGAGCAGCACCTCGGCGAACTTCGACAGCCGTGCCTCGGTATAGCGCATCGCCGCGAAGGACTTGGGATCGTCGGGGCTGCCCCAGTTGCCCTGGCCGTCGACCAGCGGGTAGCGGTAGCTGAATGGCTGCGCCATCAGCACCATCGCCTCGTAGCAGGCGCTGTCGCCGTGGGGATGGAACTTGCCCAGCACGTCGCCGACGGTGCGCGCCGACTTCTTGTACTTGGCGTTGGCACCAAGCGCCAGCTCGCGCATGGCATAGACGATGCGCCGCTGCACCGGCTTCATGCCATCGCCGATATGGGGCAGGGCTCGGTCGAGGATGACGTACATCGAGTAGTCGAGGTACGCCTTCTCGGTGTATTCGCGCAGCGAAAGGCGCTCGACGTCGCCCTCCGCCACCTGGATATCCATACTCATAGCTCGGTGGCCTTGTTCACACTTGTGGAGTCATCGAGGACTGCGCCCCCTTCAACCGCTGTGATGAGCTGTAAGCTTTAAGCCGTAAGCTGTAAGAAAAACCGGGGTTCATGGGGTTACTTACAGCTTAAAGCTTACGGCTTACAGCTACAGGCGAAGCCTGCTTGGCTTACAGCTCCCGGCGCAGCCGGGTCATACTTCGATATCGGCGAGGTTGCCGTAGTCCTCGAGCCAGCTCTTGCGGTCGGGGGCACGCTTCTTGGCCAGCAGCATGTCCATCATCTCCATGGTGCCGTCGCCGACCTCGCGGGTGAGCTGCACCAGGCGACGGGTCTCGACGGCCATGGTGGTCTCGCGCAGCTGCAGCGGGCTCATCTCGCCCAGGCCCTTGAAGCGCTGCACGTTCACGGTGCCGCGCTTGCCCTCGAGCTTGCGCAGGATGGCGGCCTTCTCGCTCTCGTCCAGGGCATAGTGCACCTCCTTGCCCAGGTCGATGCGGTAGAGCGGCGGCATGGCCACGAAGACATGGCCGGCATCGACCAGCGCCGGGAAGTGGCGCACGAAGAGCGCGCACAGCAGGGTCGCGATATGCAGGCCGTCGGAGTCGGCATCGGCGAGGATGCAGATCTTGTGGTAGCGCAGCTTGGTGAGATTATCGCTGCCCGGGTCCATGCCCACGGCGACGGCGATGTCGTGGACCTCCTGGGAGCCGTAGATATCATGGGACTCCACCTCCCAGGTATTCAGTATCTTGCCGCGCAGCGGCAGGATCGCCTGGGTCTCGCGGTTGCGTGCCTGCTTGGCGCTGCCCCCGGCCGAGTCGCCTTCGACCAGGAAGAGCTCGCTGCCGGCCGGGTCCTGACCCGAGCAGTCGGCCAGCTTGCCGGGCAGCGCCGGGCCCGAGGTGACCTTCTTGCGCGCCACCTTCTTGGCGCTCTTCTGGCGGCGCTGGGCGGCACTGATGACCAGCTCGGCCAGCGCCTCCGCCTGGTCGACGTGGTGGTTGAGCCACAGCGAGAAGGCGTCCTTGACCACGCCGGAGACGAAGCCCGCCACGGTGCGCGACGACAGCCGCTCCTTGGTCTGGCCGGCGAACTGCGGGTCGAGCATCTTCACCGAGAACACGTAGGAGACCCGCTCCCAGAGATCCTCGGCGGTGAGCTTGACGCCCCGCGGCAGCAGGCTTCGGTACTCGCAGAACTCGCGCAGCGCATCGAGCAGACCGGCGCGCAGGCCGTTGACGTGGGTGCCGCCCTGGGGCGTGGGAATCAGGTTGACGTAGCTCTCCAGGAGCGCCTCGCCGCCCTCGGGCAGCCACTGGATCGCCCAGTCGACCCCGTGCTCGTCATCGGCGAAATGACCGATGAAGGGCGAGGCGGGCAGCACCTCATAGCCGTCGGTGGCCTGGGCCAGGTAGTCACGCAGGCCGTCGGCGTACTGCCAGACGCTCTGGTTGCCGTCGGGCTCGATCAGGGTGACCTCGAGGCCCGAGCAGAGCACCGCCTTGGCGCGCAGCAGGTGCTTGAGCCGCGAGAGCGAGAGCCGAGGGCTGTCGAAGTAGCCCTCCTCGGGCCAGAAGCGCAACACCGTGCCGCGAGCCCGCTTGGGGGCGCTGCCGATCACTTGCAGGGGGGAGGCCTTCTCGCCGTGCTCGAAGGCCATGCCGTGGCGGCTGCCCTCGCGCAGTACTTCGACCTCCAGGCGCTTTGACAGGGCATTGACCACCGAGACCCCGACGCCGTGCAGGCCGCCGGAGAAGCGGTAGCTCGACTGGGAGAACTTCCCGCCGGCGTGCAGCCGGGTCATGATCAGCTCGACCCCGGAGACGCCATGCTCCGGGTGGATGTCGATGGGCATGCCGCGTCCATCGTCGGAGACCTCGACGCCGCCGTCCTCGAAGAGGCGGACGGTGATCGCCCCGGCATGACCGGCCAGCGCCTCATCGACGCTGTTGTCGATGACCTCCTGGACCAGGTGATTGGGCCGCGAGGTATCGGTATACATGCCGGGGCGCTTGCGCACCGGCTCGAGGCCGGAGAGGACCTCGATGGAGCTGGCACTGTATTGCGTCATGCATCACCCAAAATGGTTACGATCGTTCGTTTCGCCCGGGACACCGGCGGACTGGTGACCGGCGAGCCGCGGCGACGCCAGGGCGTGGCCGCCGTGGGCCAGAATCGCCGGCAGGTAGTCCGCCAGGGCCGCGAAGCCGTGATCCCCCCGGGGGTGCAAGATGGCTCGCGCGCCCCGGTAGAGGGCGAAGGCCCGCCGGGGATCCAGGGTCTCGTCGGCCGTGCCCAGCAGCAGCAGGTAGCGCTCGGCCGTCACCTGCGCGGGCGTCAGCGCCTCGAGCTCCTCGAGATGCTCAGGCTCGATGGCGAAGCGCTCGCCGGTGTAGGCATTGTCGAAGCGCTGGCCGACCCAGCCCGCCACCAGCGTCGCCGGGGCCACCGCCGGGTTGATCAGCGCCCCGGCAAGGTCGTGGCGCTCGGCGAGCAGGGTGGCCAGGAAGCCGCCCATGGAGCTGCCCACCACCAGCGGGGCGGGCCCCAGCTCGGCGAGGCGCACCTCGGCGCAGGCCAGGGCGGCCCGCGGCCGGTGCGGCAGCTGCGGCGTGGCGCAGGGCAGCCCGAGCCGCGCGCAGGCCGCGCGCACCAGGCCCGCCTTGGGCGAGCCGCTGCCGCTGTTGAACCCGTGCAGGTAGAGCACCCCGCTGGCCACCGGCCTTCTCGAGGCGGCGCTCAGCATACCGCAACCCCTGTACATGCAGCCAGTGTCATCACGAACCGCGTTCCGCCGCCCAGGCGGCCTCGATCAGGCCCCGTGTAGAGTCGTCCATGGTCGTGATGTCGGCATGGTGCTCGAGGATCCGCTGCGTCTCGCCGGCGATCTTCTTGCCCAGCTCCACGCCCCACTGGTCGAAGGGGTTGACGTCCCAGATGGTCGCCTGGACGAACACCTTGTGCTCATACAGGGCGATCAGCGCCCCCAGGGTCGCCGGGGTCAGCCGCTCCAGCAGCAGGGTGCTGGAGGGTTGGTTGCCGCGATAGCGCTTGTGCACCGGGCGCGGCCCGTCCTCCTCGATGGCCTCGTCGCCGAGCATCAGCGCCCGCGACTGGGCGAAGCAGTTGGCGAGCGTCAGGCGATGCTGGCCCATCAGGTGATTCCGGGTGGCCGGGTCCTCGACGTCCTCGTAGCGCACCAGGGGGGCGATGAAGTCGCACTCCACCGCCTGGGTGCCCTGGTGGAGCAGCTGGTAGAAGGCGTGCTGGGCGTTGGGGCCGAGCTGGCCCCACAGCACCGGGCAAGTGGAGTAGCCGACGGCCTGGCCATCATGGGTCACCGACTTGCCGTTGGACTCCATCTCCAGCTGCTCGAGATAGGCGGCGAAGTACTCCAGCCGGCCATCATAGGGCAGGATCGAGTGGGCGCGGATGTCGAGGAAGTTGACGTTCCAGATCCCCGCCAGGGCCAGCAGCACCGGCAGGTTGTCCTCGAGGGGCGCCTCGCGGAAGTGGCTATCCAGGGCGTGGGCCCCGGCGAGCAGCTCGCGAAAATTCGCCATGCCCACCGCCAGGGCGATGGGCAGGCCGATGCCGCCCCATAGGGAGTAGCGCCCACCGACCCACTCCCAGAACTCCAGCTGATGCGCCTCGGCGATGCCCCACTCGCTCATCTTCTCGGGACTCGCCGAGATGCCGATGAAGTGCTGCTGCATGACGAGCTCGGCATCGACGCCCTCCTCGCCACCCTCGCCCATCAGGCGCGCCATCAGCCAGTCACGGGCGGTGCGCGCGTTGGAGAGGGTGTCGATGGTGGTGAAGGACTTCGACGAGAGCACGAAGAGGGTGGTCTCGGGGTTGAGCCGCGCCAGGTAGTCGGCCAGCTGGGAGCCGTCCATGGTGGAGGCGAAGTGCACGTCGACGGCGTGCACGCCCCGGGGCCGGTAGTCGGCCAGGGCGTGGGTCACCATCAGCGGCCCCAAGTCGGAGCCGCCGACGCCGAGGTTGACCACGTCGCGGATCGCCTTGCCGGTGGCGCCCCGCCACTGCCCGGCATGGAAGCGCTCGACCATGGTCGCCATGCGATCCAGCGTGGCGTGCACCGAGGGCACCAGGTCCTCGCCCTCCACCACCAGGCTCGCCTCGGCCGGCAGCCGCAAGGCGGTGTGCAGGGCCGGACGATCCTCGCTGCGATTGACCCGCTCCCCGGCAAGCAGGGCGCGGATCGCCTCGGGCACCTCGGCCTCGCGGGCCAGGTCGAGCAGTCGGTCCAGGGTCTCGTCGCTCCAGCGCTGCTTGGAGAGATCCAGGGTCAACCCCGCCGCCCGGCGGGTGAAGGCGCCGTGGCGCCCCGACGCGCCGGCGAAGAGTTCGCTCAGGTGGGTGGTACGCATCTCGCGGGCGTGCCTGGCCAGGGCCTGCCAGGCATCGCGCTGGTCGATCGTGGGGTGTGTCATGGCTTCCTCCTTGACGTCCTGTCGTGCAGCCGGCGTAGGCGAGGCGTAGAATAACGCCCCTTTCTGACGATATCCGGCCTGTTCCATGAGTGACGCATCTTACCGTGACGCGATCTTTTCGACACCCCTGGACCGGGTGGCGCGCTTCTCCTTCGACGAGCAGGTCGTCGCCTGCTTTCCCGACATGATTCGCCGCTCGGTGCCGGGCTACGGCCAGATACTGGGCATGCTGGGCCTGATCGCCGGTCGCCACCTGCGCCACGGCGCCCAGGTCTATGACCTCGGCTGCTCGCTGGGCGCCGCCGGCCTGGCACTGGCCGGCACCCTGGCGCCGGACGCCTTCCGCTACACCGGGGTGGATCTCTCCCCGGCCATGGTCGCGCGGGCCAGGGAGACCCTGGCGGCGGAGTGCCCCGATCACGCCATGGAGGTGCTCGAGGGTGATATCCGCCACCTGGACTACACCCCCGCTGGCATGATCGTGCTCAACTTCACCCTGCAGTTCCTCGCCCCTGAGGACCGCGACGCGGTGATCGCGACGCTTTTCGCGGCCCTGGAGCCCGGCGGCGTGCTGGTCCTATCGGAGAAGATCCAGGCCGCCGACGAGCAGGAGAACGCCTGGCTGGTGGAGCGCTACCACGACTTCAAGCGCGCCAACGGCTACAGCGAGATGGAGATCAGCCAGAAGCGCACGGCGCTGGAGAACGTGCTGGTACCGGACACCCTGGAGGGCCATCACGCCCGCCTGGCCCGGGCCGGTTTCCCGCGCAGCCAGACCTGGTTCCAGTTCCTCAACTTCGCCTCGCTGATCGCCTTCAAGGACTGCCGCTAAAAGGAGCCCCCCGTGCCGATCGCACCGGAACATCGCGACCTCTACCGCGCCTTCCTCGACCAAGGGCTCGACACCTGGCTGGCCCGCCTGCCCGACCAGCTGGCCCGGGGACTCGACCGCCAGCGCTTCGGCGACCTGCCGGCCTGGGAGAAGGCCGTGGCTAAGCTCCCCGCGCTGCCCGCGACGCGACGCGTCGACCTCACCCGCGACACGGTGAGCGTCGAGGCCGAGTTGAGCCAGAGCCAGCGCCGCCAGGCCGAGAACCTGCTGAGAAAGCTCGTGCCCTGGCGCAAGGGGCCCTACTGCCTCGGCGGGGTGCACATCGACACCGAATGGCACTCCGACTGGAAGTGGCAGCGGGTGGCCCCGCACCTGGCGCCACTCAAGGGCCGCCGGGTGCTCGACGTGGGCGGCGGCAACGGCTATCACGCCTGGCGCATGGCCGGGGCCGGGGCCGCCTTCGTGCTGGTGATCGACCCCTCGCCGCGCTTCTTCTGGCAGTTCCAGGCGGTGCGCCACTTCGTCGGCGACGCCGATGATCACCGCACCCACTTCCTGCCGGTGGGCATCGAGGAGGTGCCCGAGCGGCTCGCCTTCTTCGACACGGTGTTCTCCATGGGCGTGCTCTATCACCGCCCCTCGCCGCTGGAGCATCTCGTGCAGCTGAAGGAGACCCTGCGTCCGGGCGGCGAGCTGGTGCTGGAGACCCTGGTGGTCGAGGGCGACGCCACCACGGTGCTGCTGCCCGGGGAGCGCTACGCCGCCATGCCCAACGTCTACTTCCTGCCCTCCTCCGCCGCGCTCTGCCAGTGGCTCGAGCGCTGCGGGTTCGAGAACGTACGGGTGGTGGATGAGGCGGTGACCACCACCGACGAGCAGCGCGCCACCGACTGGATGACCTTCCAGTCGCTGGCCGATTTCCTGGACCCCGACGACCCGACCCGTACCCGGGAGGGCTACCCGACCCCGCGTCGCGCGGTGGTCATCGCCGACCGGCCGGGTTGATTCTCCCCGCCGACACGAGCCGCTCGACAACGCGCTCCGCCATGCCGGCACAGCGCGCGCCATCGAAGGGAAACACCTCGCCGAAGCCTCCCTTCATCTTCGCCTCCAGACGAGCACGCAGCTTGCGGCGCGCCCGAAACAGACGCGTCTTGATGGTCGCGGGATTGATGCCCAGATCCCGGGCGATGGCGAAGACGCCCATGCCTTCGACCTCATGCATCACGAACGGCAGCCGGAACTCCGGCGCCAGTTCGTCGAGCGCCTCTTCCAACAGCGTTCGAAACTCGCGACGACCCAGCCCCGCCTCGAGGGCGTCGGGGCCGATACCGGGAAAGATCACCACGGTGTCATCGGTATCACGCTCATCCACGGTATCGTACTCCTCCAACGGACGCCGACGACGCCACTGCATCCTGGCCTGGTTGATGGTGATGCGGGTCAGCCAGGTGGAGAAGCGCGCCGTGCCGCGAAAGGTGTCGAGCCGTGTGAAGGCCGCCATATAGGCCTCCTGCACCGCCTCTTCCGCGGCGGCGTCGCTGTCCAGTAGGCCACGCGCGATGCGAAACAGCCGCGGGTTGAAGCGTCGCACCAGCTCGCGCACCGCCGCCTCGTCGCCACGCCGTGCCCGGGCGACCAGTTCGCCTTCCGCCTCACCGGCAAGCGCCGACGCCAGCTGTGCGGGCGACTCAAGACCGCGTACACCATGCGTCATGCAGCCTCCTCCGGCATCACCTGGCCGTGTGCAAGAATCTTCTCTACCGACGGCAGCGCCGCCAGTGCCGCGGCGGCGACGTGGGTCGTCTCGACGACCTCCCTCTGCCAGCCTGGCGTCTCCGGGATACCCACCACGATGCGCCCTACCATGCCCGCCCGCTCATGGGGCTGGCAGTAGTAGTCATAGACCCCCGGGGCGTCCAGCACCACCTCGAAGGTGTCACCCGGCAGCAGAAACCCGCTGTGAAACGGTATAGCCGCATCGGGAACACGGTTCGGCCGCTCGAAGTTCATCGGATGATAGGCCGTCGCCGTATGACTATTGCCAGGATCACGGTTGACGAAGCGCACACGCGTCGATGGCGCCACCGCGACCCCCAGTGGCGTGAACCACACCCGCTCGCCGCGCGCCGTGCCGCGCATGGCGATCTCGACCTCGGGAGCCGGCCGAGCGATGGCCAGGGGCAGCGCGGCCAGAGCGGCGATGCCGCCGCTCATGGCCAGAAACCGGCGTCGAGACAGGCTCATGGCGACAGCCTCGCTTTCGCTTCGCTGTCGTGGAACAGCACGACATGGGCATGGGGCTCATCCACGCCGGGGTGGCCGGCGTTGTAGTAGATATCCACCGACTCGGCATGGTGCCGGCCCACCGCCATATCATTGAAGGCCGTTCCTTCCTCCAGCGCCGCCAGGGGCGTCATATAGACGGTCGCCGACAGCCGCCCCTCGCGATCATAGGCCAGGAAGGGGCCGGCCGGCAGGGTATCGGGGTCGACGAAGAGCGTGCCGAGCCCAGGGATAAACTCCGGCAGCGGCAAGGCATCACTGACCTTGATGAAGGGCGCCGTGGGCGGCGCCTGGCGCAACGCTTCCTCATCATGGGCCAGTGCCTGTGAGGAGAGGCCGCCCAGCAGCCCGGCCACTCCCAGTCCGATTGTCAGTTTCTTGAAGGTATTCATGGTGACTCCTCCCCTCCAGCGGGTTGATGATGCGCACCAGCGGCGCATCTACCCGTTGGTTGCAGCGGCGCCGCTCAAGGTTTCCAACCTCTCGGGTTAAAGTGGGTCGTGACCTCTGCAATGAACGTGGACGGCCGGCAGACACGCAAAAGCCGCTCCGATGAGCGGCTTTTGCGTTGTTGGCAGGCCTCGCCTGCCTCCAGTTCATCGTAGGCCCAGCCTTCAGCGCCTGAGGATCACCAGCCAGCGCCCCAGGTTGAGGACGCTGGCTAGCGACGCCGCCACGTAGGTGAAGGCGCAGGCGGTGAGCACGTGGCGGGCGCCGGGCATGTCTCGGGCCGGAATGTACTCCGCGAGCAGCGGCAGGGCCCGCCCGAAACTGGCATCGAACTCCACCGGCAGGGTCACCAGATGCACCAGCGCCGCGGTGCCGAAGCTGATCACCGCCAGGGCCACCACGACGACCAGGCCGCCAGGCAGGCGTGTCAGCACGAACAGGAAGGGCGCGGCCATCATCAAGAGCGCCCCGACCTTCTCGGCCTTCTGTGCCACGGCCACCAGGCGCGAGCGGGCCAGCAGCGGCGCGTAGCCCTCGCGGTGCTGGATGGCATGGCCCACCTCGTGGGCCGCCACCGTCACCGCGGTAAGCGAGCGGCCCTCGAAGTGTTCCCGGGAAAGGCGCACCCGGCGCGCTTCGGGATCGTAGTGATCGCCCTGGTCGGTCACCTCCACCCTGACCCCCTCGAGCCCCAGCCGCCGGATCAGGTGGTCGGCCAGCTCGCCCCCGGTCCCGGGATACTCCTCGCGCCCACGGGCATGGCGCGCCAGCACCCACTTCGCCCAGAGATTGGGCAGCAGGAAGAGGGCCAGCAGCAGGGCGATTGCCAGGACGATCATCGGGTCGGGCTCCGGGGCTGAGTTAGGTCATTGGACCCAGCCTACCAGAGCCGGTTTCCGAACCGCCTGCCCTAGACGACAAGAAGCCCGACGACACGGGGTCGCCGGGCTCGTTGTCGGCCGGAGTCATCGGCCTATTTGAGCAGCTCGCGCAGGTCCTTCGCCTCCCAGTGCGGGAAGTACTTGCGCACCAGGGCATTGAGTTCCAGCTCGAAGCCGGCCCAATCGACCTCGCCCGCCGGGCGAGCGCCCGACTGCGCGACACCGCGGATCATCCCCGCGCCCACCGTGAGGTTGGTGAGCCGGTCGATGACGATGAAGCTGCCGGTGCCCGGACTGCGATCGTAGTCGTCCAGCGCCACCTCGGCCGTCAGCTCGACCCGGCAGCGGGCGATGGCGTTGAGCTCGAGCCGCTCGGCCGAATGGCGCGCCTGGCTGTTGACGTCGACCTGGTGGAGGATCTCGCCGACCCGCCCCGCCACGGAGCGCCCGGCCAGGCGGATGTCGACCGGCCGCCCGGGGGCGAGGGGCTCGTCGTGCATCCACACGATATCCGCCTCGAAGGCGTCGGCCAGGGCGACCTCGGCGTCGGCGGCGACGATCCAGTCGCCCCGGGAGATATCGAGCTCATCGACCAGGGTGACGGTGATCGCCTGACCCGGCCAGGCGATATCCAGGTCGCCATCGAAGGTGACGATCCGCTCCACCGTCGAGGTCCGCCCGGAGGGCAGCACCTTGATCGCCTGACCCGGGCGCAGGATGCCCGCCTCCAGGGTGCCGGCGTAGCCGCGAAAATCCAGATCGGGGCGATTGACGATCTGCACCGGCAGGCGCAGGTCGGTCAGGTTGCGATCGCGGCTCACCTCGACGCTCTCCAGCAGCTCGAGCAGCGGCGGACCGGCGTACCAGGGCGTCTTCTCGCTGCGATTGACGACGTTGTCGCCCTCCAGCGCCGAGAGCGGCACGAAGCGGATGTCGGGGGCGTCGAGCTGCTCGGCGAAGGCGCGATACTTGGCGACGATCTCCTCGAAGCGCGCCTCGTCGAAGCCGACCAGGTCCATCTTGTTCACCGCGATCACCAGGTGCTGGATGCCCAGTAGGTCGGCGATGAAGCTGTGACGACGGGTCTGGGTCTGCACGCCGTAGCGGGCATCGATCAGGATGATCGCCAGGCTCGCCGTGGAGGCCCCGGTCGCCATGTTGCGGGTGTACTGCTCGTGGCCCGGGGTGTCGGCGATGATGAACTTGCGCTTGTCGGTGGAGAAGAAGCGGTAGGCCACGTCGATGGTGATGCCCTGCTCCCGCTCGGACTGCAGGCCATCGACCAGCAGCGCCAGGTCCACCGCCTCGCCGGTGGTGCCGCTCTTCTTCGAGGCCTGGGTAATCGCCGCCAGCTGGTCGTCGAAGATCATCTTGGAGTCGTGCAGCAGCCGCCCGATCAGGGTCGACTTGCCGTCATCGACGCTGCCGCAGGTGATGAAGCGCAGCAGGTCCTTGTTCTCGTGCTCGTGGAGGTAGGCTTCGATATCTTCCGCGATCAATTCTGACGCATGTGCCATAACACACCTATAGCTTGAAGTTGTAAGCCGGAAGCTGGAAGAACCCCAGTCGCTCCCCGGCTCACAGCCAATATCTTTCGTTGGATGGCCTTGCCGATAGCTTGTATGCCTGAAGCCTCCCGAAACCCACCAGAAGTTCCCCTTGGGTTTTCTTACAGCTTCAAGCTTTCCGCTTACGGCTTTCTAAGCGCGCTCCGCGCGCTTAGAAGTAACCCTCGCGCTTCTTCTTCTCCATGGAGCCGGCCTGATCGTGGTCGATGGCACGGCCGCTGCGCTCGCTGGTGCGGGTCAGCAGCATCTCCTGGATGATCTCGGGCAGGGTGGCCGCCCGGGACTCCACGGCGCCGGTCAGCGGATAGCAGCCGAGGGTGCGGAAGCGCACCCACTTCTCCTCGGGCACCTCGCCGGGCTCCAGCGGCAGGCGGTCGTCGTCGACCATGATCTGCATGCCGTCGCGTTCCACCACCGGACGCGGTGCGGAGAAGTAGAGCGGCACGATGGGAATGCCCTCGAGATGGATGTATTGCCAGATATCCAGCTCGGTCCAGTTGGAGAGCGGGAAGGCGCGAATCGACTCGCCCTTGTTGACCCGGGCGTTGTAGAGGTTCCACAGCTCAGGCCGCTGGCTCTTGGGGTCCCAGCGGTGGTGCCGGTCGCGGAAGGAGAACACCCGCTCCTTGGCGCGGCTGGCTTCCTCGTCGCGGCGCGCCCCGCCGAAGGCGGCGTCGAAGCCGTACTTGTCCAGCGCCTGCTTGAGGGCCGCGGTCTTCATCACGTCGGTGTAGCCGCTGGAGCCGTGGTCGAAGGGGTTGATGCCGGCGGCGCGCCCCTCCTCGTTGATGTGCTCGATCAGCTCCATGCCGGACTCCGCGGCCATGCGGTCGCGGAACTCGATCATCTCGCGGAACTTCCAGGTGGTGTTGACGTGCATCAGCGGGAACGGCGGCGGGCCGGGATAGAAGGCCTTGCGCGCCAGGTGCAGCATCACCGAGGAGTCCTTGCCGATGGAGTAGAGCATCACCGGGTTGGCAAACTCCGCCACCACCTCGCGGATGATGTGGATCGACTCGGCCTCGAGCTGCTGCAGATGGGTGAGGCGCTGGCGCGACGGTGTCGGGTCGCCGACGGCGGCCTCCACGGCGCTCTCGCGTGACGGTGTGGAAAGATGGCTCATGGCCCGGCTACCTCGCATGACGTTGGGCGGGAGAGATCATGCGACACAGGGTAACGCCGGGTCGATAATAACCCAAAAGAATCAATAACTATCTTTTTATACTTATTTTAACTACTCGATGTTAACCAGGAGAGCCTGGCGTGACGCCGCGGGCCTTCAGGGCGCGACGCGCACCACCCGGGTCTCGAGCGTGCCGGGACCCAGGTCGAGGAGGCGATAGCCCGGGCGGGCGGCCTCGTCGAGGGCGAAGGTCGTGGCGCCGGGCAGGAACTGGTCGCTGGCGGCGGGACAGCCGTAGACCGCCACCTGCCGGCCGGCCAGGAGCTTGGCGCCCTCGAAGGCCTGGTGGACATGGCCGAAGCATACCGCTCGCACCTGGCGATGCGGGGCGACAAGGCGCCAGAAGGCCTCGGCGTCGGCCAGGCCGATCGCGTCGAGCCAGGCCGTACCGATGGCCAACGGCGGGTGGTGCATGATCAAAAGCGTCGGGCGATCGTCACCGGCCAAGTGCACGTCCAGGGCCGCCAGCCGCTCGGCCCCCAGCTCCCCGCCCTCGCGACCGCGGACCTGGGTATCCAGCAGCAGCGCACGCCAGTCGCCCAGGTCGAGCTCGGCGGGCAGCGCCCGACGCTCGGCCATCAGGTCGGTGCGGTCATGGTTGCCCGGCAGCCAGCACCAGGGGGCGTCGAGCCGCGACAGGGTCCGCTCGGCCAGCCCATAGGAGGCCGCCGTCTCGTCCTGGCTGATGTCGCCGCTGACCACCACCCGATCCGGGCGCTCACGATTGACCGCCTCGACCACGGCCTCGAGCTGGCGCAGCGGCACCCCGATCCGACCGCGCGCCGCGGGGTCGGCGTAGAGGTGGCAGTCGGTGATCTGGATCAGGCGCATCGCAGGGGTTCTCGTGATCGGAGGCTAAGAGAAGGGATTCGGCATGAGGGCGCTGGACGACGGTTCGACGACGCAGTCGTCAGGGCAGCTCCGGCAGGTCGGAGTGACCGTGGGCCAGCCCGTGCTCCAGCCATTCGCCGAGGAAGCGGTTGAGCTGCAGTTTCTCGTCGGGCTGGTGCATGCGGGAATTCGGGTAGCGGTAGCGGCCGTGGAAGTGGCGCTGGCGCTGGAAGTCGGTGACCTCGGCCATGCGCACGTCGTGGTAGAGGTGCACGCGCATGCGCGGCGACTCGATCAACGCATCGAGCACCCCGCGCTGGGAGACGCGCACGATGCTGGTGTAGGGCGCCCGCTCCTGGAGCTCGAGACACAGCGCCCCCAGACGGCGCCCCTGATTGACCAGCGCCACCTCGCGGGTCTCGCCGGCCACCAGGTCACCCAGCAGCCGGCTGAGGCGGATGAAGTTGGCCGTACATTCGCCCTGCAGGGTCTTCAGGTCGGTGACATAGGCGTTTCTCGGCACGCTACCTCCTTGCTCGCATCGATGCACGCTCACCGACCAGCCAGTGGAAGGCGATCAGACACATGGCATTGTCGAGTCGTCCGGCCTGCAAGAGTTCCCAGGCACGAAGGAACGGTAGCACATGCACGCGGATATCCTCGTGCTCCTCGTCCAGCCCGTGCACCCCGCCGAGGCCGCGGCTGTCGACCAGCCCGCAGAACAGGGTGACGCGCTCGTCGCAGGCGCCGGGACTGGGGTAGTAAGCATGCAGCTCGATCAGCTCGCCCACCTCGCAGCCGGCCTCCTCCATGGCCTCGCGGCGAGCCACCTCGGCGGCACTCTCGCCGCGCTCGACCAGCCCGGCCACCACCTCGAGCTTCCAGGGGGAAGCGGGATCGTCGAGGGCCCCGGCGCGGAACTGCTCGATCAGCACCACGGCGTCGCGCTCCACGTCGTAGAGCAGCACGCCCACCGCGTCGTGTCGATGGTGCACCTCGCGCACCATGCGACCGCTCCAGCCGCCCTCGAAGAGGCGGTGGCGCAGGTGCAGCGCCTCCAGGCGGAAGAACCCGTCGTGCAGGCAGCGCCGCTCCTCCAGCACCACGTCGGCCGCCGTGAAGGGCACCTCGCGGGTGAGGTCGTGATCGTCCGCGGGCGGGCGCGTGTCGCTCATGCCGGTCTCCCGATCGTGCAAAGGGCCCATTATCGTGACCGCGGACGAGAATGCCAACCACCCGGCCCCGCCGCGCCCCCTCAGAGGCGAGCGAGCAGTGCCCTGGCGACGCTCCACCCCAGGCCGATAACGGTGGTAAGAACGATGGCGAACAGCGGACGACGGTACATGACGACTCTCCCGATGGGAGTATTGTTATGAGCGGGTCATCCGAAATGTAACGAACGTTCGAATGAACTGCCAGACGGGAGACGGGCAACGTGGCGTGTGCCGTGGCGATGGCGTATCTTGCCCCTCTCGACACCCGGAGGAGGCGAGCGATGAAGGGCCGCAACATGACGCGCTGGCGCGATCCCGCCAAGGACCCGCGTCAGGAACCCAAGAGCAACCTGATCACCGCCGAGGGGGCCGAGCGGCTGCGCGGCATTCTCGATCACCTTTCGCGGGTCAAGCGTCCGGCCCTCTCCACCAAGGTGGGCGAGGCGGCGGCGCTGGGCGATCGCAGCGAGAACGCCGACTACACCTACAACAAGAAGGAGCTCAACCGGGTCATCGCGCGCATCCGCTACCTCACCAAGCGCCTCGACGAGCTCACGGTGGTGGACCGGCTCCCCGCGGATACCGGCAAGGTCTTCTTCGGCGCCTTCGTCACCCTGGAAGATGAAGAAGGCGAGGAGCTGGCCATCCGCATCGTCGGCCACGACGAGACCGACACCACCAGGCGCTGGATCAGCGTGGATGCTCCCCTGGCGAAGGCCCTGCTGGGCAAGGGGCTCGACGACGAGGCCACGGTGGCCGCGCCGGGCGGCGAGAGTACCTACCTCATTACCGCAATCGACTACCGCCCCCCCTAGTACGGGGCGTCCCGCTCCCACCCGTGGTGCCAGCCCTTCCGTTTCGCGCCTGTAGCGGTTCGATGACAGTGTCTTCAGTGGAGAATCAGGCACTTGCCGCCGAGAGCCGAAACACGTCGCCAACCGTCGACAGATTCACCCCCTGCCGGGGGTACCTGCCCACGACACCTCTCTCGAATTCGTACCCATCCTTCTGTTTTTCAATCAATTTCTCTCCAACTGGCATAAAGATGGCTTCATGCAGGACAAGCGAGCCACCCGGCTCGTGGTCGATCAAGAGTGTTCACTGAAATCTCAGGAGAAGCACCATGAAGACACTACCCCTGAAATCGATGTTGCTGGCCGTCGCCCTGCTGTTCGGTAGCGGTGTGGCCATCGCCGAAGGCACAGACAAGTTTACCGAGCTGGATGCCAACCAGGATGGTTCACTGAGCCAGGAAGAAGTCTCCGGCGTTGAAGGGCTGGAGTTCGAGTCCGCCGACTCGGACGGGAATGGCTCCTTGAGCCAAGAGGAGTTCAAGACGGCCCAGAAAGACTGGAAAGGAGAAGGCATGAAAGGTGAAGGCAGCGCAGAGGGCATGGAAGGCGAAAAGACCTACTAATCACCTTTCCCCACCTCCCCACCCGGCAGCCGGTTCCTCCGGCTGCCTCCTTGCATGTCTCAACGCTTATAGGCCGTGACGGCCGGCGAGGCCTCACAGACGCTGGCGGCATAGACCCGGAAACGGCGATCGTCGGCGAGAATCTCGAAGCCGCCGAAGGCAGCCTCCAGCAGGTCCGGGTAGGGCAGGAAGGCGTTGGCCACCAGCAACAGCTGGCCACCCGGCTTCAGGTGCTTGGGCGCCTCGCGGATCAGCCGCCCCGCCGGGCCGTAGTCGATGGCCCGCTCCTGGTGGAAGGGCGGGTTACTGACGATGGCATCGAAGCGCCGGGCGCCGAGCGCCGCGTAGACGTCGCTGGCCAGCGCCTCGCCGGCCAGGCCGTTGGCCTCGAGCGTGCGCCGGGTCGCCTCCACCGCGAAGCCGTTGACGTCCGTCGCGGTGACCCGGGCGCCGCGGCGCGCCAGCCAGGCGGCGAGGATGCCGTCGCCGCAGCCGAGGTCCAGGATATCGGCCGCCGCAGGGGCCTCGCCCAGCCCCAGCGCCTCGGGCAGCGTGCCCAGCAGCAGTCGGGTGCCCTCGTCGAGCTTGCCGTGGCCGAACACCCCGGGATGGCTGGCTAGCCGCATACCCTCGGCCTCGAAACTCGTCCAGGCCGCGTCGGGGTCGATGCCCACCCGGTCCAGGCGCGTCGCGTAGAGCCCGCAGCGTCGGGCGCTGTCGAGCTTGCGACAGCCCAGCCCCAGCGCCGCCAGCACCTTGAGCACACGCTTGATGCCGCCCTGATTCTCACCGACCAGCTGCAGCGGGGTGCCCGGCGGCAGGTGGGCGCAGAGCCACAGCAGCCACCATTCGCCCAGCGCATGGCTCTTGGGCCAGAACAGCACCGCCCCGGGGGGTGCCACGTCGACGGCCTCGAAGGGCGAGGCCGTCGGGAGCCCCCGGGCCTGCCAGGCCGTGCTCAGCGCCATGTCGGCGCTGAGCAGGCTGCCCTGCCCCGCCTCCAGCCAGGCGTCTCTTGGCGGCGCCACCCAGAGCCAGCCGCGATAGTCGAACGCCTGTCGCTCCAGCAGCTGGCAGACGGGGGTCTCGGCACTCATGGGGTAGCCTCCTGTGGTGCATGCATCGGGCGCTCCAGGGTGTAGAGCAGATAGCGGCCGAGCCGCCAATGGGGGTCGACCCGGCAGTAACGGTGCTCGAGCGCCAGCAGGCGCTCCCGGTCGGCCTCGCTCTCCGGCGGCTGGCGCAGATAGTCGGCGAACACCCGGATGCCCGCTACCTCGCGGATCACGAGGTCGTTCTCGGCACTCCAGGCCTCCACCTGCCCGTGGGTCAGCGGCGAGATCGGCGTCAACCGCTTGCGCAGCCCCTTGCCCTCCAGGCGATCCGCCACGGCCTTCTCCAGGTTGCCCTTGACGACGTTGGAGAGCCTGAGCGCATCGCGATTGAACACCATCAGCGAGAGCTGGCCACCCGGTGCGAGCAGGCCGGCCAGGGTGGCCAGGGCCCCACGCGGATCGGCCAGCCACTCGAGCACGGCATGGCAGGCGATCAGCGCCCAGGGGCCGGGCGCCTGCTCGGGCAGGGCCTGCAGCGGTACCTGGAGGAAGCTCACGTCGTGCCCCGCCAGATGCTCTCGAGCCCGCACGAGCATCTCGCCGGAGGGCTCGGCCAGGGTCACCGCGTGACCGCGCTCGGCGAACCAGCCGGCCAGTTGGCCAAGGCCGCCGCCGACATCGAGCAGCGGCTGCCCCTCGAGCTCGAGCATCTCGGGCAGCAGGCGATCGAGCAGCGCCAGGCGCAGCTCGCCCCGGGTGCCACCATAGAGGCTCGCGGAAAACTTGTCGGCCAGGCCGTCGAAGTGACGATCGCCAGCAGGCGAGAGAGGAGAGACGGGTTCGATCATGCCGGCCACCGGAAGCGAAGATGGGAGGCATTCTACCCGGGAATCGCGCCGGACTCATGGCCCGCGGTACCTCCCCGGGCGGGTGCGGGTTTATCTCGTCGGGTCAGGCGCTTATAATGCGCCCCGTTGCGCCCCCATAGCTCAGCTGGATAGAGCGTCCCCCTCCTAAGGGGAAGGTCTCAGGTTCGAATCCTGATGGGGGCACCAATTTTCAAAGACTTACAACGCAAGACACCTCCAACTCGCCTTGGACTATCCTTGCGCCCCCTGCCTCGCCCCCTAGATTAGTAATCCTTGGCAAAGAGCGTCCCACAACGCAGGACGTATCCAAGCGAACCCTGCCACTGATACGCATCAAGTTGAGGGCTTTTGAATACCCGAGCCAGATTGCCCGACCAAGGCATCCAGCCTGTTCGTCGTAGCTCCTGCACCGGACAAGTGAAGCCCTCCTCGGGACACCTGGGTATCAAAACACCCACCATAACATAAACAAAAACTAATGCAATATGAGCCATAACTGGCCAAGATTATTACATTAGACTAAGCTGATCAGTTCATAAGGGGAGAGCGCCATCACGATTCTGAAATGGGGCTGCACGCGAGAAGGAGGCCATGATGCCGAGATACGAAGTTACCGGAGTCGGCAAAGACAGCGGACGTAAAAGAAGAAAAAAATACTCAGCCATTGACGAAAATGCCGCAAGTGCTGCTGCCGAGAAAGACGGAACCACTGTAGAAGCAGTAACCGAACTCCCGCCCGAACCCCCAACCGAAAGGCAGATGGAATACGCCATCAGCCTTGGATTAACAATACCAGCCGACGTTACAAAAAATGAAATTAGCGACCTCATCTCGCTCGCTCAGGACGACGACTCGCTGGCCACTCCTCTGACACGAGAAGCAGCTAGCAGATTTGGAATTGAGCTAACGCAATACACAGGGGAAAAAAACGCCACCGAAACAATATGGCACCACCTTTCTCGAGCAGGAAAAGAAAGGGAGCTTCTGACCTGGCTGGCTTACAATACTTACCTTGATATAACTGGATCACGAAATAGCCAAAACCGTCAACTTGACGACCCTGTTTTCAGCGAAATCGCAAGTGAACTTGAAAATGATGCCTCAATCATCTCATCGGCACAGCGGCAAAACGTAGATCGGCGAAGAACAAAAGCCTATAAGGCCGCAGCTCAACTAGTAAGAAAAAAAACAGAAGCGAAAAGTGCACCTGAGAGCTCTACTCGCGGAGACAAACCAAAACACGATAAGCAAGCCAGCCCTAGAGAAACGCCACCACCCAGACCTTCAATTAAAACACCTGGCCAGCGTCAAGGATGCCTGTCTGTAATTTTCGGCATGGCGATTATTCCAGCAGCAATCGCGGCAGCCTATCAGTGGCTTCCACACATTCTACTGTAACTACTGAAATGGTGGCCCGAGAACAGGCCGCCAAGTTGCTTACACGGGGATCAAGACTCAATATCAGGGGCCATCCCATTCAGCGCCCGGAGTGCCTCCTGACAGTAGTGCTCACGCAGATATGCATAGTGCCTAATGGCAGGTGGAAGCAGCCCACCGAAGCGGCCTTAGGCCTACAGATATACTGTAACGCTTTAGGGCGAATGACGACGACAAGACGACTCCCACTTTTCGAGATCATCAACAGACCACCGCGTGCAACTCGGACCCAGCTTTACAGGAACAGGGAACCTCTTCTCCTTCACCCAGCGCCAGATCGTCGGAACGCTGACGCTGAATCTCGCCGCGGTCTGACGAACCGACAGATAGCGCGGCTGCATTGGCATATTCATACTAGTTCTCCCAAAAGTCATTGTTCAGCCCCGAAGCGGAACCACATTCCCCCCTGGCACTTCGTTTCCATCGATGAGTGCGCCCCAGCGATTCCAGACATTAACCTGCATCCGGTAACGCTTACCCTTGTTGTAGGTCCCAAGGAGCTTGGGCGGGGCGTGCGCAAGCATGGCATCGACAAGTAGGGGGTCTGCTTGAAAGACATCAGTCCAAAGCGTTGCCACACTGCGCCTGAGGTCATGCGTAGTGAAATGCTCCAGATGAAAGAGCGGCGCATCAGAATCAAGCTCCTTCAGCTCCCTACCCTGCAGACGTGCGACAGCGGTCGTGATGCTATCCGGGTGGATTGGCCTTCCCTCCAGGCGATTCGACTCGAAGACATACTCACCTGATACCTGATCCTTCTGCGCTTCCAAGATCATTTGGGCAGGTTTAGACAGATGGATTCGATGTTCGACGCCAGCTTTCATCCGTGAAGACGGTATCACCCACGCGTCGGCATCTACCTCACACCAGCGCATCTTCGCCACCTCGGATCGGCGCGCCCCCGTCAAGATGAGCAACTTCACTGCATTCGAGACTGACGCAGTAAGGCGTTGGCGATCGCCCTCCCCCCCCCGAACAGCCGCTTGACCGAGCGCAAGCCATAGCTCCTGGAGTTCCTTGAATTTGAGGTAGCGCTCGCGAGGACGACTCGGCCTAGCCTTTACCTTGCTGGGCTCAAGCCCTGCTGCCGGGTTGCTGTCGATCTGCTCGCGCTCCTCACAATAATCAAGAAGTTGTCGCAAGAGACTTAAGCACTGACGCGCTTCCTCTCGAGCCCTTGAGGCGACACGCTCAATAATATCGATGAGGTCTCGGCGGGTGATGTCTCGAACATAGGCACCACCAAGATGCTTCTGGAGATGAACGCGCCACCGTCCACGCTGCTTCATCACTGTCCGCGGTGAGGGAATTCCACCTCGGCGTCCAGGCGAGGCCGCATAGAACTCGATCCACCGATCAAAAGCCTGGTCCATCGTCCAGGCAGAGATGTTGCGCGCCTTCTCTGCCTTGCGGTGTTTACGAGGGTCGATTCCCTTCGCCACCAGCTTCGCCGCCTCACCGTGCGCATCGCGGGCTTCTCGCAGCCCCATCGCCGGATAGGCACCCAAGGTCATTTCGAACTGCTTGCCACCGATGTTGAAGCGATAGAGCCAGCTTTTGGCCTCTCTGTCAGCTCTCGCCTCAAGCGCCAAACCGTTTCCGTGCTTCGAGCGAACCAGACGCCTTGCCTTGTTTCGCCCCTTCGGCGGCCGGAACGCCGCAACCTCCACCGGAGTGGTTATAGGCTTTCGACCAGGTGTCTTAGTCATCGCTCCGCCCCCTACCTTGCCCCCTAGTTTTGATCAATATAGGGCAAGATCATGCGCAGCGCAAAGCGGCACGACCAAAGAACAACTTTCTGATTTTAAGGGGGAAAGATGAATTGCGCCTTACGCCCCTCCTGCTCCATTGGATCTAAGCGTCCCCCTCCTAAGGGGAAGGTCTCAGGTTCGAATCCTGATGGGGGCGCCAAAATAGAATGTAAAAACCGCTACTTACGGACAGTGCCGAGTAGCGGTTTTTCGTTGCCTTTCGCTTCAGGTGACATATGGGTGACAGCCGGCAGGATGTGGCGCGCACCCTCATAGCGAAGTGGCAGGGACCGCCTCACACCGTCTGGATTCCGGCCACCTCACGACCAGCCAGCAAGCCCCCCAGGGGCAGGGGCCCCCTCCCCCGGCCTATTGTTTGTACTACCCCCGTGCCCCAAAAAAAATTTTGCGAAATTTCCCGCCAACTAAGGGCTAGAGGGGCGCCTTCCTCAACAGCCAGAGTAGCAGCCGCTACCAATCTTACCCATACACCCTGTCCACCTCGTCCACCATCGCGGCCTGTCCGGCAGCTGCCTATCCTGCTTCCACCAATCGCGCGTGGCCTTCCGCCCCCAAGTTTGATGAGATAGGTACCAGTCACCACGGCCGCACGAAGCGGCCGACTCATCGAACACAGGGAACCGCTGTACATGATCCTCACCCTCAACCAACTCGAACGGCACCTGTTCAAGGCGGCCGACATCCTGCGTGGCCGGATGGACGCCTCGGAGTTCAAGGAGTACATCTTCGGCATGCTGTTCCTGAAGCGCTGCTCGGACGTCTTCGAGCAGCGCCAGGAGGAGGTCCGCGGCCAGCTGAGGCAGGCCGGCAAGAGCGAGATCGACATCGCCCAAGTGATCGAGATGCCAAGCTGGTACAAGGCTACCTTCTACGTGCCGGAGCAGGCGCGCTGGGGCTACCTGCTGAAGGAGGCCCACCAGGGCGTCGGTAATGCACTGAACAAGGCGCTGGCCGGCCTGGAGGAGCACAACCCCAGCCTCGCCGGGGTGCTGGAGCACATCGACTTCACGCGCAAGGTGGGCTCCACTACCCTGCCGGACAAGAAGCTCCGCGACCTCATCGTCCACTTCAGCGAGTACCGCCTGCGCAACGAGGACTTCGAGTTCCCCGACCTGCTCGGCGCCGCCTACGAGTACCTGATCCGCGACTTCGCCGACTCCGCCGGCAAGAAGGGCGGCGAGTTCTACACCCCGCGCCCGGTGGTCCGCATGATGGTGCGGCTGATGGATCCCCAGGAGGGCCACAGCGTCTACGACCCCTGTATGGGCTCGGGCGGTATGCTGATCCTCGCCAAGGAGTACCTGGAGGAACAAGGCGGCGATCCGCGCCGGCTCAATCTGTTCGGCCAGGAGGCTTCCGGCTCGGTGTGGGCCATCGCCAAGATGAACATGCTGCTGCACGGGGTGAGCAGCGCCGACCTGCGCAACGACGATACCCTCACCGACCCGCAGCACGTCGAGGGCGGCGAGCTGGTGCGCTTCGACCGCATCCTCACCAATCCGCCCTTCTCCATCGGCTACACGCCGAGCCAGAACTTCCCTGAGCGCTTCCACTACGGCAGCGTGCCGGAGGGCGCCAAGAAGGCCGACCTGATGTTCCTGCAGCACATGGTCGCCTGCCTCAAGTCCGACGGCCGCCTGGCCACCGTCATGCCCCACGGTGTGCTGTTCCGCGGTGGCGACGAGAAGCGCATCCGCGCCGGCCTGCTCGAGGACGACCTGGTAGAGGCCGTGATCGGCCTGGCCACCAACCTTTTCTACGGCACCGGCATCCCGGCCAGCATCCTGGTGCTGCGCGCCAAGGGCGCCAAGCCTGACGAGCGCAAGGGCAAGGTGCTTTTCATCAACGCCGACCGTGAGTATTACGAGGGACGCGCCCAGAACTACCTGCTGCCGGAGCATATCGAGAAGATCGCCAGCACCTATGAGGCCTTCACCGACGAGCCCGGCTTCGCCCGGGTGGTGCCCCTCGCGGAGCTGCGCGACAACGACTACAACCTCAACATCCGCCGCTACGCCGATAACACCCCGCTGCCGGAGCCCCAGGACGTGCGCGCCCATCTGAAGGGCGGCGTTCCGGTGGCCGAGATCGGCGCCAGGCAACCGCTGTTCGATGCCCAGGGCCTCGACCCCATGGCGCTCTTCCTACCCCGGGCAAGCGATCCCGACTACGTGGACTTCGCCGAGCACCTGAGCGAGAAGCGCGAGCTCAAGCCCGCCATCGAGGCCGACACCGGCCTGCAGCAGAAGGAGGCCAGCGTGATGGCTGCCTTCGAGGCCTGGTGGGCCGAGCACGGCGGCAGCATCACCGGTCTGACCGGCAACGGCGGTCGTCTTACTCGGCTGCGTGACGAGCTGCTGGGCAGCTTCACCGCAGCCCTGGAGCCCACCGCGATGCTCGACCGCTTCGCGGTGCGCGGCATCATCGCGGGCTTCTGGTTCGACAACAAGAACGAGTTCCGCACCCTGCAGGCCCGCGGCTGCCTGGGCGTGGTGGACGCCTGGCGCACCAGCATCGTGAGCCTCTTGGAGGACGAGCAGAGCAAGGCCAACCCCCTCGACCACCGCCTGGTCCACTTCCTGCTCGAGGAGTACGTGGCAGATCTGGAGGAACTCGCCGCCCGCAAGGCCGAGCTGGACGCGCAGATCAAGGCCGCCGAGGCCAAGCCAGAGGGCGATGACGGCGACGAAGTAGAATCGGGCGACGGCGAGGAGGACGACGCCCCCACCCCGGCCGAGATCAAGGCCTGGAAGAGCCAGCGCACCCAGGTGCGCAAGGCCCACAAGGCTAAGGTCGCTAGCTTCGAGGAACACCTCAACGCCGCCGTGGACGCCCTGGACGAGCCCGCCGCTGCCGTGCTCGTCGGCACCATCCTGCACAACGACCTCAAGGGCATCCTGGAGCGCTATATCCGCCAGCAGCGCCAGCAGTTAATCGCCGCTTTCGAGACCTGGTGGGACAAGTACCGGGTGACGCTGGCCGATATCGAGGCCGAGCGGGATGCCGCCGCCAGGGAGCTGCAGCAGTATCTGGAGGGGCTGGGGTATGTCTGAGCACGCTTTGCCAAGCTGGAGCCGTGTCAACCTCACCGACCTGGCCGCCTACATCAATGGCTACGCTTTCAAGCCCGAGGACTGGTCTGAGCATGGGCTCCCCATCGTTCGGATTGCACAGATTACTGGTTCCAGCGCCGACTGTGACTATTATCAAGGTCGCCTGAGTGAAGATTTCAAAATCGACAACGGCGAAATCATTTTTTCATGGAGTGGCACCCTTTGCGTGGTGCAGTGGAATGGAGGTCCAGCCTGGCTTAATCAGCACCTTTTTAAGGTCAAGCCGGCAGAGGGGGTAAGCCACCGCCTCCTATATCATGTTCTTTTTCACGCTGTTGCGGAGATGGACAAAAGTGCTCATGGAAGCACCATGAAGCACATCAAAAGAAGTGAGCTGAAGCGCTATGAGCTTCTGTTTCCGAACAGCAGAAAGGAACAGGAGAAAATCGGCAGGGTCCTCGATACCCTCGACACCCAGATCCAGAAGACCGAGGCGCTGATCGCCAAGCTGGAGAAGGTCAAGGAGGGCATGCTCCACGACCTTCTGACCCGCGGCATCGACGAAAATGGCCGGCTCCGCTCCAGCCCCGAGCAGGCCCCGGAGCTCTACAAGGAGTCGCCGCTGGGGTTGATTCCGAAGGAGTGGGGCGTCGAAAAGTTAAAAGACCTTTCCAGCAATGGAATGATAAATGGTGTCTTCAAGGAGGTATCCAGAGCAGGCATCGGGACACCTCTGATTAATGTTGCAGACCTTTATAAAGGGGATGATATAAATCTGGGGACTTGCGAGCGCTTCGATGCCAACGAAGTAGAGGTAGGTAAGTATGACGCCCTTCCCGGGGATGTGTTCTTTACTAGAAGCTCATTAAAACTAGAAGGGATTGCTCATTGCAACTGGCTGAAAATCGCCGACAAGCCGGCAGTCTTCGAGTGTCATATTATTCGGGTTAGACCATCATCTAAAGTTGATCCCAGATTCTTGGTCGCATGGTGCCTGTCGAGCAATGCCCGCTTGCACTTTATGGGTAATGCTAAGCAGGTGACCATGACAACTATATCGCAGGATGGAGTTGGATCTCTTCCATGCCCTGTGCCGAGCATTGACGAACAGAAAAAAGCATCAGAGAGAATTCTTTCACTTGAGAGACGGGTGGCAGATGAAAAACTGAAGCTGAGTAAGCTGAGCAATCAAAAACAGGGTCTTATGGACGACCTCCTTATCGGTCGCGTCCGCGTCACCCCGCTTCTCGACCAGGCCCAGATCACCACCCCGGCATAGACCGGGGCTTCCACAACAAAAGAACCTCATCGCACAGGGAACCGCCATGACCACCTTCGACAGCACCAAGCGCTCGCTGCCCGAGCTGCTCAAGGACATCACCAACGGCAAGACCCCCGAGGGGTCAGGTGGCGCATGGCGGGCTTTCGAGCGGGCAACTAAACTAAGAGTAACGAGTCAAATGAAGAAGCGCAGGGAAGCCCCATGATCTACGTGCCGATTCCTGAATGGACAGCAGAAGGCATACTGCCGCCGGTGGATGCCAACAACCCGACATCGCCGACTCGCTCTCCCTATGAGGTGTCGCTGGTCGATCTCGTCCAGCGCTTCGGCACTTCGAAGGAGCGTATCAGAATACTCGATGGTTTTCTCCGCTACCGGCAGGGTCTGCATGATGCCGGGCTGACCAACGGGTTTCAGTGGCTGGATGGAAGCTACATGGAGCACGTCGAGGCACTTGAAAAACGGCCTCCCAACGACATCGACGTAGTCAGCTTTATTAATTTTCCTGACGGAACAAACCAGCAGGAAGTGCTGAACAATCTCAATGAGATCGTTGGAATTCTTCCCGATGCACAACTTAAGATAAAGAAAAACTACCATGTTGATGCTTATTTCGTGCCCATCAACGTCATTCCTCCTGAAAGGTTGGTCGAGCGCTCATCTTATTGGTACAGCATGTGGTCACATCGCCGAGATGACTCATGGAAAGGGTTTCTTCAGGTTTCATTATTGCCAGATCAAGCCGCCAGAGAGCACCTTGAAAGGCTTAAAGACCAGGAGGGCTCTCAATGAATCAGAAAGAGCTTTTTACCCTCAAGGCGGAAGTCAGCAGCCTCCAGAAAATGTTGGACAAAATTCCACCCGAGGATGTCCTGGATCGGGCCAGCGTAGAAACTCGCTTGAATGTTGTGAAGGAACAACTTGAGGAAGTGGTTCCTCAAGAGCGAGAACTTGCTCGAGCCGTGCTGACATTCAGCGGGCGTCCGGTAGCAGGATCGGAGGGAGTTATTGCCGATTTTGCTACCAAGGCACTGTCCGCTTTTTCTGAAGCAATCACCGCGGTCGGCGCCTCCCTACATGCCACATTGGCCCCCACCGGACCAGTTCCAAATCGTCAGCAGTACCAGATGATGATCACCGGCACGGCACGAGGCTCCTTTGGTTTCCAGCTTCAGGAGTCGTCGGCGCAGCTGGAGTTAGACGATAACAGTACGGTTTCCCGAGCCCTGGAGGCGACCCGAAACCTATTGGACGGCAGTGTCGGCATCGACGATGAGGAGCTAGCAGAAGCCGCCGCTGATATGGATCATCGGGCCTTGAACAAGATCCGTGACTTCGTTGTCGTCCTCAATGAGAACGAAGCGTTCTGCACCTTCAAATATGCCGACAAGTCATTTCACTTCAAGGATTCTAGCCAAGTCAAACGCAGCCTCGAACGACTGAGCACGGAGTATCTATCCGAGAGCGAACAAGCGCTCTCGGTAGTATTTGGAGGCGCAATGCCTCATAAGGGCAGCTGCGAATTCCAGATTGAAGGTAACAAGGAGTGGCTGACGGCCAAGATAGGGCCGGGCGTTGAAGCTCCCGACTCCATCAATGACCATCGCGGCCAGGTGGTCCAGGTAAAGATGCTGGTGACCCAGGCCGGGCGCGGCAGACCTCGTTACAAACTGCTGGAACTACCCGCCTGGCCGCTGGGTAAAGCAAGAGAATGAGTGGGTTCTCTATGAGTGCGGCAAGATGACACTCAGTAGCCCATGTCCAGGTCCTGAGCCTGGTCGGCCAGCTCCTGTAGAGCTGCCTCGGAGGCCTCCTCCTGCTGGCGCTTGTAGGCCAGAAGATCCTGCAGGCGAATCCGGCGATGCGTGCCGACTCGGGTGAAGGGAATCGCGCCCTCTTCCAACAGCTTGACCAGATGGGGCCGCGAGACATTGAGCATGTTGGCGGCTTCCTGGGTCGTCACCTCGGCATGGGTGGGGAGGATGGTCACGGCATTGCCCTGGGCCATCTCGGTCAGCAGGTCACGCAGCAGCACCAGCGCCTGACGGGGCAGCACCAGGTCAGCACCATCCAGCTTGATGTGCGCACGGTCGCTCTCGGGCCGCTCACGGAGCAGCTGGCTGAGCTCGGTGGCGCTGGCCCTGGCCAAGCGGGTGAGCTCGGCATCGTGGGGCACTGTATCCCGGGCGTTATGGTTCATGGCATGACCTCCAGGCAACCCCGGCTACTGCTGGCTGCCGTCTCGTGTTCCATCGTTACTGGCCAGGCTATTCGAAATAAACAAAAGTCGCAATATCCGAAACGAGCTATTGGCCTCCGGGCTGGTATGCTCGGGCAAGTGAATACAAGCAGGGAGCCACGGCATGGCAGGTCCCGAGTACACGGACGTCGAAAAGCCCTTCATCGACCAGCTGGTGGGTCAGGGCTGGGAGTACCTGGCCGGCTCGGTGGACGATCCCGCCGTGACCCACCGCGAGAGCTTCGCCCAGGTGGTGATGGAGCCCGTGCTGCGTGAGCGGCTGCGCAAGCTCAACCTGCGCAAGGGCGAGCCCTGGCTCGATGAGGCGCGCCTGGACCAGGCGGTGGCGGCCATCACCCGGCTGCCGGCGAGCAAGGTACTGGAGGCCAACAAGCAGGCCACCGAGCTGCTGGTGAATGGCCTGCCCGTCGAGGGGCTCGAGGGCTGGGACGGCGGTCGCGGCCAGACACTGCGCTACATCGACTGGGACGAGCCCGCCAACAACGTCTTCACCGTAGTCAACCAGTTCAAGGTAAAGTGCCCGCCCGGCCACGACTCGGCCAAGGGGCACGTGATCCCGGACCTGGTGCTGTTCGTCAACGGCATCCCGCTGGTGGTGGTGGAGTGCAAGAGCCGGACGGTGCCGGAGGGCCTCAGCCAGGCGGTGGATCAGCTGCGCCGGTACCACGACCAGCGCTTCCTGGAGAACGAGGTCGAAGAGCACGAGGGGGCGCCGGCGCTGTTCGCTACCAGCCAGTTCCTGGTGGCCAGCAACTTCGACGAGGCGCGCGTGGGCACCATTGGCGCCCGCTTCGCCCACTACCTGAGCTGGAAGACGGTAGCGCCGATGCGCGAGGCGGAGGTGGCCATCGATCTCGGCGTGGCGGATCTCTCCGCCCAGCAGCGCCTGGTCGCCGGCATGCTCACCCGGGCCAACCTGCTCGACATCGTGCGCCACTACACCCTGTTCATGAATATCGGCGGCCAGGAGATCAAGCTGGTCTGCCGCTACCAGCAGTTCCGCGGTGTCACCCGGGCCGTGGAGCGCCTGAAGCTCGGCAAGACGCGCCGCCAGGACGGCGAGAGCGATCGCCGCGGCGGCATCGTCTGGCACACCCAGGGCAGCGGCAAGAGCCTCTCCATGGTCTTCCTGGTGCGCAAGCTGCGCACCGACCCGGCGCTGCGCCGCTTCAAGGTAGTGGTCATCACCGACCGCAAGGACCTGCAGGCCCAGCTCTCCGCCACTGCCGAGCTCACCGGCGAGAGCGTCGAGAAGGCCGGCAACACCGCCCAGCTCAAGAAGCTGCTGGGTCGCGATGGCCCCGGCCTGGTATTCGGCACCATCCAGAAGTATCGCGACCCGGATGCCGAGGACGAGAGCGAGGCAGAGCCGGATGAGGCACACGCCGGCGGGCTGGACAGCGGCCGACGCGATGCCGCCGAGCCTGGTGCCTCGGGTGGCAGCGGCACACCGAAGAAGCCGACGCTGAGCGAGCCCTTCGAGGTTCTCAATACCAGCGAGGACATCTTGATCCTGGTGGACGAGGCCCACCGTACCCAAGCCGGCGACCTCCACGCCAACATGATGCGCGCCCTGCCCAACGCCGCCCGCATCGGCTTCACCGGCACGCCCATCATCATGGGCGACAAGAAGCGCACCCACGACATCTTCGGCGAGTACATCGACCGCTACACCATCAAGGAGGCCGAGCAGGACGGCGCCACGGTGCCGATCCTCTACGAGGGACGCACCGCCAAGGGGGCGATCAAGGACGGCGCCAGCCTCGACGGCCTGTTCGAGGACCTGTTCCGCGACCACAGCAAGGAAGAGCTGGAGGCGATCAAGAAGAAGTACGCCACCAAGGGGCAGATCTTCGAGGCGCCGCAGCTGATCCAGGAGAAGGCCCAGGACATCCTGCGCCACTACGTCACCCATATCCTCCCCAACGGCTACAAGGCCCAGCTGGTGGCCTACAGCCGCCGGGCGGCGCTGCGCTACTTCGAGGCCCTCGAACAGGCCAAGGCCGAGCTGCTGGAGGAGGCCATGGCGCTCTCCCCCGAGGACAAGGCGCTGGAGGATAGCGAGCTGCTGCTGCGCCCACCCCGGGTCAAGGCGGCGATCCAGGCCTGGCGCTATCGCCACGTGTTGCGCGAGCTGGAGTTCGCGGTGGTGTTCAGCAGCGGCAACAACGACGACCCCACCTGGGCCAGGTGGAGCGAGCGCGCCGCCGTCGAGAACCACATCAAGCGCTTCAAGAAGCCGCTGCCGCCGCTGGATGGGGCAATCCCCAAGGACCTCGCCAAGCACGACCCGCTGGCCTTCCTGATCGTCAAGAGCATGCTGCTCACCGGCTTCGACGCCCCCATCGAGGGGGTGATGTACCTGGACCGCTCGCTGCGCGAGGCGGAGCTGCTGCAGGCCATCGCGCGGGTCAACCGTACCGGCCACGGCAAGAGCCACGGCATCGTGGTGGATTACTTCGGCGTGGCCAACCACCTCAAGGAGGCACTGGCCGCCTACAGCGAGGAAGACATCGAGGGCGCCCTGCAGAGCCTCAAGGACGAGATCCCGCTGCTGCGCGACCGTCACCTGCGGGTAATCGACGTGCTGCGCGCCCAGGGCGTGGACGACCTGGACGACGCCGAGGAGGGGGTGCAGGCGCTGGCCGACGAGCGGGTGCGCGCCGAGTTCGTGGTCAAGCTCAAGGAGTTCAACCGCGGCCTGGACGACGTGCTGCCGCGCCCCGAGGGGCTCGAGTTCGTCAACGACGCCAAGCGGCTCGCCTACATCCACGCCCTGGCGCGCAATCGCTACAAGGACACCCCGGAGCTCGGCCGCGACATCGGCAACAAGGTGCGCAAGCTGATCGACGACTACGTGATCTCGCTCGGCATCGACCCGCGCATCCCGCCGGTGCAGCTCACCGACGCCGAGTTCGACGCGCATATCGGCCGCCAGGTCGGCGAGCGCGCCAAGGCCTCGGAGATGGAACACGCGGTGCGCTCCCACGTGCGCAAGCACCTGGATGAGGACCCGGTGAAGTACGGCCGCCTCAGCGAGCGTCTGGAAGAGCTGCTCCAGGCGCTCGATGGCCAGTGGGCCGAGCAGGTGGAGGCACTCCAGACGCTGATCCAACAGCTGCGCGACGGCGCCAGCGTCGATGGCGAGGCGATCCCCGAGATGCCCGCTCACGCCGAGCCTTTCTGGCGTGAGCTGGTGGCCAGCGCCGGCCTGGAAGTCGAGCAGATGGACGCCGCCACCGCCCAAACGCTGCTCGACGCCACCGAAGAAGTGGTGGCCACGATCCAGCAGGAGATCGCCATCCCCGACTTCTGGAAACCCTCCCACATCCCCGACCAGGAGCGCCTCAAGCAGCACCTGTTCAGCCAGCTGATGATGGGTGGCCTGGTGCCGATGAACCAGGCCGAAGCCACCGCCGAGCGGCTCTTCGACCTGGCGCGCAGCAACCACCACAAGCTGGTGAACGCATGACGCAGTTGGCCGTGGACGACCTCACCTTCGAGGTGCGCGAGAGCGCGCGCCGCAAGACGCTGGAGATCACCGTGGACCGCGACGGCGAGCTGGTCATCGCCGCGCCCACCGGCACCGACGAACAGCACCTGCGCGACTTCGTGCTCGAGAAGCGGCTGTGGATCTACCGGAAACTGGCCGAGAAGGCCGAGCGCCGGCGCCGGCTGCCGCGCAAGGAGTACGTCAACGGCGAGGGCTTCCTCTATCTGGGGCGCAGCTACCGGCTGAAGCGGGTGGCCAGCGATGCCCAGGACGCCCCGCTCAAGCTCGTCGCCGGGCGCTTCCAGCTACGCGAGGACGCCCTGCCCGACGCCCGGGAGCACTTCGTCCGCTGGTACAGCGCCCGCGCCAGCGACTGGCTCACCGCCAAGGTGAAGGAGCACGCCAGGCGCATGGGTGTCGAGCCCGCCGGGGTAAAGGTGCAGGATCTTGGCTACCGCTGGGGCTCCTGCGGCAAGGGCAACCGGGTCTACTTCCACTGGAAGACCATCCTGCTGCCCCGGCATATCGCCGAGTACGTGGTCGTCCACGAGCTGGTTCACCTGCACGAGCCCCACCACACCCCTGCCTTCTGGCGCCGCCTCGAGCGCGCCATGCCCGACTACGAGCAGCGCAAGGGGTGGCTCGCCCGACACGGGATCGAGGTGGAGGGGGTTTGAGCCTCCTATAGAACAGGGGTTAAGAGCTTATTTCAAAACGCTTTCATGAGCCGTTTGAAGCAGATCATCGAGCAGCCCAGCAGAGTGAACGCCTCGTGGATGTCGGCACGGCGTTCGTCACGTGTGGCCAGGCGCCTCATCCGCTCCATCCAGGCGAAGGTACGTTCCACCACCCAGCGGTGACGACCGAGCTTCTGGCCATCTTCGATGCCACGGCGGACAATTCGGGGACGGATGTGCCGGATGCGACAGGCCCGGCGGCAACGTCGTGCATCGAAGGCCTTGTCTGCATGCAGCTTGCGTGGACGTTGCAGCGGCAGAAGTGGCTCCACGATCTCCCAAAGCTCGTCGGATACGATCTTCTTGGCCATACCGACAAGCTGGGGTTGTCATGGGCGCGAATCAAGGTTTTGAAAAGCGCTCTTAACGAATGCCACCGCACGGCAAACCCGGCGGGCGAGTCCTTCTACACGAAACATGGTCGTAGCCTACTCATCACCATTCTGGCAACGTAGCCGGGGCGGCAGCCGTGGCGAGTAGCGCGGCAATCAGCCTGATGCCGTGCGCGGTGTGTTTGGAACAAACTTCAACCGGCATCCATGTGGATGCCGGTCATAGCAAGGAAGTGAGAACTTGTTACCTGGAAAACCGACTCAGTTCACGCGGTAGACGTCCCTGTTGAAACGCACGCTTTCATCTCCCCAAGTGTCGAATTCCATGACTTCCTCCCCTTGGGCTTCCCAGACGTTCTTCTCCTCATCGCTGGCGAGCGGAGAGAACCACCCAGTCCACGCGTAGAGAATACCGATCAGCGGTGAGAGCCAGCAGGCAAAGGCCAGTGGAATATAGAGCAGATCAATGGGTGATCCGCTGTAGACCCCAAGCCCCAGGGAAGTGATGACAACGGCCCCACCGGCATTCCACGGCACCAGGGGAGAGACCAGTGTGCCCCCTTCCTCAGTGGCGCGGGAGAGGTTGAGCATCGAATACCCCATGCCACGATAGGCCGGACCGAACATGCGGCCCGTCAGGGCGATCGAGAGGTAGGGATCGCCGGCGACGATATTCGTCACCATCGAACTGCCGATCGCCGACGTCTGCAGGGACCCGAACCCTTTGATGCGCTTCACGACTGCATCGAGAATCGCCCGCATGGATCCAGTACTCTCAAGAATTCCGCCGAAGGAAAGCGCAATCAGCAGCAGCGTGATGACCCAGGTCATGGACTGGATGCCACCGCGATTGAGGAGGCCATCGATTGCGGCTACCCCCGTCGCAATCTCGTAACCAGAGAAAGCGTAGACGAAGAGGTTCTTGATATTTTCACCCTGGAAGACCAGAGCGGCCAACCCGCCCAGGAGAACACCGGTAAACAGTACCGGCATCGCTGGCATGCGCATGACCGCCAGGCCGATGACCAGTACCACTGGCAGCACCGTCCACCAGGACAGCATGAAGTGTTCTGTCAGCCCATTGTTGATGGAGGCAATCCTGGCGAGAGAGGAAGACTCGTCACCCACCAGACTGAAGCCAGCCACCAGATAGATCACCAATGCAATCAGCATGGCCGGCAGAGTGGTCGGCACAAGGTTACGGATATGGTCGAAGAGGTCCACGCCAGTGACGGCAGGAGCCAGATTGGTAGTGTCCGAGAGCGGAGACACCTTGTCACCGAAGAAGGCACCCGATACCACGGCACCTGCGGTCCAGTACACCGGAATTTCGAAGCCTGCTCCAATTCCCATCAGGGCCAGACCAACCGTGCCGACAGTTCCCCAGGAGGTGCCAAGTGACACCGACACGACGGCGCACATCAGCGCCGCGGCCGCCAGGAATAGCTGCGGGCTGATCAATTCAAGACCGAAATAGATCAGCGTCGGCACCGTACCGCTGGCGATCCACACACCGGTCAACATCCCGACAAGGATCAGGATGCCAATAGCAGGCAGGCCAACACTTACCACGTGCAGCATGCCTTCCTCCATGTCCTTCCAGGAAGTGCCATTCCAGCGACCGACTAGGGCCGCAATCCCGATACCCATGATCAGGGGGACATGTGGAGTGAAGGTATCGAACATGAATAGCTGGATACCGAGAACAATGAAGGTCAAAAGAATTGGCAGCACAGCCAATTGCAGCCCGATCCGGGGCTTGGTCTTGTCCAACATCTCGACTTCTCCGAGTGGTTGTTCTTGTTGGGGGCAAGCCTAGAGCAACATGCTGGCCCCACCATCGGTCATCAAACACCAAGAGATAGACGAGCGGATTGAATATATGCGACATTATCCTAGAACAAAACGAGCATTCGACCTAAGTTCCCGATCCAAAGTTTTCGTTGATTGTCAGTGTTTGGATCACTGACACGGATGAACCCATGGCAAGGCGCCGCTTCGTTTCCTCTCGCACTGAAGCTGAACAGCAGACGCTGACCTCGGCTTATCACCACGGTGAGAAGCCAGCCCTACGCAGACGCGCTCATGCCATTCTGCTGAGTGATCAAGGCCATACGATCAACCAGAGCAGTGAGATACTGCAGGTTCGCCGATATGCCGTATCGCGATGGCTGAAGCAGTGGGAGACATCAGGCCTCGATGGTCTGGTCGGCAAGCCTCGTAGTGGTCGCACGCCGATCCTGGATGGAAACGACCACCAGCGACTGCAGGAACTGGTCGCCGAGCAACCTCATCAAATTCGATCCTTGCAGGCTCGCTTTCAAGAAGACCTGAAGCCGTGAAGCCGGCGCCGACACTTTCCCTATCACCGCCAGCGAGCATTTTTTGACCTCCGATCCCGTCTCAATCGCCGAGCGCATGCCTGCTATGGCCGACCATTGCTGCGTCGGCCGGCGACGATGCCCCGTTTTGTCATGCATTTCTACCCGCCGGGCACGATGATGCTGGCTGCTGGTGACCATCAGCCCTCTGCTTGGCGGCGTTGTCCGACAGGTGATCAGCATGGCGTTCCTCGCGGATAGCGCAGGCGGCTTCGCAGGGTGTTCAACACCGTCATGCGCCCGATGTCCTGCCCGAAGTCGAGGATGATCTGGCGCGCCTTATGGATCACCACGGCGGCACGATGGACCAGTTCCTGCAACACGGTACGCAGCCGGCGCCGCTTGGCCGGATGGCGGACCGGGCTCAGCTCTCCAGTCATGCCTAGCTGGCCCATCAGCCGCAAGATGTTGTAGGCCAGTTGGGCGAGATGCAGGATCAGGTCGTTGGTGGCGAACTTGCCCGACGGCAGCCGCTCCAGATCGAGATCGGTCTTGATCTCGCTGTGGAATTGCTCTGTTGTCCATGACGAAGGTGTCGATGTCCAGGCAGACGTGCGTCGTCTCGGCGGTGATCGGTGCCTCCGCCAGTGACAGCAGGGTAGTAGTGGACCAGATGGCGGTGCGCGCTTGCAGGTCGTTGGCGGCGAGTTTCTCAAGCCGCTGTCGCAGCGTCGCCGTGCTCGGCACCTTCTGCAGGGTCAGCAGTTGTTGGAAGGGCTTGTCGCGGCGGAAGTTTTCGATGGCGTCATAGTCGCTCATGCCCAGACACAGCAGGCCCAGGTAGCTCTTGGTCACGTCGCTGGTGCGCATGCCCAGCGTGGTGGGGAAGCGGCTGTCGATGCTGTCGACGCCGGCGATCTCGAAGCACTGCCCGATGATGGATAGCCCGGCGTGGCTGGTGAGGGTGCGGCGACTGGCGCGGAACTTGACGTTGGACATGGCACTGTCTGGGTGAATGGCGATATCAGCTATATTGCCATGCAGGTCAGTGGGTTAGAAGCGCTTCAGGGGGCCAGTCTCACGGATTCAGGGAAGAGACAGGGTTGACCGCCTCTATGAATAGGTGCGTTCGATATCGCGCTCGTTGACATATCTATCGAGCTGGCAGTTGGGTGGCTTGGCCTTCCCTATGGAAACAGGCTGAACGCCAACGGAGCCGCAACCGGTCAGGCCAATAGTAGCCAGACCGATAGCGGCGAAAGCGAGTGTTCCGCGTGTTGTCATGCTAGCTTCTCCTCATCACGCTTCTAGAATGGCACCACCCGAAGGCGGTGCCAGAGAAAGATCAGATCTTGCCGAGGTACTGCATCTTGTCGAGCATATGCAAAGGCACGTCCTCGACCAGTACCAGGGTGATTTCGGAGTTGCCATCTTCTGCGGTAGCCACACTCTCCCCCAGAGACGCATTGATGGTGTCCGGAGAGAGGTTGTACATGGAGCCGGTCAGCGGGTCGACGATCAGCCAGCCGATCAGGCCACCGAAGATTAGGTTGCCGCCGACGTACCAGCCGTTAGGGTTGGAGCTGATCATCATGGTGCGGTTTTCATAACCATCTTTCGACAGCTCGACGGTGTAAGTCTTACCACCGAAGTAGCTGCCATCCGCCTTGCGCAGCTGCACGGTGGTCGGCGTGGTGTCCGAGTGCACTTCCATGCTGCGCTCGTCGGTAATCAGCACATTGGCGTTGCTCGGGCTGCTGTTGATCGTCACCGTCTGCTCCTTTTCACCGACGATGGAGGCACAGCCAGTCATCAGAGACAGGGTAGCGATAGCAGCAGTCAGCTTGAGCATTTTCATTTTCATGTTCCCTTCTTTCCTTTGCGTTGATTGGCGACATCATGTCGCCGTCCATTCTGTGGCTCTTGCGGCCACGTATTTGGCTTCATGCCAAATTCTTTTCATTCTCAAAAATCTCCCATGCGACCCGACAACCTTCCTCCCTATCCGGGCGGGTGAAGAGCGCCTGGTACTCCACCGTGGTCTTGTAGGGGCCGCCGAGGAGGGTGTCGTCCTGATACGTCTTGCACACCACGCCGCTTTCCAGGTACAGAATGTCTTCCCAGCCCAGGGCGATGCCGTATTTCGTGCGCTCGAGAATTCGATGGAGTAGTGGGTGCCCTCCTTCAGCTCGACGGGCTTGGCCTGGCGAGGCAGACCGACGCCGACGAGGCCCATGCCGGGGGTGAAGAGGATGCGGCCGTTCTGGTCGTACCTGGTGTCGGCTTCGTACTGGCGCATCACCGGGAACTGCGCGCGGTAGATGGTGAGCAGCCCTTCCAGGGTGAGACCCAGGGCCTGAGCAACACGAACGTCAATCTCCACCAGCGCCTGGCGGCAGGCGTAGTCGGAACGTAGGGCGTTATGGCGTTCGTTGAGGAACGCCTGTGAACCCTCGGCCTCGGCCAGCTCGGCGAACCGGGCGGCTTCCAGCTCAGAGGTGCGGGCGTACCTGGCCTGCATACCCCGGGCCGGCATACCCTGCATACCAACCTCCTGAGCTGCTACCGTTCCCTTTATAGCGACCGACTCTGCCCCGGAAGCCCGGAAGCTCGGAGCCGCCGTGATGCGAGACGTTTTACCGAAGAGGTAGGCAGGCAGGTCCGACATACCCTGTCGCTAAGCCTCGTGTCGCATTGCGCGCATCATACGCACGAGCCGCTAAGTCCATTTGTTGCCTTATGCAGTCACCCAACCCGCTTAGGGTATCACCAGCGTGAGCAGGCTCACAGCCATCAAAACGGATTTGATTTAACCTTCACTTACAGACCGTGAGCGACAGCGTCTCCGTGGGGCACCGACGGACGAGGCCAGGAGGTGCTGATCAGATGGGGGACGACGAGGCTTCTGAAGTGGTCCAATTGGAGCGGACACCCCGATAAGCCTCCTAATGAAGTGGTTCAGAAAGAGCCATCATCAGGGCCGATTGACCTATCCTGACCAAAATGCGCGACATGCCCCGTACTTTGAGTGCGGGGAAGGATGGGGCCGCCCAGGTAGCGCGGGCGCCGTAG
>NZ_VBUI01000028.1 GCF_005780185.1 Halomonas urmiana | reverse complement strand
CCGTAGAGCTTGTCGATGCACTCGGCCTGGTAGCGCAGGCAGCCGATGGCGCCGGCCAGGTCACCCAGCGCGCTGGTAACCGGCTTGCCCATGTCCAGGGTGTCGAGCAGTGCCAGCTCGTGTTTGTGCGCCGCCATCAGGTCGGCCAGCTTGAGCAGCACGGCCTTGCGCCTGCCCGGGGCGAGGCGCGACCAGGCGCCGCCGTCGACGGCGGCCCGGGCGGCCGCCACGGCGACCTCGGCATCGGCGGCGTCGCAGCTCGCCACCTCGGCGAGCGCCTCGCCGGTGGCCGGATTCACGGTGGTCAGGGTCGCGCCATCGGCGGCGTCGACGAAGGCATCGTCGATATAGGCGCGGGTCTCGAGGCCTTGCTCGACGGTCAGCTCGGCGGCCAGCGCCTGCCACTCCTCGCGGGTCGTCGGATGACGTGTGGGGCTCATGCGCGAATCTCCTCTGCATTAAGGACGGTGGACGGCGCCGCGGCACGCCGATCGGCCAGGCGGCGGGCGGTCTCGTCCAGGGCCTGGCGCGCCAGGCGCACCAGTTCGTCGATCTCGTCGCGGGTGATCACCAGCGGCGGAGCGATGATCATGGTATCGCCCACCGAGCGCATCACCAGCCCGGTGGCAAAGCAGATGTCGCGGCACAGGTTGCCGGCCGACAGGGCCTTGTCGAAGCGCTCGCCGGTGGCCGGATCGATCAGCTCCAGCGCGCCCATCAGGCCCAGCGAGCGCGCCTCGCCGACCACGGGATGGTCGCCAAGCTCGGCCCAGCGCTCGGCCAGGTAGGGACCCAGGTCGTCGCGGACCCGCTCGACGACTCCCTCGGCCTCCAGCAGTTCCAGGTTCTTGAGCGCCACGGCGGCGCAGGTCGGGTGCCCGGAATAGGTGAAGCCGTGGAAGAACTCGCCCCCCGCCTCGATCAGCGTGTCCGCCACGCGATCGCCCACCAGCACGCCGCCGATCGGCAGATAGCCCGACGACAGCCCCTTGGCGATCGGCATCAGGTCCGGCTCGAGGCCGAAGTGCTGGCTGCCGAACCACTCCCCGAGGCGCCCGAAGCCGCAGATCACCTCGTCGGCGACCAGCAGGATGTCGTACCTGGCCAGCACCGCCTTGACCGCCGGCCAGTAGCTGGCCGGCGGCATGATGGCGCCGCCGGCCCCCTGCACGGGCTCGGCGATGAAGGCCGCGACCTTCTCCTCGCCGAGCTCGAGGATCTTCTCCTCCAGCGCCGCGGCGCAGGCGCGCCCGAAGGCCTCCGGCGACTGATCCTGCCCTTCCCCGAACCAGTAGGGCTGGCGCACATGGGTGATGCCGGGCACGCAGGGACCGCCCTGGCCGTGCATCGGCGCCATGCCGCCGAGGCTCAAGCCCGCCACCGTGGAGCCGTGATAGCCGTTCTCGCGGCCGATGATCCACTGCTTCTCGGGCTTGCCCTCGAGCGCCCAGTAGCGACGCACCATGCGCAGCACGGTGTCGTTGGCCTCGGACCCGGAGCCGGTGAAGAACACGTGGTTGATGTGGGCCGGCGCCAGGTCGCAGAGCTTCTCGGCGAGGCGGGCGACCGGCGGGTGGGTCGTCTTGAAGAAGGTGTTGTAGTAGGGCAGCTCGGCCATCTGCTCCGCCGCCGCCTCGACCAGCTCGCGGCGCCCATAGCCGAGGTTCACGCACCACAAGCCGGCCATGCCATCGAGGATGCGATGCCCCTCGCTGTCGTGGATATAGACGCCCTCGGCACGGGTGATGACGCGACACCCCTCCTGGCCCAGCGCCTTGAAGTCGGTGAAAGGGTGAAGGTGATGGGCCCGATCCAGGGCCTGACACGCTTGAGTCTGCATGATGATTCTCCGTTGTCGCGGGCCCTCAGGCCGGCAGTGACGAGGGGCTGGCCTGGCGCTGCTTGCAGGCCTGGGCGAAGGCGGTGAACAGGGCGTCGTAGAGCGAATGCTCGCGGGGACGCCACTCGGGGTGCCACTGCACCGCCAGGGTGAAGGCTGGGGCGTCGGTGACCGAGATCGCCTCGATCAGGCCATCCGGCGCCACGGCCTCGGCGGTGAGGCCCGCGCCGAGTCGCTCGATGCCCTGCTGGTGCAGGGAGTTCACCCGGGTATGGCGCTCGGGGTGGAGGGCCGCCAGCCGACCGCCCGGGAGGATCTCCAGGTCGTGGCTGGGGGCGTACTGGGTCTCGCGATCGCCGGCCGGCTCACGGTGATCGAGCCTGCCGGGCTGCTTCTGTACCGCCTGGTAGAGGCTGCCGCCGAAGGCCACGTTGAGCTCCTGAAAGCCTCGGCAGATGCCCAGCAGCGGCACGCCAAGGTCCAGGGCCACCGGCACCCAGGCCATGGCCGCGGCGTCACGGCTCGGATCGTCCCGGGTGTTCTCCGGTTCGCGTTCGGCGCCGTAGCGCTGCGGCACCACGTTGGTGTAGCTGCCGGTCAGCACCAGGCCATCCAGGCGCGCCAGAAGGGGCTTGATGTCCGCCCCCACGACGGATTCCCAGACCGGCAACACGACCGGTTCGAGGCCATACTCCCGCAGGGCGGAGAGATACTTGTCGGTCACCATGTGCGCGGGGTGGCCCTCCACCTCGCGGCGACAGGCGATCACCCCCACCAGGGGTCGAGTCTGCATGGCAGCCTCCTTGAAAGGTTCAGCGTCGGGGTTGTTATGCTTTGCTCAACATAGCGCGGTTGATTAATCTTGCCAACCCGCGCAATGCCTGTCGCGGGCAATACAAAACTTAACTAATGATATTAAAGGGATTTTTATGAACAACCACGAAGGACGACCGCCAGCAGCTCCGCCAATAACGTAAATTATTTGACAACACATAGCGGTTCGGCCAAAGATGACCACAACGCCAACATCCAAGGAAACAGGTGTCATCATGCCGCCCCTTCCCGTCGACGAAGCCCGTGACTTCCTGGAACGTCACCCCGACATTGCCAGCATCGACCTGCTGATCAGCGACCTCAACGGCGTGCAGCGCGGCAAGCGCATCCCGCGCGAGAATCTGGAGAAAGCCTATCGCGACGGGGTCAACCTGCCCGCCTCGGTATTCGCCCTGGACATCCTCGGCAACACCATCGAGGAGACCGGGCTGGGGCTCTCCAGCGGCGACGGCGATCGGGTCTGCCGCCCCGTCCCTGGCACGCTGATGCCGAGCCCCTGGCTGCGCAATGGCCGCCAGGCCCAACTGCTGATGACCATGGTCGAGGTCGACGACACCCCCTTCTTCGCCGATCCTCGCCAGGTGCTGTCCCGCGTGCTCGAGCGCTTCCACCAGGCGGGCCTGACGCCGGTGGTCGCCGTGGAGCTAGAGTTCTACCTGGTCGACCGCCAGCGCGACGAGCTGGGCATGACCCAGCCCCCCTGCTCACCGGCCAGCGGCGAGCGCGCCAGCCACAGCCAACTCTACTCGATCAGCGAGCTCGACGAATACGCGGACTTCCTCGAGGAGATCCACTCGGCGGCGCGCATCCAGGGCCTGCCGCTGGATACCGCCCTCAAGGAGTGCGCCCCGGGGCAGTTCGAGATCAACCTGATCCACTGCGACGATGCCCTGGCGGCCTGCGACAGCGCCGTGCTGCTCAAGCGGCTGATCAAGGGCGTGGCACTGCGGCATGGCTTCGAGGCCACCTTCATGGCCAAGCCCTATGGCGAGGAGGCCGGCAGCGGCACCCATGTCCACATCAGCCTACTCGACGAGGCGGGACGCAACGTCTTCGCGGCCGAGAATGAGGACCCGCTGGGCACGCCTCGGCTCAAGCAGGCCGTGGCCGGGTTGCTGGCGTTGATGCCCGCCTCCATGGCGCTGTTCGCCCCCAATCTCAACGCCTTCCGCCGCTTCCAGCCGGGCCTCTACGTGCCCATGGCTCCGACCTGGGGCTACGACAACCGCTCGGTGGCGGTGCGCATTCCCTCTGGCCCCAACGCGGCGCGGCGCCTCGAACACCGGGTGGCCGGCGCGGACGTCAATCCCTACCTGCTGATGGCGACGCTGCTGGCCGCCATCGACCATGGCCTGCAGCATCAGGCCACGCCGCCCCCGGCGATCAGCGGCAACGCCTACGACCAGGTGGCGCCCAGCCTGACCAACAGCTGGTACCAGGCGCTGGCCCTGCTGGAGGAGAGCGAGGTCCTCGCCGAGGCCCTCGGACGCGACTTCCTCCACGTTTTCCTGGCCAATCGCCGCGCCGAGCGCGACCGGGCCATGCAGGCGGTGAGCAAGCTGGAATACGACTGGTACCTGCGCCACGTCTGAACCCCGGCGCCCCGTCGGCCTCTGAGAGTCCCAAGAGCGACCCCATGATCGATGCCCCCGGTGATCCCGCCGGCGGTCGTCCGGGACGCCCCGTGCCGGTCCGATACCCCCTCACCCTCACAGCCACCAAGGGAGCCACGCAATGACAATCACAATCCCCCTTGTCCCGGCCCATGCCGACCGATCCACCCTCCCCGATACGCCCGGCGCCGCACCGTTGCGCGATGGAGGTCGTCCATGAGCCAGTCCACCCACCCCTTCGCCCCCTCGCTGCCCGCGCGACGCGGCACGGGCCGCACCCTGCTGCTGATGCTGGCCGTGCTCGCCACGGTGGTCGGCCTGACGCTGACCCACCAGCCCGGCACGGATTTCGGCTGGATCAGCCTGGTACCCTCGCTGATCGTGCTGGTGGTGGCCATCGCCACCCACCGCACCCTCGAGGCCCTGGCGATCGGCGCGATCTCCGGGCTGATCATGCTCCAGCCCCAGGACTTCGTCGGCGAGCTGGCCGACATCTCGCTCGCGGTGATGATGGACGAGACCATTGCCTGGCTGATCCTGGTCTGCGGGCTGATGGGCGGCTTCATCGCCATGCTGGAGAAGTCGGGCTGTACCCTGAGCTTCAGTCACTTCATGACCCGCCTGGTCAAGACGCGCCGCCAGTCGCTGCTGAGCACCGCCGCGCTGGGCGTGCTGATCTTCATCGACGACTACCTCAACGCCCTGGCCACCTCGGCGGCCATGAAACGCCTCACCGACCGTTTCGGCGTCTCCCGCGAGAAGCTCGCCTACATCGTCGACTCCACGGCGGCGCCGATCTGCATCCTGGTGCCGCTCTCCACCTGGGCGGTCTACTTCGCCGAGCTGCTCGAGACCAACGCCGCGACCAAGAGCGCGGGCATGTGGCTCTACATCCAGTCGATCCCCTTCATGCTCTACGGCTGGGTGGCCATGGGCCTGGTACTGCTGGTGGCCATCGGCATCATGCCGGACATCGGGCCGATGAAGGCCGCCGAGGCGCGCGCCAGGAGCGGCCAGCCGATCCCCGACGACGCGCCGGATGTCGCCCTCGGCGAGGACGACGTGCCCACGACCCGGCCGTGGGTCGGCGTGATCAACTTCCTGGCCCCGATGGCGGTGCTGATCGGCGCCAGCGCCTGGTTCGAGATCGACCTGCTCAAGGGGGTGATCGTGGCGATCATGTTCACCATCCTGCTCTACCTGATCCAGCGCCTGGCTACCTTCGCCACCCTGATGGACGCCATCATGGACGGCTTTCGCACCATGATGCTGCCGCTGGCCATCGTCGCGGTGGGCTTCGTGCTGCGCGAGATCAATGACCAGCTGGGCATGACCGCCTTCATGATCGATGCCCTGACGCCCCACCTGACGGTCGCCCTGCTGCCGGCCATCGTGTTCCTCTCCATGGCCGTGGTGGTCTTCGCCACCGGCTCCTCCTGGGGGGTGTTCGTGATCTCGATCCCCATCGTGGTGCCCATCGCCCAGAGCATGGGCGCCCCGATGCCGCTGGTCGTCGGTGCGCTGCTCTCCGCGTCGAGCTTCGGCAGCCACGCCTGCTTCTTCTCGGACTCCTCGGTGCTCTCCTCCCAGGGCAGCGGCTGCCAGCCCATGCAGCACGCCCTCACCCAGTTCCCCTACGCCCTGATCGGGGCCGGCGTCACCGCGCTGGGCTTCCTGGCGCTGGGCTTCCTGCTGACCTGAAGCGGCCGAGTCGAGATACTGACCCGGCGTCCTCGCCCGTCCACAACGACAGCGCCCCGGCCAGAGATTGGCCGGGGCGCTGTCGTGGGTGATGCTTTCAAGCGTTCAGGCTTCCTCGGAGGCGACGTCCTTCTCGGAGACGGCCTCCCACTGGGGACGCCCCTCCTCGAGCAGCACCCGATCGCCCTCGGGGCGACGCTCCAGGCGCGTGGTCTCGACCCGCTCGCCGTGGCGCCAGGTGACCTCATAGCCCTCGGTCTGCTGATGGGTATCGACCACGGTGCGGCACTCCTGACGGGTGGTGGTAAGCGGCTGGGACGGCGCCGCCTGGGCGTGCTGGCGCGCCTCCACTCGCTCCTGGACCTCGCGGCCGGCCAGGCCGCCGCCGATGGCCCCGGCCACGGTGGCGATCTTCTTGCCGCTGCCACCGCCGATCTGATTGCCGAGCAGGCCGCCAACGATGGCGCCGGCGGCGGTGCCCAGCACGCGGTGGGGATCACGGCTGGCGCCCTGTCCCGCCGGGGCCTCCTGGGGCGGCAACTCCACGACCACCTGCTCGCAGACCTCGCGGGGCGTCTCCACGGTGCGCGTCAGGGTCTCGACGCTGGTGATCTGGGCGTATTCGGGCCCGCGTTGCGCGTCCTGGACCTGCCAGGCACCGAGGGCGATACCGCCCAGCCCCAGCACGGCCAGGGTGGAGCCCACCACGATCGACTTGCTCATCTTTCACCTCCTGGAAGACGCGGCTGCGCCTCTTGGCTGTCACGGTCACCGGGAGATGCGTGACGAAAAAAGGGTGCGATGGCGATGACGCCTCCTGCATCACTCGCCGATCGCACCCAGTATACGGTGCCGCCTTCCCGGGCTTCAGCACCTCGCCGCAGGTTTCACAATCTCTGCTCCGCTGTCGGCAGACGACGACAGCGCAGGCTCCAACGCCTGGCCGGCGCAGTAACTCGCACACAGCGCCTCCAGCCAGGCGCGAGTCGCGCTGACCTGGTTGAAGGAGTAGACATGCAGGCCGGCGAACCCGCCGGGCTCCTCCAGCGACGGCCACAGCCCGCGCATCAGCCCCTCGGGGCGGTACACGGCCGGCCGCAGCAACCGCCCGAGCAGCCCCCGCTGGCGCCCCAGCGCCCGGGTCGAGGGCCCCAGGCCGATGCGCAGGGCCACCGACAGCAGCCGGGCATGGGCGATCACCCCGGGAATGCCCGCGTAGACCGGCAGCGCCAGGCCTCCGGCGCGCTGACGGCGCAGCCAGTCGAGCAGCGGTGCCGACTCGAAGCACATCTGGGTGACGGCGTAGTCGGCGATCCTCGCCTTGGCCTCGAGGTCGCGCTGCAACAGGGCGCCGTCGAGCTGCCGGTGTCCCTCCGGGTAGGCCGGCACGCCGAGCCGTGCCGGCCGGCCGGGAAGCTGCGACAGGGCCTCCAGCAGGGCCAGGCCATTGGCATAGTCGCCCGCCGGCCGGGGGGCATCGCCGCCCACCACGAAGGCATCGTCGATGCCGGCGGCCGAGAGACGCGCCGCGATCGCCTCCAGGTGGTCATGGTCGCGAACCAGGCGCGCGGCGAGATGGGGCACCACGCAGAAGCCGTCACGGGACAGCCTCTCCGCCGCTTCGAGAGTGCGCTCGATGCCGTGGCGCGGCGAGCAGGTCACGGTGACCCAGGCCCCGGGGGGCAGCCGGTGGGCCGCCTCTTGCAGATCGGCCAGGGGCAGCAGCTCGTAGCGAGAGCGAGCCAGGGCCAGGCACCCCCGGAGCCGCTGCTCCGGGGGCATCGCGCTGCACAGATCGTTCATGGGTCAGCCCTTGGGTATGTCCTTGCGCGGATCGTGGAACGGCTTGGTCACCACCACCGCCTCTTGCATGCCGGTATTGGCTTCGATGCGCAGCGGCGTGCCGAGCTCGGCATGCGAGATCGGCACCATGGCGTAGCCGATGTTGCGCTCCTGGCGCGGCGAGCGGGTGGCCGAGGTCACCTTGCCGATCAAGGAGCCGCTGCTGTCGTGGACGGGGAAGACGTCGATCATCGAGCCGTCGGTGAAATAGCCGATGCTCGGACCGTCGATCTCCACACCCACCAGCCGCCGCGAGACGCCCTCGGCCTTGATGCGCTCCAGGGCCGCGCGTCCGATGAAGTCGTCGTCGCCGCGCAGATCGACCATCCAGTCGTAGCCCATGCCCACCTCGAAGGGGTTGGTGTCGTACCAGATGTCGCAGCCGAAGGCGAGGATTCCGCCCTCGATGCGGCGGATATGGCAGGGGCCGATCACCTGCATGCCGTGGGGCCGCCCCGCCTCGAAGACGCGCTGCCAGAGGGCCTCGCCGTAGCGGGTCGCCTCGCGCAGGTAGATCTCGTAGCCGATCTCGCCGGAATAGCCGGTCCGCGAGACGACCACCGACATGCCGTCGAGCTCCGCCTCCATGAGGTGGTAGTAGGGAATCTCCAGCACCCGCTCGCCGAACAGGTCCACCATCACCGGCTTGGCATTCGGCCCCTGGACCTGCACCGGTGCCACGTCCACCTCGCGGATGGTGACGTCCAGGCCAGAGTGATAGGCGAGCCCCTGGCACCACAGCAGCACGTCGCTGTCGGCCAGCGACAGCCAGAAGCGGTTCTCCTCGATGCGCAGCAGTACCGGGTCGTTGATGATGCCGCCGTCATCTGCGGTGACGAAGACGTACTTGCACTGACCGACCTGACACTGGCGCATGTCCCGCGGCACCAGCCGCTGGGTGAAGGTGAAGGCGTCGGGGCCCGAGATCTCGATCTGGCGCTCCACGCCCACGTCCCAGAGGGTGACGCCCTCCACCAGCGCCCAGTACTCGTCGACGGGATCGGTGTAGAGGCGCGGATGGTAGTGATGGTTGTAGACGCTGTACTTGCGCACCCCGTGGCGCCGCGAGGCATAGAAGAACGGCGACTTGCGGATCCGCGGATAGAGCAGGATCTCCGGGGTCGTCTGAGTGTGGTCGATGCGTTCGATGACCTGGGACATGATCGTCTCTCCTGTGCTGATGCGAGGCCCTGCCAAGCGGCCTCGAGGCGAATGCCGAAAGGCCGGTCATGCCCTCGAAGCTAGTCCCGCGCGCCCGCTCCCATGGCACCAGCGGCGACCGCCACTTTGGTCCCAGCGACACCGCGTACCATTCGTCCGGCACCGCCCGCCGCGCGGCGCCGCCGATGGTCGCCGCGGGACAAGAACCGGTCGGCCAGAGCAAACGGGCGGCGCCGGCCTGTCTTATGGTGAAGCCAGAAGCGGCGAGCGCATCGGCATCGGAGAGCGGCCATGTCAACACTACCCAAGCAGGCAGACGCGGTGATCATCGGCCAGGGCGGCATCGTCGGCGCCTCGGTGGCCCACCACCTGATCGAACTGGGCTGGACGAACCTGGTGGGGCTCGAGAAGTCCGCCATTCCCTCGGACATCGGCTCGACCTCCCACGCCTCGGACTTCTGCTACATGACCGCCCACGACAAGATGTCGTGCTTCACCACCACCTACAGCCGGGAGTTCTACGAGCGCCGGGGGCACTACCAGCGGGTGGGGGGGATAGAGATCGCCCGGGTCGGCGACGAGGCGCGCATGGCCGAGCTGGCGCGCAAGGTCGCCTCGGGCAAGGCCTTCGGCACCAACGCGCGGCTCATCGGCCCGGACGAGGTCGTCGAGCGCTTCCCGCTGGTCGAGCGGTCGCTGGTGCTGGGCGGCCTCTGGGACCCGGACGCCGGACTGGTGGTGCCCCGCTCGCAGGGGGTCGCCGGCGAGCTGATCGAGGAGGCGGTGGCCTCCGGCCACCTCCAGGCCTTCGCCGACACCCCGGCCATCGACATCGACGTCGAGGATGGTCGAGTGCGCGGCGTCATGACTGCCCGGGGCTACATCGCCACCCCGGTGGTGATCGTCACCTCGGGGATCTGGGGTCCGATCCCCGCGGCGATGGCCGGTGTCAGCCTGCCGCTGATGCCGGTGGAGCACCCGCTGATGTTCTTCGGCCCCTTCGACACCTTCGCCGGCACCGGGCTCGAGATCGGCTATCCGCTGCTGCGCGACCAGGGCAACTCAGCCTACCTGCGCGACACCGGCGACCCCCAGAGCACCGAGGGCGGGCAGCTCGAATGGGGCTACTACGAGGCCACCGCGCCGCGCCTGGTCGCCCCCACCGACATCCTCGAGCGCGAGCAGGCCCGGCTCTCGCCCTCCATGCGCGACCTGGAGATCGACCAGGTGATGGCCGCCTTCGAGCGGGCCATCGAGCTGACCCCGGTGCTCGGCGAGCTGGGCTGGGACGAGAAGCACTCCTTCAACGGCCTGCTCTCGGTCACCACGGACGGCGGCTCGCTGGTCGGTGAGTCGCCGGAGACGCGCGGCCTGTGGCTGTGCGAGGCGGTATGGGTCAAGGACGGCCCCGGCATGGGCAAGGTGCTGGCCGACTGGCTCACCCATGGCCGCCCGACCCTCGACCCCCACGGCATCGACATCGCCCGCTTCTACCCGGTGCAGAAGACGCCGCATCACGTCGTCGGGCGCTGCCGGGAGATCGCCCAAAAGATCTACGACCCGCCGGTGCACCCTCGCGAGCCCTTCGCGACGGGCCGCAACCTGCGCCGCAGCCCCTTCTGGCCCCGGGAGGAGGCCCTCGGGGGCCACTTCATGGAAGTAGTGGGCTGGGAGCGCGCCCACGGCTATGCCGCCAATGAGGCGCTACTGGAACGCTATGGCGACCGCGTGCCCGAGCGGCCGGACGAGTGGGACGCCCGCCACTTCTGGCGCGTCTCCAACGCCGAGCATCTCGCCCTGAGTGATGGCGTGGGCATGATCAACCTCTCCCACTTCGCCATCTTCGACGTCACCGGCCCCGACGCCGAGGCACTGCTGGAGTATCTCTCGGTGGCGCGGGTGGGGGGCGAGACGCCGCTCGGCAAGGGGATCTACACCCACTTTCTCGATGAGGCCGGCGGCGTGCATTCCGACCTGACCATCGTGCGCCTCGCCGCGGACGGCTTCCGGGTGATGTGCGGCGGCGACACCGGCCATCGCGACCTCATGTGGATGACCCGGATGGCCGAGGCCCGGCAGCTGACGCGCCTGCACGTCGAGGATCGTACCGACTCCCTGGCCACCCTGGGGCTCTGGGGCCCGGAGGCGCGGCGCACCCTGCAGGCGCTCGCTGACGACCCCACGGCGCTGGAGGACGACGCCTTCCCCTTCGCCACGGCGCGGGCGATCCGGGTGCGGGGCTTGCCAATCTGGGCCTTTCGCATCTCCTACGTCGGCGAGCTGGGCTGGGAACTCTACCTGCCGTTCAGCTACGGGCTGACCCTCTGGGACCTGCTGTTCGAGCAGGGCGTGACCCCAGTGGGCATCGAGACCTACGCCAACAGCCGGCGCCTCGAGAAGAGCCTGCGGCTGCAGAATGTCGACCTGCTGACCGAGTACAACCTGGTCGAGGCGGGCCTGGCGCGCCCCAAGGTCAAGCCACTGGAGTTCCATGGCAAGGGCGCCTACCTGGCCCAGCGCGAGCGCCATCAGCAGCCGGCCTACCTCTGCACCCTGACCATGACGGCGCACCACGATGCCCGGGGTGTGGCCCGCTACCCGGTCGGCCATTCGCCGATCCTCGATCCGGAGAGCGGCGAGGTGCTGGTGGATGCCCTGGGACGCCGCTCCTACGTGACGAGCATCGCCTATGGCCCGTCGGTGGGGAAGATCATCGCCCTGGGCTACCTGCCGGTCTCCCACGCCCGGGTGGGCCAGGTGCTGAGCATGGAGTACTTCGGCGAGCACTATCCGCTGAACGTCGAGGCGGTCGGCTATCGCGCCCTGTATGACCCGGAGAACCTGCGGCCCAGAGGCTGACGGGCCCCGCCGGGGAGCGACGCTCCCCGGAAACGCCGTCGCCCCTCGAAAACCTCAGACCTCCTCGACCCGCGGCGCATCCGGGCGCACCTCGCCCGATGCCGTGCCGCCCTCGCGAGCGCTGCGCCGCACGCGCTCGCGGCTCGGCGAGTGGCCGAAGCGGTCGTGATAGCACTTGGTGAAGTGCGGCGGCGAAATGAAGCCGCACGCCAGGGCCACGTCGGTGATCGGCATATGAGTCTGGCGCAGCAGCAGCCGCGCGCGCACGAGGCGCAGCTCCATGTAGTACTTCAGCGGCGGACAGCCCACGTAGCGCTGGAAGAGTCGCTCCACCTGGCGACGCGAGAGGTCGGCATAGCGGGCCAGCTCGTCCAGGCAGAGCGGCTCCTGCAGGTTCGCCTCCATCAGCGTCGCCAGCTCCTCGAGCTTGGGATGGGTGCGACCGAGGCGCACCCGCAGCGGGGTGCGCTGGCGGTCGCCCACCTCGCGGATCCGCTCGTGGATGAACTCCTCGGCGATCGCCTCGGCCAGCGCCAGGCCCTGCTGCCGGCCGATCAGGGTCAGCATCATGTCCAGGGGCGCGATTCCCCCGGAGCAGGTATAGCGGTCGCGATCGATGACGAACAGCTGCGGGGTGAAGGTCACGGCGGGAAACAGCAGCGCCTCGTGAATGCTCGAGATGTGTTCCCAGTGCAGGGTACAGCTGTAGCCATCCAGGATCCCGGCCTGGGCAAGCACGTAGCCGCCGGTGCAGACTCCGCCCAGCGGGATGCGACGCCGGGCCAATCGGCGTAGCCAGCCGAGGGTATCGCGATCACAGTAGTGCTGGACGTCCACGCCGGCGCACACCAGCACCAGGTCCAGCGACAGCTCCTCCTCCATGGCACAGTCCACCGCCATCTCCAGGCCGCTGCTGCTGCGCACGGGACAGCCATCGCGACTCACCAGGTGCCAGGTATAGAGCTGCCGGTCGGCGAGGTGGTTGGCCATGCGCAGGGGCTCCAGCGCCGAGGAGAAGGCGATCAAGGAGAACCCTGGCAGCAGGACGAAGCCGATGTCGTAGTGCTCCTTGTTCGGAGCATAGATGGGATCCATCGCTCGCCCTCCTCACCGTGGCCGCCTACCTGGACTCTAGTCAGATTCTCGTCCGCGCAACAGCGCCGCGACTTGCTCATCGGCGACCCGCCCTTTGCTCGCGACGCCGCGCCCCGCCCGGCGAGGCCCCTGACCCGGCCTCGGCGTGTCGCTGCGACCAAGCCCACCGGCGCCGACGGGCAAGCCCATGACCGGGCGGGCGCGAATACTGTGGCTATCGACGACTGAGGCTATCGACGCCCCGGTGGATGACCCAGGTGGATGACCCAGGAGACGCGGCGATGACGAGCCAACCGCACGACCTCGGCCAGGCGCGAGCCTGCCCTCCCAGCAACCTGGCGATCGCCCGGGACGCCCGACTGTGGCCCATCGAGGAGATCGCCCACCGCCTCGGCGTGCCCGGCGAGGCGGTGGAGCCCTATGGGCGGGGCATCGCCAAGCTGGACCTCGCCGCCGCCGACGCGCTGGCCGAGCGCCCCCGGGCACGCTATGTGGTGGTCTCGGCGATCACTCCCACGCCCCTCGGCGAGGGCAAGACCACCACCGCCATCGGCCTCGTCCAGGGCCTCCAGCAGCTCGGCCACGGCGCCACCGTCACCCTGCGCCAGCCCTCGCTGGGTCCCACGCTTGGCATCAAGGGCGGCGCCGCCGGCGGGGGCTACAGCCAGGTGGTGCCCATGGAGCGCATCAACCTGCACCTGACCGGCGACATCCACGCGGTCTCCGCCGCCCACAACCTGCTGGCGGCGATGATCGACAACCATCTCTATCATCGCCTGGGCAGCGACCTGAACCCACAGACCGTCACCTGGCCGCGGGTGATGGACATCAACGACCGCGCGCTGCGCCATATCGTCACCGGACTCGGCCCGCCCGCCGACGGCATCCCCCGCCAGGGCGGCTTCGAAATCACCGCGGCCTCCGAGGTCATGGCGATACTCGCCCTGGCGACATCGCTCCAGGACCTGAGGCGCCGCCTGGGGCGGATCCGGGTCGGCACGACTTACGACGGGGAGCCGGTCACGGCCGAGGCGATCGGCGCGGCGGGGGCCATGACCGCGCTGCTCAAGGAGGCGATCAAGCCCAACCTGCTACAGACCCTCGAGCATGCGCCGGCGCTGATCCATGCCGGCCCGTTCGGCAACATCGCCCATGGCAACTCCTCGATCGTCGCCGATCGCATCGGCCTGCACGGCGGCGACTATCTCGTCACCGAGGCGGGCTTCGGGGCCGACATGGGGGCGGAGCGCTTCTTCAACATCAAGTGCCGGGCCTCGGGCATGACGCCGGATGCCGCGGTGCTGGTAGTCACGGTGCGGGCCCTGAAGTTCCACTCCGGGCGCTACGCCGTGACGCCCGGCCGGCCGCTGCCCACGGCGATGCTGGCGGAGAGCCCCGAGGACGTGCATGCGGGCGGCGCCAACCTCGTCAAGCAGATCGACAACCTGCGCGCCCACGGCGTCACCCCGGTGGTGGCGATCAACGCCTTCCCCTCCGACCATGCCAGCGAGCACGCCGCGATTCGCGACATCGCCGAGGCCGCCGGGGTGCGGGCCGCCGTCTCGACCCACGTGCGCGACGGGGGCATCGGCGCGCTGGAGCTGGCCCAGGCCGTGGAGGAGGCCGCCGAACAGGGCAGCGACTTTCGCCTGCTCTATCCCGACGAGATGCCCCTGGACGCCAAGATCGAGCGCATCGCCACCCGCCTCTACGGCGCCGCCGATGTCACCTTCAGCCCCGAGGCCCGCCGCCAGCTCGACCTCTACCAGCAGCAGGCCCAGGGCCATCTGCCGGTGTGCATCGCCAAGACTCACCTGTCGCTGTCGTCGGACCCGACCCTGCGCGGCGCCCCCACCGGCTGGACCCTGCCGGTGCGCGAGGTGCGCCTCTCCGCCGGCGCGGGCTTCGTCTATGCGCTGTGCGGCGACATGCGCACCATGCCGGGCCTCGGCCGCGACCCGGCCGCCGCGCACCTCGACATCGATGACCACGGCGAGATCACCGGGCTGTTCTGAGCGACGGATCTGAGCGGCCGTGCCGAGCGGCTGTTCCGGGCACAGAACCGGGAGGCGGACGCCCGCCTCCCGGTGATCACATACAGCGGTGGAACAGCGACCTGAGGTCCTCGACGGTCAGCGCCACCGGGTTGCCACCGCAGCTGGGATCCTGGATGGCCATCTCGGCCAGCTCGTCGATGCGCTCGGGGGTGGCGCCGATCTCGGCGAGGGTGCGCGGGATGCCCATGCGGTCGTTGAGTTCCTGCACGAAGGCCCGGAACCCCTCGAAGCCCCCCTCGATGCCCAGGTAGGCGGCCGCGCTGTCGAAACGCTCGCGGATCGCCTCGGCGTTGAAGGCGAGCACCGCCGGCATGCAGATTGCGTTGGTGGTGCCGTGATGGGCGTTGAACACCGCCCCGATGGGGTGACTCATCGCATGGATGGCCCCCAGCCCCTTCTGGAAGGCGGTGGAGCCCATCATCGCCGCGCTCATCATGTGCGCACGCGCCTCGAGGTCGGCACCGTCGGCGTAGGCGCGCGGCAGGTACTCCTTGACCAGCCGCATGCCCTCCAGGGCGATGCCCTGGCTCATCGGATGGTAGTGCGGGCTCGAGAAGGCCTCGACGCAGTGGGCGAAGGCATCGAGCCCGGTACCGGCGGTGATCGCCCGGGGCATGCCCGCCGTCAGCTCGGGATCGCAGAGCACTACCCTGGGCAGCACCCGGGGGTGGAAGATGATCTTCTTCTCGTGGGTGTCGGAGTTGGTGATGACGCTGGCCCGCCCCACCTCCGAGCCGGTCCCGGCGGTGGTGGGCACCGCCACGATTGGGGCGATCGCCTCGGCATCGGCCCGGGTCCACCAGTCGCTGATATCCTCGAAGTCCCACACCGGGCGCGTCTGGCCGGACATGAAGGCCACCATCTTGCCGAGATCCAGCCCCGAACCGCCGCCGAAGGCGATCACCCCGTCATGGCCGCCCGCCCGGAAGGCCGCGACACCCGCCGCCAGGTTCTGCTCGTTCGGGTTGGGGTCGACCTCGGCGAAAAGCCCCCGGCCCAGGCCCGCGGCCTCGAGGATGTCGAGCGCGGCGGCGGTGATCGGCAGGTCGGCCAGGCCCCGATCGGTCACCAGCAGCGGCCGCGAGATGCCCGCCTCGGCACAGGCCTCGGGCAGCTCCTTGAGCCGCCCCGCGCCGAAGCGGATGGCGGTGGGATAGGTCCAGTTGCCGGTCAGCGTCATGTCGTCACCTTCTTCAGCAGGTTGTTGTTTTCTTTAACTTGTTGTTTTCTTTAACTTGTTGTTTTCTTTAAATAGTAGGACTTGGGCCGCGTGAGGTTGTGATAGCCGATCACCGAGAGGCTGCCGCCGCGCCCCGTCTCCTTGCAGCCGTTCCAGCACAGGCCCGGGTCTAGATAGTCGGCGCGATTCATGAACACGGTGCCGGTCTCGATTCGGTCGCCGACGCGCTGGGCACGCTCGATATCGGCGGTCCAGAGGCTCGCCGTCAGGCCGAAGCGGCTGTCGTTCATCAGCCGGATCGCCTCCTCGTCGCCGCTCACCCGCATGATGCCGACCACCGGACCGAAGCTCTCATCGCGCATCACGCGCATGTCGTGGGTCACCTCGGTGAGGATCTGCGGGGTCAGGTAGGCGCCGCCGTCGTCGGCGGGCTTGCGAGCGATATGGGCCCTCGCCCCGGCGGCCAGGGCCTCGTCGATCTGGGCCCGCACCTCCCGGGCGACGCGGATGTTGGCCATCGGCCCGATATCCGTCGTGGCGTCCAGCGGATCGCCCAGAGTGTAGGCCTCGACCATCGCCACGGCCCGCGCGACGAAGGCGTCATAAAGGCGCTCGTGCACGTAGATCCGCTCGATACCACAGCAGCACTGCCCAGAGTTGAACATCGCGGCATCGATCAGGGTCGCGACGGCGGCCTCGAGGTCGGCATCCTCCATGACATAGCCCGGATCCTTGCCGCCAAGCTCCAGGCCCAGCCCGGTGAAGGTGCCGGCCGCCGCCTGCTCCATGGCACGCCCGCCGCCCACGGAGCCGGTGAAGTTGACGAAGTCGAAGGCGCGCTCGGCGATCAGCCGTGAGGTGGTGTCATGGTCCAGGAAGACGTTCTGGAACACCGCCTCGGGCACGCCGGCCGAGGCGAAGGCGCGCGCCATGCGCTCGCCGACCAGCAGGGTCTGGGTGGCGTGCTTGAGCAGCACGCTGTTGCCGGCGATCAGCGCCGGCGCCACGCTGTTGATCGCTGTCATGTAGGGGTAGTTCCAGGGCGCTACCACCAGCACCACGCCGTGGGGAAGGCGCTTGATGTAGCGCTTGACCGCGGCGTCCTCGCCGACCGCGATATCGGCCAGCGCCTCTTCGGCGATGGCCGCCATGTGGCCACCGCGCTCCTCGACGCCGCCGAACTCGCCGCCGTAGCGCACCGGGCGGCCCATCATCCGCGCCAGCTCCGGCACCACCTCGTCGTTCATCGCCCCCAGCGCGGCGATGCCGGCCCGCACCAGGTCGATGCGCTCCTTGAGGGGCCTAGCGGCCCAGTCGGGCTGCGCCGCGCGCGCCCGGTCGGCCGCCTCTCGGGCGGCCTCGCTCGAGAGCGCGTCGCGCTCGGCAAATACCGACCCGTCGATCGGCGAGATACATCTCAGCGTATGACCCATCGTCCTCTCCTGTTGGTACCTGCTCGCCGCCGCATCATGAGCGCTCGAAGCCGCGCGCCACCTCGTAGTCGGTGACCACGCGGGCGAAGTCTTCCAGCTCCACCTCGGCGGCCCGGGCATAGTGATCGATCACCTCGTCGCCCATGGCCTCACGCAGCATGGTCGACGCGGCGAGGGCGTCCCGGGCATCGCGCAGGGTCTGCGGAATCAACCCCGATTCCCCCTCGTAGGTATCGCCCTCGGCGGGCGGGGGCAGCGGCAGTCGCTCCTCGATACCCTTGATGCCGGCGGCCAGCTGTCCGGCCATGGCGAGGTAGGGATTGAGATCCGAGCCGCCGATGCGACACTCGATGCGCACCGCCCGGGAGCCCTCCGCGCAGAGGCGAAAGCCTGCGGTGCGATTGTCCACCGACCAGACCGTGCGCGTGGGAGCGAAGGAGCCCTTCTGGAAGCGCTTGTAGCTGTTGATGTAGGGCGCCAGGAAGTAGGTGAAGTCGGGCGCGTACTTCAACAGCCCGGCCAGGTAGTGCTGCATCAGCGCCGACATGCCCCGCGCCGCGCCGTCGTCGAAGAAAGCAGGCACGCCCTGCTGCCACAGCGACTGGTGAATATGGGTGGAGCTGCCGGAATGGTCGTGGTGCCACTTCGGCAGGAAGGTCACTGCGCGCCCCTGCTGCCAGGCGATCTCCTTGGTCGCGTGCTTGGCGATGGTGTGGTAATCCGCGGTATCGAGGGCCTCGGCGTAGCGGATGTTGAGCTCCTCCTGTCCCGACCCGGCCTCCCCCTTGGTGCCCTCTACGGGGATCCCCGCCGCATAGAGGTGATTGCGCAGCGGACGCAGCACGTGCTCTTCCTTGGTGGTCTGGAAGAGGTGGTAGTCCTCGTTGTAGCCGCTGATCGGCTGCAGGTCGCGAAACCCCTCCTTGCGGATCTCGTCGAGGGGCTTCTCGAACAGGAAGAACTCCAGTTCGGTGGCCATGATCGCCTCGAACCCCATCCGCTCGAGCCGCTCGAGTTGATGTTTGAGGATGGCGCGCGGCGCGTGAGCCACCGGCTCATGGGTATGATGGTCCAGCACGTCGCAGAGCGTCATGACCGTGCCCTCGAGCCAGGGCACGGGCCGCAGCGTGGCCAGGTCCGGTTTCATGATGTAGTCGCCGTACCCCGCCCGCCAGGAGGTGCTGGCGTAGCCGTCGGGGGTTTCCATCTCGAGGTCGGTGGCCAGCAGGTAGTTGCAGCAGTGCGTCTCCTCCCAGCCGTGCTCCACGAAGTGACGCGCGTGGAGCCGCTTGCCCATCAGCCTTCCCTGCATGTCGACGATGCACACGAGCACAGTGTCGACCTCGCCACTCTCCACCTGGCCCCTCAGGGCCTCGAGGGCGTCCATAGCCTGCGCATTGGTCATGTCCGAACTTCCTCACTGATCACCACCACAGGGCCCGCGCTCGGTCGGGCCCCCTCCCTGAATGGCATGCCCCGACCGCGGCCGGAGCATGGGAGCGACTCACGCCTCGCCGTAGCGATAGGGGCGGCCGGCCTTGCGCATGTCGGCGTTGTACTGCTTGAAGATCTCGACCACCCGAGCCTTGGTCTCGGATTGCGCGGCGATCTCGTCCCAGAACTCCTGGGCCGCCTCCTCCACTTGGTCCCACTCGGCATCGGGGATCGTGGTCAGCTCGAGCTTCTCGCCGTGCACGCGCAGCCGGGCCTCGCCGCCCCAGTACCAGTGCTGGCGATAGTAGTGGGACTGTTCGCAGCACACCTCGAACAGCAGTTTGAGGTCCTCCGGCAGCTCGTTCCAGCGCTCCATGTTGACGAAGAAGTGGCCGATCCAGGCGCCCGAGATGTTGTTGGTCAGGAAGTAGTTGGTGACGTCGGCCCAGCCCACCGTGTAGTCCTCGGTGATGCCCGACCAGGCGATGCCGTCGAGCTCACCGGTCTGCACGGCCACCTCGATGTCCTCCCAGGGCAGGGTCACCGGCACCACACCGAACTGCGATAGGAAGCGCCCCGCGGTGGGGAAGGTGAAGATGCGCTTGCCCTCGAGGTCCTGGAGGCTGCGGATCGGCTCCTTGGTGACGAAGTGGCACGGATCCCAGGCCCCGGCGCTGACGTGCTTGACGCCGACCTTGGCGTACTCCTCCTCCCAGATCTCCTTGAGCCCGTACTGGTGGAAGAGCACCGGCACGTCGAGGCTATAGCGCGAGCCGAAGGGGAAGTAGCCGCCGAAGACGGTGACCTCGGTGGGCGAGGCCATGGAGTCGTCGTCCGACTGCACGGCATCGATGGTGCCCCGCTGCATCGCCCGGAAGAGCTCGCCCGTCGGTACCAGCTGATCGGCATAGTAGAGCTCGATCTGCATGCGATCCCCGGCGATGCGGTTGAACAGGTCGATGGCCGGCTTGGCGACGTGTTCGGCCAGGGCCGCGCCGGCATAGGTCTGCATGCGCCACTTGATGGTGGGCTCGGACGACGACTGGGCCATGACCCTTGATGCCAGTGGTGCGATGGCCGCACCGGCCGCGGCAGTGATCAGAAACTTGCGTCTTGTTGTCATTGTGTCGCTCTCCTGGTGGTGATACCGGATGGTGCGTGGATGCGGCCCCTGTCGAGGCTCTTGTTGTTGTGGCTGGCGTTGGGGTCGCCGACGGCGGCCGTCGCTTTCCCTGCCTCAGTGCCCATAAATGTAGCCCGGAAGCCAGAGGGCGATCTGCGGAAAGAGCATCACCAGGCTGAGGGCGAAGGTCATCACCAGCACGAAGGGCAGGATCGACCGGTAGATGTCGCGCAGCCCGATCTGGGGCGGTGCCATGGCGCGCATCAGGAAGAGGTTGTAGCCGAACGGCGGCGTCATGTAGGCGATCTGGGTGGTGATGGTGTAGAGCACGCCGTACCAGATCAGGTCGAAGCCCATCGCCTCGACCAGCGGCACGTAGAGCGGCGCCACGATCACCAGCATGGCGGTGTCGTCGAGGAAGGTGCCCATGACGATGAAGCTGAGCTGCATCAGGATCAGGATCATCCAGGGTGAGAGCCCCAGGCGCTCGGTGAACAGGTCCTCGATGGCCTTGACCGCGCCCAGGCCATCGAAGATGGCGCCGAAGGCCAGCGCCGCCAGGATGATCCACATGAACATGCAGGAGATGGCCAGGGTCTGTCGCACCGAGACCTCGAACACCCGACGCGTCATGCGCCCCTTGAGGGTGGCGGCCAGCAGCGCGGTCATCGCTCCGACGGCCGAGCTCTCGACCAGCGAGGTCCAGCCCTTGACGAAGGGCACCATCATCACCGCGAAGATCACCAGCGGCAGCAGCCCCGCCCGCAGCAGGCGCAGCTTCTCGGTCCAGGAGACGTCGCGCTCCGCCTCGGGCAGCGCGGGCCCCAGGGACGGCTGCAGGCGACAGCGCACGTAGATGTAGATGATGAAGAGCATCGCCATCATCAGCCCCGGCAGCACGCCGGCCAGCCACAGCTGCCCCACCGGCTGGCGGGCGATCATCGCGTAGAGCACCAGCACCACCGAGGGCGGCACCAGGATCCCCAGGCTCGACCCCGCCTGGATGACGCCGGTGACCATGATCTTGTCGTAGCCGCGACGCAGCAGCTCGGGCAGGGCGATGGTGGCGCCGATGGCCATGCCGGCCACCGACAGCCCGTTCATGGCCGAGATCAGCACCATCAGCCCGATCGTGCCGATGGCGAGCCCGCCCCGCACCGGCCCCATCCAGACGTGGAACATCCGGTAGAGGTCGTCGGCGATGCGGCTCTCCGAGAGCACGTAGCCCATGAAGATGAACATCGGCAGGGTCAGCAGGGGGTACCACTTCATCAGCTTCATCGCCGAGGAGAACGGGATGTCGACCCCGCCGGTGCCCCACAGCAGCACCCCCGCCAGGGCACCGACGAAGCCGATCGCGCCGAACACGCGCTGGCCGGTGAACAGCATCAGCATCATCGAGCCGAACATCACGATGGCGATCATCTCATAGGGCATCAGTCGATCACCCCGCGCAGGCGACCGATATCCCGGAAGAACTCGGCAAGGGCTTGAAGGATCATCAGGAAGACCCCGAGGCACAGAATGGACTTGATCGGCCACAGCCACGGCCGCCACGCCGTCGGGCTGCGCTCCAGGAAGCCCAGCGTCTCGCCCGCCGCCGACGGCCCCTGGGTCACGAAGGTGCCAATGAGGTCGAGGAAGAAACGAAAGGGTTCATCGCCGAAGTAGCCGAAGGAGTAGGCCGTCGATACCAGCCCGCCATAGAGCAGCACGCCGAGATAGAAGAGCAGGAAGAACACCGTGATGGCATCGACCCAGGCCTTGGTCCTCGGGCTCCACTCGCCGTAGAAGAGATCCATGCGCACGTTGGAGCCCAGCTGGATCGAGTAGGGGCCGCCCAGCACGAAATAGGCCACCATAACGAACTGCGCGGTCTCCAGGGTCCACATCGAGGGCGTCAGGAACACCTTGGAGGCCGACGACCACAGCAGCACGCCGATCAACACGAAGATCAGGTACATCGCCATGCGCCCGATGGCACGGTTCATGGCATCGATGGCGCCGATATAGCGCAGGAGGATCTTAGGCATCGGCCGCGCCCTCCCCGGGGCTCGATGCGACACCGAGGGTGGCCAGCGCAGGATGGATCAGCCGACAGAGTTCCTCGGCGATACCCCGCTGATCCTCGGGGGTGGTCAGCAGGTCGTTACGCACCTCGATCATCACGTTGGCAAGGCCCTGGCCGATGCCGTGAAGCTCGAGGGAGTGGGTGACGCCGTCCTCGGGCCCGTAGGGATCGTTGCGCCGAATGCACCGCTGGCCCAGGCGATGTGCCTGGGCCAGCATCGCATCGGCCAGGCGTCGGTCGGCATCGTGGAGGATGCCGATCTCGACCTCGCGGCGCTCGCCGTGAAAGCGCGGCGTGAAGCTGTGGATGGTGATCAGCACGGTGGGAATGGCGCGCGCCCGCCGCTCGGCCAGCACCTCCGTCACGGCGTCGCAGAAGGGGCGGTAGACGGACTCGACCCGGGCGGCGCGCTGCGCCGCGTCGAGGCCGCGATTGCCCGGCACGTCGATCACCTCCACGCGCGCCGGCATGGCGCTTTCCGCCTCGGGGGGACGATTGCAGTCATAGACCAGCCGCGAGATGCGACTCGCCACCAGCGGGGCATCCAGCCGCTTGGAGAGCGACACGGCCACGCCGCGGGCGCCGGGGTCCCAGGCGGCGTGACTGCGCCGATGCGCGGGGGCGAGGCCGAGGGCCCGATAGCAGGCGGGGATGTGATGCGAGGCATGCTCGCACAGGATGACCACGGCGCCTTGGCCGTGCCGATGGTGGATCTCGACGCTTGGGTAGGACGCTTCGCTTGCGCTTGACATCTGGGCTCCTCCACGCTCCTGTAAAGATATAGACGCGTGAAAGTCAGTGTGTCAATATTTCTTCAGAGCCCGTGTCAACGCTGCTTCGCCACGCGCATCGTTGCCTGGTGGCAGGCGCAACCGCAGGGCATACCGGGAAGGAAGCGCCTTGACGAACCTCGATTCCAGCGCCAGCGTGCGCGCACTGATCCGCCAGCACTATCCGGCGCTGACGCCGTCGGAGCGCAAGTTCGCCGATGCGCTGCTCGACAACTATCCCGCGGCGGGGCTGGCCTCGATCACCATCGTGGCGAGCAATGCGGGGGTCTCCTCTCCCACCGTGGCACGGATGGTCAAGAAGCTGGGATTCAAGGGCTATCCGGAGTTTCACAAGGCGCTGTTGGGCGAGCTGGAGGCGAAGGGCGTCGGGCCCACGCAGCGACGCGACAACTGGTCGGCCGAGGCGCCGGAGACCCACCTGCTGAACCGTTTCGCCCAGGCGGTCACCACCAACCTGCAGCTGACCTTCTCGCATATCGAGACGGCGAGGTTCGATGGGGCGACCCGCCTGCTGGCCGATGCCGAGCGGCGCCTCTACATCGTCGGCGGGCGCATCACCCAGGCGCTGGGCGACTATGCCTTCACGCACTTCCAGGCGGTGCGCCCCGGCGTCACCCACCTGACCTCGTCCTCGGGCACCTGGCCGCACTACGTGCTCGACATGCAACCGGGCGACACCCTGCTGATCTTCGATATACGGCGCTACGAGACCAACCTGCTGCGCCTGGCGGAGATGGTGAAGCAGCGCGGGGTGGCCATCGTGCTGTTCACCGATCAGTGGGGCTCGCCGATCTCGTCGCTGGCCGACTTCACCTTCCACTGCTGGGTCGAGATTCCCTCGGGATGGGATTCCAACGTCTCGACCATGATGCTGCTGGAGACCATGATCGCCGCCGTCCAGGAGGAGCGCTGGCCCGAGGCGCGGGAGCGCTACGAGCGCCTGGACGAGCTGTTCGACATGACCCATTTCTTTCGCAAGTTCACCTGAGCGGCCTCGCCCGCTCAGCCGACGTCGATCGGTGAGCGGCGCCCCTCGGCGCCGTCGATGCCTCTCGATCAGCCCCGGCTCAGACGCCTAGGCGATCACGCACCTGGTAGTACCAGGCACCGACGGCGGAGAGCGGCACCCGCAGCATCCGCCCGCCGGGGAACGGCAGGTGCGGCAGGTCGGCGAAGGCATCGAAGCGTGCCTCGCGACCGGTCATCGCCTCGGCGATCAGGCGCCCGGCCAGGTGGGTGCAGGTCACGCCATGGCCGGAATAGCCCTGGGCGTAGTAGACGTTGTCGTTGAGCACCCCGAACTGCGGCAGCCGGTTGAGCGTCATCAGGAAGGTGCCGCTCCAGGCATAGTCGACCCGCACGTCCGAGAGGCCCGGGAAGGTCTTCTCCATCTTGGGACGGATCACCGCCTCGATGTCGGCCGGATCCTGGCCGCCGTAGTTGACGCCCCCGCCATAGATCAGGCGATGGTCGGCGGTCAGCCGGTAGTAGTCGAGCAGGTAGTTGCAGTCCTCGACGGCGAGGTCGTTGGGCAGCAGCGCCCGGGCCCGCGCCTCGCCCAGTGGCTCGGTGGTGATGATCTGGGTGCCGCAGGGCATCGACTTGCCCTCCAGCGCCGGCATAATGCCCTGATGGTAAGCGTTGCCGGCCATGACCACCCGCTCGGCACGCACCGCGCCGCGGGGCGTAGAGAGGCGTACCGGCTGGCCGTGCTCGACGGCCGTCACCGGGGTGTGCTCATAGATCACGCCGCCCAGGGACTCCACCGCGGCGGCCTGGCCCAGCACCAGGTTGAGCGGATGCAGGTGGCCGCCGGAGTGGTCGACCAGCGCACCCACGTAGCGCTCGGAGGTCACCTCGCGCTTGACCGCCTCCCCTTCCAGCAGCTCGAGCTCGCGGTGGCCGTAGCGCTCCCAGAGCGCCTTGTGCTCGACAAGCCCCTTGAGCTGCTTCTGGTTGCAGGCGGCGAAGAGGTTGCCGTCGCGCAGGTCGCAGTCGATGCCGTAGCGCGCGATGCGCTCGCGAATGATGCGGTTGCCCTCGAAGGCCATGTCGCCCAGCGCCCGCGCGGTCTGTTCGCCATACTTCGCCTCGATCACGTCCATGTCGCGGCTGTAGCTGTTGACGATCTGGCCGCCGTTACGCCCGGAGGCGCCGAAGCCGACTCGGGCCGCCTCCAGCACCACCACCCGATGGCCCTGCTCGGCCAGGTGCAGGGCCGCGGAGATACCGGTGAAGCCGGCGCCCACCACGCACACGTCGCACGCGATCTCACCCTCGAGGGCCGGACGCGCCGGGGCGGGATTGGCCGAGGCGGCGTACCAGGATGCCACGTGATCGGTGGCGGGAGAGTCGCTCATGAAAGCCTCCAGAGTGGATGTTTTATTCAACCATTTTGGCCATGATACGAGCATAAAAGCCGCAATGGCAATTTTTATGGTATTAAATAATCAACACACGAGAACGCCGGGGAAGCCCCGGCGTTCTCGGCGAATCTGCTCAGAGTGCTCTCGCCTAGACCCGCAGCAGCAGGTGCTCGCGTTCCCAGGAGCTGATGACCTGGAAGTAGGCGCGGTGCTCGGCGCGCTTGACCGCCAGGTAACTGTTGACGAAACGCTCGCCGAGGATGTCGGCTAGCGGCTGGCAATCGTGGAGCAGGTCCAGCGCCGGGCCGATGTCGTCGGGCAGCTTGTTGCCGCCGGACCAGGCGGAGCCGATCATCGGCGGCCGCGGCTCGAGCCGGCCCAGCATGCCCAGATAGCCGCAGGCCAGCGAAGCCGCCATCACCAGGTAGGGATTGGCATCGGCTCCGGCCAGGCGGTTCTCCACCCGGGTCGCCTCGGGGGGGGAGACCGGTACGCGCAGCCCCACGGTGCGGTTGTCCATGCCCCACTCGACGTTGATCGGCGCCGAGCCGCTGGACTCGGTGCGCATCAACCGGCGATAGGAGTTGACGTTAGGGGCCAGCAGCGGCATCACCGAGGGCAGGTAGCGTTGCTGACCGCCGATGAAGGCGTGGAAGAGGCGGCTGGGCTGCCCGTCCTCGTCGGCAAAGACGTTGTGACCCTCCTTGCTGTCGAGCAGGCTCTGGTGGATATGCATCGAGCTGCCCGGCTCACCCGCCATGGGCTTGGCCATGAAGGTGGCGTACATGCCGTGGCGCAGCGCCGTCTCGCGCAGGGTGCGCTTGAACATCACCACCTGGTCGGCCAGGGCGAGCGGATCGCCGTGCTGGAAGTTGACCTCCATCTGGCCGGCGCCCTCCTCGTGGATCAGTGTATCCAGGTCGAGGTTCATGGCGTCGCAGTAGTCATACATCTCCTCGAACAGCGGGTCGAACTCGTTGACCGCGTCGATGGAGAACGACTGGCGGCTGCTCTCCTGGCGCCCGGTGCGGCCGATCGGCGGCTCCAGGGGATAATCGGAGTCGGTGTTGGTCTTGACCAGGTAGAACTCCACCTCCGGCGCCACCACCGGCGTCCAGCCGCGGGCCGCGTAGAGATCCAGCACGCGCTTGAGCACGTAGCGCGGCGCCAGCTCCACCGGCTCGCCGGTCAGGTAGAAGCAGTCGTGGATGATCTGCGCGGTGGGATCCTCGGCCCAGGGCACCGGGTAGATGGCGCTCGGATCGGGCACCAGCTCCATGTCGCGCTCGGCGGGGTTCCAGAAGCGGATGTCCTCGTCATCGGGATAGCCGCCGGTGACGGTCTGGATGAAGATCGAGTCGGGCAGCCGCGGGCGACCGCCCTTCAAGTACTTGGCGGCGGGCATGATCTTGCCCTTGAGGATGCCCGTCAGGTCGGAGACAAGGCACTCGACCTCGGTGATACCGTGGTTCTGGAACCAGTCGTTGAGGAGCGGCTGCTCCTGTCGGTTACTCATGGGATCTTCCTTGCTCAGGATGGCGAGCCCCCGGCCCGATGCCGGGGACCCTTCGCTCAGCGCGACTGGACCTCGGACCACAGCTGCTGGAAGGTCTGCAGGGCATCGCCCTCGAGGCTCGGGGTGAAACGCAGTCGCTCCATGTCGGCCTCGCTCGGCTGGACGGGGGGCTTCGTCAGCACCTCGTCGAGATAGGGCGTGGCGGCGGCATTGGGGCTGGCGTAGTAGTTGTAGTTGGAGAGCTGGGCACCGACCTCGGCCTCGAGGATGAAGTCGATGAACTTGTGCGCCATGTCCGGGTTGGGCGCCTCGGCGGGGATGAGCATCGAGTCCACCCACATCTCGGCGCCCTCGTCGGGAATCATGAAGTCGAGGGTGGCGAAGGTGTCGGGGTCCTCCTCCTTGAAGAACAGATAGTCGCCGTTGTAGGAGAGCCCGACGTGGGTCACGCCGCGCGCCAGCTGCTGCAGGGCGGGGGTGCCGTCGGTGAAGCCGCTGAAGGTCTCCCGGCCCTTGGTCTCGATGAGCAGCCGCGCCGCCTCCTTCCAGGCGTTCATGTCGGTGCAGTCGTAGCCGTGGCCCAGGTAGGCGCAGGCGCCGCCCATGCTGACCTGGCCGTCGCCCATCAGCGCGAAGGGATGCTCGGGATTGACCTCGGGGTCGAACATCAGCGACCAGCTCTTGGGCGCGTCCGGGAAGGTCTCGGTGTTGTAGACGAGCCCGGTGGTCCCCCACTGGTAGGGGGCCGTGTACTCGGCGCCGGGGCCATAGGCCGGGTCCTGGAACTGCTCCATGACGTTGTCGAGGTTGTCGAGCTTCGAGGTATCGAGCTTCTGCACCAGGCCGGTCTGGATCAGCCGCGGCACGTAGTAGTTGGAGGGCACGATGATGTCGTACTGGGAGACCCCGCCGGCGTTGAGCTTGGCGAACATCTCGGGCAGCGAGTTGAAGTAGTTCTGCACCACCTCGACGTCGTAGCGCTCCTCGAAGGCTGCGATGATCTCGGGGTCCATGTACTCGGTCCAGTTGAACAGATAGAGCTTGTTCTCCTGGGCCTGGACGCTGCCGGCGAGCAGCAGGCCGCCCAGGGATAGGGCCAGGATGTTCTTGTTGTTGGTCATGTCGACTCTCCTCGTTTCCCGCGGGAAGGTGCGCCGGCTCAGGCGGGCCGGCGGCGGCTGAACAGCAGGCTCATGATGGCGGCGATGGCCACCGCACCGATCATCAGCGTGGCGATGGCGTTGATCTCGGGAGATACCCCCTTCTTGATGGCGCCCCAGATGTAGATCGGCAGGGTCGCGCTCTCGGGGCCGGCGGTGAAGAAACTGATCACGAAGTCATCCACCGACAGCGTAAAGGAGAGGAAGAACGCCGAGATCAACGCAGGCTTTATGGTCGGCAGCATGAAGTGGACGACCCGCTTCAACGGCGAGGCGTAGAGGTCCTTGGCGGCCTCGAAGAGCGTCGGGTCGAGGCCCACGAAGCGTGAGTAGACGATCAACGCCACGAACGGGATCTGGAAGGTCACGTGAGCGATGATCATCGTGCCGAGCCCGGGTTGCAGCAGCCCGGTGAGGCGATGGATCTGCACGAAGAAGGCCATCTCGGAGATGCCGAAGACGATGTCGGGCAGCACGATGGGCAAGTAGATCAGCACGATCAGCCAGCCGAGCTTGCGGTGACGATGGCGATACATGCCGTAGCCGATCAGACAGCCGATGCCGAGCGCCATCACCGAGGAGGTGATCGCCAGCACCAGGCTGTTGGCGAAGGCCGAGAGGATCTCTTCGTTGCCCATCAGCTGGTGATACCAGCGCAGCGAGACGCCGGTGAAGCTGGCGGCGCTGTTGGCGGCATTGAAGGAGAACAGCACCACCACCGCCAGCGGCAGGTAGAGAAACGCCAGGGTGAACCACCAGAAGGCGGTCAGGCCACGCTGCAAGGTTCGCTTTCTCATATTACCACCTCCTCGCCGCCACCCAGGCGCTTGCCGATGCGACGCATGGCGAACAGCCCGATGAAGGTGGCGATCAGCATCAGGATCGCGCCGGCCGCGCCGAGCGGCCAGTTGGCACCACCCGAGAACTGGGTGGCCACCAGGTTGCCAAGCATCATGCCCTTGCCCCCGCCCAGCAGCTCGGGGATCACGTACATGCCGAAGGCGGGAATCGCCACCAGCACGATGCCGGCCAGGAGCCCCGGCAGGGTCTGCGGGAAGACCGCATGCCAGAAGGCGCGCACCGGCGAGGCGAAGAGGTCCTGGGCGGCCTCCACCTGGGCGGTATCGAGTTTCTCGAAAGCGGCGTAGAGCGGCAGCACCATGAAGGGCAGGAAGTTGTAGACCAGGCCCAGGGTGACCGCGAAGCTCGACGGATAGAGCCCCATGTTGGGAGCGATCAGGCCCAGGCCCTCGGCCAGGCCGGAGAGCGGCGTGCCGGGGGCCAGCAGGTTCATCCAGCCGAAGGTGCGGATCACCTGATTGGTCCAGCTCGGCACCACCACCAGCAGCAGCATGATCGGCCGCCACTTCTCACGACAGGTGGTGATGTAGTAGGCGATCGGGTAGGCCACCAGCACCACGAGGCCCGTGGAGACGGCCGTCTGCCACAGCGAGCGCAGCAGGGTATAGAGGTTGCCGGGGCTCCAGCCCAGGAAACCGAAGCCCGCCAGGCGCTTGAACGACTCCAGCGACAGCGGCATCTCCGGCAGCCCGTAGGGGCCGTTGGTCATGAAGGCCACGCCCATCAGGTAGGCGCCGGGCAGCACCAGGAAGATCACGATCCAGACCGCCCCGGGGGCCACGGTAAACAGCAGGTGGCGCGCCTCGCGCACCATGGCGCGGCTGCGGGCGGACGGCATTACGCCGGTATAGGCCATGCTCGTCTCCTCACTCACTCAGGGTGATCAGGTCGTCCGGCGCCACCGTGATGGTGACCCGATCGCCCACCTCGGGCAGATGCCGACCGCGATTGTTGAGGGTCGCCTGCAGGGTGGTGTCGCCGACCTCCAGGCGATACTCGGCATGACTGCCGCGGTAGAGGCGCTCGACGACCACGGCCGGCAGGTGGTTGTCGCCCGCCACCTCGCCGGGCAGCAGGTCCAGGGTTTCGGGGCGGATCAGCAGCAGCTCGCCCTCCCCCGCCTCGGCGGTGGTGAGCTCCCCCAGCGCCGTGGCGAGCCGGCTGCCCTGCCGGCCGGTGACCGGGTAGAGATTGTCATGGCCCATGAAGCGCGCCACGAAGGCGTTGGCCGGATGCTCGTAGACCTCGCGGGGCGGCCCGACCTGCTGGATCACGCCGCCGTTGAGCACGGCGATGCGATCCGACATCACCATGGCCTCGTCCTGGTCGTGGGTGACGAAGACGAAGGTCATGCCGAGGCGCTTCTGGACCCGCAGCAGCTCCACCTGAAGCTGACTCCTGAGCCCCGCATCGAGCGCCGAGAGCGGCTCGTCGAGCAGCAGCACGTCGGGCTCGCAGACCAGGGCACGGGCCAGGGCGATGCGCTGGCGCTGGCCGCCGGAGAGTTGGTCCACCCGCCGGTCGACGAGGTCGCCGAGCTTGATGAAGTCGGCGATCTCATCGACCTTGGCATGGCGCGCCGCGGCGGCCATGCCGCGCATCTTCAGGCCGAAGGCCAGGTTGTCGCGAACCGAGAGGTGCGGGAAGAGCGCGTAGGACTGGAAGACGGTATTGACGCTGCGCCGATGGGGCGGCACCTCGGTGATGTCGCGGCCGCCGATGGCCAGGCGGCCATCGTCGGCCTCCTCGAGGCCGGCGAGGATGCGCAGCAGCGTGGTCTTGCCGCAGCCCGAGGGGCCGAGCAGCGTGAAGAACTCGCCAGCTTCGATGGTCAGGTCGACGCCGTCCAGCGCCACCGTGGCGCGCCCGAAGCGCTTGTGCAGGCCCTGCATCTCGATGGCCGACGCCTGGCGTGACGCTTCGCCCTCTGCCGCCGCTTCGGCCGTGCGGGGATGGGAGGAGGCGATGGCGTCCGCCGTGATGGTCTCGTTCATGGGGTGCCCTCTCGGTTCTCAATGGCCCGGTTACAGCCGGTCCCGCAGTTGATAGTAGTGGGTGGCCAGCACCAGCAGCGGCTTGCGCAGCAGGCGGCCCCCGGGAAAGCGGCGATGGGGCATGGCCGCGAAGGCGTCGAAGCGCTCGCGCTGCCCGGCGATGGCCTCGGCCAGCAGCTGGCCGGCGAGCCCAGCCAGCGCCATGCCGTGGCCGGAGTAGCCCTGGGCGTAGTAGACGTTGCGGCCCAGTCGGCCGAAGTCCGGCGCCCGGTCCAGGGTGATCGCCACGTCACCGCCCCAGCGATACTCGATGGGCACGCCCTCGAGCACCGGGAAGATGCGCGCGATCTTGTCATCCATGCGGGTCGTGAGGTTGCGCGGCTCCCGGCCGTCGTAGCTGACCTCGCCGCCGAAGATCAGGCGGCGATCGGCGGAGAGCCGGTAGTAGTCGAGCACGAAGTTGGCGTCCGAGAGGGCGTCGTTCTTCGGCAGCACCCGGGCCGCCTGAGCCTCGCTGAGCGGCGCGGTGGCGATCATGTAGTTGGCGGCGCGCATGATGCGCCCGGAGAGCTCCGGCACCAGGCCCGCCTGGTAGGCATTGGTGCCGAGCACCACACTGTCGGCGACCACCCGCCCCTGGGCGGTGACGACGGTGGCCGGCTCGCCGCGGCGAATCTCGACGGCGGCGCTGTGCTCATGGATGGCCACGCCGGCGAGGCGCGCCGCCCGGGCCAGTCCCAGGGTGTAGTTGAGCGGGTGGAGGTGGCCACCCTCGGCGTCGAAGAGGGCGGCCGGATAGGCATCGCTCACCACATGCTCGCGCAGGGCATCGCCCTCGAGGAGGCTGAGAGCCGAATAGTCATAGTCGCGAGTCATGCGCTCGCGGAAGGCCTCGAGCTCATGGACATGACGTGGCTTCACCGCGGCGTGCAGGTAGCCCCAGGCCAGCTCGCAGGGAATGTCGTGACGCTCGATCAGGGCGGCCGTCAGGCGCACCGCCTCGCGGCTCATCTCCCAGATCTCCCGGGCGCGCTCTCGGCCCAGGGCCTTCTCGACGGTGGCGATGTCGGTGCCCAGGCCCGGCAGGATCTGGCCGCCGCTGCGCCCGGAGGCACCATGTCCGATCGCCCCGGCCTCGAGCAGCACCACCGAGTAGCCGCGCTCGGCCAGGTGCAGGGCCGCCGAGCAGCCGGTGATGCCGCCGCCGATCACGCAGACATCCGCGCGTCGTTCGCCATGAAGCAGAGGGCAGTCGCCGAGCTCGACGGCGATGGAGGCGCGATACCAGGACGCCGGATGCTCCGGCCGGGGCGGGATCGTCATACGAGAACCTATCTGTTGTGCGCGGTGCGCTAATTATTGTTGGTGGAGGCGATCCATGGAGGGATCGCCCCGGCAGGCCCAGTGTGGCACCAGCACCACGATAGCTGTCAAGTATTTGACACCTTGAAAGCGAGGATATTTAACGCAAGACCAACGAGACGACTCGCAATAAAAATACAAAAAGCTGTTTTTTATAGAAAAATAGGCAGGATTCAGCGCGGGAGTCGCGGAGGAAAGGCGCGAGGCGACGCGCGCGTGACGTCAAGTAATCACCACCACTCGAACCATATCGCCCATGGCGAGGACCACGGGCGGTGGCGCTCAGCGCCCGGCGCAGACCGGGCAGGCGGGATCGCGCGGCACCCCGAAGTTGCGCCACTGGCCGGTGAGGCCGTCGAAGGTGGAGAGACCGCGATGGGGCGTACCGGCGCCGCTGACGAGCTTGAGCGCCTCCAGCGCCTGGAAGCTGCCGATCACCCCCACCAGCGGCGCGATCACGCCGTTCTCGGCGCAGCGCAGTTCCTCGTCGCCCTCCACGCCCGGCGGGTAGAGGCAGGCATAGCAGGGGGCGTCCGGGTCGCGCGGGTCGAAGACCGCGAGCTGGCCGGAGAAGCGGATCGCCGCCCCCGATACCAGCGGCACGCCGGCCGCCCGGCAGGCGGCGTTGATGGCGTAGCGGCTGGAGAAGCGGTCGGTGCAGTCGAGCACCACGTCCGCCTCGGCGGCCGCCCGGGCCAGGGCCTCGCCCTCCAGATGGTCGTCGATCGCCTGGACCACGCAGCCGGGATTGAGGGCGAGCGCCGCCTCGCGGGCCGACTCGGCCTTGTTGCGCCCGATGTCCGCGGTGGCATGGGCGATCTGGCGCTGCAGGTTGGAGAGTTCCACCGCATCGGCGTCGGCCAGGGTCAACCTCCCCAGGCCCGCGGCCACCAGGTAGAGGGCCACCGGCGAGCCTAGCCCGCCGGCGCCGATCACCAGGGCGTGACCGGCCAGTAGGCGCTCCTGGCCGTCGATATCGACCTGTTCGAGCATGATCTGCCGGCTGTAGCGCAGCAGGGATTGATCATCCATGGCGGGCCTCACTTTTCCTCGAACTCCTCGATGTCGGGCACATGGAGGCTGAAGCTCTCCTTGACCTCCTCCATCACCACGTAGCTCTTGGACTCCTTCACCCCGGGCAGTGTCAGCACCACGTCGCCGAGCAGCTGGCGGTAGGCGGACATCTCCGGAATCCGGCACTTGAGAATGTAGTCGAACTGCCCCGAGACCAGGTGGCACTCCTGGATCTGCGGCAGCTTGGCCACGGCGCGGCGAAACTCGTCGAACACCGCCGGCGACTGGGTCTCCAGGCTGATCTCGACGAACACCAGCAGGTTGGCCTTGAGCGCTCGCGGATCGAGCAGCGCCTTGTAGCCGCGAATGATACCGGCGCGCTCCAGGCGCTTGACGCGCTCCAGGCAGGGCGTGGTCGAGAGCCCGACCTGGGAGGCCAGGTCGACGTAGGAGATGCGGGCGTTGTCCTGCAGGCAGCGCAGGATCTTGAGGTCGATGCGGTCGAGCGAACGGGTCTTGGCTTTCATTGTCGTTGGCAGGCCGGTCTGGATGGGGCTTTCACGCCGTCGCGACAGTACGATCACCTGAAAAACACCCCACCTTGGGGGCCTCGGTGGGCTTCACGCATGCAAAGGCGACGAGACGTGGCGTTTTTTTCTGCTGAAAGATGTACCACATCACGGCCGTTTGCCTCCAGTCCCGTCATCAACTCGCCGCCCCTGGCTGACTCGCGGATGACCGCCCAGGTCGACGCGACTGTCGACCTCGACATAGCCCGCGGCTTCGAGCACTCCGCGCACCTTCTCGGCCTGCTCACGGCCGTGCTCGAGCATCAGCCAGCCGCCGGGAAGCAGGTAGCGTCCGGCCTCGCGCACCAGGTGGCAGAGGTCGGAAAGTCCGCCGTCGGCCGCCACCAGGGCGCTGTGCGGCTCGAAGCGCACGTCGCCCCAGGCCAGGTGCGGATCGTCCGCGGCGATGTAGGGCGGGTTGGAGACGATCAGGTCGAAGCGTTGACCGTCGACCAGGACGGCGAACCAGTCGCTCTCGCCAAAGGCGGCGTTGGCGATACCGTGCCGCGCGGCGTTGTGTCGCGCCAGGTCCACGGCCTCGGGGCGGATGTCGACCCCGAGCACCGACCAGCCGGGCCGCTCGCTGGCGAAGGCCAGGGCGATGGCGCCGGTGCCAGTGCCGAGATCCAGCAGGCGCCCCTCGGTCCGCGCGGCACGGGCCAGGGCCGCCTCCACCAGGCACTCGGTGTCCGGCCGGGGGATCAGCGTATGCGGCGAGGTGGCAAGCGCCAGGCCCCAGAACTCCCGCTCGCCGGTCAGGTAGGCGATCGGCTGGCCCTGGGCGCGGGCCGCCACCAGCGCCTCGAAGCGCGCGCGCTCGACGGTCGGCGCCTCGCGGTCGCCCCAGGTATAGAGCCAGGTGCGATCCACCCCCAGCGCGTGGCAGAGCAGCACCTCGGCGTCGAGGCGCGCGCTCGGCGACCCAGCGGCGGCGAGCCGGGCGGCGGCCCGCGCCAGCAGGTGATCGAGGATCATCCGGCGTCCTGCTGCAGGGCCGCCAGCTGCTCGGCCTGGTACTCGTGGATCAGCGGCTCGACCACGTCGTCGAGCTGCCCGCCGCTGACCACCTCGTTGAGCTTGTAGAGCGTCAGGTTGATGCGGTGGTCGGTGACCCGGCCCTGGGGGAAGTTGTAGGTGCGGATACGTTCGCTGCGATCGCCGGAGCCGACCAGGGAGCGCCGCGCGTCGGCCTGCTGCTGGCGCTGGCTGGCCACGGCCGACTGCTTCAGCCGGGCGGCCAGCAGCGACATCGCCTTGGCCCGGTTCTTGTGCTGGCTGCGCTCCTCCTGGCACTCCACCACCACGCCGCTGGGCAGGTGGGTGATGCGGATGGCGGAGTCGGTGGTGTTGACGTGCTGGCCGCCGGCGCCGCTGGAGCGGAAGGTATCCACCCGCAGGTCGCCGGGGTCGATGTCGATGTCGCCGACCTCGTCGGCCTCCGGCATCACCGCCACGGTGCAGGCCGAGGTATGGATACGGCCCTGGGACTCGGTGGCCGGCACGCGCTGCACCCGGTGGGCGCCGGACTCGAACTTGAGGCGCGCATAGACGCCCTCGCCCTTGACCCGGGAGATGATCTCCTTGTAGCCGCCCTGCTCACCGTGGCTGGCGCTGACCACCTCGACCTTCCAGCCGTGCTGCTCGGCGTAGCGGGCGTACATGCGGAAGAGATCGCCGGCGAACAGCGCCGCCTCGTCGCCGCCGGTGCCGGCACGAATCTCGAGGAAGACGTTGCGGCGATCGTCGGGGTCCTTGGGCACCAGCAGCTGCTTGAGCCGCACCTCGAGGGCCTCGAGCCGCTCGCGCCCCTCGTCACGCTCGAGCTCGGCCAGCTCGCGCATCTCGGCGTCGGCGTCGCCGAGCAGCTGCTCGGCGGAGGCGATATCGGCCTCGACGCCGAGGTACTCGCCCCAGGCCTCGACCAGGGGTTCGAGCTCGGCGTATTCCCGCGAGTAGTCGCGAAAGCGGGTCTGGTCGCTGATCACCTCGGGCTCGGCCAGCAGGGCGGCAAGCTCCTCGAAGCGCTCGATGAAGGCATCGAGGCGCTGGCGCAGGGTGGCTTTCATCGGCGCATCCTATCGGGAGTGGTCGGTGGATTCATCCAGCAGCAGGGTCGTGGCGGCCTGGAGCAGGTCGTGCTGCTCCTCGGAGGCTGCGTCGCGCATCGCCACGGTGGGGCGGTGCAGCAGGCGGTTGGTGAGCTGGTGGGCCAGCCGGCGGATCACCGCCTCGGGGTCCTCGCCGCGGGCCAGGCGCGCCAGCGCCTGCTGCTCGGAGAGCTCGCGCAGGGTCTGGCCGCGGGCGCGCACGTCGCGAATCAGCTCGCCGCCGCTGCGGATGCGGCGCTCGTGCTGCCAGGTGCCCACGCCGTGCTCGATCAGCGACTCGGCCTGGTCGGCCGCCACTTGGCGATGGCGGCGATTCTCCTCGATGACCTCCTGCAGGTCGTCGACGGTATAGAGGAAGACGTCGCTGAGCTCCCCCACCTCCGGCTCGATGTCCCGGGGCACGGCGATGTCGACCATGAAGACCGGGCGGTGACGACGCTGCTTGAGCGCCCGCTCGACCATGCCCTTGCCGAGGATCGGCAGCGGCGCGGCGGTGGAGGAGATCACGATGTCGGCCTCGACCAGGGCGTCGGGGATCGCATCGAGGGTGATCCCCTGGCCACCCAGCGGTCCGGAGACCAGCTCGGCCCGCTCGCGGGTACGGTTGGCCACGGTGAGCTGGCGCACGCCGGCCTCATGGAGGTGGCGCGCCACCAGCTCGATGGTCTCGCCGGCGCCGATCAGCAGCGCCCGGGAGCGGCTGAAGTCGCCGAAGATACGGCTGGCCAGGTTCACGGCCGCGTAGGCCACCGACACCGGGTTGCGGCCGATGCCGGTCTCGGTGCGCACCTGCTTGGCCACGGCGAAGGCGTTCTGGAACAGGCACTCGAGCTCGCCGCCCAGGCTGCGCGCCTGACGGGCCGACTGGTAAGCGTCCTTGAGCTGACCCAGGATCTGCGGCTCGCCGAGCACCATGGAGTCCAGCCCCACGGCCACGCGCATCAGGTGGCGCGCCGCCTCGTTCTCGCGGTAGTGATAGGCGCAGCGGGTGAGATCCTCTACTTTGAGGCCGTGGAAGCGTCCCAGCCAGTCGAGGATCTCGCCTTCGCCCCCGGAACCGGTGGCACAATAGAGCTCGGTGCGGTTGCAGGTGGACAGTACCGCCGCCTCGCGCACCTCCGGCAGGGCACGCAGTTCGGCCAGCGCCGACTCCAGCTGAGCGGGCGAGAAGGCGACCTGCTCGCGCACCTCGACGGTGGCGGTCCGGTGGTTGATTCCCAGGGCAAGAAGCGTCATGCGTTCGGCATCTTCGCGAGTCGTGGTTCCGGCAAGGGCGACATGGTGATATCCGGCGGCGCGGACCGCCCATCCTCGAAGCGCCGCATTCTAGCACAGGCCTGCCGCCGGAGGCGCCCCGACATGCCGTGACGGGGATCACGCTTTGCCCGGGCGGGTCGAGCCGTTATGCTGGCGGCTCGGCCTTCAGCACGAGACGCGCATGCCCCGCGGACCCCTCCTCCGACTCTGTCGCCACGCCCCCCTGGCCCCCCTGACGCTGGCCCTGCTGCTTGCCGGCTGCCAGGGGCTGCCGGGGGCCTCGTCGGCCGCCGCCCCCATGCGCGACCCGCTGACCGGGGCGCCCCCGATCACCCGCGGCCTGGACGCCGCGGGTCTCGCCGGCCTGCTGCAGGCGGAGCTTGCCGGCCAACGCAGCGACTACACCCGCGCCGCCCGGGGCTTCCTCGAGGCCGCCGAGCGTTACGACTCCGTCGCCCTCGCCGAGCGCGCCACCCTGGCCGCCCGCTTCAGCGAGGATCCCGCGCTGCTCGAGGAGGCGGCGCAACGCTGGCAGGGCCTGGCGCCGGGCAGCGACGCCCCCTCGCGGCTACTGGCGAGCCTCGCCCTCCAGCGCGGCGACTGGGCCGCCGCCCTGGGGCACCGCCTGGATGCGATCGAGCAAGCCGTGGCCGAACAGGACGCCGGCGAGCAGGGCGCGAGCAACGCGCTGCTCGGGCTCGTGGAGGGCGCCCTCGAGGCCGGGGCCGAGCCGGCCCCGCTGCTCGACCGTCTGCGGTCACACCTGGCGCGCGCCTCGGCGCCGGCCGCGAAGCGCGTCGACGCCGAGCTCGCCACCGCCCTGCTGGAGGCGGCCGCGGGGCGGCCGGCGGCGGCCGATCGACGCCTGACACGGCTCGCCCGGGAGGCCTCCGAACGGCCCGAGCTGTGGAGCCTGCGGGCGCGCCTCGCGCTCGAGGCCGACGCCTACACCGCGGCGCGCGAGCACGCCCACCGGGGCCTTGCGGTGTCACCCGGCGATCCCCGGCTGATGCTGCTGCTGGCCCGGGCCGAGCTCGCCCTCGGTAGCGTCGAGGCCGCCGAGGACGCCATCGAGGCGCTCCTCGCCGAACACGGCGACGATCCCTCGCTGCGCCTGGGCCTGGCACGACTGTTTCTCGACCGCGAGCACCTGGCACCGGCGCGCCGCCTGCTGCTGCCGCTGGTCGGCGACGATGAGGTGCCGCCGATGGCCTTACTGCTGCTCGGCGCCATCGCCGAGGAGCGCGGCGAGATCGGCAACGCCCTCCTCTATTACCGTCAGGTGCCGGAGGGCGAGCAGTTCCTGCCGGCGAGAGTGAACGCGGCCACGATGCTGATGGAGGCCGATCGACGCCTCGATGCGCGGAGCTTCCTGCGCCTGGAGCGCCTGCGACACGAGGCCTACCAGAGTGAACTGGCCGCCGTGGAGGTCGAGCTGCTCGACGAGGCGGGCCTCGAGGACCAGGCCGACGCCCTGCTCGACAGCGAACTCGCGCAGCGTCCCGACGATGAGCGGCTGCGCTACCAGCGCGCCATGCGCGCCTTCGCCGATGGCGACCTGGCCGCCATGGAGGCCGACCTGCGCCATATCATCGACCATGACCCGGACAACGCCACCGCCCTCAACGCGCTGGGCTATACCCTCGCCGATGCCGATATCGAGGGCCGCTTGGGCGAGGCGCGGGCGCTGATCGAGCGCGCCTATGAACTCGCGCCGGACAACCCGGCCATCCTCGACAGCCTGGGCTGGGTGCACTATCGCCAAGGCGAGCCCGCCCGCGCCCTGCCCTGGCTCAGGCGCGCCTGGACGGCGATGCAGGACCAGGAGATCGCCGCCCACCTGATCGAGGTGCTCTGGGCGCTGGGCGAGAAGGCCCAGGCCCGTGTCCTGCTGGAGGAGGCCCGCGAGCGCTTCGAGACGCGCCCGCTGATCGATGACCTGCTGCGGCGCCGGCCCGAACTGGACGCCGCGCCCTGAGGAACGGCTTCCCATGGCAGAGCGCCCGACCACCATCGTCGAACGCTCCACCATGCGGCTTCCCACTTCCACGTCATTTCCCATCACGGAACGCCCCATGACGCACCTCACGCGACTGCTGATCCCCCTGCTGATGCTCGCCCTGCTGGCCGGCTGTGCCACCCGCCCCGCGCCGCCCGAAGGCGAGCGCGCCGCCGGGCAGTGGGCGGCGCAGCGAGAGCGCATCAAAGAGCTCGACACCTGGCTACTGGCCGGCAAGGTCGGCCTGCGCACCCCGGAGGACTCCACCAGCGCCAACCTGGACTGGAGCCAACACCCCCACTACTACCGCCTGCTGATCAGCGGCCCCTTCGGCAGCGGCCGCAGCACCCTGGAAGGACGCGAGGGGCGCTTCTCGCTGACCACCGCCGAGGGGCGCTTCGAGGCCGAGACGCCAGAGGCGCTGATGACCCAGCAGCTGGGCTGGTCGCTGCCGGTCAGCGCGCTCTCCGACTGGGTGCGCGGCCTGCCCTCCCCGCAGAGCGCCCATCGGCTGGAGCGTGACGCCCTGGGCTTTCCGCAACGGCTCGAGCAGGACGGCTGGGAGATCGTCTACCGTGACTGGACACGCGTCGACGGTCTGTGGCTGCCGCGGCGGATGGTGATGACCTACGACACGCTGCGCGCGACCCTGGTGGTCACCGACTGGCGCCCCACCCTCGATGAGTGACGCCATGCCCCGCACCTCGCCCCTCTCTGCGCCCTGTTGTGCGCCCCAGGCCGAGCCGCTGGTGCTGCCCGCGCCGGCCAAGCTGAATCGCCTGCTGCACATCACCGGCCGTCGGCCGGACGGCTACCACGAGCTGCAGACACTGTTCCAGTTCCTCGACGCCGGCGATACCCTCACCCTGCGCCGCCGCACGGACGGCGAGCTGCATCTTTCTCCGAGTCTCGACGGAGTCGCTTCCGAGGACAATCTGATCCTTCGCGCCGCGCGCCTGCTGCAGGCCGAGACCGGTCGTCGCCTGGGCGCCGACATCCACCTCGACAAGCGACTGCCCATGGGCGGAGGGCTCGGCGGCGGCAGCTCGGATGCCGCCACCGCCCTGCTCGGCCTCGACGCCCTCTGGGGGCTTGGCCTCGAGCTCACCGAGCTGGCCCGCCTGGGTCTCGCCCTCGGCGCCGACGTCCCGGTGTTCGTGCACGGCCACGCCGCTTGGGCCGAGGGCATCGGTGAACGCCTGACGCCGGTGACCCTCGACACCCCCTGGTTTCTGGTCATCCACCCCGGCGTGACGGTCTCCACCCCGGCCGTGTTCGGGGCGCCCGAATTGACACGCCATACCCCCCCGATTACCATGGCGCGCGCACTGCAGGGGGGAGCGGCGAGCTGGCGCAATGACTGCCAGGACACCGTCCGGAGACACTATCCCGAGGTGGCGCGTGCACTCGACTGGCTGGCCCACCGGGCACCGGCCATGCTGACCGGCACCGGCGCCTGCGTCTTTGCCCGTCTCGAGACCGAGTCACAGGCAGATCGTCTCCTGGCCGAGGTTCCCGAGGGCTGGCACGCCATCAAGGCGCGCGGCCTGAACCGCTCACCTCTTCATGCTGCGCTGGGTCGATGCCCCTCGCCGCCCCCGGGCGTCGAGACATGTCCGACATGCCGGCGCGGAGCTGATCCTGGGGCATAGCCAAGCGGTAAGGCAGCGGTTTTTGGTATCGCCATGCGCAGGTTCGAATCCTGCTGCCCCAGCCATTCCGACCGGACCCCGTCGACCCCAACCCCTGAAGACCCAACACAGCAAAGGTGGCTGCGCGTGTCAAAATTGATGGTTTTCGCCGGGAATGCCAATCCCGATCTCGCCCGTAAAGTCGCCGAGAGCCTGGATACCCGCATGGGCAACGCCACGGTGGGACAGTTCAGCGACGGCGAAGTCGCGGTCGAGATCAACGAGAACGTGCGCGGCAAGGATGTCTTCGTCCTGCAGCCCACCTGTGCACCGACCAACGACAACCTGATGGAACTGATCCTGATGGTAGATGCGCTGCGCCGCGCCTCCGCCACCCGGATCACCGCCGTGGTTCCTTACTTCGGCTACGCCCGTCAGGACCGCCGCGTGCGCTCCGCTCGCGTACCGATCTCCGCCAAGATCGTCGCCGACATGATGGTCAAGGCCGGCGTCGACCGGGTCATGACCATGGACCTGCACGCCGATCAGATCCAGGGTTTCTTCGACGTGCCGGTGGACAACGTCTACGGCTCGCCGATCCTGCTCGACGACATCGAACGCCAGAACTACGATGATCTCGTCGTCGTCTCGCCCGACGTCGGCGGCGTGGTCCGCGCTCGCGCCATCGCCAAGCAGCTCAATGCCGACCTGGCGATCATCGACAAGCGCCGCCCCTCGGCCAACCAGGCCCAGGTGATGCACATCATCGGCGAGATCGAGAACCGCACCTGCGTGGTGGTGGACGACATGATCGATACCGCCGGCACCCTGTGCAAGGCCGGCGAGGCCCTCAAGGAGCGCGGCGCCCGTCGCGTGGTGGCCTACGCCACCCACCCGATCCTGTCCGGCCCCGCCGTCGACAACATCTCAGGCTCGGTGCTCGACGAGGTGGTGGTGACCGACACCATCCCCCTCGGCGAGGCCGCGCGTCGCAGCGGCAACATCCGCCAGCTCAGCGTGGCCGGGCTGATCGCCGAGGCGATCCGCCGGGTCAGCAACGAAGAATCCGTCAGCGCCATGTTCCACTGAGACCGTGTCGCCGAGCAGTGCTCGGCGGACGGCCCGGCGGAACGAGGCGTCGGAGCAGCGCCCCACGGGGCTCCCGGAAACGCCGCGGTCTGGTCGCGGGCCACGGCGCTTTCCTTACCTTCAGAAAGAGGCAATTTCATGTCCGATTACACACTCAATGCCAGCGTTCGCAACGACCTGGGGAAAGGTGCGAGCCGCCGCCTGCGTCGTGCCAACGCCCAGGTGCCGGCCATCATCTATGGTGGTGAGCAGGCGCCGCAGCCGATCGCCGTCGACAAGACCAGCTTCTACAAGGCGCTGGAAGATGAGGCGTTCTTCTCCTCCATCATCAACCTGCAGGTGGACGGCAAGGCCCAGCAGGTCGTGGTGCGTGACCTGCAGCGCCACCCCTTCAAGCCGCTGGTGACGCATGCCGACTTCCTGCGCGTCGATGCGACCCACGAGCTGACCCTGAACGTGCCGCTGCACGTGATCGGTGAAGACGCCTGCGCGGCGATCAAGGACAAGGACGGCGAACTGCACCAGCTCGCCTCCGAGGTCGAGATCAGCTGCCTGCCGAAGGACCTGCCGGAGTACCTGGAAGTCGACATCAGCGCGGTCGAGCTGGGCTCCACCCTGCACCTGTCCGACCTCACGGTGCCGGCCGGCGTGACCCTGGTCGCCCTGACCCACGGCGAGGACCATGACAACGCGGTCCTGAGCATCACCAAGGCCAAGGTCCGTGGTGGCGCAGAGGAAGAAGGCGAAGAAGAGACCGGTGGCGAAGCAGCCGCGGGCGAAGGCGACACCGAGTAATCGGTCGTGGCCGGCGGGCATGTCGGATCCTCGACTTGCCCGCCTCGTCGTCAGGAATCAAGCGCCCCGGCGCTTGATTTTTTTTGCCATCACGCCGCACGCGAGGAGACCGGCATGAGCCAGTTGAAAGCGATCATCGGTCTGGGCAACCCCGGCGCCGACTACGAGGCCACCCGCCACAACGCCGGCGCCTGGCTGGTGCACGCCGTGGCGAGAGCGGCGGGCGCCGAGCTGCGCCCCGAGCGCAAGTTCCTGGGCCGACATGCGCGGGTCCGGCTCGACGGCCGGGAGCTGCACCTGCTCGAGCCCACCACCTTCATGAACCGCAGCGGCGGGTCCGTGGCGGCGCTCTGCCAGTTCTTCAAGCTCACCCCCGATGAGCTGCTGGTCGCTCACGACGAGCTCGACATGCCGCCGGGCACGGCGCGCTACAAGACCGGCGGTGGCCACGGCGGTCACAACGGCCTGCGCGACATCATCCGCGCCCTGGGCAACGACAAGTCCTTCCACCGCCTGCGCATCGGCATCGGCCACCCCGGCGAGGCTCGCCAGGTGACGAACTACGTGCTGGGGCGCCCCGGCAAGGCGGAGCGTGGCGCCATCGACGCCGCCATCGACGAGTGCCTGACCACCCTGCCCCAGGCCGTCGACGGCGACTGGGCGAAGGCCATGAATCGGCTGCACCGTTTTACAGCGCCGAGCTGAAAGCGCCGAGCTACAAGGGGGCCGACGACGGGCAGTCATGCCCGGAACGACACTGCCCGGGGCCGAATCCGACCCGCATCGTCGAAGACCCGTCGTTTGGCGGCTTGGCCGCTCGGCCGCTCGGCCGCTCGGCCGCTCGGCGCTTGTAGCTTGGCGCTCCGCGCTTCCGTAGAATACTCGCCACTTTCCAATCGCGAACACGCTTTCCAGGACACTCCCATGGGTTTCAACTGCGGTATCGTCGGCCTGCCCAACGTCGGCAAGTCCACCCTCTTCAATGCCCTGACCAAGTCGGGCATCGACGCCGAGAACTTCCCGTTCTGCACCATCGAGCCCAACGTCGGCATCGTGCCGATGCCGGACCCGCGCCTCGACAAGCTGGCCGAGATCGTCAAGCCTCAGAAGGTGCTGCCCACCACCATGGAGTTCGTCGACATCGCGGGCCTGGTGGCCGGTGCCTCCAAGGGCGAGGGCCTGGGCAACAAGTTCCTCGCCAACATCCGCGAGACCGAGGCCATCGCCCACGTGGTGCGCTGCTTCGACAACGACAACGTCATCCACGTGGCCAACCAGGTCGATCCCGAGGCGGACATCGAGATCATCAACATGGAGCTGGCGCTGGCCGACCTCGACACCGTCGAGCGCGCCATCCAACGCCTGGTCCGCGTGGCCAAGGGCGGTGACAAGGAGGCCATCGCCACCAAGGCGATCCTCGAGCGCATCCAGCCCCACCTGGCCGAGGGCCAGCCGCTGAGAAGCTTCGGTCTCGACGATGACGACAAGCAGCAGCTCAAGGGCTTCGGCTTCCTGACGCTCAAGCCCACCATGTACATCGCCAACGTCAATGACGACGGCTTCGAGGACAACCCCTACCTCGACAAGGTGTGCGAGATCGCCGCCGCCGAGGACGCCGTGGTGGTGCCGGTCTGCAACCAGATCGAAGCCGAGATCGCCGAGCTCGAGGACGAGGAGCGCGCCATGTTCCTCGACGAGCTGGGCATGGAAGAACCGGGGCTCGATCGGGTGATCCGCGCCGGCTATGGGCTGCTGGGCCTGCAGACCTACTTCACCGCCGGGGTGAAGGAGGTCCGCGCCTGGACGGTGAAGGTGGGCGCCACCGCCCCGGAGGCGGCCGGCGTGATCCACACCGACTTCCAGAAGGGCTTCATCCGCGCCGAGGTCATTGCCTACGACGACTTCGTCGCCCTGGGCGGTGAGCAGGGCGCCAAGGACGCCGGCAAGTGGCGCCTGGAGGGCAAGGAGTACATCGTCAAGGATGGCGACGTCATCCACTTCCGCTTCAACGTCTGAGCCGCCCAAACGCCTTAAGGGCGCTCATGGGGCCGCCGAGGCTTGACGAGGGCGAGGCAGGAGCGTAGACTTCGCCCCCGTTGTTCGGCTACGTAGCTCAGCTGGTTAGAGCACATCACTCATAATGATGGGGTCCCCTGTTCGAATCAGGGCGTAGCCACCAGACAGACACCGAAAAGCCCGCCTGGCTCACCAGGCGGGCTTTTTCGTTGGATGCGCTGCGACACCGACGCCGTCATTGTCGGCAAGACCGCGCTGAAGCGGCCCCGCCAGCCTTCAGGGCAACTCGGCGCGATTGACGAAGGCGGTCAGCGCCCGCACCAGGTACGCCACGTCCCGGGCGCCGGCGGTCTCGCGGATCGAGTGCATGGCCCACTGGGGCGCCCCCACGTCGAGGGTCGGCACCCCGAGCTCGGTGGCGGTGATCGGGCCGATGGTGCTGCCGCACCCCATGTCGGCCCGGGTCACGAAGGTCTGCACCGGCACGTCGACCTCGCGGCACAGGTCCCGGAACAGCGCGGCGGTCGCGCTGTTGGTGGCGTAGCGCTGGCTGGCGTTGACCTTGATCACCGGGCCGCCGTTGAGCGCCGGGCCATGGGCGGCGTCGTGCTTGTCCTGGAAGTTGGGATGCAGGGCGTGGGCGTTGTCGCAGGAGATCAGTCGCGAGGCCTGAATCAGGCGGATGAAGCCCTCCTCCCCCGCCTCGCCGAGCTGGGCGTTGACCCGGCGCAGCACGTCACCGAGGAAGGGCCCCTGGGCGCCGCAGGCGCTGGCGCTGCCGACCTCCTCGTGATCATTGGCCACCAGCACCGCGCCCTGGCGGCCATCGCTTTCAAGCAACGCCTCCAAGCCGGCGAAGCAGGAGAACAGGTTGTCGAGCCGGGCGCTCGCCACCAGCTCGCCCTCGATGCCGACCCGCGCCGGTGCCTGCATGTCGCGAAACGCCAGCTCGAAGTCGAGCACCTCGAACTCGGCCAGGCCGTGCTGCTCCTCGAGCCACTGCGCGAGCAGCCGCTCGAGGTCGGGCCGGCCGCCATCCTGCAGCAACACCGGAGCCATCTCGGTCTGGGCATTGACGACCCGGCCGCTGTTGGCCTCGCGATCCAGGTGGATGGCAAGGCTCGGGATGATCGCCACCGCGCGCTCGACGTCGAGTAGTACGCCCTCGATGCGGCCGTCGCCATGGCGCACATGGACCCGCCCGGCGAGCCCCAGGTCGCGGTCGAACCAGGGGGCCAGCAGCGCCCCGCCGTAGACCTCGACGCCCAGCTGCAGCCAGCCCGCCGCACACTGGGCGGCGTTGGGCTTGAGGCGCAGGCCGGGGCTGTCGGTATGGGCGCCGATCAGGCGCAGGGCCGCGAGCCGCTCGTGAGGCAGCTGCAGGGCGATGATCGAGGAGTCGTTGCGGGTCACGTAGACCCGCTCGCCGGGCGACAGCTGCCAGGTGGCGGTCTCATTGAGGCGCCGGAAGCCGGCGGCCTCGAGACGCGCGGCCATGTTGGCCGTGGCGTGCCAGGGCGTGGGGGATCGATGCAGGAAGTCGAGCAGACGCTCGAGGCGGGCATCTTCGGACATGGAATTCCTCTATCGCGGGGCGTTTCGGGGGTCTTGACGACACGGCCAAGCTGCTACAATGGCGCGTCTGTCCATGCAACTCGACGGCCGGGTCGGGGTCTGGATGAAGAGTGAGTGTACACGAATCGGGGAGTGCTTCATCGATGAGCCTGTTAGTCACCCTTGGGCGAGCCGCGGTGCTGGGCTTGCTGCTGGCCACGCCGCCGGCCCTGGCCAGCTTCGAGCCGAGCGATGATCAGCGCCAGGCGGCCACGGAAGTGGCCGAGTCGCTGCGCTACGGCCACTACGCCGACGTGAGCCTCGACGACGCCTGGTCGCGGCGGGCCTTCGAGCGCCTGCTGGACGTCCTCGATGGCCAGCGTGCCTACCTGCTCGACCGTGACGTGGCCGCCTTCAGCGACCTTCGAACCGGCATGGACGAGGCGCTGCTCGACGCCGAGCTGGCCCGCCCCTTTGACCTCTACCAGCGCTACCACGAGCGCGCCGAACAGCGCCTCGAGTGGCTGCTGGCGAGGCTCGACGAGGGCCTCGACTTCGGCTTCGACAGCGACCAGCGCCTGGAGCTGGAGCGCGAGGACAGCCCTTGGGCCACCAGTGAGACGGCCCTGGACGAGCTGTGGATGAAGCGCCTCAACAACGCCGCCCTCAGCCTGACGATCAGCGACCAGGAACCCGAGCAGGTAACGAGCACCCTGCGCCAGCGCTACGAGGGACAGCTCTCGCGCCTGCGCCAGACCAATGCGGCCGACGTCTTCGGACTCTTCATGGCCGCGGTGACCGGCAGCGTCGACCCGCACAGCGAGTACCTGTCGCCACGACAGGGCGAGTCCTTCGACATCCAGATGCGCCTCTCGCTGGAGGGCATCGGCGCCCTGCTGCAGGCCGACGGCGAGTTCATCAAGGTCTCGAGCCTGGTGGCCGGCGGCCCGGCCGAGCGCGACGGCGCCCTCCAGCCCGCCGACCGCATCATCGGCGTGGGCCAGGAAGACGGCGAGATCGTCAACGTGGTCGGCATGCGCCTCGACGACGTGGTCGACCTGATCCGCGGCCCCAAGGGCTCGGTGGTGCGCCTCGACGTGGTGCCCGCCCAGGCCGTCGACATGACCCGCTCCACGGTGATCGACATCACCCGCGACACCGTGGACCTCGAGGATCAGGCCGCCCAGGGCGAAGTGATCGAGGTCGAGCGCCAGGATGGCACGCATCGTCTCGGCGTGATCGAGGTGCCGACCTTCTACGTCGACTTCGATGCCTGGCAGGCCGGCGAGGAAGACTTCCGCAGCACCACCCGCGACGTGGCCCGTGAGGTCGAGCGCCTCCAGGCCGAGGGTGTCGAGGGGATCGTGCTCGACCTGCGTAACAACGGCGGCGGCGCCCTGCAGGAGGCCAATTCGCTGATCGGTCTCTTCATCGATCGCGGCCCCACCGTGCAGGTCCGCGACGCCCGCGGACGCATCAGCCTCTACGGCGATACCGAGAGCGGCGCCCTCTACGATGGCCCCCTGGCCGTGCTGGTCAACCGCCTCTCGGCCTCGGCCTCGGAGATCTTCGCCGGCGCCATTCAGGACTATGGCCGCGGCCTGGTGGTCGGCACCGACACCTTCGGCAAGGGCACGGTACAGACCCTCAACGAGCTCAGCCACGGCGAGATCAAGCTGACCCGCGCCAAGTTCTACCGCATCTCCGGCGAGAGCACCCAGCACCGCGGCGTAGAACCGGACATCGACTTCCCGAGCCTGATCGACCCCGAGCTGATCGGCGAGAGCAGCCTCGACAACGCCCTGCCCTGGGACACGGTGCGCGAGGTGCAGTACCGCACCTACGGCGAGCCCCGTCGGCACCTGGAGACGCTGCGCGCCCGCCACCTCGAGCGCGCCGAGCAGCAGCCGAACTTCCACTACCTCGAGCGGCGCTCCGAGCTCGCCCGCCAGCTTCGCGCGCAGCACACCAGCGTCAGCCTCAACCGTGAACAGCGACAGCGTGAGGTCGAGGCACAGGAAGCGGAGCAGCTGGCCCTGGAGAACGAGCGGCGCCGCGCCCTGGGCCTGGAACCGCTGGAGGACTGGACCGACGCCCGCGACGAGGACGAGACCGCGAGCGACGAGACCGACGAGCAGCCGATCGACCGCGCCCAGATCCTCGAAACTGCCCAGATCCTGCTGGACTATCGCCAGCTGGAGGACGGCTGGCACTACGCGGAACTTAACTGAGAGCCCAACTGAGGCGCGGACTCACCCGCTCGCCCATGACGACGACGCCGGACCCCAGGGTCCGGCGTCTTGACGTCCAGGGCTGCCCCGCGATCGCGACGGCGCCAGACCCATGCCGAAAGGGGCAGGCTCAGGGCAACCCCGGCATGAACCGGGCAGCGCAGACGCGGGGCACCACGACACGAGCAGCCACGATCGAAGGACGCGGGGACAGCGAAAAAACGATAGGAAAGCAGAGAGACGTCTAGGAGCAGGCGATGCAGGGCCAGACGGCATTGGCTCCCCGAACAGGACTCGAACCTGTGACCCAATGATTAACAGTCATTTGCTCTACCAACTGAGCTATCGGGGA
>NZ_VBUI01000027.1 GCF_005780185.1 Halomonas urmiana | reverse complement strand
ACAACATGCCAATCCATGCAGGCCTTTTCAATTATATCCTTCTGATTCTTCTGGCTATTTCGTGGGGATCCGTCAGGGTCTGTCCCCGATTAGCCTCCCTGACACGGATGGAACCATGGCAAGGCGCTTCGTTGCCCCTCTCACTGAATCTGAACAACAGACGCTGACCTCTGCCTATCACCATGGTGAGAAGCGCGCCCTACGTCGGCGTGCGCATGCCATCCTGCTGAGTGATCAAGGCCATACAATCAACCAAATCAGTGAGATACTGCAGGTTCGCCGCGATGCTGTATCACGCTGGCTTAAGCAGTGGGAAGCCTCAGGCCTCGACGGGCTGATCGACAAGCCCCGCAGTGGCCGCACGCCGATCCTGGATGAGCACGACCACCAGCGATTGCAGGAACTGGTCGCCGAGCAGCCTCACCAGATTCGATCCTTGCAGGCTCGCTTCCAAGAAGAGACCGGCAAGACGGTCAGCACGGTGACCCTTCGCCGGGCGTTGAAAAAAAAATGATCTCAGCTTCAAGCGCATTCGGCACTCACTCAAGGCAAGGCGTGACGAGACGGATTTCCGCAACACTCAGGGCCTCCTCAAGGCGCTTCACAAGCGGGAAGACCAAGGTGATCATGAGCTCTATTACTTTGATGAATCAGGGTTTTCGCAATCATCGGCGGTACCGTACGCCTGGAGCCCCATCGGTAAACCCTGCGAGGTGACCGCCTACTCACATAGCCGAAGGCTGAACGTATTGGGGTTCCTCAGCCGAGCCGGGAAGCTGGTCTACCACACCACCACCGAATCCGTGACCACCGAGACGGTTATCGAGGCATTTGACCAGTTTGTAGCCCAGAAAGACCCCGATACCTTCGCCGTCGTAGTGCTCGACAATGCCAGCATGCATCGCTCCAAGGCCTTCAGACGAAAGATCGTGGAGTGGATGTCGCATCGTGTGTATCCGATCTATCTGTCCGCCTATTCGCCGGAACTGAACCTGATTGAAATTCTGTGGCGGCAGATGAAGTACGCATGGCTGCCACTGAGTGCATACCTCTCGTTTGACCGCCTCTGTGATGAGGTACACCGGCTGCTCAGTGGCTATGGCACTGAGTGCGCGATTAATTTTGAATAAGCACTTACCAGAGCAACAGTATTCGGCACCGGAACGTGCTCTCCGTATGGCGCTTGGGCCTGGAATGGCTGCGGCGTCATCGTGTCGGTGCTGTCCCTTGGCCTTCCTGGAAAGCGCTTCAAGCAAGCCTTCAGGAGGAGGTCAGGGGGCAGGCTTTATGCAACGGATAGCCGTAGTTCGTGGGGATCCGTCAGGGTCTGTCCCCGATTAGCTTACCCGCACTCAAAGTACGGGGTATCTCGCGCAAGACTGATGAAGGACGCCCCTAACGCCAGCGGCCGGCATTTCTGCCGGCCGCTGGTTGGTTCAGGCTAGGTGGGGAATGGGGGTCTGTCCCCGATTAGCCTTATTATATCCTTCTGATTTTGTTGCCTATTTCCTGGGGATCCCTCAGGGTCTGTCCCCGATGATTAGCCTCCGATCAATGTATTGCCGCTGAGCCGAAAACGCCAGCGGCCGGCATCGCTGCCGGCCGCTGGGTGATTCTGGATCAGGCTAGGTGGGAAATGGGGGTCTGTCCCCGATTAGCCTTCAATTAGCCTTAAGCCCTCTTAGGGATTAATTGCATCGGCGGCAGTATCACTAAAAGTATTTGTTGCAAAATCGTAAGAAATAGTATTTTTCCTTTCAGGAGTAGTTGCAGAAATTTGTCCTGTAATATCTCCAGTAGCAGAATCGTAAGACACGGCATTTTTACCCGTAACGGTCCCACATGCCTCACCTGTCACCTCAAAAGTGGCAGTTGGACTTTGAGTGAGATCTGCTAGATACTTAGTTCTATCAGCCTTAATTTGAGATTGGCACGCAGCCACATCAGCCCTGTCTAAGTAATTCTGATACTGCGGAATCGCAATCGCCGCCAAAATGCCAATAATCGCCACCACGATCAGCAGCTCGATCAGGGTAAAACCGCCCTGCGCCTTGTTGAGCTGAGTCTTCCGGTTCATCATTTCTTTCATCGTCCTGTCCCTTACTCGTTCGTTCCGCCGTGGCGCGTCTGGCGTGAGCCTTCTTCTGCCGCCCGTGCGGGTTTACATTGGTGCCAAAGCAGCTATCGAGGTCTTCATCGCGCTGCAAGCAGCGCTCCCTCGAAGGCTCATGCCCTGCCACCGGTTCGATACAACCTGCCTGTCGCGCTTCCCATCCCTGTGGGTCTTGCTCCATGCTCGCCGACCCTACGCTTACATTAAATTACGCTCCTGCCCCCTGCAAGCAGTATCACCAACGGCAGGCGAGGCATCGGCAGCGGTGTGATGCTAAAGCATTGGTCAAAGTGCTAGAAAAACGTGGAATGGGCATGATACGGCGCTGGGCGGGGGGTGGCCACAGGAGCTAGAATCAGCACTGCCGACGAACTCCTGCTGCCCCCTACCTGCGACACCACGAGGCGCCATGAACGACTACCGTCCCCCGTCCACCGAGCAGCCCCCCAGCGTGCTGGCGCCCGAGCCTTCGGCGCTGCAGGGCGCCGCCCGGCGTAGCGGGCTGCGGGGCCTGTCGCGGCGCCTGGTGGCCGATGGCCTGCTCGGCGAAGCGGCGGCGGCGCGCGCCGAGGACGAGGCCCGCGAGGCGGATCGCTCGCTGCTCGAGCATCTGATCGAGGCGGGCATGGTCCCCGCGCGCCAGGCCACGTTGAGCGCGGCCTGGGAGTATGGCCTGCCGATCATCGATCTCGACGCCCTGCGCCTGGGGAGCCTGCCGCCGGCCAGAGACTACCCGGCCAAGATCCTGCGCCGGCTGGGAGTGCTGCCGCTGGTGCGCCACGGCCACCGCCTCACCGTCGCGGTGCCCTACCCCTCCACGCTGGCGCTGCTCGACGAGCTGCAGTTCGCCACCGGCCTGACCCTCGAGGGGGTGCTGGCGCCGGTGGATCAGCTGCACCCGGTGCTGGAGAGCTATCTCGCCAGCAGCGAGCGCAGCATGCTCGACGAACTGGCCGACGTCGACGACGCCGTGGGGGAGCTCGCCTTCGATGAGGGCGTGGTCGATGCCACGGACGAGCAGGCGATGGCCGCCGCCGGCGACGACGCGCCGATCGTCAAGTTCGTCAACAAGATCCTGCTCGATGCCATCCACCGCGGCGCCTCGGACATTCACTTCGAGCCCTACGAGACGAGCTACCGGGTGCGCTTTCGCATCGACGGCATCCTCCACGACGTGGCCCATCCGCCCTTCGCCATGCGCTCGCGCATCTCGGCGCGCTTGAAGGTGATGTCGCGGCTGGATATCTCGGAGCGCCGCCTGCCTCAGGACGGCGCCATCAAGCTCAAGCTCTCGTCGACCCGCTCCATCGACTTTCGCGTCAACTCGCTGCCCACGGTCTACGGCGAGAAGGTGGTGCTGCGGATCCTCGACCCGAACTCGGCGCAGCTCGGCATCGAGCAGCTGGGCTTCACCCCCGAGCAGCGCGCCCATTATGAGGCCGTGCTCGACGCGCCCCAGGGCATGATACTGGTCACCGGCCCCACCGGCAGCGGCAAGACGGTCTCGCTCTACACCGGCATCAATATCCTCAACCAGGTGGAGCGCAATATCTGTACCGCCGAAGACCCGGTGGAGATCAAGGTGCCGGGCGTCAACCAGGTCAACGTGCTGCCCAAGATCGGCCTGACCTTCGCCAGCGCCCTGCGCGCCTTCCTGCGCCAGGACCCGGACGTGGTGATGGTCGGTGAGATCCGCGACCTGGAGACCGCCGAGATCGCCGTCAAGGCCTCCCAGACCGGCCACCTGGTGCTCTCGACCGTGCACACCAACTCGGCGGCGGAGACGCTGACCCGCCTGGCCAACATGGGCGTGGCGCCCTTCAATATTGCCAGCTCCGTGAGCCTGATCATCGCCCAGCGCCTGGCGCGCCGGCTCTGCCAGCGCTGCAAGCAGCCGGCGGAGATCCCCCGTGAGGCGCTGCTCGCCCAGGGCTTCACCGAGGAGGAGGTGGCCCGCGCCACCATCTATGAGCCGGTGGGCTGCCAACACTGCACCCAGGGCTTCAAGGGCCGGGTCGGCATCTACGAGGTGGTGCCGATCAGTGATGCCATGAGCCAGCTGATCATGACCGATGGCAACTCCCGAGACTTCGACACCCAGGCCCGCCGAGAGGGCTGCCCGGACCTGCGCCGCAGCGGCATCCTCAAGGTGATGCAAGGGCTGACCAGCCTGGCCGAGGTCAACCGGGTCACCAAAGACTGACACCTGAAGCAGAAGCGCTCTTCCTTCATAACGCGACGCAGGGAGCGAGACGATGAACATGGCAACACGACCCACGCGCAAGCACCAGAAGCTCAAGCTCTATCGCTGGCGCTGGACCGGCAAGGGACCCAACGGGCGCAAGGTGGCCGGCGAGATCATCGCGACCAAGCGGGCCGAGGTGGAGGGCGTGCTGGCCGGGCAGAACATCATCGTCAAGCAGATCCGCCGCAAGAGCGGCTTCGGCGGTGGCATGGGCACGATCAAGCCGCGGGACATCATGCTCTTCGCCCGCCAGATGGCCACCATGATCCGCGCCGGCGTGCCGGTGCTGCAGGCCTTCCAGGTGGTGGCCGAGAGCCTCAAGAAGCCGGCGATGAGCGCGCTGGTGCAGGAGCTGATGAATGAGGTGGCGGCCGGCGCCAGCTTCTCCGAGGCCCTCAAGCAGCATCCCCAGCACTTCGACCGGCTGTTCGCCAACATGGTGGAGGCCGGCGAGCAGTCCGGCTCGCTGGACCGCATGCTCGAGCGCGTGGCGGCCTACAAGGAGAAGATGGAGTCGCTCAAGAGCCGGGTGAAGAAGGCGCTCTGGTACCCGGCGGCGGTGATCTCGGTGGGCTTCGGCGTCACCGCCCTGCTGCTGATCAAGGTGGTACCGCAGTTCGAGAGCCTCTTCCACGGCTTCGGTGCCGAACTGCCCGCGCCGACCCGTATCACCATCGCGCTCTCGGAGTTCGCCCAGCAGTACTGGTGGTGGGGGGTGCTTGGCCTGACGGCCTTCATCTTCTTTATGCGCTCCGCCATGCGGCGCTCCGAGGCCTTCCGCTACCGCATGCATCGCATGGCCCTGCGCATTCCGGTGCTCGGCGATATCCTCGACAAGTCCTCGGTGGCGCGCTACTCGCGTACGCTCGCCACCACCTTCGGCGCCGGCGTGCCGCTGGTGGAGGCACTGGAGACCGCAAAGGGGGCGGCGGGCAACCTGGTCTACGAGCGCGCCATCGACCAGATTCGCGAGGACGTGTCCAGCGGCCAGCAGCTCAATTTCGCCATGCGCATGACCGAGCAGTTCCCCGCGCTGGCGGTGCAGATGGTCGGCATCGGCGAGGAGGCGGGCTCGCTTGACGCCATGCTCAACCGGGTGGCGGACTACTACGAGGAGGAGGTCGACAACAAGGTCGACACCCTGACCTCACTGCTCGAGCCCCTCATCATCGTGGTGCTGGGCGTGCTGGTCGGCGGCCTGGTGGTCTCGATGTACCTGCCGATCTTCGAGCTGGGGAGTGTGATCTGACAGCGCCGAGGGGCAAGGGGCAAGGGGCAAGGGCCGTGCGGCCAAGCGGCCAAGCAGCCAAGCAGCCAAAAAGTCAGGATCATCGCATTGTGGCGTGAAGGAGGCGAAGAACCCTTGTGGGAGCGCAATTTATTGCCGGTTCGACGCCTCGACGAATGGCGCCGACAGGCGCCCTGGGCTTAGTGCCTTTTGCCAGGAAGGCCTTCGGCCTTCTTTCGCAATCTGAAGTCGGAGCGCCGAATCGGCGCTCGGCGCTAAATCACGCCGCCTCGCTCTTGAGCAGCGGCCAGGCTCCCTGTTTCGACGCCTCCAGGATCACCACCTCGACGATGGTGCCGTCCTCCGCATAGCTGATATGCGTATTCCAGTCCTGTGAGCGTTCACGAACGATCGGCTTGTCTGCCAGGTGCAGGACCAGGATGTCATCCGCCTCATCGTAGGTGGTGCGCATGGTCAATCCTCCCATTGGAAATGATGCATCACGGTCTTGACGACAAGCTTATCTTCCAGGATTACGGCTGCACAGACCAGATTGTCCTTGCGGCCTGGCATCTCCTTGGCGATCCATAGCCTGGCATCATCCTTGTAGCATGTTGCGCCAGTTTCGAGCAGGTCGTGCAACTCACTCTCGAGGATGTTCCTTTCTGCCATACGCTCACGGGCATGACGTGTGATGTGTACTCTCAAGTCAAACCGTTGACAGTGCATGACTTCTCTCATTCCTGGCCCTGGCTTCTGGTCCCTCATTTTCTCGGCTGGCCGCTTGGCTGCTTGGCCCTCAGTCGTGCAGCCACACCGGGGTGCCCGGCACGGCGATCTCGAAGAGCGCCAGCAGATCATCATCGCGCAGGCGAATGCAGCCGTGGGAGCGGGCCACGCCCATGGGCTCGCTGGGCGGGGTGCCGTGCAGGTAGATGTAGCGGCGCTGGGAGTCGACGCGGCCGCCGCGGTTGTGCCCGAGCTCCAGCCCGCCGAGCCAGAGGAGGCGTGTGAGGATCCAGTCGCGCCCCGGGGACTCGGCGGCCAGGGCCGCGGAGTAGACCTCGCCGGTGGGCCGACGCCCACGGTAGACGCTGCCCGGCGGCTGACCCGCGCCGATGGCCGCGCGCACATAGTGCCAGCCCAGCGGCGTCGCGCCGCTGCCCTCCTCTTGCCCGGTGCCATTCACGCCCGTGGAGACCTCGCACGTCCACTGCCGCTCGCGCCCTCGCCAAACGCTGAGCCGCTGGACGGCGGTATCGATCTCCAGCCATACGGCGTCTTCCGGCGGCAGCTCGGCCAGCACGGGTGTGCGCATCAGCCGGCCTCCCGCTGGGAGGGGAGCGACTCGGGCAGCGGCGCGTTCATCGCCGCCACCACCACCGGGCGCAAACGACGCACCAGGTCGCGCACGCCGACGTGCTCGCCGTAGTCCTGCTCGGCGATATCGCGCAGCGCATCGAGCCCCGAGAGCGTGAAGATCACCGTGCCGAGCATGAAGTGCAGCCGCCAGAAGCGCTCGGCGTCGGGCAGCTCCGGTGTGGCCAGCCGTACCAGCTCGGTGAAGCGAGTAAAGGCGCTGCCGTACTCCTCCTGGATGTAGCGCCGCAGATGCCCCTGCGCCTGGCTGTAGGCGAGCCCCAGCAGGCGCATGAACACCTTCAGGCTGTTGCGCTCCGCCGGCACCTCCAGCACGCAGCGCGCCATGGTCTCGAGCAGTTCCTCCAGCGGAATGACACCGCCCGCATGGCGCGCCTCGAGCTCGTCGAGGGCGGTGTGGAAGCGCTCGGTGAAGGGGTCGAGATAGCGGGCGAACACCGCCTGGATCAGCGCCTTCTTGGAGCCGAAGTGATAGTTCACCGCGGCGAGATTGACCTTGGCCTTGCTGGTGATATTGCGCAGCGAGGTCTCGGCGAAGCCACGCTCGGCGAACAGCACCTCGGCGGTGTCGAGGATACGCGTGACGGTGTCGGGCTGCTGGGCCATGGGCGGCTCCACGTGATTGGAAACAATTGTTTGAATGTCACGCGAGTGTATGACAGCCATAGGGATGGCTCAATGCCGCCAGGGTCGGGGCGTTTGAAACGACTTCGAAGAGCCGCCGAGCGACGAGCGCCGAGCGCCGAGCGCCGAGCGCCGAGCAGCCAAGCGGCCAAGCGGCCAAGCGGCCAAGCGGCCAAGCGGCCAAGCGGCCAAGCGGCCAAGCGGCCAAGAAATTCTTGACGCTTCGAGATTCAGCACCATCCCGATCATTGTCGCTCGGCGCTCGGCCGCTTATCGCTTTTACTGGATGTAAAGACATGCTGTATACTTGACCAGACGCGTGACGATGGCATCGTCCCCCACGGTTACAGACCCCGGAGGCCTTATGAGCCGCTCCCTTACCGCTCGGCAACAGAACGTGTTCGATTTCATCGTCAAGACCATGAACGAGCTGGGCTATCCGCCGACTCGCGCGGAGATCTCCCGGGCGCTCGGCTTCAAGTCGGCCAACGCCGCCGAGGAGCATCTGCGCGCCTTGGAGCGCAAGGGGGCGATCCGCGTGATCCGCGGCACCTCGCGGGGCATCCGCCTGCCGGCCCAGGAGCCCGAGGCGCTCGGTGAGCATCCCCCGGAGGAGCCTACCCAGGGTCTGCCGATCATCGGCGAGGTCGCCGCCGGTAGCCCGATACTGGCCGCCGAGCATATCGATCGCTACTGCCCGCTGCCGCCGGAGTACTTCACCCCGCGCGCCGACTACCTGCTGCGGGTACGCGGCCTCTCCATGAAGGACGTCGGCATCCTCGAGGGCGACCTGCTGGCCGTGCACCGCACCGAGCGCATTCGCGACGGCCAGATCGTGGTGGCGCGCCTCGAGGACGAGGTCACCGTCAAGCGCTTCCACCGCCAGGGGCACGTGGTCACCCTGGAGGCCGAGAACCCCGACTTCGCCCCCATCGAGGTGGACCTGCGCCACGATCCCCTGGAGATCGAGGGCATCGGCGTGGGCGTTATCCGCGGCGGCAACGGCCAGGCGCTGGGCTAACCCTGAAGCGGGCTGCGCTCGGCCATACTGCGTTAAAAATCAGCTTAAAATGCTCATTTACTGACTTGTAGACTCCGCTTTTTCGCTGATTTTTGCCTTGTCTGGCCTTCGCTCGCCTCGCTTCAGAACCTGCCATCTTGATCACATGAGCGAGCTGCGCAAGATCCTCCACGTCGACTGCGACTGCTTCTTCGCCGCGGTGGAGATGCGCGACGACCCGAGCCTGCGCGATATTCCGCTGGCCATCGGCGGCTCCCGGGAGCGGCGCGGGGTGATCGCCACCTGCAACTATCCGGCCCGCGCCTTCGGCATCCACTCGGCGATGCCCACCGCCCGGGCCCTGCGCCTCTGCCCCCACCTCACCCTGCTGCCCGGCCACTTCGAGAAGTATCGCGAGGTCTCGGCGCAGATCCAGGCGGTCTTCCATGAGCTGACGCCGCTGGTCGAGCCGCTGTCGCTGGACGAGGCCTTCCTCGACGTCACCGCGGTCGAGGGCTTTCGCGGCAGCGCCACCTGGATGGCTCGCTGGATCAAGGAGGAGTGCTACCGGCGCACCGGCATCACCGTCTCGGTCGGCGCGGCCTCCTCCAAGTTCCTGGCCAAGATCGCCAGCGACTGGGAGAAGCCCGATGGGCTGACGGTGATCCCGCCGGCGCGAGTCGATGCCTTCGTCCGCGAGCTGCCGGTCAAGAAGCTCCACGGCGTGGGTCCGGCCACCGGCGCCAGGCTCGACGCCATGGGCATCACCACCTGCGCCCAGCTGCGTGAGCTGCCCATCGAGCGGCTGCTCGACGAGTTCGGCAAGTTCGGCCGCCGGCTCTTCGAGCTCGCCCGGGGCATCGACGAGCGTCCGGTGCGCGTCGAGCGCGAGCGCAAGTCGGTGAGCGTGGAGACCACCTTCGACCGCGACCTGCCCGACCTGGCCAGCGCCCGCGCCGCCCTCGCACCACTCTGCGAGCGGCTCGAGGGGCGCCTCGAGCGCCACGGCCACCCGCCGCTGGCGGGGCTCTTCGTCAAGGTACGCTTCGACGACTTCAGCCTGACCACCCTGGAGAGCCGCGGCCTCTCCCCCGCCCCCGAGAGCTACACCCGCCTGCTGGAACAGGCCTGGGCCCGCGCCCGCCGCCCGGTGCGTCTGCTCGGCGTCGGCGTGCGCCTGTTGCCGGAAGATGCGAGGCAGCAGCTCTCGCTGCCGTTATAAGCGCCGAGCGCCGAGCGCCGAGCGCCAAGCGGCCGAGCGGCCAAGCGCCGAGCGGCCAAGCGCCGAGCAGCCAAGCTCTGAGCAGCCAAGGTATCAGTGCGCTATGTTGAAAGCCTATGGAGCTTGGGTGGGAGGCAGGGATGCGATTCGAGGATCTGCTGGTATGGAAGCGTTCAGCAAGGCTGTGCTCAGAGGTTTACCAGTCTTTCAGCCAATCGAGGGACTTCGGGTTTAAGGACCAGATCACCCGATCCGCCTTATCGATTGCAAGCAATATTGCAGAAGGCTACGAACGAGACGGCGACAAGGATCGCGTCAAGTTCTTTAGCTATGCCAAAGGTTCCTGTGCTGAGTTGAGAACTCAGATCTACATTGGCATCGAAATTGGATACATCGATAAATCGTCAGGCCAGCGCTGGGCCGAAGAGACGCGAGAGATTTCTCGTATGCTCTACGGACTCATGACCCGGTTCCGCGACTGAACCGCCCTGCTTGCTCGATGCTCGACGCTCGGCGTCCTCGTTTGATGGTTTATCTTGGCTGCTCGGCGCTCGGCGCTCGGCGCTTGGCTGCTTGGCGCTACCCCCTTGGCCGTTCACTTGGTGTCGATATAGCGATGGTCGTTGAAGGTGGCGACCCAGCCGGGGTGGTAGACCATCAGGATGCTCATCAGCATGCCGGTGATGAAGGCCTCGGAGGGCATCAGCAGCGGCAGGAAGCGCGCGTACTCCAGCGCCTGGCGCAGCGCTTCAGCATCGACAGCCCCCAGCGCCATCAGCCCCACGGCGGACAGGCCGGCGGCCAGGGTGGCGAGCGCCGAGCCGAAGAAGGCGCAGACGAACAGGAAGATCATCAGGTTATCGGGCAGGCGACGGTCGACCAGCCGCCAGACGATGCCCATCACCAGCGCCGGCACTACCCCGGTGATCAGCACGTTGACGCCGAGCAGCGGCCAGTCGATGCGCCCCAGCAGCACCATGGCGACGTTGATGGCGGTGATCGACAGCAGCGCCAGCGGTGCCTTGAAGATCAGGGTCAGTAGCGCCGTGAACATCAGGTGCAGGGTCAACCAGTCCACGGCCTGGGCGCGCAGCTGCCAGAACAGCATCACGATGACGGTCGCGGCCAGCCAGCGATGCTGCAGGGCGGTATCCTCGATCAGCGCCACCCAGGGCCGCCGGCTCAGCGCCAGGCCGACCACGGCCAGCGAGACCAGGCTGCAGAGCCACAGCAGCCAGGGGGCGAGTACCGGTTCGGCGATCGTCATCTCGACTCCCTTTGATCAGGGCAATGCACCTCGCGATTCACCTCACGATCGTCAGCCTAGCCATCACGCGAAGACCACGGTCTTGTTGCCGTGAATGAGCACGCGATCCTCCAGGTGCCAGCGCAGCCCCCGGGCCAGCACCGCCTTCTCCACGTCGCGGCCGAAGCGCACCAGATCGGTGGGCGTGTGGCAGTGGCTGACCCGGTGGATGTCCTGCTCGATGATCGGGCCGGCATCGAGCTCCTCGGTGACGTAGTGGCAGGTGGCGCCGATCAGCTTCACGCCGCGCTGATGCGCCTGGTGGTAGGGCCGGGCGCCGGCGAACGAGGGCAGGAAGCTGTGATGGATGTTGATCATGCGGCCCTGGAAGCGCTCGCAGAGCGCCGGCGGCATGATCTGCATGTAGCGGGCCAGCACCACGCAGTCGGCGCGCGCCTCGTCGACCAGCCGCTGCACCGCGTCGAAGGCGGCCTGCTTGTCGTCGGCCTTGACCGGCACGTGATGGTAGGCAATGCCGTGCCACTCGACAAGGCCACGCATGTCCTCGTGGTTGGAGATCACGCCGGCGATGTCGCAGTCGAGCTCGCCCGCCGTCCAGCGATAGAGCAGGTCCACCAGGCAGTGGCTCTCCCGCGAGACCATCAGCACCACCCGGCGCCGCTGGCGGGTGTCGGTGAGCGCCCAGGTCATGTCGAACTCGGAGGCAACGGGCGCGAACGCCTCACGCAGCGCTTCGGGCGGCATGCCCACGGAGTCGGCCAGGATCTCGTAGCGCATGAAGAAGCGACCGCCCTCCAGGTCGGAGTGCTGGCTGGCCTCGGTGATCGAGCCGCCGTGCCCGGCGATGAAGTTGGAGACCCTGGCGACGATGCCCAGACGGTCCGGACAGGACACCACCAGGCGGTAATAGTGTGACATCGAATGATCCCGGATTGCGGCTGTGACTGGGGGCAGCTGTGACTGGGAGCAACAGTGTAGCCAAAACAGGGGCTTCGGGCACGTGTGGCGCCGAAGCGGTATGGTGACATCAATCCATCCACGACCGACATGAGGCACTGCGGCCGATGCTCAACACCCGCGCCCTCTCCTACCTGAGCGAAGTGATTCGTCGCGGTTCTCTGCGCAAGGCGGCTACCTACCTCGGCATCGATGTCTCGGCCATCAGCCGGCAGATCCGCTACCTCGAGGAACAGCTCGACACCAGGCTGCTGGAACGCCATGCCGGCGGCATCAAGGTGACCGAGGCGGGACGCCTGCTCGTCGATCATTACCATAGTCAGCAGGCGGCAGAAGACGCCGTGATCTCCCGCCTGTCGGCGCTGCAGGGTCTGGTCAGCGGCCAGGTCCGGATCGCGGTGGGCGAAGGCTTCATCGCCGACCTGATCTCCGCTCCCCTGCAGTCCTTCATGACCACCTACCCGGGAATCGAGCTGGAGGTGGTGATGGCCGGAGTCAACGAGGCCATGGCCTTGGTCAAGGATCGCGAAGTCGAGCTCGCCCTCCTCTATGCGCCCCCCGTCGACCCTCAGCTGACCTGCCATGTCGAGACACGCCAGCCCCTGGACCTGATCGTCCCCACCGACCACGAACTGGCCCATTTCTCGCGGCCGGTCGCCCTGCAGGACCTGGTGCGCTGGCCGATCGGCCTGATGGACAACCCCTTCGGCATGCGCCAGATGGTCAATGCCGTGGCCCACCAGGAGCGCATCTTCCTGCAGGCGCGCCTGCACACCAACTCGGTAGCCGTGTTGAAGAATTTCGTGCGCTCGGGCATCGGGGTGACCTTCATGCCCGAGTTGACCGTGGCCGAGGAGATCCAGCAAGGGGATATCACCGTCCTGCCCATGGCCTATCCTGTGCTCAGCGATGCCCGGGCCCAGATCGTGAGCCTCACCGGCCGCGAGCTCACGGTGGCAGCGAAGGCTTGTCTGGAGCATCTGTGCCGGGGGATGCGCTTCTTCAATGCCGATGCCCCGCGCCTGCTGGGCGCCAAGCGTTGATATAAAAGCAACGCTTAAGGGTTTGATTAGTCAACGCAGCAACGCCTAGTCTGCTCATATACCGGCCAGCAGGCCGGCCGTTCCGCCAACAACAACGCCCGGAGTTAAAGCATGAACCCCACTCGTACGTTCGCCGTGTCCTCCCTCACCGCCGCCGTCCTGGCCGCGGGTGTGCTGGCCAGCCAGGCGCAGGCCGCCACCACCGTGGACCTGAGCTACAACGGCGCCCCGGATCCCGACAAGAACGCCGTGCATGTCTTCGCCACCAACCTCAAGGAGCTGGTCGAGGAAAAGACCGACGGCGAAATCGAACTCAAGCTCTACCCCAACAGCATGCTGGGGGAGGAACAGGAGCGCATGGAGCAGACGATGAACAGCCCCAGCCTGAACATCGCCTCCTTCGCCGGCATGTCTCCCCTGGTGCCGGAAGTGTTCGTCAGCGCCATTCCCTTCCTCTTCGACGATTTCGAGTCGGCACGCACCTTCTTCGACGAAGGCCAGTACTGGCAGGCCGTCGAGGACGCCCTGCGCGAGCGCACCGGCGTGGAGCTGCTGGCCGTGGTCGAGGAAGGCGGCTTTCTGGCCTTCACCAACGATGAGAAACCCATCTCCTCGCCCGGCGACTTCGAGGGGCTGCGCTTTCGCGCCATGGACCCCAGCCAGGTCGCGCTCTATGAGGCCTTCGGGGCTTCCGGCACGCCGATTCCCTGGACCGAGGTCTACATGGCGCTCAAGACCGGCGTCGCCGATGGTCAGATGAACCCGCCGATGTACATCATCATGGGCAGCCTCTATGAGGTGCAGGACTACCTGACGCTGGCCAACATCCAGTACTCCGACCAGTTCCTGGTCGGCAACGGCGCGATGATCGACGGCTGGGACGAGACGACGCGCGAGGCCTTCATGGCGGCCGTGGAGGAGGCCAATCAGATGGCCCGCGAACACAACGAGACCCGGGTCGACGAGCGCATCGCCTATCTCGAGGAGCAGGGCATGGAGGTGATCCGGCCCTCCGAGGAGGAGCTGTCCGCCTTCCGCGAGCAGGGCCAGCCGGCCTACCTGGAGTGGCTCGGCGAGCAGGACATTGATCCGTCCTTCATCGACATGGCGCTCGAGGATGCCGGGATGACACATCTGGCCGAGTAAGCCAAAGCGTCCCTGAGACATCCGCAGTTCGGGCAGGGGGCTCCCCCCCCTGCCCCATGACAGATGGCATCCCTCCATGACGTTATCGAACTCTCGCGTGCTGGCCATCAGCCGGTCCGTGTCACTTAGTATTGCCAGCAGCCTGCTGCTTATCGATCTGGCGGTGATCCTCTTCGGCGTGTTCATGCGCTACCTCGCCGGCGGGGCACCCATCTGGACAGACGAGCTGGCCCGCTTTCTGATCATCGGCAGCGTGCTGCTCGGCGCCGGTGCCGTCTGGGTGGAGGGCGGCCACATGCGCGTCGCGCTGATCGAGCGCCTGCTGCCAGCGCCGCTGTGCCGCCTCCTTAACCTCTACCAGTGGCTCCTTACGCTGGGCATTGCCGTCGGCGCCGCCATCATCAGTTATCGCTATGCGATGTCCGTCTCGATGTTCACCAGCCAGGGGCTGGGCATCAGCAGGACGATTCCCATGCTGTCGGTGCCGATTGGCTTCGCGCTGCTGGCCTGGCATGCCCTGTGGCATGGTCCGGCGCCCCTCAAGACACTCACGGAGGACCCCGCATGACCTTGACCATGCTGGCTGTCTTCCTGGTGCACGTCCTGCTGGGGTTACCGCTATTTATCTCACTACTTGCCACGGCGGTGGTGGGCTTCATGTTCGTCGATCCCGCGATGATCCCGCGCATGATGCCCCAGCAGTTCTTCGGCGGCATCAATGTCTTCTCGTTGATGGCCATTCCGCTGTTCATCCTGGCCGGCAACCTGATGAACGTGACGCGGCTGACGGACCGACTCATGGCCTTCGCCAAGCTGCTGGTCGGCCACCTGCGCGGCGGCATGGGCCATGTCAATGTGGTCTCCAGCATCTTCTTCGCCGGCGTGAATGGCTCCGCGGTGGCCGATACCTCGGCGCTGGGCTCGCTGCTCGTGCCGCCCATGCGCAAGGAAGGCTACTCCACCGCCTTTGCCGCGGGCCTCACTGCCGGCAGCTCGCTGATCGGGCCGATCATCCCGCCCAGCATCTTCATGATCCTCTACGCTTCGCTGACCAATACCTCGGTCGGTGACCTGTTTCTCGCCGGCGTGTTCCCGGGCTTGCTGCTGGGCCTGGCGTTCATGACCATGAACGCCTGGTATGCCTGGCACAAGGGACTGGAAAAACGCGGCGGACTCCCTTCACGCCGGGAGCTGGTGGTCACGGCCCTGGGCGCCCTGCCCGCGCTGGTGGCCCCCTTCATCATCGTCTCGGGGATCGTCATGGGCTTCGTCACGCCCACCGAATCCGGGGCGCTCACGGCGCTCTACGTGGCCCTGTGCGGCCTGGCGCAGGGCAATCTGCGCCTCAATGATTTCTGGAAGGCCATGGTCGACACCACGCGCCTGACCTCGGCGATCTTCCTGATCATGGCCGCCTCGGCCACCATCAGCTGGCTGCTCTCCTATGCCCAGGTGCCCAACGAATTCGTGGCGCTGCTGGCTCCCTACATCGAGCAGCCGGTGGTGATCCTGCTGCTGCTGAGCCTGATCACCTTCGTCACCGGCATGTTCATGGAGGAGGTCTCGGCCCTGATGCTGCTGACGCCGATCTTCTCTCCCGTGGCCATGATGGCGGGCATCGACCCGGTGCATCTGGGCATCATCATCACCTTGAACATCACCATTGCCCTGATCACCCCACCGATGGGCGCCTGTGTGTTCGTCGCGGCCGCGGTCAGTCGGATCGAGATCACCTCGCTGTTTCGTACCATCTGGCCATTCGTGGTGACGGCGATCCTGGTGCTGATCCTGCTCATCCTGTTCCCTTCCCTGACCCTCTGGCTACCGACTCAGCTTGGCTGACCCCATGGAGACCGTCGTGAACCGCTCACTGTCATCACCCATCGACCGCCACCCCGACCCCGACTGGTCGGTGGTGAGCCGCATCCCCATCACGGGAAGTGGCGAGCCACTGGTTCCGTTGAGCCTGGCACCGTCACCGATCAAGATCTTCCCGGTCTATGCCAAGCAGGACATTCCCGGGGCAATCAGCGAATGCTATGTCCGTGAAGGGGTCTATCGGCGGCTGCTGAAAGTGGCACGCTCCCTGCCCGCGGAATACGGCCTGGTGATCCTGGACGGCTGGCGACCCTGGCGCGTGCAGCAGTACCTCTTCGATACGCTGCAGGAGGCCATCCGCTCTCACCATCCCGAACTCAGCGACGAGACACTGCTGGAGCGAACGCGGGAATTCGTTTCCGTGCCCAGTCGCGAGGCGAACTCGCCGAGCCCCCACCTCACCGGCGGCGCCGTGGATGTGACCCTGAGCGATGCCGACGGGCTGCCGCTGGACATGGGCACCCTGTTCGACGAGGCCGTGCCGGCCTCCCACACTGCCGCGCTGGAAGAGATTGTTCGCCCGGATGCCCGACAGCGACAGGCCCGCGACAACCGCCGCCGCCTCCATGGCACCATGCGCGAACAGGGCTTTACCAACTTGCCGAGCGAGTGGTGGCACTACGATGCCGGCGACCAGCTATGGGCCCATTACAGCGGGCATGCTCAGGCCCTCTATGGGCCGGCGGAGCTCGAGACCATTGAAAGTCGTTGGCGGCGACAGCTGTGAGCCCAGAGCCTGCTGCGCTGCTGGCCTGACACGAGGGCACTAGGCATGAGGCTCAGGACTGTCGCACATAGCTGCCAGGGGCGTCTTCGAGCGGCGGGAAGCGCTCGCTGCCCATCGGGGGTGGCGAGACCTTGCCGGACGAACGTGAGCCTAGCCAACTCTGCAAGGCCGGCCACCAGGAGCCTTCGTGTTCCGGGGCAATCTGCTGCCAGGTTTCCGGATCCAGGTAGGGCTCGCCCTGACGCTGGGTGCGCATCTGGAAACGCCGGTGTGGGTGCTGTAGCTCGCTGACAATGCCCGCGTTGTGTCCGCCGTTGGTAAGCAGGAAGGTCACCTCCTCGGCATCGGTCAGCAGATGAATCTTGTAGACCGACTCCCAAGGGGCGACGTGATCCTTGGTCGTCCCCACCGCCAACACGGGCACCCGGATGTCCTGGATCGCAATGGGTCGATGATCCACCTGATAGCGACCACTGGCCAGGTCGTTGTTCAGGAACAGGGAGCGCAGGTAGTCAGAATGCATGCGATAAGGCATGCGTGTGATATCGGCGTTCCAGGCCATGAGTGCGTTCATCGGCTGCCGCTTGCCCAGCAGGTAGTCATGCACCATGCGCGACCAGATCAGGTCGTTGGAACGCAGGATCTGGAAGGCGCCGGCCATCTGATAGCCGTCCAGGTAACCCTGGTCCCACATCATGTTCTCGAGATAGGCCACCTGACTCTCGCCGACGAATAGCATCAGCTCGCCCGCCTCGGTGAAGTCCACCTGTGTGGCCAGGGTGGTGAGCGAGGCCAGCCGCTCGTCACCGTCACGCGCCATGCCCGCCGCGGCAATCGACAGCAGGGTCCCGCCCAAGCAGTAGCCCAGGCCATGCACCTTGGGCTGGCCGGTGATCTCGGTCACCACGTCCAGTGCCGCCATGGGGCCGAGCCGGCGGTAGTCTTCCAGGCTCAGGTCGCGATCCTCCGAGTCCGGATTGCGCCAGGAGATCATGAATACCGTATGGCCCTGGTCCACCAGGTACTCCACCAGCGACTGGCCGGGGGCCAGGTCGAGCACGTAGTACTTCATGATCCAGGCCGGCACGATCAGCACCGGCTCGGCATGGACCTGTGGCGTAGTGGGCGAGTACTGGATCAACTCGATCAACCGGTTACGATAGACCACCTTGCCGGGGGTGACGGCCAGGTTCTCGCCGACAGAAAATCGCTCGGCGCCTATCGGTGGCTTGCCCGAGATGTTGCGTTCCCAGTCCTCGAGGAAGTTCTGCCAGCCATCCACCAGGTTCATGCCGCCTGTCTGCAGCGTGGCCGCGGTCACCTCCGGATTCAGCCAGGGCGCGTTGGATGGCGACCAGTGGTCCAGCAGCTGACGGGTCATGAAGTTGACCACCCGTTCGCGAGGCGGCGACAGGCCCTCGACACCGGTCGTGGCGTTGTGCCACCACTGCTGAGTCAGCAGAAAGGACTGATACATGACGTTGTACGGCCACTGCTGCCACGCCTCATCCGCGAAACGCTTGTCCTGCGCCATGGGCTGGATACAGGGGCTGGCCGCCGGGTCGCTGGCGACACGACTCACGTAATGTCCCAGCCGCAGGCTCTTGCGCAGGGCCTTCTCGCCCAGCTCCACCTGCTTGCCCGGCGACAGCGCAAGGTGCGCCAGCCATTCGACGTACACGCTGACTACCCCCGCCGGGGTGATGCCCGCGGTCATCCGCGCCAGGTTCGCCTTGAAGGCGCGGTCGAGGGCATGGGTGGAATAGAGCCCCGGATTCGGCCGTTCCTGCTCGGTCGGGGCTGGCGGACACGAAAGGTCTTCTGCGCCACGGGATATCGTCCGGCTCTCTTCGGTCATCGCCCTGCCCCCTTCAACGAAAAATTGCCAACCGCAGCGCCTTGGTTACCCTTCATGGCACTCGCCCCTCAGCCTAGCAGATACTGCACCGCATCATGACACCTCGTCGCCGTCCAGAGCGACTCCCCTACTCCCCCGCGGAAACCGGTTGGGTGGCGTCGAGGAATTCGATAAGGCGCTCCAGGGGCATGGGACGCGCAACGTAAAAGCCCTGGAAAAGATCGCATCCATGGGTCATCAGCAAGTCGTGCTGCTTCTCATGCTCGATGCCTTCAGCGACCACCTTCAGCCCGAGGTGGTGCGCCATGGAGATGATGCCCTGGATGATCGCCGCGTCCTCCGCACTGTGGGTGACCTCGTTGACGAAACTGCGGTCGATCTTCACCGTGTCGATGGGCAGGTTCTTGAGGTAGCTGAGGCTGGAAAAGCCGGTTCCAAAATCGTCGATGGCGACGCCCACCCCCATGCCCCTAAGGGCGTGCAGGGTATCGATGGCACTTTCGGTATCGTTCATCAGCACGCCTTCGGTCAGCTCCAACGACAGTTTCGGCGCCGGTAAGCCGGTGACGGCCAGGGTCTGGCGCAGGTTGCCGAGAAAGCTCGAACGGTGGAACTGCAGCGGCGAGAGGTTGACCGCAACATTCAGGATGCCCTGCCCTGCCTCGTCGAGCATGCGCAGGTCATGGCAGGCCCTCGAGAGTACCCACTCGCTGATCGGGATGATCTGGCCGGTCTCCTCGGCCAAGGGAATGAACTGTGCGGGAGAAACATAGCCGCGAATGGGGTTTGGCCAGCGCAATAGCGCCTCCACGCCCACTACCCGTCCCTGCCGGTCGATCAACGGCTGATAGTGCAGCTCGAAGGCCTGCACATCGATCGCCTCCTGGAGCTCATTACGCAGTGCGACGCGATCTCCCAGCCGATGGGTGATCTCGGGCGTGAACCAATGGTAGGCATTGCGCCCTTGCTGCTTGGCCAGGTACATGGCCATGTCCGCCTGCTGGATCAGCTCGTTGGGCTGGGACACCTCCGAACTGCTGACGGCGATGCCGATGCTGCAGGAGAGCGAAAGTTCATGCTCGCCGACCCGATAGGGCCGGGCAATGAGCGCCAACAGCCGCTCTGCCACCTGCAGCGCCTGCTCGTCATGGTGCAGGTCCGGCAGCAGCACCACGAATTCGTCGCCCCCCAGGCGCGCCAGGGTATCGCCCGCGCGCATCGCCGCGGACAGGCGCTGCGAGACTCCCAGCAGCAGCTGGTCGCCGATGGCATGCCCCAGGCTGTCATTGATCGGTTTGAACTCGTCGAGGTCGACGAAGAGGACCGCCAGCAGGTGCCCTTGACGCCTGGCCAGCTCGAAATCATGGACCAGCCGATCCTCAAGCAGCGCGCGGTTTGCCAATCCGGTCAAGGCATCGTGGCTGGCGTGGTAGGCCAGGCGGGCCTCATAGGCCTTGCGCTCGGAGATATCATGCTGGATGCCCACATAGTGGGTGACCTGCCCCTCCTCGTCGCGCACCGGGGCGATGTAGAGATCGTTCCAGAAGGGGGCGCCGTCCTTGCGATAGTTGCACAGGGTGACATGCACCTCACACTGGCGTGCCAACTGCTGGCGAACCTGCTGCACTGCCGCCACGTCGGTCTCGGCGCCCTGCAGGAAGCGACAATTGCGGCCGATGATCTCTTCGCGTGTGTAGCCCGTCATGCGCTGGAAGGCATCATTGGCATAGATGATCGGCAGATCGGGCTCGCCTGCATCAGCGATCAGCACCCCGTTGACACTGGCCTCCACCCCGCGCTCGAGAATCCGCAGCCGGGTCTCGTGTTCCCGGCGTTGCGTGACATCCTTGGCGATGCCGTAGACCCCCTGGATGCGCTCATCGATCACGATCGGCAGGTTGGTGATATCCAGACGACGGACCTTGCCGTCTCGATGAGGAATCTGCAATTCATAGCAGCAGGGTTCGCCGGCCGCGGTGATCTCGAACTTCTGCTGAACATGCGCCAGGTCGTCGGGTTGCAGGAATTGCGAAAAGTGCGCGCCCAGGATCTGTTCGACGGGGAAGCCAGTGAGCGCAGAGCAATGATCATTGGCCGTGGCGAAGTGTCCTCGCAGGTCCAATGAAAACACCGCATCCGGGTTATAGGCGAAGAGCGACCGGTAGCGCTGCTCGCTCTCCCACAACGAACGCCGATCCTGCTCGCGCTCCACCGCCAGCGCCACCAGATCCACGGCCTGACGCGTCATTTCCAGTTCGGTACCGTCCGGTCTGGCCGGCCGCCGATAATAGGTCGCAAAGGTACCGAGCAACCGACCATCACTGGCGATCACCGGATAGGACCAGCAGGCCCTGAGCCCCTCACGCGTGGCCAGGGTCCTGACCCCCTTCCAGCGTGGATCATTCTCGAGGTCCTCACAGACCACCACGTCACGGTCATGGGCCGAGCTGCCACAGGCGCCCATGCCGGCGGCGATGGGAACCGCGCCGAGCGCCTCTCGGTAGCCCACCGGCAGACTGTTTCCCGCCACCAGGCGCAGCTCGCGGCCTTCGTCATCGGCCAGCATGATCGAGCATAGCCCTCCGTGCAGCTGATCCTCGAGCATGAGGCAGATGGCGTCGAGGGTCTGACCGAGCGGGACCTCCTCGGCAATCATCGCCTGGATGGAGTGCTGCTGCTCGAGCTGCCCCCGCGCCGCCATCAGCTGACGGGAGTGCCCCAGGACCAGGCGCACCATCCCCAGGCTGAAGACCAGCAGATAGGTCAGCGTCAAACCGCCGAGGCCAACGGCCGACGGCACGATAGCGGCCTGCAGCCAGCTCGCCTCGGACGCGGGGTGCACGGAGGGGCTGAGCATCGGTCCGCCCGGCAGACCGATGTGGCGTGCCGCGAAGATGGGGGCCGTCACATCACGCGCGACCCTGCCCGGTGCTGCCAGGGAGAGAAGCACCACGTCATCACGAGAGAGGTTGACCTGAAAGTCGGCCAGTTGAATGCGCAGCCCACGCTCCAGGAGCGTCGCCATGTCCAAAACGGCCACCAGCTGCTGGTCGCGACGCGGTACCCCGATCACCATGATCGCCAGACCCGGGGCGCTGTCATCGGGCACTATCATGCGCGGCTGGGGAAAGGGCATGTCCAGCCAGTCGCTCACGCGCTCGGCATCCTTCCATTGCGCCAGCCAGCGCCGCGCCGCGCCTCGTCGCTGCGCGCGCGGTGCCAGAGCCAGTCCTGGTCGCTACCCAGCAGGCCGATGACCTCGAGGCTGGGGATATCACGCAGGTAGTTGGCCGTATCGCGATTCAGTACGGCGGGTTCCAAGCCCGCAGCGGAGGCGTCCATCCGCTCGGCCATACGCTGCATCAGCATCAAGTGCGCGCTCATCACCTGCTCGGCATTAAGTCGAACGTTGTCGAGCAGATACCCCGCCTGCTGGTCAATCCGCTGTTGCTGCTGCCAGCCCAGTAGGGTCCACGCCAGACTGCTGGCCACCACCCCGGCCAGGCCTGCCAAGACGGCCGCTCTTCCCAGCTTGAGCTGCCGCTGAGCCGTCCGGGCACTCGCCGCCACCATGGCGCTGCCGAACATCAGCGCGAACAGGGCCACCACCAGCGGGGATGAGGTCATCCCCGCCCATCCAGGACCATCCGCCGAGAAGACGAGCAGCATCCCTAGCAGGATCAGCCCGAAGAACAGCAGCAGACAGCCGCCCACCTGCCACAGCCGGGGCAGCCCCGGCCGCCCGAGCCCCGAGACTAGACAGCCGGCAACCACCACCAGCAAGGCGGCCAGGAGGGAGCCAACCCGCGGCTCCCCGGACAGCCAGGAGACGCCCGCCTGGCTCCCGCCGAGCGCGGCATTGTGCAGCAGAGTATAGCCCATCAGGGCCAGCAGGCCGCCCCCGGCCAGCAACCGCATGCGCCGCCACTGCTGCACCACCGCCAGCAGGCCCGCCCCGCACAAGGCGGCGGCCAGCGCGGCATCCGGGGCCAACAGTGTTTGCAGGGGGTAGTGTAACCACTCCAGCATCCCGGCCAGGCCCATCAGCACAAAGGCCGCCGATACCATCAGCAGCCAGCTATCCAGGGCGATATCGCGGGTCTTGAACGGCATGAACGGGGTGCTCCCTGCGCGTGGCCAACAAGGTATCTGGACGAGCCCGCTCCAGTGGCCTCCTTGTTGCAGTGCTCCAGATGGTGCGGTGCTACGCATGAGAACACCAGCCTCTAGTCTCATCCAATAGGCTGAGAGTCCTCAGCTTACCACTCCCGCGCCACGCTGTTGTCGGCATCCGTCCGGTGGAACAGCCAGGCAGGGGCCAATGCCAACCGGCAGGATGTTGCGGCAACTGCCCACACGACTAATAACCAAAGGCTATTGGAAATCCTATTTCATATTCTCTAGCGTATTTCCCCAAGATCGCCACGGCCACCGTGACGGATTTGCTGGTTTCACCGAATAAACAGGAGTAATCCCATGCTCAAGCGCATAGCCCTTACCGCCCTGGCCGCGGGCCTGATGACCGCCGGCAGCCTGGCCCAGGCCGATGACCACGCTATCCGAGTCGGTATGTCCGGCGGCTATTTTCCCTTCACCTTTGTCGAGCAGGACAAGCTCCAGGGCTTCGAGGTGGATGTCATGGAGGCCGTGGCCGAGGAGATGGATGTCGAGGTCGAGTTCGTCACGGCGAACTTCTCGGGACTGTTCGGCATGCTCGAGTCGGGGCGCATCGACACCATTGCCAACCAGATCACCATCACCGAGGAGCGCGCCGCCAAGTACGCCTTCACCGAGCCCTACGTCTATGACGGGGCGCAGGTGGTGGTAAAGGCCGGCAACGAGGCGATCGAGGGCGTCGAGGACCTGAAGGGCAAGACCGTCGCCGTCAACCTGGGCTCCAACTACGAGGAGCTGCTGCGCGAACTGCCCTATGCCGACGAGATCGACATTCGTACCTACGAGAGCAACATCGAGCAGGATACCGCCCTGGGCCGCGTCGACGCCTTCGTCATGGACCGGGTGAGTGCCAGCCAGGTGATCAAGGAGAAGCCGATGCCGCTGGCGCTGGCCGGCCAGCCGTTCTCCGAGATCCGCAATGCCCTACCGTTCCGCGACACCGAGGAAGACCGCGCCCTGCGTGATCGGGTAGACGCCGCCCTGGCCACCCTGCGCGAGTCAGGCGAGCTCCAGGCGATCTCGGAAGAGTGGTTCGGCACCGACATCACGCGTCCCTGAGGCGCTGAGTCGCTCCCATGCCTTTGCTCGATGTCGACTACATGCTGGGGCTGGTGCCCATCCTGCTGCGCTACCTGCCGCTGACCCTGCAGATGGCCGCCGTGGGAATGGCACTGGCCCTGGTACTTGCCTGCGGCCTCGCCGTGATCCGCGTGCTGCGCATCCCGGGCCTGAACGCCGCCACCCTGCTGTTCATCTCGTTCTTTCGCGGCACGCCGCTACTGGTGCAGCTGTTCCTGTTCTACTACGGCTTGCCCCAGCTGCTGGCCTTCCTGACCCAGATCAATGGCATTACCGCCACCATCATGGGCCTGACCCTGCACTTCTCGGCCTACATGGCGGAATCGATACGCGCCGCCATCGTCGGTGTCGACCGGAGCCAGACGGAGGCGGCGCTGTCCATCGGCATGACCAACGGCCAGCTGATGCGGCGCATCGTGCTGCCCCAGGCCACGCGGGTCGCCGTGCCGACGCTGATGAACTACTTCATCGACATGATCAAGGCCACCTCTCTGGCCTTCACCCTGGGGGTCACCGAACTGATGGGCGCGACCCAGAAGGAGGCCGCCGGCAGCTTCCTCTACTTCGAGGCGTTCATCACCGTGGCGATCTTCTACTGGCTGATCGTCGAGCTGCTGGCCTGGGTCCAGCGGCGCCTGGAAACCCGGCTCAACGAGGCATACCGCCGATGATCAAGGTAGAGGGACTCATCAAGCGTTTCGGCGGCCAGGCGGTGCTCGACGGCATCGATCTGGCCATCGAACAGGGCGAGATCGTCGTCATCATCGGTCCCTCGGGGACCGGCAAGTCGACCCTGCTGCGCTGCTTGAACTTCCTCGAGCGCCCGGATGCGGGGCGGCTGACCATCGGCGACCTGAATGTCGACGTCACGCGCGCGACCCGCGCCGACATCCTGACGGCACGCCGGCGCACCGCCTTCGTGTTCCAGAACTATGCGCTGTTCGCCAATAAGACGGCGCTGCAGAACATCGCCGAGGGGCTGATCGTCGTCAACCGCTGGCCCAAGGAGCGCGCCCACGCCCGGGCGCGGGAGATCCTCGAGCGCATTGGCCTGGCCGACAAGGCCGATGCCTACCCCGCCTCGCTCTCCGGTGGCCAGCAGCAGCGGGTGGGCATCGGCCGCGCCATGGCGGCCCAGGCCGAGGTGATCCTCTTCGACGAACCGACCTCCTCGCTGGACCCGGAGTGGGTCGAGGAGGTGCTCGGCCTGATGAAGCGGCTCGCCGCCGAGCGCCAGACCATGCTGGTGGTCACCCACGAGATGAGCTTCGCCCGGGACGTGGCGGATCGGGTGATCTTCATGGAGGGCGGACGCATCGTCGAACAGGGGCCGCCCGACCAGCTGTTTCGCGCGCCCCAGGATCCTCGCACGCGCGACTTCCTGCGCCAGGTGCTGGCCACCCAGGTCGCCCTGGACGTCCCCGACTAGGCGTTATTCGGCCCCTGGCGGCCCTTGTCGGTCAGGGCTGTCACAGATAGTTTACACGGGGCTAACCTGGCGACAACCCTTCGAGGAGGCGCTGTGAACCCCTCCCTGGGCGCTACCGACGCCATCCCTGGCGTAGGACCTCCTCTTCGGCTTGTCCCCAGCGCCCATTGAGTCCGGTAACGGCGATAGCCCTGCCTCGCCGGGTGGTCGCGTTGTGAGGCGTGGCGGCCATCCCGTATAGTGTTCGTACACGTTTTCAGGCCCACGCTTCCTCGATGCCACAACCCCGCGTCCAGATCCGCCCTCGCCGCCGCCCGCCGCTGCATTTCCTGCCACTGGGGGGCTGTGGCGAGATCGGCATGAACCTCAGCCTCTATGGCTTTGGTGAGAGGGACGGCGAGGACGACTGGATCGCCGTGGACTGCGGCATGATGATCCGCCAGGACCTGCCGGACAATCCGCTCCAGGTCCCCGATCTCTCCACCCTCGAGCGCCTGTCGATCCGCCCCCGGGCGCTGATCATCACCCATGGTCACGAGGATCATATCGGCGCCGCCGCCTGGCTATGGCCAAGGTGGGGCTGCCCGATCCACGCCACGCCGCTGGCGGCGGGCCTGCTGCGCGCCAAGTTCGTCGAGCGCGGGCTCGCCACCGACGCCATCCGGGTGATCGACCCCGGGGAGGCGCTGGAGACCGGCCCCTTCACCCTGCGTTTCCTACCGCTGACCCACTCGATTCCCGAGAGCTGCGCGCTGCTGATCGCCGCGGGCGAGCATCGGGTGCTGCATACCGGCGACTGGAAGCTGGATCCCGAGCCGCTGATCGGCCCGCCGATCTCGGCCACCACCTTCCGCGCCATCGCCCCGGTGGACCTGGTGGTGGGCGACTCCACCAACGCCCCGCTGCCCGGCCATTCGCGCAGCGAGGGCGAGGTCGCCGAGGCCCTGACCCGCACCATCGCCCAGTGCGAGGGGCGCGTGGTGGTGAGCTGCTTCGCCAGCAACCTGGCCCGGGTGCTCGCCATCGGCCGTGCGGCCCGGCGCTGCGGGCGTCGGGTCAGCCTGATGGGGCGTTCCATGGAGCGCATGGTCGGCGTGGCCCGCCAGCTGGGCTACATGGACGACCTGCCGCCGCTGGTTCCGGTCACCGACCTCGGCTATCTGCCGCCCGAAGAGGTACTGGTGATCGCCACCGGCAGCCAGGGCGAGCCCCGGGCGGCGCTGTCACGCCTGTCCCAGGGGCGCCACTCCCACTTCGAGCTGATGACCGGCGACACGGTGATCTTCTCGGCCAAGGCGATTCCCGGCAACGAGCGGCTGATCCAGCGCCTGAAGGCCGGGCTCCGGCACTTCGGCGTGAGCCTCTTCGACGAGGACAATCATCCCGAACTGCACGCCTCGGGCCACCCCGCTCAGGAGGAGCTGCGCACCTTCTACGGCTGGGTGAAGCCGCGCCACCTACTGCCGGTGCACGGCGAGGCTCGCCACCAGCAGGCCCACCAGTCGCTGGCGGCATCATTGGGCATTCAGGCCCCGGTGATCCCGACCAACGGCGACCTGATCCGCCTGGATGCCAGCGGCCTCTCCCTCACGGCGCGCCACCCCCAGCAGCCGCACATCGTCAGCCAGGATGCGGTCGCCGCCCTGCCGGGCCTCGGCGGCGGCGACGGCGGGCATCGCTCGCGCCACGGCAGCCTGTATCTCGCCCTCTCGGTGGCGGCTACCGACACCGGCTGGACGCGGATCGGCCGACTGATGCTCGATACCAGCCAGACGAGCCCCATGGACGAGACCGATTTCGCCGACTGGTTGGATGACTGCCTCGACGAGATCGAAGTGGATTCCCTGGCGGAATTACGGCTAGCGCTGCAGCCGAGGCTGCTCGGCTGGCTGGCCGATCACCTGCACCGAGTTCCCGAGGTGCACCTGCAGATCCTCGCCGTGGAAGCGGAGATGCTGGGAAGGTAAGGCCGAGATTGTGCGGGGTGTAGGAGCGGTCGGTTCGACGCGTCGACTTGCACCGCGAAAAGCTGAGGCCCTTCATCGCCGTGCAAGCACGGCTCCCACAACAGTTCGGTGGCTGTCAGATAAAGCTGGCTTGGGCAATCGCGGTGCAAGCATCGCTCCCAAAGGGCAACCCCATCGCTCGGGCAAGCCGAAGCAGGAGCCCTGCCCTCACCGCGCCTCGAGAAAGAGGCGCGGCATAAAACGGCTCATGACTTGCTGCCGTTCTTCGGCGGACGACCGCGCTTGCGCGTGGGCTGTTCGGTCACCAGATCATCCAGGGAAAGGCCGGCCTCAGTGATCTGCTCGCGGATCTCGGCGAGCTTCCTGGCCTTCTCGGCTTCCTCTTCCTGGCGCTGAATTTCCTCGTCCTTCTTCTGCTCGATGACCTCACCGATGACCTCGGCCAGCTTGTGCAGCTGTTCCATGCTGAGCTGGCGTGCCGCGGCACGAGCCACGTTCTTGTTGCGGGCGATGCGCTCCAGGGTTTCGCTGGACATTGGCGGTCTCCATGCCGGATGTTGGAATGTCGTAATTAAAGTGTGACACGTCAAAAGTATATGCACTGATACCACATTGGCAAGAAGCATTGCGCGAAAAGCGAGAATCTCACCGGGCATAATGATCGCCCATACAGCGTGGCAAACGAGCAGGATTCACGATGTGGCTAGGCGATTAGTGGGGACAAAACACAACGGGCGACACCGAGGTGTCGCCCGAAAAACCTTGCCGGCATCGCCTGATGTTACCGCGCGGCGGATCAGCCCCCGGTCATGTTCATGAAGCGCACCACCTGAACATCGCCATCGGTCGTGAAGTGATGACGCTCCGGCTTCAGCGGCATGGCGCGCACGATGGCCGTCTTCACGGCCTCGATATCCCCCGGGTGGCGGCGCAGCACGGCGCGCAGGTCCACGGAGTGCTCGTTGCCGAGACACAGCAGCAGGCGCCCCTCCACGGTGACACGCACCCGGTTGCAGGTGTCGCAGAAATTGTGGCTATGGGGCGAGATGAAGCCGACGCGCGACTCGCTGTCGGGCATCATGAAGTAGCGTGACGGCCCGAGCGTCGACTCGGTGGTGGGAATCAGCTCATGGCGGGTCTGGATGCGCTCCTGGACCTCGTCGCTCGAGCAGAAGGTTTCGGCTCGGGAGTGGTCGGAGACATCGCCCAGCGGCATTTCCTCGATGAAGCTGATGTCGAGCCCCTCGGCGCGGGCGAAGTCGACCAGGTCGATCACCTCGTCGTCGTTGCGCCCCTTGAGGATCACCGCGTTGAGCTTGATGCGCTCGAAGCCGGCCTCACGGGCGGCACGAATGCCCGCGATGACCTTGTTCAGGTCGCCGGTGCGGGTCAGACGACGAAAGCGCTCGGGGTCGAGGGAATCGAGGCTGATATTGAGCCGCTTGAGCCCCCCGTCGCGCAGGCGACCGGCGAACTTCGGCAGGCTCGCGCCATTGGTCGTCATGGCGAAATCCTTGAGGCCGGGCAGTACGCCGATATCATCGACCAGGCGATCGATGTCGCGACGCACCAGGGGCTCGCCCCCGGTCAGGCGGATCTTCTCCACGCCCATCTCGGTGAAGGCGCGCGCTACCGTCGCCAGCTCCTCGAGGGTCAGCACCTGAGCCCGCGGGAGAAAGGTCATCTCCTCGCTCATACAGTAGACGCAGCGGAAGTCACAGCGATCGGTGACCGAGATGCGCACGTAACTCACCCGCCTGCCGAAATCGTCGATCAGCTCATCGGTCATTAAGAACACTCCCAGCGACTGGCGTCATGATGATCGCCGTCGCGTTCCGACACCCAATAGTCCCCGCTGGCCGTGTGCTCCTTCTTCCAGAAGGGAGCGCGGGTCTTGAGATAGTCCATGATGAAGTCGCAGGCCTCGAAGGCGGCGCGCCGATGGGCACTGGCGACCACTACCAACACGATAGGGTCCGCGGGGGTCAGGCGTCCAATCCGGTGAATCACCGTCACCCCTTGAAGCGGCCAGCGACCCTCGGCTTTTTGAACGATCGCGCCGAGCGCGGCCTCGGTCATCCCCGGGTAGTGCTCCAGGGTCAACGCCTGCACCTCGGGGCGCTCGTTGAAGTCGCGCACCAGCCCTGTGAAGCTCACCACCGCCCCGACATCGCTGCGACCGTCGAGGATCGCGCGCTGCTCGGCGCCGACGTCGAAGGTCTCCTGCTGCACGCGTATCATCACTCAGCCTCCGGTGACCGGGGGAAAGAAGGCGACCTCGTCGTTGTCGGTCAACGGCGTGGCATCACCGGCCATCACCTGATTGACGGCGCACAGCACGCGCCCCTGATCGAGCCCCTCGAAGCTCGGATCCTGCGCCTTGAGCGCGGCCTTGAGCCCTGCCACGTCGGCGCTTGGCAGGTCGCCGATGGGCACCGAGACGTCGCCGACGCCGAGGCGCTCGCGCAGCTCGGCCAGGCACTTGACCCGGATGCAGGGCGCGGCGATGTCGCAGCGCGAGCCCACCGAGACCTCGCCCGCGGCCCCCTCGCCGGTGACGATGGGCGCCGTGGCGGCCTCGATGACGGAGGCGGCCGTCGCCGCTGGCACTTCGCGCCGGTAGTCCCCGGACTTACCGCCGGTCTTGGCCTCCAGGTGGATGGCGCCGATCTCCATGTCCTTGTCCACGGCCTTGCACATGTCGTAGAGCGTCAGGCAGGCCACGGAGACCGCGGTCAGGGCCTCCATCTCCACGCCGGTCCGGCCATTGAGGCGGCAGGTCGCGGTGACGTGCACGCAGGCGTTCGGCTCGTCGAGGTCGAAGTCGACGGCCACCTTGGAGAGCGCCAGGGCGTGGCAGAGAGGAATCAATTCATGGGTGCGCTTGGCGGCCTGGATGCCGGCGATGCGCGCCGTGGCCAGCACATCGCCCTTGGGCAGCCCGCCCTCGGCGAGCAGCGCCAGGGTCGCGGGCCGCATGTGAATGAGCCCGGAGGCCGAGGCTTCCCGGCGACTCTCCGGCTTGTCGGCCACATCGACCATATGCGCCTCGCCGCGGGCGTTGAGATGAGTCAGGGACGGGTTGATCAAGGACATGGGGGGTCAGTGCCTCAAGGCAATCGGTGAAGGGGTTGGATGCTCACCGCCTCGCCGGGGGCCACGCCCTCCCGGTCGTCGGCGAGCTCGATCAGGCAGTTGGCCGCCACCATCGAGGAGAGGATGCCGGAGCCCTGGGCGCCGGTACTGCGCACGTGCAGGCGGCCATCGTCGGCGGCATGGAAGATGCCGCGCAGGAAATCGGTCCGGCCGCGACGGCTGTTCAGGGCCTCGTCGGCGATGGCGGTGAGCCGCCGGGGGCCGACGGCGCCTCGTCCCTGCAGCCGGGCCAGCAGCGGGGCCACGAACTGCAGGAAGGTGACCATCACCGCGACGGGGTTGCCCGGCAGCCCCAGGAAGGGCACGCCGCGCTCGCCCAGCAGGCCGCAGGCCATGGGGCGCCCGGGGCGGATGGCGATGCGCCAGAACGCCAGGCGACCGACCGTTTCCAGTGCCGCTCGGGTGAAGTCGGCCTGGCCCACCGAGACGCCGCCGCTGGTGATCACCATGTCGGCGGTGTCGGCGGCCTCGCGCAGCGCGGCCTCCATGGCCTGGCGATCATCCGGCAGGATGCCGAGATCCATCGGCTCGGCGCCCTGCTCGACCAGCAGGCCCGCCAGGGTGTGGCGGTTGGCATCATAGATGCCGGCCGGCGGCAGCGGCGCGCCCGGGGCGACGACCTCATCGCCGGTGGAGAAGAGCGCGACCCGCGGCCGACGGTGGACCCGGGCCTCGGCCAGCCCGAGGGAGGCCAGCAGCCCCAGCTCGGCGGCGCCCAGCCGCGTGCCGGCAGGCAGCGCCCGATGGCCGCGGGGAATATCCTCTCCGGCACGCCGTACGTGCTGGCCCCGGCGGACGCGCTCGGGACGGTCGATCACCACGCGCTCGCCTTGTGGATCATCGTACGACTCATCGAGCTGCTCGCGCATGACCACGGTGTCGGCGCCCGGCGGCAGCGGGGCACCGGTGGTGATGCGCACGCACTCGCCGGCCTGAAGCCGCTCGCCACGCTGCCCGCCGGCCAGCACCTCGCCGACCCGGCGCCACTCGCCGGGTCGCGCGGCGTCGTCGGGCCAGGCCAGGGCGATGCCGTCCATGGCGGCGTTGGTGTTCTGCGGCACGTCGATGGGCGAGATCGCGTCCTCGGCCAGCACGCGTCCGTGGAGCTCGGATAGCGCGACCCGCTCGGCGGGCAGCGGCGCCTCGATCAGGGTCGCCAGGCGCTCGCCGGCCTCCGTCACCGTCAGCATCCGCTCGCCGAGATCGAAACAGGAGAGCGTCATGACACGGCCTCCTCACGCGGGCACTGGCGGGCCGGCCAGCGCGCGGGCCAGGCGGCGATCCAGTCGGCGAGCGCCTCGAGATCGTTGAGGTCCAGCGCCTCGACGCCCGCGGGCAGCATCAGCGACGCATCGCTCGCCACGGCCCGCACCCAGGGATCCTCGGCGACCCGCAGCGGCTTGCCCACCGTGGGCCGATAGAGCTCCAGCTTGGGCAGCGGCCAGGCCTTGAAGCCCTCCACCAGCACCAGGTCGGGACGCTGGGGGCGCACCATCTCGATCAGCTCGGCCAGGTCGGCCTCGTCGCGCCCCGGGGTCTCCATCATCAGCGCCACCCGCGCCCGGGAGGCGACCAGCATGGGCGAGGCGCCGGCCTGGCGCAGGCGATGGCTGTCCTTGCCGGGCTGGTCGACGTCGAAGGCGTGATGGGCATGCTTGATCACCGCCACCCGCAGACCTCGGCGCCCCAAGGCAGGCAGCAGCCGTTCGAGCAGGGTGGTCTTGCCGGTGCCGCTCCAGGCGGCGATGCCCAGCACCGGGAGGGCGTCGTCGAAGGGCAGGCGGTCGGGCACGCGCTCACTCATGGCTCACTCTCGTCGCCGGTGCCGCCTCGCCGAGGGCGCGCTCCAGGCGCTGTTTCTCGTCGTCGGTATTGAGGTTGGCGAAGGCATCGGGGCAGTCGCTGACATCCACCCGGCACCAGGCGTGGCGCGCGTACCAGCGGTCGATCTTGCGCTCGCCATCGGCCAGGGCCGCGGCCAGGTCATCGGCCAGCGCGGTGCGGATCAGCGCCACCACCGGGTGCAGGCGCTCGCCATCGAAGGCCACGGCGATGTCGTGCTCGCCTTCTTTCTCACCAATGCCGGCGACCAGGCGTTCGACCAGGTCCTCGGGCAGCGCCGGGGTGTCACAGGGCGTGACGATGAGCCAGGGCGTGGTCGCGGCCCGCAGGCCGCTGTAGATGCCCATCAGGGGGCCCTGATAGCCGCCCTCGGCGTCGGACACCACGCGATCGGCCAGCGGCCGGTAGCGCTCGACGTTGCGGTTGGCGTTGATCAGCACCTCGGCGACGCGTCCCGCCAGACGCTCGCGCACATGGGCCACCAGCGGCCGCCCGGCGAAGGGCTCGAGCCCCTTGTCGCGACCGCCCATTCGGCGGCCCTGGCCGCCGGCCAGGATCATGCCGGTGAGCGCTTCTCGGGTGATCATCGGACTCTCCTGACGAATCGATCGTATCAGTCCCCATGATGCCTTAGCCCGCTCACGGGTGCCATGCCGAGCGAGCATGCAGGCCCGCCACCCTGATGCGGGTCAAGGGCCCCTTATCCGGGTGCCGAGGAGTCGGTATGATATGTTGAAAATATTCTACGAACACGGCGACGATCGCCCCGAGGACCGAGACATGGATCAAGACACGGAAGAACCATTCGACGTCGGCGCCCGACTCAAGCAGCTGCGGCTGGCTCGCAGCCTGTCACAGCGCGAGCTGGCCAAGCGGGCCGGCGTCACCAACAGCACGGTGTCGCTGGTGGAGCAGAACCACGTCAGCCCGTCGGTGAGCTCGCTGAAGAAGATACTGGATGCCCTGCCCGTCTCGATCAGCGCCTTCTTCGCCGGCGACGAGCCGAGCCAGCCCAAGCCCTTCTACCGGGCCGGTGAGCTGACCGAGATCGGCGACGGCACCCTCTCCTGGGGACTGGTGGCCGCTCGCCGCCCGGGCCGCCAGATGTCGATCATCCATGAGCGCTATCCGCCGGGTGCCGACAGCGGCGAGGAGATGCTCGAGCACGACGGCGAGGAAGGCGGCGTGGTGATCTCGGGTCGCATCGAGATCACCGTGGATGGCGAGGTGGGCGTGCTTAGCGCCGGCGACGCCTACTACTTCGACTCCCGCCTGCCCCACCGCTTTCGCAACGTCGGCGACGCGGAGGGCGTGATCGTCAGCGCCAGCACCCCGCCGACGTTCTCCGATGCGGGCCAGGAGCGTCACCACGGCGAGCTATTGCCAAGGCCCGAGTCCCGCTCAGCCGCTACGGTTGCCAAGTCGTGACAGCTTCTGTCCAATAGCGCCGTTCTTCTGTCCGTGAGGCGTGCCCGTGTCTGATCCTCTTCCTGAAAACGATTCCCTGGCGTTGTTCATCGCCCTTCACCAGAACGATTGGCAGAGCTTCTTCGATCCCGGTGCCTTGCAACGCGGCAAGCGTTATGCCCAGCAGCGGCGCGTGCGGGGGGCGTTGAGCCTGCAGCGTGAAGAGGAGTGGATGATGCTGACGGGCGAGGTGGAGGGCAGCCAAAAGCGGCCCTACCTGACCGAGGTCGAGATCGGTGTCCTCGGCCCCGGTGAGGAGCTGTTCACCGATTGCAGCTGCCCGGTGGGCATGGGCTGCAAGCATGCGGTCGCGCTGATCCAGACGTTCCTCGACCAGATGGACCAGGGCCCCGAGGCCTTCGCGGAGCGTCAGCCACCCCACCCCGATTCGACGCCAGGCGAGGGCGAGGAGGAGCGGCTCAAGCAGCATTGGGACCACTGGATCGGGCAGCTGGAGAGGCCGGCCGAGCCGGTGCTCGATGGCCAGCGCGTCGGCGCCGAGTATCGGCTGGGACTCTTCCTGGATAGCGGCGGTCGTCTCGGCAACGAGTCCGTGCTGGCGGTGCTTCCCGTATGGCTGCGGCCGTCCAAGCAGCGGACCCGCGGTAATGGCTGGGTCTCGCCACGCGGGATCGAGCTAAGTCCCTCGGGGGAGCTACTGCCGGCCCCCGAGGAAGGCTGGGTGGCCGAACAGGAGGAGGCGATCGATCAGCTGATGCACGGCGAGGTCGAAATGACCTGGTCGAGCACTCAGCGCATGTGGGCGCTGGTGTCGCACCCCTTTCAGGCCCGGGCCCTGTGGGCGCTACTGGAGAGCGATGAGCCACCGCTGCTGTTTTACCGCAAGCAGACCGGGATCCAGTTGACCCAGGGTCCCGCATGTCGCCTGGTGCCCAGCTGGCAGGCGGATGATCAGGGGATTCAGCGACTGCAGCCGTCAACGGACCCGCCGGGCATTCTCTCACCCGACGCGGTCATCGCCCGGGCCGGACGCCAGCTCTGCTATCTGGATCCCGAGAGTGGCCAGTTCGGTCGCATGGACGGCTCCCCCGAGCTGTTGACCAGGCTGCGCCGGGCACCACCGCTGCCGCCGGAGATCAGTGACTGGCTGGGGGAACGGTTTCGTCGGTCCTCGACGCTGGCCGGCCAGTTGCCGGCGCCCAGCCGGGTAGAAGAGCAAACGCTGGAAGACGTGGTGCCGCGACTCAAGGTGACCATGACGGTGGCCGAGGGGCAGATCGGGTTCCGCCACGGTGCGCCGCTACCGCGCTGGATACAGGCCGGTGCCGGCGTGGTCAGCTTCGACTATGACGGCATCGAGGTGCCGCCCGAAGAAGGCCAGGTGGCCAAGGGCTACCGTGACGGCCAGCGGCTGACGATTGCGCGTGACCCCGAGGCGGAGCTGGCGCTGGTGCGTTCCCTGCCGCCGGGCATGGTGACGCTCGAGCGACTGGCCGAGATCGAGGCGCTGCCCGACTATCTGGAGGTGCCGACCTGGACGTTGCTGCTGCCCCTCGATGGAACGCCGCCGACCCGCGCCACGGAGTGGCCGACCCACCTGGCGGGTCCCGATGGCTGGTGGGAGATGATCGCCCAGCTGCGTCAGGTCGGCTGCCTGGTCGAGTTCAGCGATGAATTCCCCGAGGAGCCGATCCTCCTCGAACCGGAGACTTGGCACGGTGAGCTCGAGCCGGCCGGCAACGGCTGGTTCGATCTGGCGCTGGATATCGACGTCGAGGGGGAGCGGCTCAATCTCCTGCCGATCCTGCGTCAACTGCTCAAGCGTGCGGATTTCCCGCTCGAGCCGGCCGAGGGGGAAGCGGAAGACGCCACCTGGACGCTGAGCCTGCCGGAAAACCGGCGACTGGTGCTGCCGCTTGCCAGGCTGCGCGCGCTGATGGCGCCGATCCTCGATTGGCTGGGGGATGAAAGCGATCCCGAGGCGGCGCTCAAACTCCCGCTGACGGCGGCCGAGAACGTGGCGCCGCTGGCCGAGAACGAACGCTGGGCGGGGCGCGAGGATGTGACCGCCCTGGCCCAACGCCTGCGTGCGTTGCCCGACAGCCTGCCCGAACCCCCCGGCTTCGCCGGGGAGCTTCGCGACTACCAGGCCCGCGGACTGGCCTGGCTGCGCTTCCTCTCCGAGCTCGGCACCGGCGGCATCCTCGCCGACGACATGGGGCTCGGCAAGACGGTGCAGGTGCTGGCCCACGTCCTCGATGAGCGCGCCCGAGGCACGCTCGAGAGGCCGACGCTGATCGTCGCCCCCACCAGCCTGGTCGGCAACTGGTGCACCGAGGCGGCACGCTTCGCCCCTGAGCTCGAGGTGGTGGCGTTGCAGGGCGGTCGGGCACAACGGCAACGCCAGTTCGAGGAGGCGCTCCCCGCGGCCGACCTGGTCGTGACGACCTATGCCCTGTTGATCCGGGATCTGGCGCACCTGCGCGAGCACGACTTCGGCCTGCTGGTGCTCGACGAGGCCCAGGCGATCAAGAATGCCGCCAGCCAGACCGCCCGGGCGGTGCGCGAGCTCAACGCCAGGCGGGCCGTGGCCATGACCGGCACGCCGCTGGAGAACCATCTGGGCGAGCTGTGGGCCCAGCTGGATGCCGTGGCCCCGGGGGCATTGGGCAGCCAGCAGTGGTTTGGCCAGCGTTTCCGCACGCCCATCGAGAAGGAGGGGGATGTCGCCCTTCGCACGCGTCTCACGCGGCGGATCGCGCCGCTGATGCTTCGGCGCACCAAACAGCAGGTGCTGGCCGAGCTGCCGGAGAAGACCGAGTCTCGCCGTGAGATTACCTTGACCGGCGTCCAGCGCGAGCTCTACGAAAGCCTGCGCCTGGCCCAGCACGAGCGGGTGCAGCAGGCGGTGGCCGAGCGCGGCCTGGCCGGCTCGGGCATCGTGATGCTGGACGCGCTGCTCAAGCTGCGTCAGGTGTGCTGTGACCCACGGCTGGTCAAGCTGGACAGCGCCCGCCAGGTCACGCGTTCGGCCAAGTTGGATCAATTGCGCGAGCTATTGCCGCCCTTGCTCGAGGAGGGGCGGCGCATCCTGATCTTCTCGCAGTTTACCGAGATGCTCGGGCATATCGGCCAGACCCTGGAGAAGGACGGCGTTCCCTATACCACGCTGACCGGTGATACCCCGGGCAAGACCCGCACCCAGCGGGTGGCGCTGTTCCAGCAGGGCGAGATTCCGGTGTTCTTGATCAGCCTGAAGGCCGGCGGAACAGGCCTCAACCTGACGGCTGCGGATACCGTGATCCACTACGATCCCTGGTGGAATCCGGCGGTGGAGGCCCAGGCCACCGGTCGTGCCCACCGCATGGGGCAGCAGAATCCGGTGTTCGTCTACAAGCTGGTGTGTGCCGGCACCGTGGAGGAACGCATCCTCGACCTGCAGGCGCGCAAGGCGGACCTGGCGGCGTCAATTCTGGAGGGCGGTGCAGAGCGTCAGGATGACGGGCCACTGTTCGACGAGGAGGACCTGGCGTTGCTGTTCGCGCCGGTGGCATAACATCGTGTTTTCACCATTTCAGGTGGGCCCGTGGGAGCCGTCGCTCCTACAAGATGCATAGGGGCCTTGTGGGAGCGGTGCTTGCACCGCGATGGGAGGCCTCCGCTCCTACAAGGATCCAGACCAACCCCACCGCCGCTTCGCGGCGGATCGCGACGCAAGCGTCGCTCCCACAATAGAGGCGTTGTACTCCGCCTTTCGCGGTGCAAGTCGAGGCGTCGAACTGCCCGCTCACACAACGGCCGCCAGTGCCTATTCAGGAGCGATCACTCCTCCTCGGCCCTGGGCAGCACCCAGTTCAGCACGATGCCGACCAGCGCGGCGAGGCTGACGCCCTGCAGGGTGAACTGGCCGTTGCCGAACTGCATGCCGCCGATGCCGAAGACCAGCACCAGGGAGACCACCACCAGGTTGCGCGGCGCGGTGAGCGGCTTGCCGGCCCGCACCAGGGTATTCATGCCGACCACGGCGATGGAGCCGAACAACAGCGTCATGATGCCGCCCATCACCGGCCCCGGAATGGTCTGCAGCAGCGCGCCGAGCTTGGCGACGAAGGCCAGCACGATGGCGATGCAGGCGGTGGTCACCATGATCCAGGGATTGAAGGCGCGGGTCAGGGTCACCGCGCCGGTGACCTCGGAGTAGGTGGTGTTGGGCGGCCCGCCGAAGATCGCCGCGGCGGTGGTGGCCAGGCCATCGCCCAGCAGGGTGCGATGCAGGCCGGGCTTCTCCAGGTAGTTCTGGCGGGTCACCGAGCCGATGGCGACCATGTCGCCGATATGCTCCACCGCCGGGGCGATGGCCACCGGGATCATGAACAGGATCGCCGCCCAGTGAAAGCTCGGCGCGGTGAAGGACGGCAGCGCCAGCCAGGCCGCGTCACGCACCGGGGAGAAGTCCACCACGCCCATCAGCGTCGCCAGCGCGTAGCCGGTGAGGATGCCGCCCATGATCGGGATCAGGCGGATCAGGCCGCGCCCGAACACCGCCAGCACCAGGGTGACCAGCAGGCTCGCCATGGAGAGGAAGATGGCGGTGCCATAGCCGATGGCCTCGCTGGTCTCGCCGGTGGCCATGTCCACCGCCACCGGCGCCAGCGCCAGGCCGATCACCATGATCACCGGCCCCACCACCACCGGCGGCAAGAGGCGATGCAGCCAGGCGGTGCCCTTGAGGCGCACGAACTGGGAGATCACCACGTAGACCAGGCCCGCGACCATCAGCCCGCCGAGGGTGGCGGGAATGCCGTAGTTGGCCACCGAACCCTGGATGGGCGCGATGAAGGCGAACGACGAGGCCAGGAATACCGGCACGCTGACGCGGGTGACGCCGTGGAAGATCAGGGTGCCGATGCCGGCGGTGAACAGTGCCACGTTGGGATCGAGGCCGGTGAGCAGCGGCACCAGCACCAGGGCGCCGAAGGCGACGAAGAGCATCTGCGCCCCGGTCAGCAGGGTGCGAAGCGGGCTTTCGGTCGGCATGGCGGCCGCCGCCGTGTTGTCGGTCATGGTCCATGGGCTCCGGAAAGGTCGAGGGGAAGGAATCGCGCGGCATTCTACCAGCCTGGCTGCCCCAATAGCTTCTCGTCCCCTGGGCTATCGCAGTAGCGAAAAGCGAAAGGGCGCTGGGGGCAAGCCGAAGAGGAGGTCCTACGCCATGGATGGCGTCGGTAGCGTACAGGGAAGTATTCACAGCGCCTCCTCGATGGTCCGGCACCCCGGGGCTTGCCGACAGGTCAGCCCTGAGCGATAGCAACCACTGCGATAGCCCTGTCAAAACTCGGGTGTCGCCGTCTCCAGATACTCCGCCAGCCGCGCCTCGGCCAGGTCGTCGAAGAGGATGTCGCAGGCCTCGCGCAGCCCCGGCGAGTGGCGGATGCTCTCCTCGGGCACCACCAGCGAGACCTTGGCTCGACGCCGCAGGAAATCCTCGAGCTTGGTCACCATCTCGCGGCGCCTGGCCTGCTTGAGTTCGCAGCGCAGGTATTCGGTGCCCTCGATGAGCACCTCGCCCTGTCGCGGGTCCTGGCGAATGTCCTCGAGCATCTCCAGTGCCTGGGCGCCGTAACGCCGCCACAGGCGCCTGCTCAGCGGCTCCGAGGCGCCCTCCCCGGTCATGGCGTCCAGGTCCATCAGCCGCGCCTGGTGCATGAAGGCCTCGCGCACCGAGGCCTCCGGCTCGCCGTACCAGCGGAAGGTCGGATAGGGGATCGCGACGCCCAGGCGCGCCACCTCCTCGACGACCTCCTCGCCGACGTTCAAGCAGTCGGTGAGCTTGCCGCCGAAGATGCTGAGGTGGCGCATCTCGGGGTCGACATCGATGGCGTGCTTGCGCGACAGGTGGAGGAAGTCCCGGTCGTCGCCGCCGCTGGGCTTCACCGCCAGCGGACGCACGCCGCAGCGGGTGGCGATGATGTCCGCCTTGCACAGCGGCTTGTCGAGGGCGAGGCGGGTGTTGATATTGTCGAGCACGAAGCGAATGTCCTCCTCGGTGGCCCCGACCTCGGGTTTCTCGACCCGGGTGTCGGTGGTGCCGATGCAGGTGCGCGGCCCCATGGGAATCACGAAGAACAGCCGGCCGTCGTCGGCGAAGAAGGCCAGCACCCGCTGGCTGTCGGTCAGCCGCGGCACGATCAGATGGATGCCCTTGGAGAAGACATGCCGATGGTCGGTCCGCTGGCCCGAGAGGCTGTTGTGCTGATCGACCCAGGGCCCGGCGGCATTGATCAATACCCGGGAGCGAATCTCGAAGGTCTGATCGCTGATACAGTCGCGGACGGTGGTGACCCACAGATCGCCCTCGCGTCGCGCGCCCATCGACTCGACGTAGTTGGCCGCCACGGTGCCGAAATCCAGCGCCCCGCGCACGAAGTTGAAGACGAAGCGGGCATCGTTGTCGTGCAGGTAGGCATCGGAATACTCGAAGCCGCCCTGCGCCCGTTCGGTGTCGATGATCGGCTCCCGCGCCTTGATGCTGGCGGGGCGCAGGTAGTTCGGCCGCCGGGTGAAGGCGCTGCCCATCAGCCAGTAGAGCCAGGTGCCGGCCCAGGGGTAGAGGGGATGGTGGCGAAAGCCCCGGTTGATGGTGGTCAAGAAGCGGATCTCCTGCACGGTGGAGGGGTAGCTCTCGATCAGGTGGTTGCGGCTCTTGCAGAGCTTGCGCACCAGCGCGAAGTCGCCACTCTCCATGTACTTGATGCCGCCCCACACCAGGTTGGACGAGTGCATGCTGGTGCTGCCGGCGAAGTCACCGCGGTCGATCAGCGCCACCCGGGCGCCCTTGCCGCTGAGCGCGGCGGCGGCCGCCGCGCCGTTGATGCCCCCGCCGATGACCAGCGCATCGAAGACCCGCTCGGGCAGCTTGCGGATATTGTTCTCTCTGAGTTGCATGTCTGGCCCTTTTTTCGAAGCACCTCGTATAAAAGCGAAAGGCCCCGCTCGGCATGCACCGAGCGGGGCCCTCCCGTTCAGGCAACCGGTCACACGATCTGGAACTGCCCCGGGAACACCCGGGGCAAGGGTGGGCGGGTCAGGCGACCCGCCCGCCGATCATTCGCGCGAGCCGGCGGCCATCCACTCCTCCATCATCTGGTCGTAGGGCACGGTGGTGCCCTGGGGCATCTCGTCGTCCAGCTTGGCCTTGGGCGAACCGGGCTGGGAGAGCCAGTACTCGGGGTCGCGCTCCTCGTTCAGGTTGGGCGCGTAGGTGGCGAAGACCTTGGCCCGCGCCAGGCGTGCCATGATGCTGTCGAGATCCGCGGCCAGGTTGTCCAGGCCCTCCTTGGGCGAGATGTCGCCACTGACCGCCGGCGCCAGGTTCTGCCACCACAGCGGCGCCATGCGCGGATAGTCCGGCACGTTGGTCGAGGACGGCGTCCAGTTCGACTCGTTGGGGCTGCGATAGAACTCGACCAGGCCACCGAGGGTGGGTGCCATCTCGGTCATCTGCTCGGAGAACACGTCCGACTCGCGGATCGGCGTGAGGCCCGCCATCAGCTTTTCGAGCGATACCGTCTTGGAGACGGTGAACTGGGCGAACAGCCAGGCCGCGGTGCGGCGATCCTCGGGAGTGGAGTCAAAGAAGGTCCAGGAACCCACGTCCTGATAACCGACCTTCATGCCCTCCTCCCAGTAGGGCCCGGCGGGCGACGGCGCCATGCGCCACTTGGGCGTGCCGTCCTCTTCGGTCACCGGCAGGCCCGGGTCGGTCATGTCGGCGGTGAAGGCCGTGTACCAGAACATCTGCTGGGCGATCTGGCCCTGGGCCGGGACCGGGCCCGCCTCGCCGAAGGTCATGCCGCTGGCCTCGGGGGGGGCATACTTCTCGAGCCAGTCGACCATCTTGGTGACGGCGAACACCGCGGCCGGCGAATTGGTGGCCCCGCCGCGGCTGACGCTCGCGCCCACCGGCTCGCTCTGCTCGTTGACGCGGATCCCCCAGTCATCCACCGGGTTGCCGAAGGGCACGCCGGGGCTGCCCATGCCCGCCATGGAGAGCCAGGAGTCATGGAAGCGCCAGCCCAGCGAGGGATCGCGGCGCCCGTAGTCCATGTGGCCATACACCTGGGTGCCGTCGATCTCGCCGACGTGCTCGGTGAAGAACTCGGCGATGTCCTCGTAGGCGGTCCAGTTGGTCGGCACGCCCAGGTCATAGCCATACAGCTCGCGGAACTGGTTCTGCAGGTCCTCACGTTGGAACCAGTCGTAGCGGAACCAGTAGAGGTTGGCGAACTGCTGATCGGGAAGCTGGAAGAGGCTGCCGTCGGGGCCGGTGCCATACTGGAGGCCGATGAAGTCCTCGAGATCCAGCGTCGGCAACGTATAGTCGGCCCACTCGTTCTCCATGGCCTGGGTGAGGTTCACGGTGGTGCCGTAGCGAATATGGGTGCCGATGGCGTCGGAGTCGTTGACGTAGGCATCGTAGATATTGCGACCCGACTGCATCTGGGTCTGCATGTTGTTGACCACGTCCCCTTCGCCGATGATGTTGTGCGTCACCTCGATGCCGGTGAGCTCGCTGAAGGCCTCGGCCAGCACATCACGCTCGTAGATGTGCGTGGTCAGGCCCTCCGCCACGGTATTGATCTCCATGCCGCGGAAGGGCTCGGCCGCCTGAGCGAACCACAGCAGTTCCTCGATCTGTTGCTCACGGCTGAGCGTCGAGTCCTGGAAGTGTTCGTCGACCAGGCGTTCGGCGATGGCCCGGGCATCGTGAGTGTCGGCGTGCAGGGCCGCGCTTGCCAGCATGACACTGGCCGCCAGCAGAGAGCGTCGCATTGTTGTCGCTTTCATATTGACCTCTTCGTTTGTTGTGATCGTTCATCCGTGAACGTTCAGCTCCATGCGTGCTATCAGCCCCAGCGCATCAGCACCAGCATCCAGAGGATGGCGGCACCAAAGGCGATCCAGATACTCAGCGGCGTGAATCCCACCACCAGTAGATGGATGTAGGCGGCGGAGAGCAGGCCGATGAATAGCCGATCTCCCCGCGTGGTGGCGATCGGCAAGAAGCCCTTGCGCTCGATCGAGGGTGAAGCAACTTCCCATGCCGTCATTCCGGCCAGCATGGCCGCGATGGCGGAGAAGAAGATCGTGGTGGGCGTGGTCCAGACCATCCATTCCATGTCGAGCCCTCCTCAGGTCCGGCCCAGGGCGAAGCCCTTGGCGATGTGGTTGCGAACGAAATAGACGACGACGATACCCGGCAGTATGGTCAGGGTGCCGGCGGCAGCCAACGTGCCCCAATCGATTCCCGAGGCGCCCTTGGTCTGGGTCATGACCGAGGCGATGGGCTGGGCATTGGTGGAGGTCAGGGTGCTCGCCAGCAGCAGTTCCACCCAGGAGAACATGAACAGGAAGAACAGGGTGACGCCGATCCCCGAGCTGATCATCGGAATGAAGATCTTGACGAAGAACTTCGGGAAGCTGTAGCCGTCGATGAAGGCCGTTTCGTCGATCTCCTTGGGGACGCCGCTCATGAAGCCCTCGAGGATCCATATCGCCAGCGGGATATTGAACAGGCAGTGGGCCAGGGCCACGGCGATGTGGGTGTCGAAGAGCCCCACCGTGTAGTAGAGCTGGAAGTACGGCAGCAGGAAGACCGCCGGCGGCGCCATCAGGTTGGTCAGCAGCCAGAAGAACAGGTGCTTGTCGCCGATGAACTTGTAGCGGCTGAAGGCATAGGCCGCCGGCAGAGCCACCACGATGGTGATCACCATGTTCATGGCCACATAGGTGATGGAGTTCACATAACCCATGTACCAGCTCGAGTCGGTGAAGATCTTGGCATAGTGCTCGAGGGTGAAGTCCTCGGGCAACAGGGTCAGCCCGCCGAGAATCTCGGTATTGGACTGGAAGGACATGTTGAGCAGCCAGTAGATCGGCAGCAGCACGAAGACGATGTAGGCCGTCATCAGGCCGCGGCGGCGCCACTGGCGAGAGGCCGGGCGCGCCTGGCGGCGACGACGGTTGTCGACGGCTGCGGCACGCTGGCGCACGGCCTCGGGCGTGGTGGGCAATGAATCGGTCATCTCAGGCCTCCCCATCCTTTTTGTCTTTTTGCATGTTCATGATGGCGGTGTAGAACACCCAGCTGACGAGCAGGATGATCAGGAAGTAGATCAACGAGAACGCCGCAGACGGTCCCAGGTCCTGCTGGCCGATGGCCATGGTGGTCAACGACTGACTGAGGAAGGTGGTCGAACTGCCAGGCCCTCCCCCGGTGAGCACGAAGGGCTCGGCGTAGATCATGAAGGAGTGCATGAAGCGCAGCAGTACGCCGATCACCAGCACGTTGGTGAGCTTGGGCAGCTGGATGTAGCGGAACACGGCCCACTTGGAGGCGCGGTCGATGCGTGCCGCCTGATAGTAGGCATCGGGGATCGAGCGCAGACCGCTGTAGCAGAGCAAGGCGATCAGCGGGGTCCAGTGCCACACGTCCATCAGGATGATGGTCGCCCAGGCATCCACGGGGCTCGCCGTGATGTTGTAGCCGTAGCCCAGCTCGCGCAGGCTCCAGCCCATCAGGCCGATATCGCCCCGGGTGAAGATCTGCCAGATGCTGCCCACCACGTTCCAGGGAATCAGCAGCGGCATGGTCACCAGTATCAGCATGGCCGAGGCCTGCCAGCCCTTCTTGGGCATGATCAGGGCGATGCCGATCCCCAGCGGCACCTCGATGGCCAGCACCGTCAGCGAGAAGGCGAACTGGCGCAGCACGGCCGCCTGCAGGGCCGGATCGTTGAGCATCTCCCGGAACCACTCGGTGCCGGTGAAGAAGCGGGTATTGGCGTCGAAGACGTCCTGGACCGAGTAATTGACCACGGTCATCAGCGGGATGATGGCCGAGAAGGCCACCAGCAGCAGCATGGGCAGGATCAGCCACCAGGCGCGATTGTTCTGGACTTTAGTCATGATCGATCTCCACGCGGTATTCGTCGACATAAAGGCCGAGGCGAGCGTCGGGGAAACGCAGGTAGGCACGCCCCTCGGGGGTCGGCTGATCTTCCTCGATACGCGCCTTGAGAGGCGTGTCGCCGAGCCTCAGATAGAGGATCGAGTAGGTACCGAGATCCTGGGCATGCTCGACCTCGGCCTCCATGCCACCCGCTACCGGGCTCTCATGCACCTCGATGAACTCGGGCCGGATGCCCAGCTTGACGTTGTGCGAGCGGGCCCCATCGATGGCCCGACGCACGCCCTCCCCTACGCTCAATGCGGTATTGCCGGCCATTACCCGACCGTCATGCAGCGCGACATCGAAGAAGTTCATGCCGGGACTGCCGATGAAATAGCCGACGAAGGTATGGTTCGGCGCCTCGAAGAGTTCACGGGGGGTGCCGAACTGCACCACCTGCCCCTCGTACATCACGGCGATCTTGTCGGCGAAGGTGGAGGCCTCGAGCTGGTCGTGAGTCACGTAGACCATGGTGATCTCGAAGCGCTGGTGGATCTCCTTGAGCTTGCGGCGCAGTTTCCACTTGAGCTGCGGATCGATGACGGTGAGCGGTTCGTCGAAGAGGATCGCCGAGACATCATCACGCACCAGCCCGCGCCCCATGGAGACCTTCTGCTTCTCGTCGGCCGTGAGGTTCTTGGCCTTGCGCTTGAGCTGGGCGGTCAGCTCCAGCACGTCGGCGACCTCCATGACCCGCTCATGGACCCGGGCCTCGGGGGTCTTCACGTTGCGCAGCGGAAAGGCCAGGTTGTCGTAGACCGTCATGGTGTCGTAGATGACGGGGAACTGGAAAACCTGGGCGATGTTGCGCGCCTCGGGGGGCAGCGCATTGACCACCTCCCCGTCGAAGAGCACCTCGCCGCTGGAGGGCTCCAGCAGGCCGGAGATGATATTGAGCAGGGTCGACTTGCCACAGCCCGAGGGCCCGAGCAGCGCATAGGCCCCGCCCTGGTGCCAGACGTGATCCATCTCGCGAATGGCATAGTCTTGGGGCGACTGGGGATCGGACAGGTAAGTATGGGCGAGGGATTGCAGGGTAATCTCTGCCATGTCAGATGCCCCCCAGGTGAGTCGGTATATGCACCACCGCGCCCTGGCGGTCGAAGGCATAGACCTTGTGGGTCGGGAAATAGAGCGTCACGGGGGCATCGACGTCGAACTCGTGGACACCCTCGAGGTGTACCGTCAAGTGGAAGAGCTCGTTGTGCACGTGAAGGAAGGTCTCTGAGCCACTGATCTCCGCCAGGTCGACGGTCATCTTCACCTCGATGTCATCCTTCTCCCGGGGCGTGAGCGAGATGTGCGAGGCGCGTACGCCGAAGCGGTACTCACCCGGTGTCAGGCTGCGCAGATCGTCGTTGATGGGGAAATGCAACGTCTTGTCGAAGGTCACCTCGGCTCCGGAGATGATGCCGTGCACGATATTGATCGGTGGTTCGGAGAACATCTCCGCGGTCAGGATGTCGTGCGGACGATGGTAGACGTCTTCGGTGCGGCCATACTGCAGCAGGCGTCCCTCGTGGAGTACGGCAGTGTTGCCGCCGAGCGCCAGCGCCTCGGCGGGCTCGGTGGTCGCGTAGACGGCGATGCAGTTGCGTTCGCTGAATACGCTGCGCAGCTCGTCGCGAAACTCCTCCCGGAGCTTGTAGTCCAGGTTGACCAGCGGCTCGTCGAAGAGCACCACGTCGGCATCCTTGACCAGCGCCCGCCCCATGGCGGTACGCTGCTGCTGACCGCCGGACAGCTCGAGGGGCAGGCGATCGAGGAGATGCTCGATGTGCAGCATCTCGGCGACCTCCCGCACCCGCCGGTCGATCTCGGCACGCTCGACCTTGGCCAGCTTGAGGGGCGAGGCGATGTTGTCGTAGACGGAGAGGGCCGGATAGTTGATGAACTGCTGGTAGACCATGGAGACGTTGCGCTTGCGCACCGAGCGCCCGGTGACGTCTTCGCCGTCCATCAGGATGCGCCCGCGGGTCGGGGTGTCGAGCCCCGCCATCAGCCGCATCAGGGTGGTCTTGCCGGCCAGGGTCCGTCCCAGCAGGACGTTGAAGGAGCCCGGCTGGAGCTCCAGGTTCACGCCCGCGATGTGAGTGGCGCCACCGACCACATGATTGATGTGTTCTAGAATCAAGGACATACAGATCTCGACGGTTCGTTGTTATGTGATGGGTTCGGAGACTGCTGAACACAACCTAGTCGAGATTCGCTTTCAAACACAAATGTCGCCAACCGAAAATACTGAGAATCGGCATGACACTCGCCCCTATAGGCATCTATGATGCTGTTTTTGAGACCTTTTATTTTTTTATTAAACTTTTGTCTAACGGATAGAGCGGGAAACGGGGAATACCGAATCGGAATAGCGTGTCGCTAATGATCGAAAACGAACATTCGAACACATCACGAGAGAGTCAGGACAGGCGGGGGACGACGACGCCAGCCTCCTCGACAGGGGAGCTCGTCGCGGAGGCTGGCATCAGGAAGACGTTCGGGGTAGAGAAAGACGTTCGGGGTGGGGTAGAGAAAGCCGTTCGGGGTGGAGATGTAGCGCCGTTCAACGGGTACCGAAGATCTTGTCGCCGGCGTCGCCCAGGCCCGGGACGATGTAGCCGTTCTCGTCGAGATGGTCGTCGACCGACGCGGTATAGAGTTCGATGTCCGGATAGCTCTCCTGGACGCGTTTGATACCCTCAGGGGCCGCCACCAGCACGATCACCTTCATGTGCTTGCAGCCACGCTCTCGCAGCATGTCCAGCGTCGCCACCATGGTGCCGCCGGTGGCCAGCATCGGGTCGATGACGATCGCCATGCGCTCTTCCATGTCATTGGCGAACTTGGCGAAGTAGGGCACCGGCTCGAGAGTCTCCTCGTCGCGGTAGAGACCGACCACGCTGATCCGTGCGCTGGGAATCAGGTCGGTGACGCCATCGAGCATGCCCAGGCCCGCGCGCAGGATCGGCACGATGCTGACCTTCTTGCCCTTGAGCAGCTGGACCGGGATCGGCTCGCCGCTCCAGCCATCGATCTCCTGGTTCTCGAGCTCGAGGTCGCTGGTCGCCTCGTAGGTGAGCAGCTTGGCCAGCTCACCGGCCAGCTCGCGGAAGGTCTTGGTGCTGATGCCGGCTTCGCGCATCAGGCCAAGCTTGTGCTGGACCAGGGGATGCTGGATGGCGTGGACGCTCATGGGGATGACCTCTTCGATGGCGGCAGGAAGACGGCGACCATCGTCTGATGGACGATGGCAACAAATTGCGCGCCATTCTAACCGCATCCGGCGTCGAGGTTAAGGCTGGGGCCCGACAGTGAGTGCCGCACAATCTGGCGAGGGGCGCCGGGAACAGGTCGAAGAGGAGGTCCTACGCCAGGGATGGCGTCGGTAGCGCCCAGGGAAGGGTTTACAGCGCCTCCTTGTAGACCTGTTGCCGGATCAGCCCCGAGCAGGCGGGGACACTGGCGTCTCTGGCAGCTGCCAGTCGATGGGCTCGCGGCCCTGCTCGATGAGGAAGGCATTGGCGCGCGAGAAGTGGTGGTTGCCGAAGAAGCCGCGATGCGCCGAGAGCGGCGAGGGGTGCGGGGATTCCAGCACCAGGTGGCGTCGGGAGTCGATCAGCGCTTTCTTCTGGCGGGCATGGCCGCCCCACAGCAGGAACACCGACGGCGCGGCGTGCTCGCTGACCGTGGCGATGGCGCGATCGGTGAAGGTCTCCCACCCTTTGCCGCGGTGCGAGCCGGCGCTGCCCTGCTCCACCGTCAGCGAGGTGTTGAGCAGCAGCACGCCCTGACGCGCCCAGGCCTCCAGGTTGCCGTGGGCCACCGGGCGGGTGCCGACGTCTGCCGCCAGCTCCTTGTAGACATTGGAAAGCGACGGCGGCACTCGCACCCCGGGGCGCACCGAGAAGCACAGGCCGTGCGCCTGATCCGGGCCGTGATAGGGATCCTGACCCAGGATCACCACCTTGACCTCATCCAGCGGCGTCAGCTCGAAGGCGCGAAACCAGTCGGCCGAATGCGGGTAGATCACCTTCCTGGCCGCCTTCTCGGCGGCCAGGAAATCACGCAGCGCCTGCATGTAGGGCGCGTCGAACTCCTCGCCCAGCCACCGCTGCCAGCTGTCGGGAAGGGGGCATGTCATGGCTCAGCGCTTCTCCTGGTCGACCAGCGGCTCGACATAGGCCACGCCCATGTCCCAGGGAAACTGGATCCAGCAGTCCTGGGCCACCTCGGTGAGGTACTGATCCACCAGCGGCTTGCCCTCGGGCTTGGCGTAGACCGTCACGAAATGCGCCTTGGGCAGCATCTGGCGCACCGCCCGGGCGGTGCGTCCCGTATCGACCAGATCGTCGACCAGCAGCCACCCCTCGCCGTCGTGATCGACGCCCTTCAGCACCTCCAGGCCACCCTGCTCCATGCGCTCGTAGCTCTTGATGCAGACGGTATCGATGAGGCGCACGTCGAGCTCGCGGGCGATCAGCGCGGCGGGAATCAGCCCGCCGCGGGTGATCGCGACGATGCCCTTGATATCACGTTCGACCAGCCGCTGGCAGAGCTCGCGCACGTCGCGATGCAGCTGGTCCCAGGAGATGATCAGGCGCTGGTGATAGCGTGAGCCGCTCATGGTGTCATTCGTCCTCGGTGAAGGAGCAGACCGCGAACACGCTGTAACCCGCCTCGCGGATACGCTGCGCGCCGCCCAGATCCGGCAGGTCGACGATGGTGGCGGTCTCCACCACCTGTCCGCCGCTGCGGGTGATCAGCTTGGCGGCGGCCAGCATGGTGCCGCCGGTGGCGATCAGGTCGTCGACCACCAGGATGCGATCCCCCTCACGGAAGGCGTCGGAGTGCAGCTCCACCTCGGCCTCGCCGTACTCCAGGGTATAGGTCTCGCTGATGGTGCGAAACGGCAGCTTGCCCTTCTTGCGCACCGGCACGAAGCTGCAGCCGAGCTCGTAGGCCAGCGGCGCGCCGACGATGAAGCCGCGTGCATCGATGGCGGCGACGGCGTCGATGTCCATCTCCTGATAGCGATGCACGAAGCTGTCGACCAGCTTGCGGAAGGCCGCGCTGTTCTGCAGCAGCGGGGTGATGTCGCGGAAGTTGACCCCCGGCTGCGGCCAGTCGGGGACGGTGCGGATCACGGACTTGATGTAGTCGCCGTAGATGCTCATCGGATACAGCCTCGGTCGGTGAATGCGGTCAGCCAGATCAGCTGAGAAACAGGAACTTGGCGACGAACAGCAGCGCCAGCACGATCACCGCCGGGTTGAGGTCCTGGAACCGCCCGGAGAGCGCCTTGATGGCGGCGAAGCTGATGAAGCCCAGGGCGATGCCCTCGGCGATGGAGAAGGTCAGCGGCATCGCCAGGGCCGCGATCAGCACCGGGGCGGCCTCGGTGGGGTCGTCCCAGTTGGCGTGGGACAGGCTACCGGCCATCAGCACCGCCACATAGAGCAGTGCCCCGGCGGTAGCGTAGGACGGGATGGAGCCGGCCAGCGGCGCGAAGAACAGGCTGATCAGAAACAGCACCGCCACCACCACGGCAGTGAGGCCGGTGCGGCCGCCGGAGACGATACCCGCCGTGGACTCGACGTAGCTGGTGGTGGTGGAGGTGCCGAGCACCGCGCCCGCCATGGAGGCGCCGCTATCGGCCATCATGGCGCGACCGAGGCGCGGCAGCTTGCCGTTCTCGTCCAGCAGCCCGCCCTTGTGGGCCACGCCCACCAGGGTGCCGGAGGTGTCGAACAGGTCGACGAACAGGAAGGCGAAGATCACGCTCAGCATCGCCACGTCAAACGCCCCGGCGAGGTCGAGAGCCATCAGGGTCGGCGCGATGGAAGGCGGCATCGACACCACCCCGCCGAACTCGTTGTGACCCAGCACCATGGCCAGCGCGGTGATCCCGAGGATGCCGATCATCACCGCCCCGGTGACCCGCAGGTAGGCCATCGCGGTGATCGCGAAGAAGCCCAGCAGCGCATAGAGGGCCGACGGCTCGGTGAGATCGCCAAGCGACACGTAGGTCGCCTCGTTGGCCACCACGATGCCGGCGTTCTTCAGCGCGATCATCGCCAGGAAGAGGCCGATGCCCGCGGCGATCCCCAGGCGCAGGGAGAGCGGGATCGAGTTGATGATCCACTCGCGGATCCGGAAGACGCTGAGCAGGAAGAAGATGAAGCCGGAGAAGAAGACCGCGCCGAGCGCCGCCTCCCAGGTGTAGCCCATGCCCAGCACCACACCGTAGGTGAAGAAGGCGTTCAGGCCCATGCCCGGCGCCTGGGCGATGGGATAGTTGGCCCACAGCCCCATGATCAGACAGCCCACGGCCGCGGCCACACAGGTGGCGACGAACACCGCCCCGTAATCCATCCCGGTCTGGGAGAGGATGCTCGGGTTGACGAAGATGATGTAGGCCATGGTCAGGAAGGTGGTGATCCCGGCGATGACCTCGGTCTTCACGTTCGTGTGGTGCTCGGCGAGCTTGAAATGGTTGTCGATGAGGCGTTTCAACATGGGGATCCTTCCTGCGCGCGATGACGTCTGGGCGTCCGGATGTCATGAGCCGTCTCATGGCCCGGGACACCGGAGGGTGGCGAGAAAAGCGGCCTATGGTACCCAAAGCCTCTGCACGTTGCGAGGCGTCCGGGCGACCCGCCCCGCCCGATCTGCCCCGCGGCGTCAGGCTCCGCGCGCCTCGAGCACCCGCTCCACGGTCTCGACGATGGCCTGGGTCTGGGGGTCGATCTCGATGTTGACGACATCGCCGGGCACTCGATCGACGAGGATGGTCCTGGCCAGGGTCTCGGGAATCAGGTCGACGCAGAAGCGCGGGCCGTGGTCGGCGGTGGCGCGGCGCGTCGCGCCGATGGTCAGGCTGATGCCGTCGACGCCGATGTAGCCCTTGTCGAACAGGTAGCGTCCCAATGCCGCGGGCACCTCGAACCACAGCCGGCGATTGTTGGGCGCCTCGTCGAGCTCCACCAGCTCGGCCATGCCCATGACGTGACCGGACATGGCATGGCCGCCGATCTCGTCGCCGAAGCGAGCCGCACGCTCGATATTGACGCGACCGCCCTCCTTCAGCGCACCGAGATTGGTCACGCACAGGGTCTCGCGCATCAGGTCGAAGCTGACCCGCTCGCCCTCGATGGCGGTCACCGTGAGGCAGACGCCGTTGTGGGCCACCGAGGCGCCGAGCTCGAGCCCCTCGTTGAGCGGCGCCGGCAGCGCCAGCACATGAGTACGGAAGGCCTCGGCCTCATGGATGGCCACCACCTCGGCGGTGCCCTGTACGATGCCTGTGAACATGGATACTCCTCGTGCGCGTCGACCCCTGGTGGGCCGCCAAAGCGACCAGTCTAGGAAACCCGGCGGTGCGCGTCCATGCGCGGCACCGCCCGACGACCACCACGACGCGGCTCGATACGCAAGGATCACCAATGCCTGGCGCGGCAACAGCAAATATCACCACGGCAATGCCATCCCGCTGGCCACATGCCCTAGACAGCTTGACGATCGGGCGTTTGAAACATAAAATGCCCCGCTACATTTTGAAGGCGCCGATTTGTACCCGGATTGCGGGCGCCGACGTCGTGGAGCGCCTCTCGAGGCAAACCGCGGCGTGAAGTGCAGCTAAAAGGGTGTGTCCAGCGTTGATGGCCACCCGTCAGGGTGGCCTTTTTTTCATGCCTGACCGCTGCCCCGCCCGCCCGGCCGGCGCCCCACCGGCGGCTGCGATGATTCGACTACACGACGTTTCCAAGACCTACTATCCCAAGGGACGCAGCGGCGGTCCCGGCGCGGTGACGGCGCTCAAACACGCCAACCTGCACGTGCCCAAGGGCGAGATCCACGGCGTGATCGGCCTCTCCGGTGCCGGCAAGTCCACGCTGATCCGCTGCGTCAACCTGCTCGAGCGCCCCACGACGGGCACCGTGACCGTGGACGACCAGGAGCTGACCGCCCTCTCCGGGGCGGCGCTCAACCAGGCCCGCCACCGCATCGGCATGATCTTCCAGCACTTCAACCTGCTGACCTCGCGCACCGTCTTCGCCAATGTGGCCCTGCCGCTAGAGCTGATGGGCATGAAGCGCGCCGAGATCCAGGAGCGGGTCATACCACTGCTCGACCTGGTCGGCCTCTCCGACAAGGCGCGCCAGTATCCGGCCCAGCTCTCCGGCGGCCAGAAGCAGCGCGTGGCCATCGCCCGGGCGCTGGCCAGCCGCCCCAAGGTGCTGCTCTGCGACGAGGCCACCTCGGCGCTGGACCCCCATACCACCGGCTCGATCCTGGAGCTGCTGCGCGACATCAATCGCAAGCTCGGCCTGACCATCCTGCTGATCACCCACGAGATGGAGGTGGTCAAGTCGATCTGCCACCGGGTCAGCCTGATCTCCGACGGCGAGCTGGTCGAGGAGGCCGAGGTCGGCGACTTCTTCACCGCCCCCCGCACCCGCCTCGGCCGCGACTTCCTCAACGACTTCCTCGAGCTCGAGCCACCCCAGGCGCTCATCGAGCGCCTCGAGGAGACGCCCGGCCCCACCAGCCACCCGGTGGTGCGCCTGGCCTTCTCCGGCGATGCCGTCTCGACCCCGCTGATCTCGCGGCTGGCACGGGAGTGCGGCGTCGACATCAGCATCCTCCAGGCCAAGGTGGAGTCGATCCAGGAGCGCACCCTGGGCCTGATGATCGCCGAACTGATGGGGCCGGCGGAGAAGACCCGCGAGGCCCTGGACTATCTCGAATCCCACGACCTGCAGGTGGAGGTGCTCGGCCATGTCCAGCGCGATGATTGAACTGATTCTCGAGGCCACTCTCGACACCCTCTATATGGTGGCGGTGTCGGGCGTGATCTCGGCCCTCGTCGGCATCCCCCTGGGGGTGCTGCTCTACGTCACCCGGCCGCGGCAGATCCTGGCCGAGCCGGTGCTCAACCGGGTGCTGGGCGCGATCACCAACGTCGGTCGCTCCATCCCCTTCATCATCCTGATGGTCGCCATCATCCCCTTCACGCGGATGCTGGTGGGCTCGTCGATCGGCACCAACGCCGCCGCCGTGCCGCTGACCATCGCGGCGATCCCCTTCGTGGCGCGCCTGGTCGAAGGCGCACTCAACGAGATCCCGCCGGGCCTGGTCGAGGCCGCCCAGTCCATGGGCGCCACGCCGTGGCAGATCATCACCAAGGTGCTGGTGCCCGAGGCGCGCGGCGGCATCTTCACGGCGCTCACGGTGACCGCCGTCACCCTGGTCAGCTACTCGGCCATGGCCGGCGCCGTGGGCGGCGGCGGGCTCGGCGACCTGGGCATCCGCTACGGCTACAACCGCTTCAACCCGACCATCATGCTGATCACCGTGGTGATCCTGGTGGTGATGGTGCAGGGCTTCCAGAGCCTGGGGGATTACTTGGTGCGCAAGAGCGACCACAAATGAATCACTCGGCCTGATAACCAGAATGCATTATAATTTTTCTGCTTATTCCGCTACCATCGATCCCGACTCGTCTTCCACAAGGAGCATCGCGACATGCGCAAGACCCTGATCGGCACCCTGACCGCCTCCGCCCTGACCCTCTCCGCCGGCGCCGCCCTGGCCGATGAGCATGCCATCAAGGTCGGCACCGTGGCCGGTCCCGAGACCGACGTCATGAAGGTCGCCGCCGAGATCGCCGAGCGCGAGCATGGCCTCGAGGTCGAGATCATCGAGTTCACCGACTACGTGACCCCCAATGCCGCCCTGGCCGACGGCAGCCTCGACGCCAACGCCTACCAGCACGAGCCCTACATGCGCTCCATGGTCGAGGATCGCGGCTACGACTTCGCCATCGCCGGCTACACCTTCGTCTACCCGATCGGCGCCTACTCCGCGAAGTACGACAGCATCGAGGAACTGCCGGAGGGTGCCACCATCGCCCTGCCCAACGACCCCTCCAACGAGGGCCGGGCGCTGATCCTGATGCACAACGAAGGCCTACTCACGCTCCAGGATCCGACCTTCCTGGAGGCCACCCCGCTGGACATCGCCGAGAACCCGCACGACTTCGAGTTCCGCGAGATCGAGGCCGCCCAGCTGCCCCGCGTGCTGCCCGACGTGGACATGGCCTTCATCAACAACACCTTCGCCCAGCCGGCCGGCCTGAGCCTGGATGACGCCCTGATCAAGGAAGGCGCCGAATCCCCCTACGTCAACCTGATCGCGGTCCGCGGCGGCGACGAGGAGCGCGAGGACATCCAGCAGCTGGTCGAGGCCTATCAGAGCGAGGAAGTCGAGGCCAAGGCGAGCGAGCTGTTTGGGCCGCAGGCTGTTCCCGGCTGGAAGTGAGGGCCGCCCGCCAGACAACGGATGTAACGAAGCAACAAGGCCGGCCGGTGCGCCGGCCTTTCCTGTTCAAGGAGCCGACATGACACCGGATCACGACCACCCCGACTATCCCCTGCTCGCCCGCCAGCTGAGCGCGCTGCTCGACACCCGCGACTGGCTGACCAACAGCGCCCAGACCTGCGCCTTCCTGATGCAGGAGATCCCCGAGCTCAACTGGGCCGGCTTCTACCTGCAGCGCGAGGCGCAGCTGCTCTGCCTGGGCCCCTTCCAGGGCAAGCCGGCCTGCCATCCCATCCCCTTCGACAAGGGCGTATGCGGCGCCGCGGCGCGCAGCCGCGAGACCCAGCGCGTCGACGACGTGCACGCGGTCGCCGACCACATCGCCTGCGATGCGGACTCCCGCGCCGAGCTGGTGGTGCCGATCGTGGTGGAGGATCGGCTGTGGGGCGTGCTGGATCTCGACAGCCCGACGCCGGCTCGCTTCCGCGACGCCGACCGCCAGGGCATCGAGGCGCTGGTCGCCGTGTTCGTGGCGCGCACCGACCTGGCATGAAAACGCCCCGCCGTCAGTGACGGCGGGGCGTTTTCGAATCTGGTAGGACCAGGCGGATTTGAACCGCCGACCTCCACGATGTCAACGTGGCGCTCTAACCAACTGAGCTATGGTCCTGCAAGGCGTGCCAGGGTGCGTGATGGTAGGACCAGGCGGATTTGAACCGCCGACCTCCACGATGTCAACGTGGCGCTCTAACCAACTGAGCTATGGTCCT
>NZ_VBUI01000026.1 GCF_005780185.1 Halomonas urmiana | reverse complement strand
GCAAGGCCGCCAGCAGCAGGAACCCACCGAAGCGACTCAGCGGCAGCCGATGGCTGACGCTGAGCGCCGTAGGAATCTTCTTCCTTCCCGCCGCAGGCGGCAATGTCCTGAGACGTTGAGGGAGAGGAGGATGTCAAGTCGAGAATATGCTGGGCGTATAGCTGCCACTCCTTGCTCATAGCTCCCGTGCTTCCGCGAGAACGGCGTCCCTGATGTGATGATTGAGTTCGTGGAGGGGGATCAAGTCGACGTCATGGCCCGTAATCTCGGCGAGTCTATCCGCAAGCGCCATGCGTTGAGTGAAGAGGTCATAGCCCTTGTCGAAATCCACCAGAAAGTCGATATCACTGTCCTGATCTTCCTGCCCCCGAGCAACGGAACCGAATACGCGGATGCCATGGGCCCCATGGGCTCTGGCGGCATCCATGATGGCGCGACGCTTCTGGTGTAGCTCATCGAATAGCATGGGGCTCCTGACTGCGATCAAGTCGCTTGTTCGACCTCAGGATAAGACGCAGATTCCATGCATGCCAGGCGGTCGACCATGGCCGTGACCATGCGCGTCGAATGGTCGGCGGCCTGCTCCAGGAACTGCTCGAAGGAGAGGTGGTTGTCGCCGCCGCCGGCGATGTCGGAGAGGGCGCGAATCACCACGAAGGGGCAGCCGTAGAGGTGGCAGGTCTGGGCGATCGCCGCGGCCTCCATCTCGGCGGCCAGCATGGTGGGAAAGCGCGAGCGCGTGGTGGCGACGAGCTCCGGGCAGGCCATGAAGACGTCGCCGGTGGCGATCAGCCCCTCGACGACGTTGACCTCGCCCAGCGACTCGACGCACTCTCGCGCTACCTTGACCAGGCGTTCGTCGGGCAGGTAGGCGGCGGGCATGTTCGGCACCTGGCCATGCTCGTAGCCGAACACCACGGCGTCGACGTCGTGGTGGCGCACCTCGCTGGAGACCACGATGTCGCCGATCGCCAGCCCCTGGCCGAAGCCGCCGGCGGAGCCGGTGTTGATGATCGCTTCGGGGTGGTAGACGTCAAGCAGCAGGGTGGTGCCGACGGCGGCGTTTACCTTGCCGATGCCGGACTGCAGGATCACCACCTCGACGCCGTGCAGCCGGCCGAGGTGAAAGGTGCAGCCGACGTGATGGCGGGTGCGGCGATCCTCCAGCTGGGCGGCGAGCTGCTCGACCTCCTGGGCCATGGCGCCGATGATGCCGATGCGCTTCATGCGAACACCTGGCTCCACTCGTTGCGCTTGGCCAGGAAGCCGCGGGCGATCTGCTGGGCGCCCTCCAGGCTGTGGCTGGCGGCCCAGCCGCACTGCATCTCGTTGCAGGCGGGCACTTCGGTGGCCTGAAGCACGTCCTCGAGGGTGCCTTCGACCAGCGCGAGCACGCCGTCATAGTCGTCGTGGTTGATCATCGCGATGTAGAAGCCGGTCTGGCAGCCCATCGGGCTGATGTCGACGACCTTGTCGGAGTGGTTGCGCGAGAGCTCGGCCATCAGGTGCTCCAGCGAGTGCAGGCCGGGCATGTCCATGTGGTCCTGGTTCGGCTGGCAGATCCGCATGTCGTACTTGTGGATGGTATCGCCGTGCTCGCCGGTCTTGATGTCGGCCAGGCGAATGTAGGGCGCCTTCACCTTGGTATGGTCGAGGTTGAAGCTTTCGACGTTCATCTTCTTGTCGGTCATCGGGAGACCTCGCGAGTCGGAAAAAGTGGAGGCGAGATTCTAGCGGAATTCGCGGTGGGGTGCATTTCGCCGCGCCGCGGGACACCTTGCTTCTTGGGCCTATTCCGCGGCGTCGTGCAGCTCGGCGGCCTGCAGGGTGTTCTCGAGCAGGCTGGCCACGGTCATCGGGCCGACGCCGCCGGGCACCGGGGTGATCCAGCTGGCGCGCTCGGCGGCGGCGGCGAAGTCGATGTCGCCGATCAGGCGGCCGTCCTCCTGGCGATTGATGCCCACGTCGATGACGATGGCGCCGGGCTTGATCCACTCGCCCTTGACCAGGCCGGGCTTGCCGACCGCGACCACCAGCAGGTCGGCGCGGCGCACGTGCTCCTCGAGATGGTTGGTGAAGCGGTGGCAGACCGTGGTGGTGCAGCCGGCGAGCATCAGCTCCAGTGACATGGGGCGGCCGACGATGTTGGAGGCGCCGACCACGGTGGCATCCAGGCCGCGCACCGAGAGTTCGCTCTGCTGGAGCAGGGTCATCACGCCCTTGGGCGTGCAGGGGCGCAGCAGCGGCAGGCGCTGCGCCAGGCGGCCGAGGTTGTAGGGGTGGAAGCCGTCGACATCCTTGTTCGGCAGGATGCGCTCGAGGATCGGCCGCGCGTCGAGATGCTCGGGAAGCGGCAGCTGCACCAGGATGCCGTCGATGCGCGGGTCATCGTTGAGCTGGTCGACCAGCTGCTCGAGCGCCTGCTGGCTGGTGTCGGTCGGCAGCCGATGCATGAACGAGAGGATGCCGGCCTCCTCGCAGGCGAGATGCTTGTTGCGCACGTAGACGGCGGAGGCGGCGTCCTCGCCCACCAGAACCACGGCAAGCCCCGGGATGCGCCCGCCGGCCTCGCGGCGCGTCTGGACCTGACGCGCGACCTGCTGGCGGACTCGGGCGGCAATGGACTTGCCATCGATCAGTTGGGCGGTCATCGAGCTTCCCTCTGGTGGTGGGTGGACGGGGCGGGTGATTTTCGCATGCCCGGGCGGCCCGGCCAAGCAAGGGGCGAAAGCGGCAAGCGGATAGCGCCGAGCTACAAGCTACAAGGAAACCCGAAGGTCCGACCCATGAGGTTTGCGTTTGCCTGGCGGGAGATCATGCTACTGGCTTGCAGCTCGGCGCTTGCAGCTCGGCGCTTGCAGCTCGGCGCTTGCAGCTCGGCGCTTGCAGCTCGGCGCTTGCAGCTCGGCGCTTGCAGCTAAAGGTTTGACCACCGGGCGCTGTGGCCTTGACGGGGGCGGAGAGTTCCGTAGAATACGCAGCGCTTGACGAGGCCCCTGCGGCGACGTCGAGGCCGTGCAAGAGCCGGCGGGGTGTAGCGCAGTCTGGTAGCGCGCCTGCTTTGGGAGCAGGATGTCGGGGGTTCGAATCCCTCCACCCCGACCACAACCTGTTGATTGGAAAGTTTTATTTTTCCTACAAGGGTTGCGGTCAGGCGCCCGGATACGTATCATGCGCCCATAGCTCAATCGGATAGAGCAACGGCCTTCTAAGCCGTAGGCTGCAGGTTCGAGTCCTGCTGGGCGCGCCATGCGTTGCATGAACGTGTCGCCAGCGGTCCGAACGATGCGTCAGAGCTTTCGCAAGTGCATCAGCAAGACCCGTGTCGTCGTGGTGGATGTAGCTCAGTGGTAGAGCCCCGGATTGTGGCTCCGGTGGTCGTGGGTTCGATCCCCATCATCCACCCCATTGCCTCCCTCAGCGTGACCCGTCTTTTCCGCAGTGCTCCCTTTTTTGCCTTTCCTCGTGGCCAGTGCCATGCGGTTGCCCGTGATCTCGTGTCGTGATGTCTCGTGACGCGCCGCTCGGCGATCCTGCTCGTGCCGGGGCAGAAAATCTCCGTGGCGACCCTTGTAATGCGCCGCCGGGCCCCCAATTTGATCAGGCACGGCGCTTGCCAGTCACGGGCGGGATTCTTAGAATCAGCCCTTTGAACTTTTCACGCTTTCAGAACGCTCCAGTCGGTAGAGGACATTTCATGCAAGTTTCCGTCGATACGACCTCCCAGATTGAACGCCGCATCAAGGTTCAGGTGCCGGCCGCCGAGGTCGACGAGGCCGTTGCCGCCCGTCTCAAGGATGCCGCCAAGAACGTGCGCCTGGACGGGTTCCGCAAGGGCAAGGTGCCGATGTCGGTGATCCGTCAGCGCTACGGCCACGACGTGCGTAACGAAGTGGTGGGCGAGGTGATGCGTGAGCGCTACGTGCGCGCCATCTCCGAGCACGAGCTCAACCCGGCAGGCAACCCGCAGATCGAGGCCACCACCAACGAGACCGGCAAGGACCTGGAGTTCACCGCCACTCTCGAGATCTACCCCGAGATCGAGCTGGCGTCCATCGAGGGCACCGAGGTCGAGCGTCCGGTGGTCGAGGTGACCGAGGCCGACGTCGACGAGATGATCGACACCCTGCGCAAGCAGAATGCCGGCTGGGAAGAGGTCGAGCGCGCCGCCGAGGATGGCGACCAGGTCAAGATCGACTTCCAGGGCTTCCTGGGCGACGAGCCCTTCGAGGGCGGCAGCGCCGAGGATCACGAGCTGGTGATCGGTTCCGGCAGCTTCATCCCCGGTTTCGAGGAGCAGCTGATCGGTGCCAAGGCCGGTGAGGAGAAGGAGCTCAAGGTCACCTTCCCCGAGGACTACCAGGCCGAGCAGCTGGCCGGTCAGGAAGCGACCTTCAAGGTCAAGGTCCACGCGGTGAAGGGCCAGGCCCTGCCCGAGGTCGATGCCGAGTTCGTCGCCAAGTTCGGTGTCGAGGACGGCGATCTGGACAAGTTCCGCAGCGAGGTCAAGCAGAACATGACCCGCGAGGCGAGCCAGGCCGTCGATAACCGCGTCAAGCAGCAGGTGCTCGAGGCGCTGAAGAAGGCCAACGACATCCCGGTGCCCCAGGCGTTGGTGCAGCAGGAGACCGACGGCCTCAAGCGCCAGGCGGCCCAGCAGTTCGGCCTCGGCGAGGACTTCGACGTCTCCCAACTGCCCGACGAGCTGTTCAGCGAGCAGGCCAAGAGCCGCGTTCAGGTCGGCCTGCTGCTGGCCGAGGTGATCAAGAGCGGCGAGCTCGAGGCCACCGACGAAGAGATCAAGGCCAAGGTCGAGGAGCTGGCCCAGCAGTACCAGGACCCCGAGCAGGTCGTCGCCCACTACATGGGCAATGATCAGCTGAAGACCCAGGTCCAGTCCGCCATCCTCGAGGAGAAGGCGGTCGACGCGTTGCTCGCGCAGGCCACCGTCAAGGAGGTGGAAATGGGCTACCAGGAAGCCCTCGCCGCGGCCCAGCAGCAGGGCGAAGCGGCCGAGGAAGACGAAGACGAAGACGAAGAGGCCGAGGGCGAAGCCAAGGCCTGAGTCTCGCTTCGGGAACGCCTGCCCGGCCGTGCGGTCGGGCAGGTGCTGCATCCTCCGCTTCCATTCATCGGATCCAAGGACATCACCAGATGAGCAACCCGTTCGAACCCCAATCCGCCGGCGGCCTGGTGCCCATGGTGGTCGAGCAGAGCGCGCGCGGCGAGCGGGCCTACGACATCTACTCCCGCCTGCTCAAGGAGCGCGTGATCTTCCTGATCGGGCCGGTAGAAGATTACATGGCCAACCTGCTGGTGGCGCAGATGCTGTTCCTTGAGTCCGAGAACCCGGACAAGGACATCCATCTGTACATCAACTCGCCGGGCGGTGGCGTGACGGCCGGCATGTCGGTCTACGACACCATGCAGTTCATCAAGCCCGATGTCTCCACCGTGTGCCTCGGCCAGGCGGCGAGCATGGGCGCACTGCTGCTGGCCGGCGGTGCCGCGGGCAAGCGCTACTGCCTGCCCAACTCGCGCATGATGATCCACCAGCCGCTGGGCGGCTACCAGGGTCAGGCCGCGGACATCGAGATCCACACCCGCGAGATCCTCGGCATCCGCGACCGGCTCAACCAGATCCTGGCCCACCACACCGGCCAGAAGATCGAGACCATCGCCAAGGATACCGATCGCGACAACTTCATGAATGGCTCGCAGGCCGCCGAATACGGCCTGATCGATGCGGTGCTGGAACAGCGCCCGACATCCTGATAGCGTAAAATTCACCCGAGTGCCTTCATGCACTGAGACGTTTCCCGGTGGCCGCGGCCACCGTGGTGAACCCGGCGCCCCGTGAGCCATACTGCATGGGGTGTCATCAAGAAAGAGGTACGCGAATGGCCGACGGCAAAGGCAAGGACGATGGCGGCAAGCTGCTCTACTGCTCGTTCTGCGGCAAGAACCAGAACGAGGTGCGCAAGCTGATTGCCGGCCCGTCCGTCTATATCTGCGATGAGTGTGTCGACCTCTGCAACGACATCATTCGCGAGGAGGTGCTCGATGCCGATGCCGAGACCGACGAGGAGCGTCTGCCCGCTCCCCGCGAGATTCGTCACACCCTCGATGACTACGTGATCGGCCAGGACCGCGCCAAGATGGTGCTGTCCGTGGCGGTGTACAACCACTACAAGCGCCTGCGCTATGGTGGCAAGGAAGAGGTCGAGCTCGGCAAGTCGAACATCCTGCTGATCGGGCCGACCGGTAGCGGCAAGACCCTGCTCGCCGAGACCCTGGCGCGGCTGCTCAACGTGCCCTTCACCATCGCCGATGCCACGACCCTCACCGAGGCGGGCTACGTCGGCGAGGATGTCGAGAACATCATCCAGAAGCTGCTGCAGAAGTGCGACTACGATGTCGACAAGGCCCAGCGTGGCATCGTCTACATCGATGAGATCGACAAGATCTCGCGCAAGTCGGACAACCCGTCGATCACCCGGGATGTCTCGGGCGAGGGCGTGCAGCAGGCGCTGCTCAAGCTGATCGAGGGTACTACCGCCTCGGTGCCGCCCCAGGGTGGGCGCAAGCATCCGCAGCAGGAATTCGTTCAGGTCGATACCACCAACATGCTGTTCATCGTGGGTGGCGCCTTCTCCGGTCTCGATAAGGTGATCCGCGATCGCGCCGAGAAGGGCGGCATCGGCTTCAATGCCGAGGTGAAGAGTAAGGATGAGACCAAGGGGGTGGGCGACCTGTTACTGGACGTCGAGCCCGAGGACCTGGTCAAGTTCGGCCTGATCCCCGAGTTCGTCGGCCGCCTGCCGGTGATCGCGACGCTTACCGAGCTGACCGAGGATGCCCTGATCCAGATCCTCACCGAGCCGAAGAACTCGCTGATCAAGCAGTACGCTCGGCTGTTCGACATGGAAAGCGTGGAGCTCGACTTCCGCGAGGACGCCCTGCGCGCGGTGGCCCGCAAGGCCATGGCCCGCAAGACCGGTGCCCGCGGGCTGCGCTCGATCCTCGAGTCGGTGTTGCTCGACACCATGTACGAGATTCCGTCTCTCGAGGGAGTCTCCAAGGTGGTGATCGATGCCTCGGTCATCGCCGGCGAGAGCGAGCCGCTGCTGATTTACTCCCAGCAGGAAGCGGCGCGGGTCGACGGCACCGACGGCTGACGCGCGCCGGGCGTTCGTCGCCCCGATGAGGGAGCGGCTTCATCCTCGGGATGCCTATCGGGCACTCCGGGGGAGGCCGCTCCCCTTCTTGTGTGTGGCCGCCCGCCATTGCCTTGCAATGCCGCCGCTTCGCCCCCATTCCCTGGGTATCCATCCGATTTCGTGTGAGGAACGTCTGCGATGCAGCAGAACGCCGAACAGACCCTGAGTCTGCCCCTTTTGCCGCTGCGGGACGTGGTCGTCTACCCGCAGATGGTCATTCCGCTGTTCGTCGGCCGCGAGAAGTCGATCCAGGCGCTCGAGGCCGCCATGGAGGCCGACAAGCGCGTCCTGCTGGTGGCCCAGCGTGAGGCCAGCAAGGACGATCCCGATAGCGAGGACATGTTCGCCATCGGTACCGTCGCCGAGATCATGCAGCTGCTCAAGCTCCCCGACGGCACCGTCAAGGTGCTCATCGAGGGCGAGTCGCGGGCCGACATCCGCGAGATCGTCGCCGTCGACGGCGGCTACAGCCACGCCGAGGTGAGCCTGCGTGAGAGCGAGCCGCTCTCCGAGCGCGAGCAGGAGTCGCTGGTGCGCGTGCTGCTCAACCAGTTCGAGCAGTACGTGAAGATGTCGAAGAAGGTGCCCAACGAGGTGCTCAACTCGCTCTCGGGCATCGAGGACCCGAGTCGCCTGGTGGATACCATCTGCGCCCACCTGTCGTTGAAGATCGACGACAAGCAGCAGCTGCTGGAGATGGATCGGGTGCGCGACCGCATCGAGCACCTGATGGCGCTGATCGAGTCCGAGATCGACCTGCTGCAGGTGGAGAAGCGCATCCGCTCGCGGGTCAAGGACCAGATGGAGAAGTCCCAGCGCGAGTACTATCTCAACGAGCAGATGAAGGCCATCCAGAAGGAGATGGGCGAGCTCGAGAACGTGCCCAACGAGGCCGAGAAGTACGAGCAGGCCATCGAGGAATCCGGCATGCCCAAGGAGGCCCGCGACAAGGCCCTCCAGGAACTGGGCAAGCTCAAGATGATGTCGCCGAATTCCGCCGAGGCCACGGTGGTGCGCTCCTACCTCGACTGGCTGGTGGCGGTGCCGTGGAAGAAGCGCACCCGCATCAAGCATGACCTGGTGCACGCCCAGAAGGTGCTCGATGAGGATCACTACGGCCTCGACGAGGTCAAGGCACGTGTCCTCGAGTACCTGGCGGTACACAAGCGGGTCAAGAAGCACAAGGGGCCGGTGCTGTGCCTGGTGGGGCCGCCCGGGGTGGGCAAGACCTCGCTCGGGCAATCCATCGCCCGCGCCACCAACCGCAAGTACGTGCGCCTGGCGCTCGGCGGGGTGCGCGACGAGTCCGAGATCCGCGGGCATCGCCGCACCTACATCGGTTCGCTGCCCGGCAAGATGATCCAGCGCATGAGCAAGGCCGGGGTCAAGAACCCGCTGTTCCTGCTCGACGAGGTCGACAAGATCGGCATGGATCACCGCGGCGATCCCTCCTCGGCGCTGCTCGAGGTGCTCGACCCGGAGCAGAACAACACCTTCAGCGACCACTACCTGGAGCTGGACTACGATCTCTCCGAGACGCTGTTCATCTGCACCGCCAACTCGATGAACATCCCCGGGCCGCTGCTCGATCGCATGGAGGTGATTCGTCTGCCGGGCTATACCGAGGATGAGAAGCTGGCGATCGCCAAGCGCTACCTGATGCCCAAGCAGCTCAAGGCCAACGGCTTCAAGGACGACGAGCTCTCGTTCACCGACGAGGCGCTGCTCGAGCTGATCCGCTACTACAGCCGCGAGGCCGGGGTGCGTGAACTCGAGCGCCAGATCGCCAAGGTGTGTCGCAAGGTGCTGCGCGAGCGCATCGAGAAGGAGAGCCAGGAGGGCGCCCAGGCCCCGCAGCGGCTCTGTGCCGCCGACGTCGAGCCCTATGCCGGGGTGCGGCGCTATAGCTACGGCCTGGCCGATCAGCAGGATCAGGTGGGCCGCGTGACCGGCCTGGCCTGGACCTCGGTGGGCGGCGAGCTGCTCAGCATCGAGTCGGTGATCACGCCCGGCAAGGGGCGCCTGGACAAGACCGGCTCGCTCGGCGACGTCATGAAGGAGTCGGTGAGCGCCGCCCAGACCGTGGTGCGGGCTCGCGCGCTGGCACTCGGCATCGACCCCGAGCGCTTCGAGAAGGAGGACCTGCACATCCACGTGCCCGAGGGCGCCACGCCCAAGGACGGTCCCAGCGCCGGCATCGCCATGGTCACGGCCATGATCTCGGCCTACACCGGTCGTCCGGTGCGCTGTGACGTGGCCATGACCGGCGAGGTCAACCTGCGCGGCGAGGTGATGCCGATCGGCGGGCTCAAGGAGAAATTGCTGGCCGCCAGGCGCGGTGGTATAAAGACGGTGCTAATACCGGAGGAAAACCGTCGCGACCTCAAGGAGGTCCCGGACAATATCAAGGAAGCCCTCGATATTCGGCCGGTTAGCTGGATTGATGACGTTCTGGAGGTGGCTCTGGCCGAGAAGCCTGAGCCGAAAAAGGAGGGTTCCAGCACGGAAGATTCCTCCTCCAAGGCGTCGATGATCAGTACGCACTAGCGGTAATTTTTCTCGCCATGCCGGAGTGAAAAGCCCGGTATGGCGGGGTTTGGCTGCTAAGGTTGCTTGACAGAGCTTTCGCCGCATTGCTATAAACTATCGCCATGCTGTGATCGCGTCAGTCAGCCGAAAGTCTCGCCGGTTAGAGCCAATTTACGAAATAGTCAAGGGGTGAAGTGTGAACAAATCCGAGCTGATCGAAGCCATTGCCGCGTCTGCCGACATTCCCAAGGCAGCCGCCTCTCGCGCACTGGATGCCATGGTCGACACCGTGTCAGAGAGCCTGAAGAAGGGTGACAGCGTGTCCCTGGTGGGGTTTGGTACCTTCACCGTCAAGGAGCGTGCCGCTCGCACGGGGCGTAACCCGCAGACCGGCCAGCCGATCGAGATCAGTGCTGCCAAGGTGCCGAGCTTCAAGGCCGGCAAGGCGCTCAAGGACTCCGTCAACTGAAACAACGGCGCCTGCCGTAGCATTGACGGTGGTTTCTTCTACAGGCGCATCGCCCCGGCGGTGCGCCTGTTCCCGTTCTATGGGCACCCACACCGCCGCGTCGCGAGGCGCACGGTGATGCGTATAATGTGCGCGACCCGACTCATTTGATCCGCAGAGGCCTGCATGCTGCAAAGTATTCGTGACCGCTCCAAGAGTTGGGGCGCCAAGATCATCATCGGTGCCGTGGTCGTGACCATGGCGCTGTTCGGCGTGGAATCGCTGGTCGGGCTGCTGGGCAACAGCGGCGATGAGGTCGCCCAGGTCAACGATGAGCCGATTACCCGCCAGCAGCTCGAGATCGAGGTGCAGCGCGCCATCCGCAGTGGCCAGGTGCCGCCGGACCAGGAGCGCGCCCTGCGTGCCGAGATGCTCGACATGCTGATCACCGAGCGGCTGCTGACCCAGTACGCCGAGGAGGGCGGCTTGTATGTCTCCGAGCAGCAGCTCGATCAGTTGATCGTCACCCTGCCGGAGTTCCAGGACGCCCAGGGGGGCTTCGACCGGGAGCTGTTCCGCAATCGCCTGGCCAGTGCCGGTTTCACGCCGCTGTCGTTCCGCCAGCAGCTCGCCGTCGACCTGAAGCGTCAGCAGGTCCAGCAGGGGCTGGCCGTCAGCGACTTCACCCTGGAAGAGGAGCGTGAGCGCCTCGCCGAACTGCAGCGCCAGACCCGCAGCTTCCGGCACCACGCCCTGACCCCGGACGACCTGTCTTCCATGCCCGAGATCACGGAGCAGGATCTGCAGGCCTACTACGATGCTCACCAGGGCGACTACCGCCGTCCCGAGCAGGTGAAGGTCAACTACGTGGTGCTCGATCGCCAGCAGATGGCCGCCGAGGTCGAGGTGAGCGAGGCAGCGCTGCGCGAGGCCTGGGAGTCTGGGGCGGCCGAGGCCGATCGCCGGGTCTCGCACATCATGGTGACGTTCGGCGACGACGCGGGTAGTCGTGAACAGGCCCGGGCGCGCCTCGAGCAGGTTCAGGCGCGTCTCGCCGAGGGTGAGGCGTTCGCCGAGCTGGCGGCCGAGGTCTCCGACGACACCTCGACCAGCGATACCGGTGGCGATCTGGGCGTCATCTCCCGCGGCTTCTTCGGCGAGGCCTTCGAGGACGCCGCCTTCGCCCTCGGCGAGGGCGAGGTCTCCGGCATCGTCGAGACCGACAACGGCCTGCACCTGATCAAGGTCACCGAGCTCGATCGCCCCGCCTTCGAGGAGCGCCGCGAGGCGCTGCGCGCCGAACTGGCCCTCGAGCAGGTCGACGACGCCTTCAACGAGCGGGCCCAGCGCCTGATCGACGACAGCTTCGCTGCCGACGACCTGGCAAGCGTCGCCGACGACCTGGGGCTCTCGCTCCAGCAGAGCGACTGGGTCGGCCGCCAGGTCAGCGAGGGCGTGCTCTCCGAGCCCGGCGTGATGCAGCAGGCCTTCAGTGACGACGTGCTGGAGAACGGTTACAACAGCGAGGTGATCGAGCTCGACGAGGATCGCCGCCTGGTGCTGCGTGTGGCCGGGCACCGCGATGCCGCCACGCTGCCGCTCTCCGAGGTGCGCGATGAGGTCGAGGCCGCCGTGCGCGAGGCCAAGACGCGTGAGGCGTTGGTCGAGCTGGCGACCCGGCGGGTCGAGAGCCTGCGGGCCGGCGAGACGCTCGACATCGCCTGGCAGCAGGCCGAGTCGGTCAGCCGCCAGGGCGGCAGCGCGCTCTCGGAGGCGCTGGTGCAGGCCGCCTTCCGCCTGCCGCACCCCGAGGGCGAGAAGCCGGTCTACGGGCACGCCCTGGACGGCGAGCGCGTGGTGCTGATCGCCCTGGAACGCGTCCAGGACGGCGAGCCCAACGCCCAGATGGAGGCCTTCGTCGCCAACAGGGCGGAGCGCCTGCGGGCCCAGGCCGCCATTCAGGGCCTGCTCGACGACCTGCGCGACAAGGCCAGCATCGAGCGGCTGTAGGAGCCGCCAAGCGCCGAGCTACAAGCGCCGAGCTACAAGCGCCGAGCTACAAGCGCCGAGCTACAAGCAAACCCCGAGGCCATGGCCTCGGGGTTTGCTTTTGGATCCTCGCAGAGCAGCGTGATATGGGCGAGATTCGTGGGAGCGCTGCTTGCAGCGCGATCCGCCGCGTAGCGGTGGCGGGTGGCGTGCCGTTGGCAGATGGGTGCTTTGCGACGAACCTAAAGTAACCCGTCGTGGAGGTTCCAGTGAGGGAGCCAGGGAAAGGGCTACAGCACGCCACCTGGCTATCCTCAACCGGAGGGGGAGCCGGCATCGAGCTTGAACCATTCGACTGAGAGGTCCATTATATCGATACTGATATAGGATCACGGGAGCCAAGGAGGCAGCGTGGCGCGGAAGAAGCCCGTCGCATTCGTAGGGGACTCGAAAGACCGGCTGCGCGACTTCCCTCTGGACGCCAAGCGAGAAGCGGGATTTCAGATCGACAGGGTTCAGGCTGGAGGTCAACCGGACGACTTCCGTCCCATGCCAAGCATTGGCCCTGGCGTCATGGAGATCCGCATTCGGGAAGACAACGGGGCCTTTCGGGTGTTCTACGTAGCCAATCGGGGCGATGCGGTTTTCGTGCTCCACTGCTTCCAGAAGAAGTCCCAGAAGACCGCCAAGAAAGATATCGACCTGGGCAAGCAGCGATACAAGGAGCTGACCTGAGCCCGGCCACCAAGCGAGGTGACATCATGGCCATCGAGTATTATGACAGCGTGTGGGACGCCATCGAGGACACTCCCGAGGAGACGCTGAACATGCGCCTGCGCTCCGAGCTCATGGCGAAGATCGCTGGCCGTGTCAGGGAGTGGGGCGTCACTCAGAAAGAGGCCGCGCATCGCCTGGGCATCACCCAGCCTCGCCTCAACGACCTGCTGAGCGGACGCATCAACAAGTTCAGCCTCGACGCCTTGGTCAATCTGACGGGGCCAGCTCACTTCCACCTCAAGCTGGAGATTGAGGACGAGACGGAAGTGGTCGCCTGACAGCTATTAGAATGCCCCTTGCCCATACATGGAAAATTGGTTCATCGCACCTTGCCGGGAAACGATCGTCAGCAGAAGAGCAGGTCTTGAGCAACGTATGGTGGAAGCTGTCGGTTCGACGCCTCGACTTGCCCAGCGATTGGCGTCGGCCGTCGCCCCGCCGAAGCCACTCTTTTGCCAATGGCACCACACCTGCCGCCGCTACGCGGCGGATCGCGCCGCAAGCAGTGCTTCCACCATCTTCTCCCGTTCCACGCCGATCTGCGATGACCCTTTTTATTGGCCCCAGGGGAGGGTGAGGGCTCATTCCCGTGGCGGCATGCCGGCACGGGAATAAAGTGTTATGTTATAACAATCATCGTTACAGCGCTCGCCATTCCCCCTCTGGAGTTCCCATGCCCACCCCCCTCTCCGCCATTCCCGTCCACCTCATCACCGGCTTTCTCGGCAGCGGCAAGAGCTCGCTGATCCGGCGCCTGATCGAGCAGAAGCCCGCCGACGAGCGCTGGGCCGTGGTGATCAACGAGTTCGGTCGGGTGGGGATCGACCAGGCGATGTTCGAGGAGCGTGATGACCTCGTCGTCAAGGGCCTGCCCGGGGGCTGCCTGTGCTGCCAGCTGGCCTTCGTGCTGCAGGCGTCGCTGGTGAACCTGCTGCATCGCCATCGACCCGATCGGCTGATCATCGAGCCCTCGGGGCTCGGTCATCCGGCAGGCCTCATCGAGGTGCTGCGCGGCGAGGGCCTGGGCGAGGCGCTGGCGGTGCGCGACGTGATCGCGCTGCTCGACCCGCGTCGGCTGGATGACCCGCGCGCCCGGGCGCATGAGACCTTCCGCGACCAGCTGGTCATGGCCGACGGCGTGGCGCTGACCATGACCGACCTGGCCACCCCTCGGCAGGTGCAGGCGGCGAGGGACTGGCTCGGCGAGCTCTGGCCACGAAAGCACTGGATTCGCGAGGCGCCCCACGGCGAGCTGCCGCTCTCCCTGCTGGGCGACAACCGACGCCACGACGATGGCGGTGGAGCGCCCGCCTCGGCGATCCATCGGGCGGCCCGAGAGGGCGCGTCACACTCGGCGCAGGACGCGGGGCAGGACGCGGGGCAGGACGCGGGGCCCGCCGCGCGCGAGCCGGCCCCCGGCCAGCCGGTCCGCGAGGCGGGCGCGTCGCTGGGGCACGCGAGCCTGGGTTGGCGCTGGCACGCCGAGGATCGCTTCGACCTGGATCGTCTCGCGGTGCGGCTCGGCGAGCTGCCCGCGGGGCTCAGGGTCAAGGGGGTGCTGCATACGTCCGAGGGATGGCGACTCTACAACCGGGCCGAGGGCGTGGTCAGCCTCGGCGAGACGGCCTGGCGGCGCGATTCCCGCCTGGAGCTGATCGGCGAGGCGGGCGAGCTGCCGGACGCTGAGGCGCTGGAAGGCCGGTTGGCGGAGTGCCTAGACAGTCGGTGAGGCCACCCCTTTCGCCCTACCAGTCGAAGCGTCGAACCGTCGAAGCGTCGAAGCGTCGAACCGTCGATCCGACGGCTCCCATGAGGGGCCTGCTCAGGAGAGCGGGAACGCCTGGAGTCGCGGCTCGGCGCCGTCCTCGATGACGATCTCCCAGCCTTTGTCGGGCTGCCAGTCGCCCAGCACGTAGCGGCGCGCCGTGGTGCCGTCGAGGTCGACATCGTGGACGGCAGGCCGGTGGGTGTGGCCGTGGATCAGGGTCTCGACCCCGTGGGCACGCAGCGCCTCGACCACTTCGTCGGGGGTGACGTCCATGATGTCCTCGGCCTTGTTGGAGTTGGCCTCACCGGACTGGTCGCGCAGCTGCCTGGCCAGCTGGAGCCGCTCGGCGATCGGCATGCCGAGCACCTGGGTTTGCCACCGCGGGTCTCGGGCCTGGCGGCGAAAGGCCATGTAGGCCTCGTCGCGGGTGCACAGGCTGTCGCCGTGCATCAGCAGCACGGGGCGATCGCCCAGGGTCACCACGCTGGGGTCCGGCAGCAGGCGGGCGCCGGCGGCGGTCGCGAAGCGTTCGCCCAGCAGGAAGTCGCGGTTGCCGTGCATCAAGTAGATGGCGGTGCCGGCCTCGGCGAGGGTCTTCAGCGCGGCGGCGACGCGCGATGCCAGCTCGGCGGTGCCGGTCGGATCGCCGGCGCCGAGATCCAGCAGGTCGTCGCCGATCCACGCCTCGAAGAAGTCGCCGAGGATATAGAGGGCCTCGGCGCCAGGGGCACGGTCGGCGAGCCAGCTCAGGAAGCCGTCGGTGAGCTCGGGGGTAGCGGGCTGCAGGTGCAGGTCGGATATCAGCAGGGTGGTCATGGTCGGCCCGGTTGGCTAAGGAAAGGGGGCGCCGGTGACGCGCGTCGGGAGTTGAAACGCATCACGCCCGCCGGGCTTGAGCGACCTGGCGGGCGTGCGAGCGTGGCGAGGATCAGGCCTCGGCGTCGTCCTTCACGTAGGCCTTCTGGATGATCACGTCCTCGGTGGGCACGTCGGCGTGCATGCCGCGACGGGTGGTGGGGACCGCCTTGATCTTCTCGACTACGTCCATGCCCTCGACCACCTCGCCGAACACGCAGTAGCCCCAGCCCTGGATGTTCTTGCCGCTGTGGTTGAGGAAGTCGTTGTCGGCCACGTTGATGAAGAACTGCGCGGTGGCCGAGTGGGGATCCTGGGTGCGCGCCATGGCCAGGGTGCCGGTGGTGTTCTTCAGGCCGTTGTCGGCCTCGTTGTCGATGGGCTCGCGGGTCGGCTTCTGGTTGAAGTCGCTGTCGAAGCCGCCACCCTGGACCATGAAGCCCGGGATCACGCGGTGGAAGAGGGTGCCGTCGTAGAAGCCGTCGCGCACGTACTGTTCGAAGTTGGCGGCGGTCTTCGGGGCCTGGTCGTGGTTCAGGGCGATGGTGATATCGCCGAAGTTGGTCTGCAGTACGATCATGCTGGGTTCCTGTCGTTGTCGCCGAAGCCGGCGCGATCGCCACGTCCGTTACGCGGGGTTGTTCCGTCGACGGCTCTGCGAGGAGGCGCTGTGAACCCTTCCCTGGGCGCTACTTTTGCCATCCATGGCAAAAGACCTCCTCTTCGAGCCGTCCCCGGCGCCCCGCGGGATGGCCCGCGGCGGTCTCATATTGGTCGGTAGGCGGGATGCCTTGGCGCCCTATGGGCACGTGGCGCTATAATAGCGGTTTTGCCTCGATGCGCGAAGGCGGGGGCATGTCCTTCATGCCCTGCGCCGTGCACCGAGCCAGGCCCGCGATTCAACCAGAGGTTGCCCCACCGACATGACCACCGAGACCACCAGCGCGCCGAACTTCATCCGCAACCAGATCCGCGAGGAGATCGAGGCCGGGCGGGCCGGAAAGATCGTGACGCGCTTTCCGCCGGAGCCCAACGGCTTCCTGCACATCGGCCACGCCAAGTCGATCTGTCTGAACTTCGGGCTTGCCGAGCACTTCGGTGGCGACTGTCATCTGCGCTTCGACGACACCAACCCGGCCAAGGAAGAGCAGGCCTACATCGACGCCATCAAGGCGGACGTTCACTGGCTGGGCTTCGAGTGGGCGGGCCCGGTACGCTTCGCCTCGGACTACTTCGACCAGCTCTATGCCTGGGCGCAGCATCTGGTGCGCGAGGGCAAGGCCTACGTCGACGACCTCTCGCCGGACGAGATCCGCGAGTACCGCGGCACCCTGACCGAGGCGGGCAAACCGAGCCCCTACCGTGAGCGCTCGGCGTCCGAGAACCTCGACCTGCTCGAGCGCATGCGCGTGGGCGAGTTCGCCGAGGGCGAGAAGGTGCTGCGGGCGAAGATCGACATGGCCTCGTCCAACATCAACCTGCGCGACCCGATTCTCTATCGCATTCGCCACGCCAGCCACCACCAGACCGGCGACAAGTGGAAGATCTACCCCTCCTATGACTTCACTCACGGGCAGTCCGATGCCCTGGAGGGCGTGACTCACTCCGTCTGCACCCTGGAGTTCGAGGATCACCGCCCGCTCTACGAGTGGTTCCTGGACAACCTGCCGGTGCCGGTGACCCCGCGCCAGATCGAGTTCGCGCGGCTCAACCTCAACTACACCCTGACCTCCAAGCGCAAGCTCAAGCTGCTGGTGGACGAGCAGATCGTCGACGGTTGGGACGACCCGCGCCTGCCGACCATCTCCGGGATGCGCCGCCGCGGCTACACGCCGGCCTCGATCCGCAAGTTCTGCGACATGATCGGCGTGACCCGGGCCGACGGCGGCCTGGTGGACATCGCCATGCTCTATCACGCCATCCGCTCGGATCTCGAGGACAACGCCCCGCGGGCCATGGCCGTGCTCAAGCCGCTCAAGGTGGTGCTGACCAACGTGGCCGAGGATCGCGAGGAGGTCTACGAGGTGCCCGGCCACCCGGCCCGCGAGGACATGACGGTGCGCCGCGTGCCTCTGACCCGGGAGCTCTACATCGACGCCGATGACTTCATGGAGGAGCCGCCCAAGAAGTTCTTCCGTCTGGCGCCGGGCAAGGAGGTGCGCCTGCGCAACAGCTACGTGATTCGCTGCGACGAGGTGGTCAAGGACGCCGACGGGGGGATCAGCGAGCTGCGCTGTTCCGTGGACTTCGACACCCTCGGCAAGAACCCGGAGGGCCGCAAGGTCAAGGGCGTGATCCACTGGGTCAGCGCCGTGCATGGCGTGCCCATCGAGGTGCGCCTCTACGACAACCTCTTCCAGGTCGAGCAGCCCGACAAGGACAAGGACGCCGACTTCCTCGAGCACCTCAATCCCGAGTCGCTGGTCACCGTGCAGGCGATCGGCGAGCCGAGCCTCGCCGAGGCGACGCCCGAGAGTCGCTTCCAGTTCGAGCGGGTGGGCTACTTCTGCGCCGATCGCCACGCCTGCCGCGACGGCAAGCGGGTGTTCAACCGCACCGTGGGCCTCAAGGACGGCTGGGCCAAGGTGAAGAAGCAGGAAAGCCAGAAGACCGCGCAGGACAACAAGGGGTGAGCATGAGCGACATGCAGATCTACAACACGCTGACGCGTCGCAAGGAGCCGCTCACGCCGCTCGAGCCCGGCAAGGTACGCATGTACGTCTGCGGCATGACGGTCTACGATTACTGCCACCTGGGCCACGCCCGGGTGATGGTGGCCTTCGACGTCATCACCCGCTACCTGCGCGCCCGGGGCTATGAGGTGACCTATGTGCGCAACGTTACCGACATCGACGACAAGATCCTCAAGCGGGCCGACGAGAACGGCGAGAGCATCGCCGCGCTCACCGAGCGCATGATCGCGGCCATGCACGAGGACGAGGCGCGCCTCTCCGTGCTGCCGCCGGACCAGGAGCCCCGTGCCACCGGTCATGTCGGCGAGATCATCGCCATGATCGAGACGCTGATCGACAAGGGGTTCGCCTACGCCGCCGACAACGGCGATGTCTACTACCGGGTGCGCCGCTTCGCGACCTACGGGGCGCTGAGCAACCGCGACCCCGACGAGATGCGTTCCGGGGCCCGCATCGAGGTAGACGAGCACAAGGAGGATCCGCTGGACTTCGTGCTCTGGAAGGCGGCCAAGCCCGGCGAGGCGAGCTGGACCTCGCCCTGGGGCGAGGGTCGCCCCGGCTGGCACATCGAGTGCTCGGCGATGTCCACCTGCTGCCTGGGCGAGACCTTCGACATCCATGGTGGCGGGCCGGACCTGATGTTCCCCCACCACGAGAACGAGATCGCCCAGAGCGAGGCCGCCACCGGCCATCGCTACGTGAATACCTGGATGCACGCCGGGGCGGTGCGGGTGAATCAGGAGAAGATGTCCAAGTCGCTGGGCAACTTCTTCACCATCCGCGACGTGCTCGAGCATCACGATCCGGAGGTGGTGCGTTACCTGCTGGTGGCCAGCCACTACCGCAGCCCGATCAACTACGCCCCCGAGTCGCTGGCCGAGGCCCGCAAGTCGCTGGAGCGTTTCTACAATTCACTCGAAGGGCTGGCCCTGGAGGGCGTGGCGCTCGAGGGCGCGGCCGGCCCCGAGGCGGCGCTCGATCCGGCGGACGACGGCGACCATGCGGCACGCTTCGCCGCCGCCATGGATGACGACTTCAACACCCCCGAGGCGCTGTCGGTGCTCTTCGACCTGGCCCGCGAGCTCAATCGCGCCAGGAAGGAGGCGCCGGACCGGGCCCCGGCGCTGGCCGCCGAGCTCAGGCGCCTGGGCGGGGTGCTGGGCCTTTTGCAGCAGGCGCCGGCGAGCTTCCTCCAGGCCGGTGCCTCGAGCCTGCCGCTCGCCGAAGACGAGATCCAGGCGCAGATCGACGCGCGTGCCGCGGCCAAGCAGGCCAAGGACTTCGCCCGCGCCGACGCCATCCGCGACGAACTCGCCGCGCTCGGGATCATCCTCAAGGATTCCCGTGAGGGCACGACCTGGGTCTTCGAGACGCCCGAACGTGAGCCGTAAGCCATAAGCTTGAAGCTGGAAGACGCCCGGTCCGCCATGCAGGTGGGTCGGGCGTTTCGCCAACAGAGTGAACTGGAGCGATCTTGGATTATTCCCCCTTCAGCTATGTCACCGCGGAGAAGGCCGATCTCTATCGTGAGGTGATGCGCGCCTTCGTGGAGGCCAAGTCGCACTTCCTGGTGCACCTGCGCCCGGAGGACGTGCAGCAGCAAGTCGGTGAGCCGGAGCTGGCCACCGTGCAGGCGGCCCTGACCCAGCTGGTGACCTGGGGTAACCTGGATGCCGAGCGCGACAACGCCCGGGTGACTAGTGTCGAGGACTACTACCGTGCCCTCTACGTCTATCAGCTGACCCGTCAGGGCGAAGCGGTGGAGGCCGCCCTGGCGACCTTCGAGCATGAGCTGGGACGGCGCGGGTCGCTGCAGGGCGTGGCGCTGGAGGATATCCGCACCCGCCTGCGGGCGCTGCTGATCCTGGCGAGGAGCGAGTCGCCCTCGGCCACCGAGAGTCAGCTGCTGCTGCGCGACCTGGCCGGCGTCTTTGCCGACCTGGCCGAGAATGCCCGGGCCTTCATGACGGGGCTGAACCGTACCCTGGAGAGGGAGGGCAGCGATGCCGATGCCTTCCTGCTCTACAAGGAAAGGGTCATCGGCTATATCGAGCGGTTCCTTGGCGACCTGACCACCGCCTCTGGCGAGATCGCCGAGCTGATTCGTGCCCTGGATAGCGATGGCGAGGGTGGCGAGGCACCGGTGGACCGGCTGCTGCGCCAGGCGGCCGAGCGGGAGCTGGCCGACCTGGCGCCCGGCGAGTCGGCGGATGACGGCGAAGAGCGCGCCCGCGCCTTTGCCGAGGCGTGGCGGCGCTGGCATGGCCATTGGGAGGGGCTGCGCGCCTGGTTTCTCGATCAACCCGGGCGCCAGGCCCAGGCGCGGCTATTGCGCAGCAGCGCGCGCCGAGCCGTGACGCAGCTGCTGGAAATGGTTAGCCGGCTCAACGAACGCCGCATGGCGCGCAGCGATCGCTCGGCGGACTTCCGCACCCTGGCGCGCTGGTTCCTGGAGTGTGACAGCGACGCTGACGCGCACCGTCTGTGGCGCACTGCCTTCGGCATGACGCCGGCCCGTCACCTGGTGATCGATGCCTCGACCGCTGAGCAGTGGCAGCAGACGCCGGTGCCGGCCAGCACGCCCTGGGCCGAGGCCCCGGGAATGCAGGTGCAAGCGCGTCTGCGTGCGACCGGCAGCTACCAGAAACCCGGGGCGCCGCCCAAGCTGCGCAATCGTGCCCGGGAGCGCGAGCTGCTGGCCCTGCAGCTGGCCGAGGAGGCCAGTGCGGCCCGCGCCGCCCGGCGCCAACTGGTGGAGCGAGGCGCCGAGCGGCTCTCCCACCTGTGTGAGCGGGGTGAGCTGGATGATGGCGCCTTCCGCCTGCTGCTCAATCTACTCGGCGATGCGCTGGCGGCAAGCCCCGATGATGGGACCCCGGTGACCACCACCACCGCCGATGGCAGCCTGCGCATCACCCTGGCGCCGCTGGGTCTCGATACCACGGCGACCCTGCGAACCGAGGCCGGGGTGCTCCGCGGCCGCGACTACCGCCTGGAGATCATCGATCTGGAGGAGGACGCATGGACGAGCTGAGCGATGCCCTGACGCGCCAGCGCCAGGAGGAGCAGCGCCGTGCCCTACGCGCCCTGCTGGCCCGGCCGCTGATTCGCAGCGATGACGCCGCCTTCCCCCTGATTCGCCGCCATGCCGCCACGCTGCGCGACTGGCTGGCCCGCGAGGCCGGCTGGCATCTGCAGAACGAGCGCGACTTCGTGCGCCTGCACAAGCGTCCCGCCGATCTCGGCGACCCCACGCGTCCGGCGGCGGTGGGCCGCGGCACCCAGCGCAAGACCTTCAATCGCCGCCGCTATGTGCTGTTCTGCCTGCTGCTCGCCGACCTCGAGCGTGGCGACGCCCAGATCACCCTGGGGCGCCTGGGCGAGGGGCTGGGGCAGGCGGTCAGCGACCCGGCGCTGGCCGAACGCGGCCTGACCTTCTCCCTGGACCACCAGGAGGCGCGGCGGGACCTGGTGGTCGTCGTGCGCCTGCTGATGGAGCTCGGGGTGCTGGTGCGCGTAGCCGGCGACGAGGAGCAGTTCCTGCGCCGCGGCCTGGAGGGTGATGTACTCTACGACGTGGATCGCCGGCTGCTCGCCGCCCTGCTGGTCACCGCTCGGGGACCCTCCCTGGTGGCGCTGAACGGCGCCGACGCCGACCTCGACCTGGACGCGCGGCTGCGCGCCCTGAGCGAGACCTTCGTGCCGGATACGCCCGACGGGCGCAATCGCGAGCTGCGCCACCGCCTGGCGCGGCGGCTGCTGGATGATCCGGTGGTCTACCGGGAGGACCTCGACGAGGAGGAGGCCGCCTACCTGGCCAACCAGCGCGGGCCCCTGCTGCGCCGGCTGCAGCAGGCCACGGGGCTGGTGGCCGAGGTGCGTGCCGAAGGGCTGGCGCTGGTGGATCCCGACGGCGAACTGACCGACGAGAAGCTGCCGGCGGAGGGCACCGAGGGGCACCTGGCGCTGCTCATGGCCGAACGGCTGGCCGATGCCGGCCCCGAGGGCGTCGGCCTCGGGCAGGTCGAGGCCTGGATCCACGAATGGCAACGGACCTTCCGCCGCTACTGGCGCAAGTCCGCCTGCGAGCCGGGGGCCGCCCACGGCCTGGCCCGGCAGACCCTGGCCCGCCTGGTCGCGCTGGGCCTGGTGCGCCATCAGGCGGAGCGTGAAGGAGGGCGCGTCCTGCCGCTAGCGGCGCTGGGTCGCTTCCGCGTTCGCGCACCCGCACTCCCCGATGCCGCCGACAACGCGCAATACGCCCCATCCGATCTGGCCGAGTCCTCTTTCAATGAGTGAGTGTCCCGCCCCATGAGTGAGCTTCCCGAACCGCGCAGCCAGCGCTGGCAGCCGTTGCGCTGCGGCCTGGTGGAGATCTTCTACTACGACGAGGAGACCTTTCACTTCCACGACGGCCGGCTGCTGCTGCGCGGCAACAACGGCACCGGCAAGTCCAAGGTGATGGCGATGACCCTGCCGTTTCTGCTCGATGGCCAGCTGCTTCCCTCCCGGGTGGAGCCCGATGGGGATAGCGCCAAGCGCATGGAGTGGAACCTGCTGGTAGGCGAGTACCAGGAGCGGCTGGGCTACACCTGGCTGGAGTTCGGGCGTCAGGGAGAGGAGGGGCCCGAGACCTTCACGGTGGGGTGTGGCCTCAAGGCGGTCGCGGGGCGCCCGGTGCGCTCCTGGTTCTTCACCACGGCTCAGCGCGTCGGGCGTGATCTCTTCCTGATCGAGGGGGGGCGTAGCGTGAGTCGCGAGAGGCTTGGCCAGGCGCTGGGAGAGCGAGGGCAGCTGTTCGATCGCGCCGCGGACTACCGTCGCGCCATCGACGAGCGGCTCTTCCGCCTGGGGGAGCAGCGCTACGGCGCCCTGCTCGACCTGCTGCTTCAGCTGCGCCAGCCGCAGCTGGCCAAGAAACCCGATCCCAATCGCCTCTCCCAGGCGCTCAGCGACGCCTTGCCGCCGCTGGGGCGGGGGCTGATCGGCGAGGTGGCGGAGGCCTATCGCAGCCTGGACGTCTATCGCGAGGAGATTCAGGGGCTGGAAGAGACCGCCCGCGCGGTGGAGGCCTTCCTCGGGCACTATCGCCACTATTCCGGTATCGCCGTACGCCGCCGGGCCGAGGCCCTGACCGGCGCCAACGCCGAGTATGAGCGCCTGCGTCTGCAGCTGGGCCGCGATCGTCAGGCCCATGAGCAGGCCCTGGAGACGCGCGATGCGCTGAGCGAGTCGCGGGAGACGCTGGCGGGGCAGCAGCGGGATCTGGCGGCTCGCCAGCGCACCCTGGAGGCCAGCGACGCCATGCGCTCGGCAGAGGCGCTGCGCAACGCCGACGAACTGGCGCGTCAACGCCGTACCCAGGCCGATCGCCAGGACAAACAGCTCGCCCGTGAGCGAGAAGGCCTCCATCGCGCCGAGAGCCGCTGTGCCGAGGCCGAGACGGTCCTCGCTGCTTCAACCTCGGCGCTGGCACAGCGGCGCGAGGCGAGCGCCGAACTGGCCGATGCGGCCGGCGTGGGGGCCGACCATCGCCGCCAGGTGACGGCGCTGCTGCCGGCAGCGGACAGTGCCGACCAGGTGCCTCCCGACGCCGCAGAGATCGACACCCTTCATCAGGCGCTGGGCTCTGTGCATCGTCGCCGCGAGGAGGGCGTAAGCCACCTCAACCGCCGCCTCGATGAGGTGGAGCGTGAAGAGCGTGCCTATCATCGGGTCGAGCATGAGGCGCGCCGCGAGGAGGAGACCCTGGCCAGTCGTGAGGAGGAGTGGCAGGAGGCGATGACGGCGCGCGCCGAAGCCGTCGAAGGACTGCAGGCGACCTGGCGTGAGTGCTTGGCGAGTCTGCGTGAGCTGACGCTCGAGGATCCCGAGGCGCTGCTCGCCGAGCTGGCACAGTGGTGCCATCACCTGGGCGGCGACGATCCCGCCGAAGCGGGGCTCTCGACGGCTCGAGACGCCTTGCGCGAGGGCCTGGGCCAGCAGCGCCATGCGCTGGCGCAACGGCGACGGGAGCTCGACGCCGAGCGTGCCGACCTGGAAGCGGAGCGCAGCCGCCTGGAGGCCGGGGATGAGCGCGTACCGCCCGTGCCCTACACCCGCGGTGAGGGCGCGCGCACTGGGCGTCCCGGTGCCCCGCTCTGGCAGCTGGTGGACTTCGAACTCTCCCTGGACGAGAGCCAGCGCGCCGGGCTGGAGGCGGCCCTGGAAGCTTCAGGCTTGCTGGACGCCTGGGTGCTGCCGGAAGGCGAACTGTTGCGCTCCGATACCTGGGACACTTTGCTGTTGCCCGATGCCGGTGGCGCGGTCCTTTCTAGAGAGGCCAGCCTGAGCGCGGCCCTCAGGGCCGATCCTCCCAAGCACGCCCCGGTCACCGTTGAGGTGATCGAGCGGTTGCTGGCCGGTATCGGCCTGGGTGAGGCGGAGGCTATCGCCTGGGTTAGCCCCGCCGGAGACTGGCGGCTGGGGCCGCTGACTGGTCGCTGGGGCAAGCCGGCGGCGGTCTATATCGGCCATGCGGCGCGTGAGGCCGCCCGGCAGCGCCGGCTGATGGAGATCCACCAGACGCTGGAGGCCCTGGCCGCTCAGGACGCCGAGATGGCGGCACGGCTCGAGCGCCTCGAGGCGCGCCTCCAGGGCGCCGACCAGGAGTGGCAGCGGCGCCCCAGCGCCCAGGCGCTGCGTGATGCCCATGCCAACGAGGCGGCGGCGCGACGTGCCCGGGATACCCAGGCCGAGCGTTTGGAGCAGGCCCGCGAGGCGCTGGAGGAGGCCCGCGAGGCGCTCGAGGCCCTGCGCGGCGAGCTCTACCAGGCCGCCGAGGATCTGCGCCTGCCCGCCGAGCGCGAGTCCCTGGGCCGCCTTCAGGCCTCGCTCAACGACTATCGGCTCGCCGTCAGCGAGCTGGTGCAGGCCGTTGTCACCTGGCAGCAGGCGCGACGTCGCCATGACGAGCAGCAGGACGAGCGGCAGACGGCCCGGGAGACCCTTCAGCAGGCCGAGTGGGAGCACGCCGAGGCCACCGAACAGGCCCGCGAGGCCGAGGTGCGTCGCGATACCCTGCGCGAGACCATGGGCGCCGAGGTGCAGGAGCTGGAGCGTCAGCTGGCGGCCATCCAGGAGCAGAGCGAGGCGCTGGCGCTGGAACAACGTGAGCAGGCGCAACGTTACGAGGCCCTCATCGGTGAGGTCGCACAGTTGGCCGAGAAGGTGAACCACGGCGAGCAACACCTGGGCGAGCTGGATGAGCGCCGCGCCGAGAAGATTGCCGCCTTCCGGGCCTTGGTGGAGGAGGGACTGCTGCGCGTCGCCGCGCCGGAGACGACCCTCGCGGCAGAGCAGCCCCCGATCTCCTGGGCGGCGGATCCCGCCGTACGACTGGCGCGCGCCGCCGTGCAGGCGACCGCGGGCGTCAACGCCGACGACGAGAGCTGGCACGCCCATCAGGGGCGGTTGCACGAGCACATCAAGCTGCTCACCGACGTGCTCTCCCGCGGCGGTCATGACTGCGTCGCCGAGGCCCGCGACGACCTGTTGCTGGTGCGCATCGTCTTCCAGGGCCGGCGCCAGGACCCCGATGCCCTGCATCGCCAGCTCAACGAGGAGATCGCCGAGCGGCAGGCGCTGCTCAATGCCCGGGAGCGAGAGCTGCTGGAGAACTACCTGATCGACGAGGTGGCCAGCCATATCCAGGAGCGCATCCGTGACACCGAGTACCACGTGCGGGAGATGAACCGTGAGCTGGAGAGCCGGCCCACGAGTACCGGCATGCGCCTGCGCATCCGCTGGCAGCCCCTCACCGAAGGGCAGAGCGCCGGTGGCATGACGGCACCGGCGGGGCTGGCCGATGTCTGTCAGCGGCTGCGTCGCCAGGCGCTGGATGCCTGGTCGCCGGAGGATCGCGAGGTCGTGGGTGACTTCCTGCGCCGGCGCATCGAAGAGGCGCGGGCCAGCGACGAGGGCGGTGCCCTGCAGGAGATTCTCGAGCGCGCGCTGGACTACCGCTTCTGGCACCGCTTCGTGGTGGAGCGTCATCAGAACGGCCAGTGGCGCCCCGCTTACGGTCCCGCTTCCGGGGGCGAGCGAGCCCTGGTGATCACCCTGCCGCTGTTCGCCGCTGCGGCCAGCCACTACGGCAGCGCCCATCACGAGGCGCCGCGCCTGGTGATGCTCGACGAGGTCTTCGCCGGCATCGACGACGACGCGCGGGCCAAGAGCATGGGCCTGCTGGCACAGTTCGACCTCGACGCCGTCATGACCTCGGAGCGGGAGTGGGGCTGCTATGCCGACGTGCCGGGGCTGGCCATCGCCCAGCTGGTTCGTCGCGAAGGGGTCGACGCCGTCCACGTCACTCGCTGGCGATGGGACGGGGCTCGCCGCTCGCGCGACGAGGTGCCGGTCTCGCAGGCACGAGAAGCCGTTCCCCTGGCGGTGGATGAGGCGGCGGATGGCGGCATGGACAGCCTGTTTTGATGGATCTCGAGCGTCTGCAGCGATTACTGGGTGGCCCCGAGCTGGTCCGGCTGCGTCAGAAGCTGGCGCGCAAGTGTCTGCGAGACGGCGGCGGGCAGCTTTCCCTGAATCGGGTCAATGAGGCCGAACGGGCCGCTGTGGAGCGCCTGTTAGGGCGGGCGCCCCGCCGGGGCAAGTCGCTGAGTGTGGATCTGGAGGCGATGTCTCGGGCGTTATCCCGCGCCGGGGTGGCCGAGGACCTACGCGCTGCCCTCGAGGCGCTCGATGGCCCCCTGGTCGATGATCGCGCTCGGCGCGAGGCGGAGAGCCTGACCTGGACAGCGCTCATCGACGGCTTCAGGGAGCGGGCAGAACCCCTCGGGCTGGTCGATTGGCTGGAGACGCTGCAAGCCAGCGGGCTGCTTAAGCGGTTGGCCGCGCGCAACGAGCGTTACGGCGTGACCTTGCTCGAGCAGGCCCTCGACGTGTTGGAACGCCTGCCGGTCCAGGGCCTGAGCCTGAGCGCCCTGGCGGCCGAGTGCCTGGGCGATGCCCATGGCCTTGATGCCGGCAGGCCGGTGGCCGCCCTGGTGCGCCGAGCCCTGGCACGCCACTGGCGGGGTGGGGTTGCCCGTGTGGATCCCGACGAACGCAGTATCTGGGCCCATGCCGGCGTGCTGATGGGCGGGGATGTCACCAGCGCGGTGCTCACCTTGCGGCTACCCGTACGCCCGGGGCGCGTGCTGGATGAGGCCCTGTCCCGCTATTGCCATCAGGCGGAGCCCAGCTGGCTGACCCTGCGGCAACTCCTCCGGCATCCCCCCGCGTGGGACGCTGCCAGCCGGGATGTCTTCGTCTGCGAGAATCCCGCCGTGCTGGCCGAGGCCGCGGAGCGCCTGGGGGCCGACGGCGCTCCGCTGATCGCCACCTGGGGCCGGCCCGGCGCCGCCGTGCTCACCTTGTTGGAGCAGCTGGAGGCCGCCGGCGCCGTGCTCCACTATCACGGCGATTTCGACTGGGCGGGGATCAGCATCGCCAACGCCCTGCTGGCACGCTTTGTCATGCGGCCTTGGCGGATGGGGGCCGATGATCTACTGGGATACGCGAACCTGGGTGGGAAGCCCTTGGCGGGCCGTCCGCTCGAGGCGCGTTGGGATCCCGAGCTGCGGGCGGCCCTGGAGACGCGGGGGAGGGCGGTTCATGAGGAACAACTGATTGATATCCTGCTTGGCGATCTCCGCGTCGGCTAATCCTGCCCCTATCTCGAGGCGGCGCACTCATGGTCGCGGCGGCAGCGGGATCTGACTCGGCCAGTCGTCGGGGACCAGGATGAGGCGCCTGGCGGCGCTTTCGGGAGGGTGAAGCACGATCTGGATGGGGCGAGCGGCGGCCTGGAAGTGGGCCGCCAGCTGTCTCTCCAGCACCGCCAGGGGCTGCAGCTCATCGAACCGGGGCAGGGCGAGCCAGTGCGGCTTGTGCAGCCAGGCGCCGCGGGTGCCTCGCGGCAGCCCGGCCCGCAGCCGGGGCCAGTCCTGCGCGTAGAGCCAGCGGCCGCGCAGGTGATCGGGCGTGGCGTCTCGCGGCGCCGGCAGGGGGGCGTGCCAGGGATAGAAGAGCACGCCCGGCAGCGCCAGGCGCGCGGGCGTCGCCGGTTCGGTTCCCGATCCCGTCGGATCCGCGGACGATAGCAGCGGGCGAAGCGCTTCGCGCGCCTCCGGGGTTCGCGCCAGTCGCAGCTGGTGATGGAAGAGATGGTCGCGCTTGGCGAGCAGGCTGTCGGCCCCGCCCGGGCCGATCCAGCGCGCCTGGCTGTCCGGCGTGCCGGGCCCCTCGACGAGGCCCAGGTAGAACTTGATCGCTACCTCCAGGTGCACCGGGCGAGGGTCGTCGCGGCGGGCGTAGAGCAGGTCCAGCTCGCCCAGGGTGCGCTTGCCCTGGTGAATGCGCAGGTTGTGGGCCAGCAGCCGCGTGGCGGGCGCCTCGTCGAGCAGGAACTGCCAGAGCCGCTCATGATAGAGCCCCATCCGCCCGCGCAGGGTGGGGGCGAGATGGGCCTCGAGCCGGCTCGGCGCGCGCTCGTGTTCCACCAGCCAGGAGGCCATGCGCTGGTCGTCGGCGAGGCCCAGCTCCTCGCGGGTCGGGCGCGAGGCCCCGGGCATCTCGATGAGGCAGGGCGCCAGCACGATCCACCCCAGGTCGCGGACCAGCGGATGGCGGCAGTGATCGAGCAGGCGTTGCGCCGAGGCGGTGAGCGGCATGGCGAGGGTCCGACGTTGACGTTCGTGTCTGACATTGAAGCTGTACAGGCCTTATACTCAGGATACATTCATAAGGAACCGGGTGAACATGATGATTCGTCCCCTGTCTCGCTGCGTCTCCCTGGCGGCCGCATCGCTGATCGCCATCTCCACGGCCCAGGCGCAGGATCCCGTGGTGATCTCCTCCAAGATCGATACCGAAGGCTCGGTGCTCGGCCAGCTGATCCTGCAGCGACTGGAGCAGGGCGGCATCGAGGTCGAGGACCGCCTGCAGCTCGGCGGCACCAGCATCGTGCGCGAGGCGCTGCTGGCCGGCGAGATCGATCTCTATCCCGAATACACCGGCAATGGCGCCTTCTTCTTCGACATGACCGACAGCCCGGTGTGGAACGACGCCGGAGAGGCCTATGAGACCGTGCGGGAGCATGACGCCGAGGCGAACGGCCTGGTCTGGCTGACGCCGGCCGAGGCCAACAACACCTGGGCGATCAGCGTGCGCGGCGAGCTGGCCCGCGAGCATGGCCTGTCGAGCCTCGAGGACCTGGCGAGCTACCTCGACGACGGCGGCGCGTTCAAGCTGGCGGCCAGCGCCGAGTTCGTGGAGTCGCCCCAGGCGCTGCCGGCCTTCCAGTCGGCCTACGGCTTCGAGCTTTCCGAGGAGGAGCTGCTGATCCTCTCCGGCGGCAACACGGCGGCCACCATGCGCGCCGCCGCTCAGCAGACCAGCGGGGTCAATGCGGCCATGACCTATGGCACCGACGGCGGCCTGCAGGCCCTGGACCTGGTGGTCATGGACGACACCCTGGGCGTGCAGCCGGTCTATCAGCCGGCGCCGGTGGTCCGCGAGGCGGTCCTCGACCAGTACCCCGAGATCGCGGAGCTTCTCGAGCCGGTCTTCCAGGCGCTGGACAAGGAGACCCTGCAGCGCCTGAACGGCGACGTGGCGGTGAACGGGCGCGCCCCGGACGCCGTGGCCGCCGAGTTCCTCGCTACCCTGGGCGACTGAGGCGACCTTGCCCGTCGAGCGTCCCCGCCACAATATCGTGCTGCTGAGCCTGTCGCTGATCGGCCTGCTGGTCTGGCTGGCCCTCGACACGGTGAGCGTGGCGCCCAACCGCATCGTCCCCGGTACCGCCCATGGCCTGGTGGCGTCGCTCGGCTGGGGCGGCGCCCTGGTCTCGGCGCTGCCGCTGCTGGCGCTGGGCGCCCTGGCCCGGCGGCCGACGCCGACGGCGCTGCGCCTCGCCCTGGGGCTCACCGTGGTGCAGCTCGCCACGCTGCCACTGTGGCTCTCCCTGGCGGCGCATCGCCTGGTCGACCCCGACGCGCTAGGCGCGCGCTTGGGGATCGGCGCCGGCGTCTGGCTGCTGCTGTTTCTGCTGCTGATGCTGCTGGTGGAGCTGCGTAGCCGGCTTTCGCTGTCGCGCCTGGCCGGCGTGTCGCTGCTGGCGGCGCCGCTGGCCGTGCTCGGGTGGTGTCTGACCCAGTGGCTCGTGCCCCTGGCACTGTGGCAGGAATATCAGGGGCGGCGCGATCAGTTCCTGGGCGCCATCCTCGAGCACCTGGCGCTGGTCGGCGTGGCGGTCGGGGCGAGCCTGCTGCTTGGAGTGGCCGCGGCGCTGGCCATGCGCCGCTGGCAGGCCGCCCAGCGGATCGGCTTCGGCGTGCTCAACTTCCTGCAGACCATTCCCAGCATCGCGCTCTTCGGCCTGCTGCTGGCCCCGCTCGCCTGGCTCTCGGCCCACGTCGACTGGCTGGCGGCGCTGGGGGTCAGCGGCATCGGTTGGGCGCCGGCGCTGCTGGCGCTGGTGGGCTACAGCCTGCTGCCGATGGTGCGCAACACCTTCGTGGCGCTGGAGGCGGTGGATCCCGGCGTCATCGATGCCGCCCGGGGCATGGGCATGAGCCGCGGCCAGGTGTTTCGCCAGGTGCGCCTGCCGCTGGCGCTGCCGGTGATCCTCGAGGGCGTGCGCATCACCACGGTGCAGGCCATCGGGCTCACCGCGGTGGCCGCGCTGATCGGCGCCGGGGGCCTCGGCACCTTCATCTTTCAGGGGCTCGGCCAGGCCGCCATGGACCTGGTGCTGCTGGGCGCGCTGCCCATCCTGGTCCTGGCGCTGGTCGCCGACGCCCTGCTCGGGGCCCTGACCGAGACGCTACGCCCGGGAGGGGCCGAATGATCGATCTGATCCATGTCACCAAGCACTTCGGCGATGCCGTCGCGGTGGACGACATCTCGCTGAGCGTGGCGCGGGGTGAACTCTGCGTGCTGGTCGGCACCTCGGGCTGCGGCAAGTCGACCACGCTGCGCATGATCAATCGCCTGATCGAGCACAGCGAGGGCGAGATCCATATCGACGGCCAGCAGATTCGCGAGTTCCGCGAGGAGAGTCTGCGCCGGCGCATGGGCTATGCGATCCAGAGCACCGGGCTCTTTCCCCACTGGACGGTGGCCCGCAACATCGGCCTGGTGCCGCGCCTGCTCAAGTGGCCGGCCGCCCGGATCCAGGCGCGGGTCGAGGAGCTGATGGCGCTGCTGGGGCTCGACCTGGAGGAGTTCGCCGACAAGTATCCCCATCAGCTCTCCGGCGGCCAGGCGCAGCGGGTGGGCGTCGCCCGGGCGCTGGCGGCGGACCCCGATATCCTGCTGATGGACGAGCCCTTCGGCGCCCTGGACCCGCTGACCCGAGAAGGCCTGCAGGAGGAGCTGCGCGAGCTGCAGGGGCGGCTCGAGAAGACCATCGTCTTCGTCACCCACGACATGGACGAGGCGCTGCGCCTGGCGGATCACCTGGTGGTGATGCACCAAGGGCGCATCAAACAGCAGGGCCGGCCGCTCGAGCTGCTGCGCGAGCCGGCGGATGCCTTCGTCGAGTCGCTGCTGGGTGGCGAGGGTCGTGGCCTGAAGGAGGCGGCGCTGCTGCCGGTCAGCCAGCGGATGCTGCCGCTGGGGCCGCGCCTGCTGGCGCGCGAGCGGATCGGCCAGCAAGCCAGCCTGCGCGAGGCGCTGTCGCTGATGCTGTGGCGGCACGCCGAGCGGCTCACCGTGGTGGATGACGACGACCTGCCGGTGGGCGAGCTCTCCCTGCGCCGTCTGGTGGGGGTGCGCAGCGATGACTGAGTGTCGCCGGCTGGTCGTGCCGCTGTGCTGGTTGTCGTTGCTGCTAGCCGCCACCCTGGGCATGGGGCAGCTGGAGGGGCTCTTTCGCGTCATCGAGCCCGACAGCCGCCAGGTGATCTATGACCGGGCCGGCTTCCTGACCCTGCTGGGCCGCCACCTCTCGGTGGTGGGCGTGGCGGCCGTGCTGGCCATCCTGATCGGGGTCGGCGCCGCCATCGCCGTGACCCGCGAGCGGGGCCGGGACTTCCTGCCGCTGGTCAGCCAGCTGGCTTCCATGGGGCAGACCTTTCCGCCGGTGGCGGTGCTGGCGCTGGCCGTCCCGGTGCTCGGCTTCGGCACCCTGCCGATCATCGTGGCGCTGCTGCTCTATGGGCTGCTACCCATCGTGCGCAACACCCTGGCGGGCATCCTCGGCATCGAGGCCTCGGTGCGCGAGGCGGCGCGCGGCATGGGCATGAGCAGCGGCCAGATCCTGCGCCAGGTGGAGCTGCCCCTGGCCGCGCCGGTGATCCTCGCCGGCATCCGCACCTCGGTGACCATCAACATCGCCACGGCGGCGATCGGCGCCACCGTGGGGGCGAGCAACCTGGGTGACCCGATCATCTCGGGGATCGTCAATGGCAACACCGCTTATGTGATCCAGGGTGCGCTGCTGATCGGCCTGCTGGCCATCAGCGTGGACAGCCTGTTCAGCCGCCTGCCGTCGCCCGGCGGGCGCTGATGTCTGCCCGGCCTCGCCGGCAAGCCTTCACGCACCTCGCTCGCCTCGAGCGCATCTTTCGCGCGCTGCTTTCCAGCACCGCCCCCCAGGGCTATCGCCATTGGCAGCATCGCGCAAGGCTTTCCCGGCGACAGGCCTTCGAGGGGGCGCTGTGAATACCTCCCTGTACGCTACCTCCGCCCTGCTTCGCTCTCGCATCCTGCTCCGCTTGCAGGACCGGTGCTGGCCATCCATGGCCAGCCCGTTCGAAGCAGTGCTTCTCACCCCTGGCCTCCGGACCCCCTCTTCGACCTGTCCCCGGCGCCTTTCGCTTTCGAGGCCGAGCTAACGGCGATAGCCCTGCACCGCCCCCGCCTGCGTCTCATTCGTCCGTTTCCTCGCTCGCGCGGGGACTACCCAATTCATCCAGTTTACGTTAACGTCAAGATTGTTGCGTTGACCGGCCCCGGGGCGACCCCCTGGCGGACCGGAACATTAAAGACAACACTGCCCCCAAAAGGGGCACAGGATCATGACGATGACAACAACACCGGACATCCACGAGCCGACCTTCCTGGCCGGTGACGAGTTCAGCATTCCGACCTTCCGCCTGCTCAAGCAGGACGGCACCCTCCATGAGGGAGCGAAGGCGCCCGAACTCGACCAGGAGCAGGCGCTGGCCATCTACCGCGCCATGGTCGCCACCCGGGTGCTCGACGAGCGGATGCTCGCCGCCCAGCGCCAGGGACGCCTCTCCTTCTACATGCAGTGCACCGGCGAGGAGGCCGCGGTGATCGGCGCCACGGCGGCGCTGGACGACGCCGACATGATCATGGCCCAGTACCGTGAGCAGGGCGCCCTGGTCTATCGCGGCTTCACCTTCGACGAGTTCATGAACCAGCTGTTCGGCAACGAGCTGGACTACGGCAAGGGTCGCCAGATGCCGATCCACTATGGGTCGCGCAAGCTGCACTACATGACCATCTCGTCGCCGCTGGCGACCCAGATCCCCCAGGCCACCGGCTACGCCTACGGTCAGAAGCTCGCCGGCGACGGCCTGTGCACCACGGTGTTCTTCGGCGAGGGGGCCGCCTCCGAGGGCGACTTCCACGCCGCCCTGAACATGGCCGCGGTGCACGAGGTGCCGGTGATCTTCTTCTGTCGCAACAACGGCTATGCCATCTCCACACCCGCCATCGAGCAGTTCGCCGCCGACGGCGTGGCACCGCGGGCCTTCGGCTACCGCATGCACGTGATCCGGGTCGACGGCAACGACATCCTGGCGGTCTACTCGGCCACCCGGGAGGCGCGGCGCATCGCCGTGGAGCACAACCAGCCGGTGCTGATCGAGGCCATGAGCTATCGCCTGGCCGCCCACTCCTCCTCGGACGACCCCTCCGGCTACCGCTCGAAGAAGGAAGAGGAGGCCTGGCGGGAGAAGGATCCCATCCTGCGCATGCAGCGCTGGCTGGCCGACCTGGGCTGGTGGAGCGACGACGAGGAGAAGGCGCTCCAGGAGAGCCTGCGTCGCGAGGTGCTGGAGACCATGAAGCGGGCCGAGAAGCGTCCACCGCCGCCCCTGGACAGCCTGGTGACCGATGTCTACGCCGACGTCACCCCGGAGCTGCAGCGTCAGCTCGACGCGCTCAAGCGCCATGTCCGTCAGTATCCGGAGGCCTACCCCAAGGGGGCGCGTGCCCTGGACCCGGACGTGCAAGCCGACGACACCGCGGCCAAGGGAGAGAAGTGAGATGCCGACCATGAACATGCTGCAGGCCATCAACAACGCCCTGGACATCGCCATGGGCGAGGACGACAAGGTGCTCTGCTTCGGCGAGGACGTGGGCAGCTTCGGCGGCGTCTTCCGCGCCACCAGCCACCTGCAGGAGAAGTATGGCCGCGCGCGCTGCTTCAATACCCCGCTGGTGGAGCAGGGCATCATCGGCTTCGCCAACGGCCTGGCCGCCCAGGGCTCGGTGCCGGTCGCCGAGATCCAGTTCGCCGACTACATCTTTCCGGCCTTCGACCAGATCGTCAACGAGACCGCCAAGTTCCGCTATCGCTCGGGCGACCTGTTCAACGTCGGCGGCCTGACCATCCGCGCCCCCTACGGCGGCGGCATCTCCGGCGGGCTCTACCACTCCCAGTCGCCGGAGGCCTACTTCGCGCATACCCCCGGCCTCAAGATCGTGGTGCCCCGCGATCCCTACCAGGCCAAGGGGCTGCTGCTGGCCGCCATCCGCGACCCGGACCCGGTGATCTTCTTCGAGCCCAAGCGCCTCTATCGGGCATCCGTCGGCGAGGTGCCGGAGGAGGACTACCAGCTGCCCATCGGCGAGGCCGAGGTGACCAAGGAGGGCAGCGACGTGACCCTGGTGGGCTGGGGCGCCCAGATGGAAGTGATCGAGCGCGCCGTGGAGCTGGCCGAGAAGGACGGCATCTCCTGCGAGGTGATCGATCTGAGAAGCCTCTTGCCCTGGGATCAGGAGACCGTGGCCGAGTCGGTGCTCAAGACCGGCCGGCTGGTGATCACCCATGAGGCACCGCGCACCGGGGGCTTCGCCGGCGAGATCGCCGCGGCCATCCAGGAGCGCTGCTTCCTGTACCTGGAATCGCCCATCGCCCGGGTGACCGGCCTGGATACCCCCTTCCCGCTGACCCTGGAGAAGGAGTATCTGCCGGATCATCTGAAGATCGTCGAGGCCATCCGCGACAGCGTGAATTTCTGACGACCGGATCCAGGACAGGAGAGACAAGATGACAGATTTCAAGCTGCCCGATATCGGCGAAGGTATCGTGGAGTGCGAGGTGGTGGAGTGGCGCATCCAGGAGGGTGACGTCATCGAGGAGGATCAGCCGGTGGTCGAGGTGATGACCGACAAGGCGCTGGTCGAGATCACCGCCCCCGAGGCGGGCCGGGTCTCCCGGCTCTTCGTGCCCAAGGGCGAGATCGCCAGGGTGCATGCGCCGCTGTTCGCCTACGAGGCCGAGGGCGAGTCGGCTGGGTCCCCCGAGACATCATCGGTCGATACATCGGCGCCTGAGCAGAAGACCGATCAGCCGGAGAGCCAGGCTGCGCCCGCCGATCGGCAGGAGGGCGCACGTCCGGCCGCGCCCGCCAGCGCCGCTGCCAAGGACTTTATCCTGCCGGACCTCGGCGAGGGGATCGTCGAGTGCGAGGTGGTGGAGTGGCGCATCGCCGAGGGGGATACCATCGAGGAGGACCAGCCGGTCGTCGACGTGATGACCGACAAGGCCATGATGGAGATCACCGCCCCCGAGGCGGGGCGCGTGGCGAAGCTTCACGTGCCCAAGGGCGAGATCGCCAAGGTGCACGCGCCGCTGTTCGCCTATGAACCGGCCGATGGGGAGCCGGCCGATGGCGAGCCGGCGGCGTCCGAGCCCGCCGCCTCGACCCCGCGTGCCCCGCAGGCCGCCGCGACGGACGCCTCATCTGGTGCCGTGACCCGCGAGACGAGTGGGCAGGGGCCCCACGGGCGGATTCCGGCGAGCCCCGCCGTGCGACGCCTGCTGCGCGAGCACGGGCTGCGGCTTGAGCAGGTGCCGGGGTCCGGCAAGCAGGGCCGGGTGCTGAAGGAGGACATCCAGGCCTTCCTGACGCGCGGCGAGACGGCCAGCGCCGAGGCGTCATCCGCCGAGAAGCCCCGGGCGCCCGCCCGCGCCAGCGCCCAGGGCGAGGTGCGCGTGGAGCCGATGCGCGGCATTCGTGCCGCCATGGCGCGCAAGATGGTCGCCTCGGCCTCGACGATCCCGCACTTCCAGTACGGCGAGGAGCTCGACGTCACCGAGCTGCTGGCGCTGCGCGAGCGCCTCAAGCCCGAGGCCCAGGCCCGTGACGCTCGCCTGACGCTGATGCCCTTCTTCATGAAGGCGATGGCGCTTTCGATCCGCGATTTCCCGATCCTCAACAGCCGGCTCAACGAGGCGGGCGACGAGATCCACTACCTGCCGTCGTGCAACATCGGCATGGCCGTGGACGGCAAGGCCGGCCTGATGGTGCCCAACGTCAAGGGCGTGGAGCGCCTGAGCCTGCTTCAGATCGCCGGCGAGATCCAGCGCCTCACTAATGAGGCCCGCGAGGGCCGGGTGGCGTCTGCGGACCTGCAGGAGGGGACCATCAGCATCTCCAACATCGGCGCGCTGGGCGGCACCTACGCGGCACCGATCATCAACGCCCCGGAGGTGGCCATCGTGGCCATCGGCAAGACCCAGTGGCTGCCGCGCTTCGATGCCGACGACAATGTCGTCAAGCGGGCGATCATGACCGTCACCTGGGCGGGCGATCACCGGCTGATCGACGGCGGCACCATCGCCCGCTTCTGCAACGCCTGGAAGGGCTACCTGGAGGCGCCGGAGACGATGCTCCTCCACCTTGGATAAGCCATGAGCGCTCCCATGACCCAGGCGTCCCTGCAGCAGTTCTACATCCCGGAAGAGCAGTCGATCTACCTGCTCAGCCACGACGACGCCCGCAAGCTCAAGGCGTGGGTGTCGCTGTGTCAGGCCCAGCTGGAACAGCTGGGCTACCGGGGCATCGAGCTGATCGGCAAGGGCGCCTACGGCTTCGTGTTCGCCGGCTTCACCGGCCTGGGCGAGCAGTACGTCTTCAAGTTCACCCGCGTCAACCTGCCCCAGCGCCTGCAGGACCGCCTCGAGGAGGAGGCCTTCATGCTGGAGCAGGTCGACCACCCGCGGGTGCCGAAGTTGATCGTCTTCCAGCGGGTCCGTCGCCAGTCGATCCTGGTGATGCAGCGGGCCCCGGGCTTCAATCTCGAGGAGGTCTCGCTACAGCGGGGGCGGCTGGCGCCGCGCCTAGTGGTGCGCATCGCCGACCAGCTGGCCGATATCCTGCGCGCCCTGCGCCGGGAGAGTGGCCCGGCCGGCAAGCCGGTGGTGCATGGCGACATCAAGCCCTCCAACCTGGTCTTCGACGATGCCCGCGAGACCATCGCGCTGATCGACTGGGGCTCCTCGGTATTCGCCCAACTCGATGCCAACCAGCAGTTCGTGGCGACCAACGTCATGGAACTGATGTCGGACAACCTGCAGCAGACCAACGCCCGCCTGGGCGATGTCTACTTCATCGGCGAGGAGCAGCTGAACGGTGCGCTCTCCTCGCCGCGCTTCGATGAACAGGGCGCGGCCGCGACCCTCTATGCGTTGGCCTCGGCACAGTCCTGTCGCTTCGGCCATCGGGCCATCCCGGCCACGTCGCTCGGCCTGCCCAGGGAGTTCGCGCGCATGCTCGATGGCATGCTCGATCCCGATCCGGGCACGCGCCGGCGCGCCGGCGATCACTTCATCCGCGAGATGCCGCGCCTGGGCCGGCTGGTGATGCTCGATCTGCCCACGCCCCAGGAGGCGCCGCTGGTGCCGGTCTGGAGTCGTCCCGCCGGGCGCGAGATCGACACCGTGGTCTACAGCTCGCGCAAGTCCTTCCTGCGCGAGGAGGGCGGTCGCGAGACGCTGAACGACGTCAACGACGTCCAGCTCGACCGCTACTACAAGAACTTCATGCAGAACATGGGCGAGACCGAGAAGGCCTTCCTGGCCGCGGTCAGCCGGCTGGGCCGCTATCCGGTGGTCGGCGGGCTGGCGGTGCGCTGGGAGGCGGAAGGCGTCTACATCGACACCTCGCTCAACCTGCACGACCCCGGTCTCAAGCCGGCGTTCATCGCCGCGGTCAACAACATGGTGACGCTCGCCCGGGCGATCCATCGCCGCGGGATCTTCAAGAGTTGCCTGTTCAATGCCCGCGACACCCTGCACCTGGAGCGCGAGAGCGTCGATCGCCCCTTCGTGCTCACCCCCGGCATGCGGCTGCACTACGAGGTCAGCGCGGTCCCCGAGCTGGAGGACCGCTCGCGCCTGCACAGCTACTTCGAGGACGGGCCGGATCCCGAGGAGTTCCTGGTGCTGCCCGAGGCGATCATCACCTCGCTGGAGGCGCTCAACGATATCCACCATACCGGCATGATCATCTTCGAGGCGTTGCCCGAGCACCTGAAGATCCATAGCCACTACCGGCTGCTCGACCCCTCCCGGGAAGCGGAGTTTCGTCGCCGGCTCGAGGACATCCTCGATGCGGTGGGGCTGATCGAGGGGCTCGGGGTCTCGGGCTTCATGAAGATGCCCTACAAGGACACCCGCTTCTTCGCCCATATCGAACGCCAGCCCGAGCGTTTCTATCCGCGCAATCCTCGCCAGGCGGCCGAGCTGTCGGCGGCGCGCGAAAGCCAGTAGGCTAAGGGTTTACCGGGTTTCTCGTCGCACAGGGAGGTGGGTCGACGCCTATGATCCAGCTGTTGCTGATCAAGCTGCTGGCGACGGCTGGCATCGTGATGTTCGTCGCGCTGTCGGTGGGCCGCCTGGGTCCCAGGCTCGGCGGTATCCTCGCCGGCACCCCGGTGATTCTCGGGCCCGGCTACTTCTTCATGCTGCGCGAGCAGTCGGCGGACTTCGTGCAGCAGGCCGTGCTCTCGACCCTGCAGGCGCTGGTGGCGACGCTGCTCTTCACGGTGTGCTTCGTGGTGAGCGCAGCACGGCGCTCGTCCCTTCATAGCCTGGCGCTCTCAAGCCTGCTCTGGGTGCCCGGCGCGCTGCTGTTCACCCGGTTGCCGGGCGAGCTCGTTGGCGTGGTCGTCGCCTTCCTAGCGGTGCTGGCGCTGGCGGAAGGGATCAACCGCCGACTGAGGCTGGGCCAGCCGGTGGTGGTGGCCAGTGCCGGCTGGTTCGACCTGCTGCTGCGCGGGCTCCTGGCGGGGACGCTGGTGAGCCTGGCGACGACGCTGGCCGCACGCTCAGGGCCGGCCCTCTCCGGCATTATCCTCGGCTTTCCGGTCGGTATCCTGACCATCGCCTGGGCGCTCTCCGAGCGCTACGGGGTCGAGGTGGCCCGCATGACCGTCAGCATGACCCAGCGGGGCATGCTGAGCCTGCTCGCCTTCTGCGTCGTCAGCTATCTGTGCGTGGGCCACCTGCCGGGCATGCTGGTCTTCGCCCTGTCGCTTTCGGCGTCGATGACCACCAGCTTCCTGCTGTTCATGTTTAGTTTGTGGCGGGCCCGGCGGCTCTACCCCAGCCACCAGCGCCTTAGTGTTGGTGAATCCAGCGTCGCGGCCGACCCGGAACCCTGACCGCCGCTGCGCGAAACCCGGAGGGGGCTTGCCTAGAGCGAGGCGGCGGAGCGCGCGGCCTGGTCGTAGAGCCCGGACATGGCGCGCAACAGGCCCGCCAGGCGGCTCATCTCCTCGCGCTCGATGCCCATGGAGGAGAGCGAGTCGACCAGGCAGGCCTCGCGGATCTCGGCGTAGCGGCTGCAGGCCTCGCGGCCAAGCTCGGTGGTGCGAAACAGGCTCTCCTTGCCCTGTTTCTCGCCGGCCACCAGCCCCAGGCGCCCCAGCTTCTTCAGGGCATAGGTGACCGTGTGGGTATCCTCGACGTTGAGCACCAGGCAGATATCTGCCTGGCGCTTGGCGCGCTCCCGGTGGTTGACGCTATGCAGCACCAGCACGTCCAGGGCGCCGAGCTCCGGATAGCCGCTGGCCGTCATGCAGCGCACCATCCAGCGGTCGAAGGCATGCCCGGCGATGATCAGGCCGAACTCGAACTCCGAGAGCTCCTGGCTGCTGCGCGACAGGTGCTCCGAGGAGACGATGGGGCCGCGGGGTGTCCGTTCGCGTGTCACGTGCTGCTCCTTGTCGATGAGTCCAAGCGTTTGAGGTCAGTTGCCCATGGCCTGGGGCAGCCAGGTCACGATGCCGGGGAAGACGCTGATCAGCACCACGCCGAGCATCATCAGGAAGAAGAACGGCATGGCGGCCCAGGCGATCGACAGGATGTTGCGCCCCGTCATGCCCTGCAGCACGAAGAGGTTGAAGCCCACCGGCGGGGTGATCTGCGACATCTCCACCACGACCACTAGGTAGATGCCGAACCAGATCAGGTCGATGCCGGCGGCCTCGACCATCGGCAGCATGATCGAGGTGGTCAGCACCACCACCGAGATGCCGTCGAGGAAACAGCCCAGCAGGATGAAGAACAGTGTCAGGGCCGCCAGCAGCATGACGGGCGAGAGTCCCAGGGTGCCGATCCAGGCGGCGAGCTCACGCGGCAGACCGGTGAAGCCCATGGCGGCGGTGAGAAACGAGGCCCCGGCGAGGATGAAGGCGATCATCGTCGAGGTGCGCACCGCCCCGAGCAGGGCGTCACGAAAGACCCCGCCGTTCATGCTGCCCTGGACGCGGGCCAGCAACAGCGAGAGCACCACCCCCACGGCCGCCGCCTCGGTGGGCGAGGCGAGCCCGGCGTAGATCGAGCCGATGACCCCGACGATCAGTGCCAGCAAAGGGATCAGTCGGCGCGCCCGGCGCAGCTTCTCGGCCAACGGCAGGCCGGTCTCGGCGGGGGGCACCTTGTCCGGGAAGCGCCAGGACCAGAGCATCAGGTAGCCGGCGAACAGCGAGATCAGCAGCAGGCCCGGGAAGATGCCGGCCATGAACAGCCGCGCAATCGACTGGTCGGTGGCGACGCCATAGACGATCAGGATGATCGACGGCGGGATCAACAGGCCCAGGGTCGCCGAGCCCGCCAGGGTGCCGATCACCAGCTGCTCGTCATAGCCGCGGCGGGTGAGCTCGGGAATGGTCATCTTGCCCATGGTGGCGCAGGTGGCCGCCGAGGAGCCGGAGACGGCGGCGAACAGGCCGCAGCCGACCACGTTGGTGTGCAGCAGGCGGCCCGGGATGCGCTGCATCCAGGGCGAGAGGCCGGTGAACATGTCGTCGGCGAGCCGCGAGCGGAAGAGGATCTCGCCCATCCAGATGAACATCGGCAGGGCCGTGAGCTCCCAGCTGTAGCTGTCGCCCCAGACATTCGAGGCGAGCACGTCGCCGGTGGGGACCGAGGTGAACTGCGAGAGGCCGAGCCAACCCAGCCCCAGCAGCGAGAAGGCCACCCAGACGCCGCTGCCGAGCAGCAGCATCAGGGTGACGAAGAGGATCGTCATCATCACGAGCATGGTGTGTCTCCCGGGCTCAGTCCTGGCCGCTGTCGTCGATGGTAAAGGTGGAGGGCCGGGTCACGGCGGTCACCAGGGTCGCCCACCAGGTCTCGGCCAGCGCCAGGCAGAACAGCGCCACGCCGGTGAGCATGGCCGACTGGGGAATCCACAGCGGGATGCTCAACAGGCCGTAGGAGGTCTCGTTGAAGGCGATGCTGTCGGCCAGCAGCCAGTAGAGGTACCAGCCGAGATAGAGGCCGAGGATCAACGCGATGCTCAGGCAGAAGACCTCGACGAAGGCGCGCGGGGCCGGCGAGAGGCGTCCGATCAGCAGCGTCACGCGGATATGGCCGCCGTGCACGAAGGTATAGGCGAGCCCGAGGAAGCTGGCGCCGACCAGCAGGAAGCCGGAGATTTCCGCGAGGCCGGGAATCGCCAGGCCGATGCGGTCGCCGCCGATCCCGGTAGCGATGCGATCGATAATGCGCCCGAGGATCTGGGCGGTGATCAGCGCGCAGATCAGGCAGAGGCAGAGGGCGGCGAGGTAGCCGCCCAGGTTGTAGAGCGGTCGCAGACGATAGGTCATGGCTGGGTCCAGAGGTGGCTGCCGGGGCGAGGCGCCCCGGCAGGGAGGGACGGATCAGTCGCGAGCGGCCTCGTAGGCCTCGAGGATGGCGGCGCCCTGGTCACCGGCGCGGCCGGCCCACTCCTCGGTCATGGTCGCGCCGACCTCTTCGAGCAGGGTGGCGAGCTCGGGCGTCGGCTCGCTGACCTCGATGCCGTTCTCCTTGAGCACCGCGAGGGCGTCGGCGGTCTCCTGGCGGCTCATCTCCCAGCCGCGGGCCTCGGCCTCGGCCGCCGCATCGAGCACCGCCTGGCGGGTGGCCTCGTCGAGGCGCGAGAAGGCCTTCTCGCTGACGATCACCATGTTCTTCGGCAGCCACAGCTGGGCATGGTTGAAGTGGCTCAGGTAGTCCCAGGCCTTGGTATCGGCGCCGGTGGCCGGCGAGGTGATCATGGCACCGACGCGCCCGGTGCTGAAGGCGGTGGGAATGTCCGGCACCTCGACCTGGGTCGGCACGGCGCCGACCAGCTGGGCCAACCGCTCGCTGGCCGTGTTGTAGGCGCGCATGCTCAGGTTCTTGAGGTCGTCGGGTTCCTCCAGCGCCTGCTGGGTGTAGATGCCCTGGGGTGGCCACGGCACGGCGAACAGCAGGCGCAGCCGCTGCTCGGCGAGCTCCTCGGCGATGATCTCCCGGGAAGCCTCCCAGAGGATCTCGGCATCCTCGTAGCTCGACGCCAGGTAGGGCACGGAGTCGACCTCGAAGATCGGATTCTCGTTGGCCAGGCGCGACATGATCAGCTCGCCGATGGGCACGATGCCGCGACGCACCGAGTTCTTGATCTCGGCATGGCCGATCAGCGAGCCGTTGGAGTGCACGGTGATGTCCAGCTCGCCATCGGTGGCCTCGCGAACGTCATCGGCGAACTCGCGGATGTTCACGGTGTGGAAGGTCATGTCGCCATAGGGCGTGGGCATGTTCCACTCGGTCGCCGCCTGGGCGGTGCCGCCCAGGGTGGCTAGGCTGAGACCAATGGCGGCGGCCGAGGTCAGAGACAGAAGGGGGAAGCGGGCAGTCATGGGCGGTACCTCGTGTCGAATGCGTGTGGTCGTTGCGGGACGGCGGGCAGCGACGCAGGACGCCGCAGGCGGATCGTCCTGAACCAGTCTAGCGGGTGTTTGGAGGGCAGATTAGGGAGGCGAGGGAGGCCGAGTCAACGATCTATAGACTAAAGGACGATGTCTTATCGATAAAACGTTGATAAATTCTCGTCAAACACTGATTTCGAGGAGATGGAGCATGAAGCGTCTGTTGCTCAATGCCGATATGGGCGAGAGCTTCGGTCCCTGGGTCATGGGGCTGGACCATGAGGTCATGCCCCACGTGGACCTGGCCAACGTCGCCTGCGGTTTCCACGCCTCCGACCCCGACGTGATCCGCATGACCGTGCGGCTCGCCAAGCGTCACGGCGTCACCGTGGGGGCCCACCCCGCCTATCCGGACATGGTCGGCTTCGGCCGTCGCTCGATGGCCTGCTCGGCCGAGGAGATCGAGAACCTGGTGCTCTATCAGGTCGGTGCCCTGGCCGGGGTCTGTCGGGCCGAGGGCCTGACGGTCGGCTACGTCAAGCCCCATGGTGCGCTCTACAACGACATGATGCGGGATCCCGAGATCCTCGCCGCCGTGATGCGGGCGCTGGTGGCCTATGACCCCCGCCTGCCGCTGATGGTCATGGCCACCCGGGACCCTTCCGCGCCGCGAGAGATGGCCGAGCGCCACGGCGTGACGCTGTGGTTCGAGGCCTTCGCCGATCGCGCCTACGACGCCGAGGGGCGGCTCGTCTCCCGGCGCGAGCTGGGCGCGGTGCACCATGATCCGGCGGTGATCGTCGATCAGGCCCGGCGCATCGCCGGCGGCGAGCCGCTGACGGCCAGTGACGGCAGCCGCCTGGTGCTGGCCGCCGACACCCTCTGCGTCCACGGCGATAACGCCGAGTCGATCGCCGCCATCCAGGCGATCCGCGAGGCCCTCGACGGCCTGGCGAGCGCCTCGTGAGTCGTCGGTATCCCCCCACCCTGCCGCGCCTCGAGCCCGCCGGGCTCGACGGCTGGATGGTGCGCCTGTTCGACGCCATCGATGAGGCCAACATGCCCTGGCTCACCGCCCTGGTGAGGGAGTGCGAGGCGGCCTTCGGTGATGAGCTGGTCGACCTGGTGCCGTCCTACACCACCCTGCTGGTGATCTTCGACCCGTTGCGACTCTCGCCGGCCGAGGCCCGGCGCCGCCTGGTTGCGCTGCTGGCGCGGCTCACCCCCGATGAGGACGCGGCGGATGCCCCGGTCAAGGAGTTGCCGGTGTGGTACGACGCCTCGGTGGGGCCGGAGCTGGCGCGATTGGCCGAGCTCGCGGGCATGAGCCGCGACGCGGTCATCGCCTGCCACAGCGAGCGGACCTACCGGGTCTTCGCCCTGGGCTTCGCCCCGGGGTTCGCCTTCATGGGCAGCGTCGATGCCAGGCTCGAGGCGCCACGCCTGGACACCCCCCGGCGCCGGGTGCCGGCGGGCAGCGTGGCCGTGGCCGGCCGCCAGACCGCGGCCTATCCCGCGGTCACCCCGGGCGGCTGGAACCTGATCGGGCGGACCCCGGCGGTGCTCTTCGATCGCGATCGGGAGGGCTTCAGCCTGCTGCAGGTCGGCGATCGGGTGCGCTTCGTGCCCATCGAGCGCGCCGAGTTCGAACGCCTGGGGGGCGATCCCCGCCCGATGGAGGAGTCGTGATGATCGATGCCGTCAACGCCCTGCGCGTGACACGTGCCGGTCCCCTGGCGCTGCTCCAGGATGCCGGGCGCTGCGGCGTGCGCCGGCTGGGCGTGACTCAGGGCGGGCCCGTGGACCTGCACGGCTGGGCCTGGGCCAACCATCTCGTCGGCAACGCCTGGGGCACGCCGGCCCTGGAGGTGACCTTCGGCGGCCTGGAGCTCGTCGCCGAGCGCGACCTGGTGGTGGCCGTGGCCGGGGCGGATCTCGCGGCGACACTCGACGGCGAGCCGCTCGCCGGCTGGCGCGCGCTGGCGATGAAGGCCGGCCAGCGCCTCGCCTTCGATACGCCGGTCAACGGCCTGAGGGCCTATCTGGCGGTAGCCGGTGGCTTCGCGGCGCCGCCGGTACTCGGCAGTGTGGCCTGCGTGGTGCGGGAGGGGCTCGGCGGCCACGATGGTCAGGGGCATCGGCTGGCCGAGGGCGACCACCTGCGGGTCTCGCCGCGTCGCGCCGGTAGCGGTGGCGAGACGGCTCGTGCGGCACCACCCGAGGCGCGGATCGACTATCGGCAGCCGGCCGAGCTTGCGCTGTTGCCGGGGGCCCAGGTGGGTGAGTTCAGCGGGGAGAGTCTCTATCGGGCCTTCAACGCGTCCTGGCGGGTCGATGATCGCGCCGATCGCATGGGCGTGCGGCTGGCCGGTCCGCCGCTTCACTGCCGATTGACCAGCATGATCTCCGAGGGGATCGGACTGGGTGCCGTGCAGGTGCCGCCCGACGGTCAGCCCATCGCCCTGCTCAACGATCGCCAGACCATCGGCGGCTATCCTCGGCTTGGCGCCCTCACGCCGCTGGCCTGCTCACGGCTGGCCCAGTGCCTGCCGGGGCAGGAGGTGCGGCTGAAGGCGGTCGCCAGCGAGCGGGCGCTGGCGGACTACCGACGCTTTCGCAGCGTCTTCGCCTGAGCGAGGCGCTTCTCTAGGCACCCAGGCCGCTCTCGCGCAGCAGCTGGTCGATACTGCGCTCGACGCGGGGCGCGCCGCCCTCGAGCAGCAGCTGGGTCTCCAGGTCGCTCAGGCCGTCCTGCACCAGGCGCTCGATCAGCTCGGCCTTGGTGATGCCGGTATGCTGGCTGGCCTGCTCGAGGCGGGTCTCGATGTCGCGGGAAAAACGCAGCAGATGGGGCATGGGGCTCGTTCCTTGCAGTGGGTCTGAGTCGAGTGTCGCGACGGTAGATGACACCATCATGACGCCTCGGCCGGGCGAGGGGAACGCCTGGATCGAGGCGCGTGAGAAGCGCGTCGGTGGTGCCTTGTTGTGAGGCGTACTCAGGCCAGTCCCTGGCGCTGCATGGCCTCGGTGATGATCGGCACCGGCGTCATCAGGTGCTCGCGCATCATCCGGGCGGCGCGCGGGACGTCGCGGGAGAGGATGACCTCGACCAGCGCCTCGTGTTCATCGCGCTTGCGCGTCAGGGCCTCACCCGAGAAGACGGTCTCGCGCAGCCACAGGTGGCGATAGCGCTCGACCTGGTCGAAGAGGCTCTCGCGCACCTTGAGCAGGTGGGGCGAGTCGCAGCCGGCGACGATGGCGGTATGGAAGGCCTTGTGGCGGGCATCCCACACCTCGAGCTGCTCCTCGGGGCTGTTGACCTCGGTCACCTTGGCCAGGGTATGGGCCTTGGCCAGGATCTCGGCCTCCCAGTCGTCGCCACCGCGCTGGATGGCCAGCTCCAGTAGCAGCCCCTCGAGCTGAGCCCGGGCGTCGTAGAGATCGGCGAGCTCCGACAGCGACATGGGCGCGACGCGGTAGCCCCGCTGGCTGATCGCCACCACCAGGTGCTCGGCCACCAGCTGCGAGAGGGCCTCGCGCAGAGGGCCGATGCCCAGGCCATAGCGCTCCTTGAGCCCGCTCATGCGCAACTTCTCGCCGGGCTGGAAGACGCCGCGGATGATGTCGTTTTTTAGCCAGTGATAGGCACTGACGCCGAGGTTCTGTTTCGAGATGGTGTCCATGGCCCACTATCGTTCCGTAATGTGATAGCCATCATACCTAACCATCGCCATTGTGGTGAATCGTGGCGTGAGTCATCGAAAAATGGAAACAGTTGAGGATCATGGATATTCTCTGCCGATCCTCGGTGATCACCAGTCCTGGGCGGCCGGGGGGCGTGCCCCGGCGATCTCCCTGTGCGCTCATGAGGGACGTGTCAGGAGGTCGCCCCCATGCCGCAGTTCCGCATGAATCTGTTGCTCGATCTCCTTCAGGCGTGGTCCTAGATTCTCGACTAGGATGCGATGGCTCAAGCGTAGTGATGAACCGCCGCAATTGATGGCCATGACCTCGGCGCCATCTTCGAGTATCAACGGAATGGCAACGGCGCTGACATCGCGCTCCCAATCGCCTTCTGACAGACAGAAACCATAGCGAGCGTAATCGTCCAGGCTCTTCTCCATGACCTTCTTGACGGCAGGCCAGCCATCGGGGTCACGTCTCCTGACCCCTTCCAGGAAGGTCTCACGCTGCTGCTTGGAAATGCCACAGAGCCAGGCGCGGCCGATAGCCGTGGTTGTCACCGGAATACGCGACCCCGTCTCGAGGCGCATCACCAGCGGGCCGCTGCCTTGGCACACCTCGAGGTAGGTCATGCTGTAGCGATCGACAGTGCCCAAAGCAATGGCACAGTCGGTCGCATCGGCGAGCTGTTGCATATAGGGGCGAGCAATCTCGCGGATGCCCTGGCTGGCAAGGAACCGATAGCCGAGTGCCAGGATGCCCGCTCCCAGTCGATACTTCTCGAGCCTGGTGTCGTGCTTGAGATAGCCCAGCTGGGTCAGCGTATAGGTGAGTCGCGACACGGTCGGACGCGGAATGCCGGTGCGGCTGGAGAGTTCGGCGTTGCCGAGGTACTCCTCACCGGGGCCGAAGGCGCGCAGCAGTTCCAGGCCTCGAGCCAGGGCGGTCACGAAGCTTCGATCCTTTGCAGGCGTGGATTGATCGTCCTCGAATTGGGCAGGTTGGTGCATACGCATTCCTTATTACCGGTGGTATTTGCGGAATACAGTATCGCATATCTCGCAGGTGTGAAGCGTGGCGCGCCCCATCGCGCCAGGGCTATCGCCGTTGGCAACATCGCTCGAGGCTTTCCCGGCGACAGGCCTTCGAGGGGGCGCTGTGAATACCTCCCTGTACGCTACCTCCGCCCTGCTTCGCTCTCGCATCCTGCTCCGCTTGCAGGACCGGTGCTGGCCATCCATGGCCAGCCCGTTCGAAGCAGTGCTTCTCACCCCTGGCCTCCGGACCCCCTCTTCGACCTGTCCCCGGCGCCTTTCGCTTTCGAGGCCGAGCGAACGGCGATAGCCCTGCCCATCGCCCGACACACGTGCCAAACACGACGCCCGTCCGAAGCGAGCGCCGTTAGTGGAAGCCGTTGATGGCGTTGGATCCTCGGGAGAGGCGTTGCTCAGTCCAGGCGCTCGATGATGGCCGCAATGCCCTGGCCGACGCCAATGCACATGGTGACCAGCGCATACCGGCCGCCGCTGACCTCCAACTGGCGCAGGGCGGTCAGCGCCAGTCGCGCTCCCGATGCCCCCAGGGGGTGGCCAATCGCGATGGCACCGCCGTTGATGTTAAGGCGGCTGTCATCGGCTGACAGCCCGAGTTGCTTGAGGCAGCCCAGCACCTGCACCGCAAAGGCCTCGTTGATCTCGATGACGTCCATCTGGTCGAGCGTCATGCCGGCACGCGCCAATACCTTCTGCGAGGCAGGTGCCGGCCCTAGGCCCATGACGCGGGGCGCCACGCCGGCCACGGCACCGGCCACGATGCGCGCCCGCGGTCTGATACCGGCGTTGTCACCCGCCTGGCGGCTGCCGACGATCAGGGCGGCGGCGCCGTCGTTAAGCCCCGAGGCATTGCCGGCGGTGACCACGCCTCCCTCGAACAGCGGTGACAGCCGGCCGAGCTTGTCGGCATCGGTACCGGGCCGTGGGTGCTCGTCTTTGTCGACCAGCAGAGGGGGCAGCTTGCGGCCCTGGGACACCTCGATGCCGAGGATCTCCTCGTCGTAGAAGCCGCTGGCCAGGGCGTCGTCGTACCGCGCCTGGGAGCGCGCCGCGAAGGCATCGCTCTCGTCGCGCCCCAGCCCCAGGTCATGGGCCACGTTGTCGGCAGTCTCCGGCATGCTGTGGCTGCCATGCTCCTGGGCGATCCAGGGGTTGGGGAAGCGCGAGCCGATGACGGTGTCATACAGCGGCTGGTTGCGGGCGAAGGCCGTGTCGGCCTTGCCCAGCACATAGGGCGCCCGCGACATCGATTCCACCCCGCCGGCCAGGAACAGTTCACCTTCCCCGAGGCGGGTGGCGCGTGCGGCGTCGATCACCGCAGCCAGGCCGCTGCCGCACAGGCGATTGACGGTCTGCCCGGCGACCTCGACGGGCAGGCCGGCGAGCAGGGCGCCGTGGCGGGCCACGTTGCGCGAATCCTCGCCGGCCTGGTTGGTGCAGCCGGCCAGCACCTCCTCGTAGTCCTCGGGAGCGAAGCCGTTGCGCTCGACCAGGGCCCGCAGGGTCCTGCCTAGCAGGTCATCGGGGCGCACGGTGGCCAGGCTGCCGCCGTGGCGGCCGAAGGGGGTGCGAGTGCCGTCGTAGATATAGGCGTCTTGCATGGGAGGCTCCTCTCAGTTCAGTTCGGTGGTGGTCAGCGGCAGGCCCAGGGCGGCGCGCCGGCGCAGCCAGGGGCTGGGGCGGTAGCGGGGGTCGCGGCTGGCGGTGAAGAGATTGTCGAGAATGGTCAGGATCCGCCGGCTGCCGTAGTGGTCACCCATGGCCAGTGGTCCCCGGGGATAGCCCAGCCCCAGTTCCACGGCGCGATCGAGGGTCTCTGGGTCGGCCACCCCCTGCTGGGCGATGTCGGCGCCGACGTTGACGATGCAGGCCACCACGCGCTGGAGAACGAAGCCGTTGCTGTCGTTGATGGAACTCACCGGGGTGCCGTCCTGGCCGAGTAGTGCCCAGGCGGCATCCCGGTAGTCGACCCGGGTGACCGGCGCCGTCATCAGGCTACGGCGCCTGTCGAGCCCTGCCAGCATGTCGATGGCGACGCAGCGCGCCGGGTCGAGTCGCTGACGCAGGGCACAGTCGGTGGTGTCCTCCCCATAGGGCGTCAGCAAGCATAGCGCCTGATCACTGGGCAGCTCGCCCGCTTCCAGCCGCCAACCGGCCGCCTCGACCACAGTGGCCAGGGCGTGGCAGGCATGGGGGTCTTCGCCGCTGATCCAGACCGGTGTGGGCGCAACCTTCGGTGCCGCCGGTTCATCGGGTATCTGGGCCTGGCCATCGACATAGCGATAGAAGCCCTCGCCGCTCTTGCGGCCCAGCAGCCCCGCGTTAAGGCGTTGACGGGTGATCGGCGAGGGGCGGAAGCGCGGTTCCTCGTAGTACTGGTGATAGATGGACTCCATCACCGCGTGGGAAACATCGAGACCGGTGAGGTCGAGCAGGCTGAAGGGGCCCATGCGAAATCCGCCCTGGTCGACCAGCAGACGGTCGATGGTGGCGTGATCGGTGACGCCCTCGCCGAGAATCTTCAGGGCCTCGGTGCCATAGGCGCGGCCGGCGTGGTTGACCAGAAAGCCCGGCGTATCGGTGGTGCGGGCGGTGAAGTGGCCCATGGCCTGGCCCAAGGCATCCACACGGTCGACGACCTCGGGTGCGGTCCGCAAGCCCGGAATGACCTCGACGATCTTCATCAGCGGTACCGGGTTGAAGAAGTGCAAGCCGATAACGCGCTGCGGCAGCCGGCAGGCGGCGGCGATGGACGTCACCGACAGCGACGAGGTGTTGGTGCCGAGGACGGCATCGTCGCTCAAGATGGCCTCCAGCCGAGTGAAGAGTTCCTGCTTGGCCTCGAGCTTCTCGACGATCGCTTCCACCACGACATCGCAGTCCGCCAGCGCCTCGAGACGCTCGGCTTCCTTCAAGCTGGCGCGGAGTTCCTCCGCCCGGGATTCGCTCAATCGATGTTTGTCGACCCCCCTTTGCCAGAGGCCCTCGATGAACTCACGCGCTTCCTGGACGGCGCCTTCACGCGCATCGTGCAAGACGACCTCAAGGCCGGCCTGTGCCGCCAGTTGCGCGATACCGCGGCCCATGGCACCGGTGCCGACGAGGCCGAGTCTGTGAAAAGGCATGGTGGTGGTCGCTTCCTGGGAGACGTCGGGCGACATGGGGCTCCTCCTTGCGGTGGCTGACATGCCTGGAAGTTGACAGGGTGGGCATGTGATTTTGCATAGCGGTATGTGGTTTCATTTATTGACTGGCATCCTAGGCTATGCAAGAGTGCCTGGCAAGACCTGCGAACATCAATTCCGCTATACAGAACATGCAGCGTTGGCGTTTGCTGATTCTCGATAACCACCCTGCCATTCTTGTTCATGAGGACACGCCATGATTCGCGATCCAGAACTCCTGCAGCAGCTTCTCGATACCATTTCCCGTTTCGTGCGCGAACGACTGATTCCCAACGAGGCGTGCCTGGCCGAAGAGGATGCCGTCCCCGTCGAGTTGCTCGCGGAGATGAAGGAGATGGGGCTGTTCGGCCTGTCGATCCCCGAGGAATACGGCGGCCTCGGCTTGACCATGGAGGAGGAGGCACTGGTCGCGATGGAGATTGGCAAGACGTCACCGGCGTTTCGCTCGGTCTTCGGCACCAACAACGGCATCGGCGCCCAGGGCATTCTCATCGACGGCACACCGGAGCAGAAGGCGCACTACGTCCCGAAGCTGGCGACCGGCGAAATCCTCAGCTCGTTCTGCCTGACCGAGCCCGACGTCGGTTCCGACGCTGCCAGCCTGCGCACCACGGCCGTACGCGACGGCGATCACTATATTCTCAACGGCACCAAGCGCTACATCACCAATGGCCCCGAGGCGGATCTGTTCACCGTGATGGCGCGAACGGATCCCGACAAGAAGGGGGCCGGCGGCATTTCGGCCTTCATCGTCGAAGGTGGCACCCCCGGACTCGAGCGCGGGCCCGCCGACAGCAAGATGGGCCAGAAGGGGGCCCATACCTGCGATATCATTTTCAACGACTGTCGGGTGCCGGCGGAGAACATCATCGGGGGCCGCGAGGGGCAGGGCTTCAAGACCGCGATGAAGGTGCTCGACCGCGGCCGCCTGCATATCTCGGCGGTCTGTGTCGGGGTCGCCGATCGGCTGGTGGAAGAGTCGCTCAGCTATGCCATGGAGCGCCAACAGTTCGGCGTGCCACTCTCCAGCCATCAACTGATCCAGGCGATGCTCGCCGACAGCAAGACCGAAGCCTATGCCGGCCGCACCATGGTCCTCGATGCCGCACGCCGCAAGGATGCCGGTGAAGACGTCGCGACCCTGGCTTCGTGCGCCAAGCTGTTCTGTGCCGAGATGGTCGGCCGTGTTGCCGATCGTGCGGTTCAGGTCCATGGCGGGGCGGGCTATATGACGGAGTATGCCGTCGAACGCTTCTATCGCGATGTGCGGCTGTTCCGCATCTACGAGGGCACCACCCAGATCCAGCAACTGGTGATCGCCCGCAACATGGTGCGGGAGGCGTCCTGATGGTTCTTTCCGAAACACGCCAGGCACCCGACGAGCGCATCTTCGGACGCCTGGCCAGCGAGTTGGTGGCGGAGTTGCCCGAGCGGATCAGCACCCGGGTGCTGGAGAATGCCGAGCTGCTGGGCGAGACCGAGGCCCTGGTCGATGGCGGGATCCGCTGGAGCTACGCCGACCTGGGGCGCGAGATCCGCGAGGCTTGTCGGTGGCTGGCCTCGCTGGACATCCGCCCGGGTGACCGCCTGATGACCGTCGGCGAGAACAGCCGTGCCCTGGTGGTGCTACTGCTGGCGGCCAGCGAACTCGATGCCTGGGTGGCGATCGTCAATTCGCGCCTCTCGGCCAAGGAAATCGACCTGATCCGCGATAATTGCCTGCCGCGTCGCGTCTTTTATACCAGCGAGGCGTCCCCCGACGCCGAGGCGCACGGTCGTCGCCACGGCGCCGAGCCCCTGGCGCATCCCAGCCTGGGCACTCTGAGGGTGGGCGCCCTGGCCGATAGCGAACCGGAACCGGTCCAGGCCAGTGGCGCCGAGCAGGTGGCGGCGATGATCTACACCTCGGGCACCACCGGCACGCCCAAGGGCGTCATGCTGAGCCACCGCGGTATCCTCTATATCGCCTCGATCTCCGGTGGCATGCGTCACCTGAGCGAGGGCCAGCGGGTCTACGGCGTGTTGCCCATGTCGCATGTCTTCGGCCTCTCCTCGGTGTGCATGGGGGCGCTCTACAACGGTGCCTGCCTCTATACGGTGCCGCGCTTCGATGCGGCGATGCTGCTCGACGCCCTGAAGCAGGAGCGGATCACCGTGCTGCAGGGGGTGCCGGCCATGTATGCGCGCATGCTCGAGCACCTCAAGCGGGAGGGCGAGAGGCTAGAGGTGCCGGCGCTGATCTATATCTCGGCCGGTGGCTCGCCGCTGGACAGCGACATCAAGCGCCGGGTCGAGGCGGTCTTCGGCCTGACCCTGCACAACGGCTATGGGTTGACCGAAGCCAGCCCGACCATCAGTCAGACCCGTATCGACGATCGCCATGCCAGCAATACCGTGGGGCGGGCCCTGCCGCTGCTGGAGTATCGCCTCGAGCCATTGGACGCGAGCGATGATGCCCCTGCAGACGATGACGGGGTGGGCGAGCTCTGGGTACGCGGCCCCAACGTGATGAAGGGCTACTTCCGCCAGCCAGAGGCCACACGGGCCTGCCTGACCGACGACGGCTGGCTCAATACCGGTGACATCGCGCGGTTCGACGAGGACGACCAGCTGTATATCGTGGGGCGCAGCAAGGAGCTGATCATCCGCTCCGGGTTCAATATCTATCCGCCGGATGTGGAGGCGGTGATCAACGAGCATCCCGACGTGACGCTGTCAGCCGTGGTGGGGCGCCAGGTAGTAGGCAATGAGGAGGTGGTGGCCTTCGTGCAGTGCGAGCCGGGCGCGAACCTGGAGCAGGCGGCGCTCAGGGCGTTCATTGCCGAGCGGCTGGCACCCTACAAGCGGCCCACCCGGATCGTGCTGATGGACAGCCTGCCCGCGACGGCGAGCGGCAAGATCCTCAAGGGGCGGCTTCGCGACATGGCGCAAGGGGGAGATCCGTCATGAGTGATGCCTTGCCGTTGTCATGGCGGATGGTGGGTTTCCAGGACTTCCTGGGCATTCGCGTCGTCGACTGGGAGCCGGATCGGGTCACGCTCGAACTGGGGGTCGAGCCGCATCACCTCAACCGCAGCGGGATCGTGCACGGCGGCGTCCTCTGCACCTTGCTGGATGTGGCCATGAGCTTTTCGGGCTTGCACTGCGAGGCGCCGGATCGGCTGCGCAAGGCGATGACGCTGTCGCTCACCACCACCTTCGTTGCCTCGGCCAAGGGGGAGACGCTGCGTGCTATCGGCCGGTTGGAAGGGGGAGGGCGCAGTACCTTCATGGCCAGCGGTAGAGTATTCGACAGCGAAGGCAACCTCGTGGCGATGGGCGAAGGGGCCTTCCGTCGGCGTCGAGGAAGCGAGGCCGAGGAGGGAGAGGGCCAGTGAGCCGGGAGCGCCTGAGGGCTTCCCTGCTGCTGGTCGTGACCCTGGCGACCCTGGCAGACCTGGTGTTCGTAAGCCTCCTGGCGCAGTGGGTGGCCATGGTCGCCCTGGGGGGCTATCTGCTCACCCTGCGCGGGCTGTCGACCATGGCCCGTACCCTTTTGGGGGCGGCGATCATGCTGAGCCTGGTCGCGCTGTGGCAACACACCGCTCCGCTGGCGCTGCTGCGCGAGGCGGCGGGACGTTTCGCCTTCTTCGCGACCTTTCTGGTGGCGCTGGGCCTGCTTCGGCTACCGGCCTACCGGTCGAGGCTGGTGACGCGCTGTGGGCAGGCCATGCTGCTTCAGCCGCCCAGCCGGCGTTATCCGATCCTGTCACTGGGCTCGGCGTTGTTCGGCATCATCCTCAATATCGGCGTGCTCAATCTCTTTGCCGCCATGATCGAGAAGAGCAATACCCTGGCGGCCGCCCAAGGGCGTCAGTGGGTACAGCAAGCCCGGCAGCGGCGCATGATGCTGGCGCTGCTGCGCGGTTTTGCCCTGGCGCCACTGGTGTCGCCCATGGGTATCGGCATGGCGGTGGTGCTCTCCAGCATGGAGGGGCTTAGCTGGATCGAGCTGGCCCCCTACGCCCTGGGTGCGGCGCTGGTGCTGTTCCTGGTGGGCTGGGGCGTCGACCGGGTGACCGGCCCACGACTGCAGCAGAACAGGCAGCGGGAGGTTCCCTCGCTGCGGCCCTTGGCGCGTTTCGTCCTGCTGCTGTTCTCGCTGGTGGCATTGATCTTCGTTCTCGCCTGGGGACTCGACCTGCCTTTGCCTACGGCCGTGCTGTTGGGCGCGCCGCTGGGGGCTTTCCTGTGGCTCTGCTGGCAGTGCCGTCGCCATGGTAGGGCGGGGGTGCCGGCCGCCGCCGTTGCCCTGCATCGCGGGTTTCCCAAGCTGGTGTCGCCGGCGTCCAACGAAATCGTGGTGCTGGGGGCGGCAGGCTTTCTGGGGCACCTCTGCGTGGGATTGGTGGACGGGGCCTCTCTGGCGGAGAGCGTCGGCTTCCTGTCGTCGCTGGGCGCCGGCACCGCGGTGGTCGCCATGCTGCTGGTGGCACTGCTGGCGCAGGTGGGCATCAACCCCATCGTCAGCGTCACCCTGCTGGTCGGGATTCTGCCCACCCTGGGCATCGATGGTTTGACGCCGCCCGTGCTCGCGGTCTCCCTGCTGATGGGGTGGACGCTGGCGCTCATGTCATCACCCATGACCATCTCGATGCTGATCCTGTCCAGGTTCACGGGCATTTCGTCGCTGCGGATCGGTTATCGCTGGAATGGCCTCTTTCTCTGTCTTGCCGTGCCGCTGTTGGCGGTGTGGTTCCTGCTAGCGCGATTTTAAGCATGGCATTTGCTGCTTGACGGTGTCAGAGCCGTTCAGCATCATGGTATAAATGAAATCAGGTTTCGCAATACAAAATCAGCATGGCTTGTCACCCCAGGCCATACCGACAGGCAAAGGAATTTTCGATATGTCCCAGAATCCCGCTTTCCATTGGCAGGATCCGCTGCTGCTCGACCGGCAGCTCAGCGACGAAGAGCGCATGGTGCAGCAGAGTGCCGCTCAGTTTGCCGCCGACAAGCTCGCCCCCCGCGTGCTGGAGGCCTTTCGTCATGAGCAGACCGATCCGGCCATCTTCCGCGAGATGGGCGAGACCGGCCTGCTGGGCGCTACCATCCCCGAGGAATATGGCGGCAGCGGTCTCAACTACGTCTGCTACGGCCTGATCGCCCGGGAAGTCGAGCGCGTCGACTCCGGCTACCGTTCGATGATGAGCGTGCAGTCCTCGCTGGTGATGGTGCCGATCAACGAATTCGGCACCGAAGCGACCAAGCAGAAGTACCTGCCAAAACTGGCCAGCGGCGAGTGGATCGGCTGCTTCGGCCTCACCGAGCCCAATCACGGCTCCGACCCCGGCTCCATGGTGTCCCGCGCCCGCAAGGTCGAGGGCGGCTACCGGCTCACCGGCAACAAGACCTGGATCACCAACAGCCCCATCGCCGACGTCTTCGTGGTGTGGGCCAAGGACGACGAGGGCGACATCCGCGGCTTCGTGCTCGAGAAGGGCTGGGAGGGCCTCTCCGCCCCGGCGATCCACGGCAAGGTCGGCCTGCGCGCCTCGATCACCGGCGAAGTCGTCATGGACGACGTCTTCGTGCCCGAGGAGAACCTGTTTCCCGAGGTGCGCGGCCTCAAGGGCCCCTTCACCTGCCTCAACTCGGCCCGTTACGGCATCAGTTGGGGCGCGCTCGGTGCCGCCGAGGACTGCTGGCACACCGCGCGACAGTACACCCTGGACCGCCAGCAGTTCGGCAGGCCGCTGGCCGCCAACCAGCTGATCCAGAAGAAGCTGGCCGACATGCAGACCGATATCTGCCTGGCCCTGCAGGGCTGCCTGCGCCTGGGGCGCATGAAGGACGAGGGCAGCGCCGCGGTGGAGATCACCTCGATCATGAAGCGCAACAGCTGCGGCCACGCCCTGGATATCGCGCGGCTGGCCCGCGACATGCTGGGCGGCAACGGCATCAGCGACGAATTCGGGGTGGCGCGCCACCTGGTCAACCTCGAGGTGGTGAACACCTACGAGGGCACCCATGACGTCCACGCCCTGATCCTCGGTCGCGCCCAGACCGGCATCCAGGCCTTCTGCTGAGCCCGATGACAACAACCGACAGGAGAGAGCACCCATGAAGATCCTCGTCGCGGTCAAGCGCGTGCTTGACTACAACGTCAAGATCCGAGTCAAGCCGGATCACTCCGACGTCGACCTCACCAACGTCAAGATGGCCATGAACCCCTTCTGCGAGATCGCCGTGGAAGAGGCCGTGCGCCTGAAGGAGAAGGGCGTGGCCAGCGAGGTCATCGTGGCCACCGTCGGTCCCAAGGCCGCCCAGGAGCAGCTTCGCACCGCGCTGGCGCTGGGTGCCGATCGTGCCGTGCACGTCGAGACCGATGAGCGCGTCGAGTCGCTGGGCGCGGCCAAGGCGCTGGCCAAGATCGTCGAGGAAGAGCAGCCGGGGCTGGTCATCCTCGGCAAGCAGGCCATCGACACCGACAACAACCAGACCGGCCAGATGCTGGCGGCGCTGACCGGGCTGCCCCAGGGCACCTTCGCCTCCGAGGTGGTCGTCGAGAACGACACGGCCAAGGTGACCCGCGAGGTCGACGGCGGCCTGCAGACGGTGTCGCTGACCCTGCCGGCGATAGTGACGACGGATTTGCGGCTCAACGAGCCGCGCTACGCCAAGCTACCCGACATCATGAAGGCCAAGAAGAAGCCGATGGACGTCAAGACGCCGGCGGATCTGGGCATCGAGGTGGCCTCGAAGGTCACGCTGGTCAAGGTCGAGCCGCCGGCCGAGCGCCAGGGGGGCGTCAAGGTGGGCTCCGTGGATGAGCTGGTCGATAAACTCAAGAACGAAGCCAAAGTGCTTTGAAAACAGTGCTTTGAAAGGAGCTGATCTCATGAGCATTCTGGTCCTTGCCGAACATCACGACGGCGCCCTGGCCGGCGCCACCGCCCACGTGGTCGCCG
>NZ_VBUI01000025.1 GCF_005780185.1 Halomonas urmiana | reverse complement strand
CCGTAGAGCTTGTCGATGCACTCGGCCTGGTAGCGCAGGCAGCCGATGGCGCCGGCCAGGTCACCCAGCGCGCTGGTGATCGGCTTGCCCATGTCCAGGGTGTCGAGCAGCGCCAGCTCGTGCTTGTGCGCCGCCATCAGGTCGGCCAGCTTGAGCAGCACGGCCTTGCGCCTGCCCGGGGCCAGGCGCGACCAGGCGCCGCCGTCGACGGCGGCCCGGGCGGCCGATACCGCGGCCTCGGCATCGGCGGCGGCGCAGCTCGCCACCTCGGCGAGCGCCTCGCCGGTGGCCGGGTTGATCGTGGTCAGGGTCGCGCCGTCGGCGGCATCGACGAAGGCATCGTCGATGAAGGCGCGGGTCTCGAGGCCTTGCTCGACGGTCAGCTCGGCGGCCAGCGCCTGCCAGTCGTCGTGGGTGGTCGGGTGGGATATCGTGTCAAACGCAGTGGTCATCGGGGGCTTCCTTGGATCAGGCCGGACGGTCGGCGCGGGTGAGCAGGGCGTCGCACAGCACCTGGGCCCCCAGGCTGCAGTGCTCCGGCGTGGCGTACTCGGCCTCGTTGTGGCTGATGCCGTCGCGGCAGGGGACGAAGATCATCGCGGTGGGTGCCACCCGCGAGACATAGACGGCGTCGTGGCCGGCGCCGCTCATCATGCGCCGATGGGGCACGCCCTGGGCCCGGGTCGCGCTCTCCACCGCCGCGATGCACTCGTCATCGAAGGCCACCACCGGCGAGGCCCAGAGCCGCTCCGATGACACGGCCACGCCGAAGTCCTCGCCGGCGGCGGCGAGCTCGCGCTCGAAGCGCACCTGGAGGGCGTCGAGCTCGGCCTCCGCCACGTGGCGCAGGTCGACGGTGAGGCGCACCTCGCCGGGGATCACGTTGCGCGAGGCCGCCGCGATCTCCAGGCAGCCGCAGGTGACGCGGGTGTCGCCGCTGGCATCGGCCTGGGCGTGGGCCTGCAGGCGATCGATCAGGCGCGCCGCCGCGGCCAGGGCGTCGTGACGCAGCCGCATCGGGGTGGGACCGGCATGGGCCGACTGGCCGGCGAAGGTGACGTCGAACCAGCGCATGCCCTGCACGCCGGTGACCACGCCGATGGCCTCCCGGACGTCCTCGAGGACCGGCCCCTGCTCGATATGCAGCTCCAGGTAGCCGTCGAGGTGCGGCTCGCCCACCGACAGGTCGCCGGCGAAGCCACAGGCCGCCAGGGCCTCGCCCAGGGTCACGCCGTCGGCGTCGCGGCGGGCCAGGGTCTCCTCGACCGCGAACGCGCCGGCATAGGTGCCCGAGGCGACCATCGCCGGGGCGAAGCGGCTGCCCTCCTCGTTGGTCCACACCACCAGCTCGAGGGGGCGCTCGGTGACGAGCCCCCGATCGTTGAGGGTGCGAAACACCTCGAGCCCGGCCAGCACGCCGAGGATGCCGTCGAAGCGGCCGCCCCTGGGCTGGGTGTCGAGATGGCTGCCGGTGGCCACCGGATCGAGATCCTCACGCCGCCCCTCTCGGCGGATGAAGAGATTGCCGACCCGGTCGACGCGCCAGGTGCAGCCGAGCGTCTCGCACCAGTCGAGCAGCAGGCGTCGGCCGGCGGCGTCCTCGGGGGTCAGGGCCAGACGACAGCTGCCGCCGTTGGCGGTGGGGCCGATCTCGGCCATGGCCATCAGGGTGTTCCACAACCGCTGGCCGTCGATGGGAGTCGTCATGGTGCGCCTCGTTGATCGTTGTTCGTGGGTCGTTGTTCGGGCAGGGCCGTCACCGCTGTAGATGCCGGGGCGCCGGGGACGGGGCGAAGAGGAGGTCTTTTGCCATGGGTGAGGAGGATTCCTCCGAACGGGCTGGTCAAGGATGGCCAGCACCGGACCTGCAAGCGGAGCGGGACGCGAGAGCGAAGCAGGGCAAAAGTAGCGCCCAGGGAAGGGTTCACAGCGCCTCCTCGCAACCCCGTCGACGTATCAGCCCCGGGCGTCCATCCCGACGGCGGCTCCGGTGATCGGGCAGATTCGTGCCGTGAGCTCACCTTACGAGGGCGGCGCGAGCCCCCGATATACCCCAATCAGGATATGTCGCGGCGCTGCCGGGCCTGGCTAGGCTGACCTCCACTCGACAGGAGGGAATGCCATGACCACAACGACAACCACCGCCCGCCCCACCGCCACGCCGCCCGCCCTCGATGCCCAGGCGCTGTGGCAGAAGGACAGGGATCACTTCATCCACCCCTTCACCGACTTCAGCGTCTTCCTCGAGCAGGGCTGCGACCTGATCACCGACAGCGACGGCATCTACGTCCAGGACGCCAAGGGCAACCGCTTCATCGACGGCATCGCCGGCCTGTGGTGCGTCAACGTCGGCCACGGCCGCGCCGAGATCGGCCAGGCCATGGCCGACCAGGCCACCCGCATGGCCTACTTCTCGACCTTCAATAACCTCTCCAACGCCCCCGCCGCGGAGCTCGCCGCCAAGCTCGCCGAACTGGCCCCCGCGCACCTCAACCATGTCTTCTACAGCTGCGGCGGGTCGGCGGCCAACGACGCCACCATTCGACTGGTGCACTACTACTTCAATCGACTGGGCAAGCCGAACAAGAAGCGCATCCTCTCGCGTAATAACGCCTATCACGGCACCACCTACCTGGCCGCCAGCCTGACCGGCATCGAGAGCAACAACTGGGCGTTCGACACCCTCGACCACCTGGTCACCCACCTCAGCGAGGCCAACTGCTATCGCCGGCCCGAGGGCATGAGCGAGGCCGAGTACTGCGATCATCTGGTGCAGGAGTTCGAGAACACCATCGCCGAGATCGGCGCCGACAATATCGCCGCCTTCATCGCCGAGCCGATCATGGGCGCCGGCGGCGTGCTGGTGGCCCCCGAGGGCTACCACAAGCGCATGCAGGCGGTATGCCGGGCCCACGATATCCTGCTCATCGCCGACGAGGTGGTCACCGCCTTCGGCCGCCTGGGACACGTCTTCGCCTCCGAGGCGGTGTTCGACACCCAGCCGGACATCATCAACTGCGCCAAGGGGCTGTCCTCGGGCTATGCGCCCCTGGGCGCCACCCTGATCTCCGACGCGATCTACGAGGTACTGGGCACGCCCCAGCGCAAGGGCGGCGTGCTGAGCACCGGCTTCACCTACTCCGGCCACCCCGTGAGCTGTGCGGCGGCACTCAAGAACATCGAGATCCTCGAGCGCGAGCGCATCTGCGAGAACGTCCGCGAGGTAGGGCCCTACCTCGAGCAGCGGCTCAAGACCCTGTCGCACCACGCCACCGTGGGGGATGTCAGGGGGAGCCACTTCATGATGTGCCTGGAGAACGTGGCCGACAAGGAGACCAGGGAACTGCTGCCGGTGGAGGCACGCGTCGGTGATCGGGTCGCCGCCGAGGCCCAGCAGCGCGGCCTGATCATCCGCCCGGTGGGGCACCTGAACATCGTCTCGCCGCCGCTGATCTGGACCCGCGAGACCGTCGACCGGGTGGTCGCCATCCTCGACGAGGCCTTCACCGCCACCACGGCATCGCTACGCAAGGACGGTTACCTGTAATCGGTTAACGGTAACCCGCCGGCAACCGCCGCATGTATCACTCGGCATTTCCGGGCGGGTCGAGCCACGGCGCAATGATCAACCACAACAATTCAACAACAAAGGTTAGTGACCATGTCACACTCTCCTTCAGGCTCGAAGGCCCACCCCATAGGCTTCGGCAGCGCCACCAAGGGTGGCCTGATAGTTCTCGTTGTCGTGCTGATGGCAAGCCTCAGCAACTTCGCACTCGTCGACGGCGACGACTATGGCCTTTACAGCCTGCTTCCAACCGCAGTGGTACTGGGCATGGCCATCCTCACCCGACGCACCATCGAATCGCTGCTGGCCGGCACCCTGGTCGGCCTGCTGATGATCGACCCGACCTCGGTCATCACCCAGGGCTCGGACATCCTGCTGGGGGTGCTCGGCAACGATACCGTCACCTGGATCATTCTGGTCTGCGGCCTGTTCGGTAGCCTGATCGCCCTGCTGGTCAAGACCGGCGGGGTGCTCAGCTTCGGCGACACCATGGCCAAACGCATCCACACCAAGCAGCAGAGCCTGCTGACCACCTGGCTGCTGGGCCTGATCATCTTCGTCGACGACTACCTGAACGCCCTGACCATCAGCGCCTCGATGAAGAAGATCACCGATCGCTTCAACATCTCCCGGGAGAAGCTCGCCTACATCGTCGACTCCACGGCGGCACCGATCTGCATCCTGGTGCCCTTTTCCACCTGGGCGGTGTTCTTCGGCGGCCTGCTGGAGGAGAACGACGTCACCGGCAACGGCATGGGCCTCTACATCGAGGCCATCCCCTACATGTTCTATGCCTGGGTGGCCGCCGCCATCGTGCCGCTGGTGGCGTTGGGCTGGATGCCCGACATCGGCCCGATGCGCACCGCCGAGGCGCGGGCCGCGGGCGGCCAGAGCATGCCCGCGGGGGTCGAGGACGGCGCCCTGGAGGTGGACGAGGAGCAGCCGCGCCCGCACCTGCTGAACTTCCTGCTGCCCATCGCCACCCTGATCTTCTTCACCTGGTACTTCGAGATCGACATCCTGCGCGGCGTGATCGTCGCCCTGGCGGTAACCCTGGTGCTGATCGGCGCCCAGCGGCTGCTGAGCTTCCACGACACCTTCGACACGGCCCTGGACGGCTTCAAGGCCATGATCATGCCCCTCGGCACCCTGGTGGCCGGCTTCACCCTGAAGGAGGTCAACGACCTGCTGGGGCTGACCGACTTCGTCATCGCCACGGTGCAGCCGCTGATGACCGCGGGGATGCTGCCGGCGGTGGTCTTCGTGACCATGGCCTTCCTGGCCTTCGCCACCGCCTCGTTCTGGGGGCTGTTCGCCGTGGCCATGCCCATCGTGCTGCCACTCGCGGCCAGCATCGACGCCAACATGCCGCTGGTGATAGGAGCGCTGATCTCCGCCAGCGCCTTCGGCAGCCACGCCTGCTTCTACGGCGACTCCACGGTACTGTCGGCCCAGGGCAGTGGCTGCACCCCCATGGCCCATGCCCTGACCCAGCTGCCCTACGTGCTGATTGCCGCGGCCATCGCCACTGTTGTATTCCTGACCGTCGGCCACCTGTGAGAACTGCCATGACGACCCACCATCACCCTGGCGCCCCGACGGGCGCCTCCCCCGGGACCCCGGCCGCCCAGGGCTTCGCCATGCCGGCCGAGTTCGCCCCCCACGACGCCTGCTGGATGCTCTGGCCGCAGCGCCCCGACACCTGGCGCTACGGCGCCAAGCCCGCCCAGCAGGCCTTCGTCGAAGTGGCGACGGCCATCGCCGAGAGCGAGACGGTGTTCGTCGGCGTCAACGACGACCAGTACGAGAACGCCCGCGTCCAGCTGCCCGAGCCGGTGCGGGTGGTGGAGCTCTCCAGCAACGACGCCTGGATGCGCGACGTGGGGCCCACCTTCCTGACGCACCCGGACGGCCGCCTGGCCATGGTGGACTGGGAGTTCAATGCCTGGGGGGGCCTCGACGGCGGCCTCTACTTTCCCTGGGACAAGGACCGGCGGATCCGCGCCAAGATCGCCGAGATGCTCGGCGTGACGCGCTTCACGGTGCCGGTCATGCTCGAGGGTGGCGCCATCCACGTGGACGGCGAGGGCACGCTGATCACCACCGAGGAGTGCCTGCTCAACCCCAACCGCAACCCCGACCTGACCCAGGCCGACATGGAGCGGGTCCTGCGCGACACCCTGGGGGTCACGACCGTCGTCTGGCTGCCGCGGGGCTGCTACCGGGACGAGACCGACGGCCACGTCGACAACCTCTGTTGCTTCGTGGCCCCCGGCGAGGTGGCCCTGAGCTGGTGCGACGACCCGCACGATCCCCAGTACGCCATCTCCCGGGAGGCGCTGGCGGTGCTGGAGGCGGCGGTGGACGCCCGGGGCCGGAGGCTCAAGGTGCACAAGCTGCTCCAGCCGGGGCCGCTACATATCGCCGAGGACGAGGCCAACGGCATCGATCGCCTGCGCCATTCGCACCCGCGCCGGCCGGGAGACCGCATGGCCGCCTCCTACGTCAACTTCTACATCGGCAACGCCGTGGTGGTGATGCCGCTGCTCGACCCGGCCCGCGACGAGGCGGCCAGGCAGACCCTGCAGGCCCTCTTCCCGACGCGGCGCGTGATCGGCGTGCCGGCCCGGGAGATCCTGCTCGGGGGCGGCAACATCCACTGCATCACCCAGCAGCAGCCGCGCCCCTGAACCGAGCACCGCGCGCCTCGCTTGCGACGAGGCGTGTGGGCTCTTCCGGCTGCTCATGGCGTGTTGGTCGTGCGATGAGCCCGACACTCGACGGCGACGGTGTCATCCAGCGCGAGGGGGGCGACCGCTAGCGACGAGGACGACATCAACGTCGAACGCTGAGCGCGTTCAGCGGCAGACCCGATAGCCGCGCATGCCGAGATGGAAGTGATCGGCATGGGCGGCGTTGTAGTCCGGGCCCAGCACGGTGCCGAAGAGATCACAGGCTCCCTGCCGGGCCCGTTTCAGAAATTCACCCTCGACATCGTCGTCGCCCCAGTCGCCGGCCAGCGCGATGCGCCGGCCGCTGGCGAGCCGATAGGCGGCCAGGTCCAGCGCCTCCGCCGTGGCATGCTGGCTGCGGCGGGCGTCCTCGCGGCCGTAGACGTTGCGGCAGGCGAAGCTGCCGTAGTGTTCCACCGATGCGACGGGCTCGTCGAACAGCGCGCGGGCGGCGGGCTGCAGGCGATGGCGCTCGTAGCGTAGCCACGCCACCGTCCATGGGCAGGTGGCCACGAAGCTCGAGCTGAACGTCACGCCCGCGCGCTCGAGCCGCACCACGTTCTCTAGCGGGCAGCCCGCCACCGGCTCGTGATCGGCCAGCGGCGTATAGGCCAGCGCCGGTTCGGCGCTGCGCTCCAGCACCTCCCGGCACGCCTCGGGATCGTCCTTGAGACGGCCGAGCTTCCAGCGGGTCACCGGCGTCGGCGGGTCCGACACCGACAGCGGTCCCCAGGGGTTCCAGCCGACGGGAAGCGTCAACGCTCCCTTGTCGAAGGCGATGCCGACGCCAACGCCGACCATTCCCAGCAGCAGGATCAGGGTCCGTCCGCGCATCCCGCTCACTCCCGTCGTGATCCCGCCATGGCCGGGGCTCGCGCTCAGAGTATCAGGCTGAGGATCAGCGCCGAGCCCCCCACCACCAGGGCGGTGCAGACGGCCAGGATGACCACGCGATCCAGCCAACGATCGAAGACCGCCCAGTCGATGCGGCGCGACCGGCGATGCGGAGTGGCTCCCCGCCGGCGTGACGGGGAGCCCGAGGTCCTGGGCGACATGAGCAAGCTTCCTTGTGCATCCTGTTCTCTGAGCTTAAGGGGAGCCAAGAAGCGAAGCCAGCGGCGGCCGCCATTGTGACGCGCGGCGACCGCCCCCATATAACGTTGAGCAAGCTAACGACTGGAGCCCCTATGCCCCGCCTCAACGAGATTCCGCTCTCCGTGCTCGACCTGGCCCCGATCCGCGAGGGCGGCGCCATCGCCGACACCTTCCGCGAGAGCGTGGACCTGGCCCGATGCGCCGAGCGGCTCGGCTTCACCCGCTACTGGCTCGCCGAGCACCACGGCATCGAGGGCATCGCCAGCGCGGCCACCGCGGTGCTGATCGGCCATGTCGCCGGCGCCACCGAGAGTATCCGGGTGGGCAGCGGCGGCATCATGCTGCCCAACCACCCGCCGCTGGTCATTGCCGAACAGTTCGGCACCCTGGAGACCCTCTATCCCGGACGCATCGATCTGGGCCTCGGCCGCGCCCCGGGCTCCGACGGCCCCACCATGGCCGCGCTGCGTCGCGATCCCCACGCGGGGATCGACGACTTCCCCCAGCGGCTGGCCGAGCTCGAGGGCTTCCTCGACGAGGCGTGGCCGGGCCAGCGCGTGCGCGCCGTGCCCGGCCAGGGCACTCGCGTGCCGCGCTGGCTGCTCGGCTCCAGCGACTTCAGCGCCCGGCTGGCGGCCCTCGAGGGGCTGCCCTTCGCCTTCGCCGCCCAGTTCGCCCCGGCCCGGCTGCAGGAGGCGCTCCGGCTCTATCGCGACAACTTCCGGCCCTCGGCGGTGCTGGAGGCGCCCCACGCCATGGTCGGCCTGCCGGTGATCGCCGCCGACAATGACCTGCAGGCCGAGTACCTCGCCTCCACGGCGCGCCGCAAGTTTCTGGGGCTGATTCGCGGCGCGCCCACCCGGGCCCTGCCGCCGGTGGAGACGCTGGACTGGTCGCCCCGGGAGCAGGCCCAGGTGGAGCAGTTCCTGGGCGCCGCGGTGATCGGCGGCCCCGAGACGGTGCGCGAGGGCCTGGAGCGCGTCCTGGCAGAGACCGACGCCGACGAGCTGATGCTCCACACCGACGTCTATGCCGCCGAGGACCGCCTGCGCAGCTACGAGCTGGTCGCCGAGGCATGGCGCGCATGAGCCACAGCGACTACCCGACCGCGCCACGCGCCTCGGCGCACGGCGGGGGCAGCGGGAACGATTGCCCCGCCCCGGCCTCCAAGGGGCAACCATTCCCCACGTGCCGGCGCCGCCGACACCTCTCCTGATACCGCGGAGCCCTGCATGCCCGATTCCCGTGATCCCCGCCACAATGCCGCCTGGCGCGCCGCCCAGCAGTGGCAGGAACGCGCCCGTCAGACACGTCCGGGCGGCCCCCTGGGCGGCCTCAAGCTGCTGTTCCTCTGGCTGCTGTTCGGCACCATGATGATCGTCGCCATGGTGCTGGGACTGTTCTTCCTACTCATCGGCTGGGCGATGATGCCCTTCCTGCGCCATCGCATGAAGAAGCGCATGGAGCAGATGCGCGCCGACCAGGCGGAGGACGTGGGCGGTGGCGTCCACTATCGCGAAACCTACTATCGCGAGAGCCGCCGAAGCGGCAGCCATGCCCACGAGCAGCAGGTACTCGAGGGCGACTACGAGGTCAGGGACGACGGGCGCGCGGACCGCTCCCGCGACTAGGATCGATCGCGGCAGGCGGCACCGCCTAGCCGGCGCAGCCTGTCTTGGAGGCGTTGCGGTAAGCCGCCATGGCATCACTCATGTCGCGCTCGAGGGCCTCGATGCGGGAGCCGTGGGCCGGGTGCGTGGAGAGGAACTCCGGCGGCTGGCCACCGCCCGCCCTTGCCATGTTACGCCACAGGGCGACGCTCTGGCGCGGGTCGAAACCGGCCGTGGCCATGATGGCGAGCCCCATCCGGTCGGCTTCCTCCTCATGGGCACGACTGAACGGCAGGGCGATGCCGAGGCGCGCCCCGAGGCCCAGCGCCTGGCGGAGTCCCTCCCCGGCCAGTTCTCCCTCGCCGACGAGCCCCACCACCAGCAGCACCGCCTTGATGCCGAGCTGCTGGGTGAAGCGCTCGTTGCCGTGGTCGGCCAGCACGTGAGCTACCTCGTGGCCGATCACCGCGGCCAGCTGGTCGGGGGTCTCGGCGACCCGTAGAAGGCCGGTGTGCACGCCGATGCGCCCGCCCGGCAGGGCGAAGGCGTTCGGGCTGGGGTCGTCGAACACCACCACCTCCCACGCCTCGGGCATCTCCACCTCGGGGTAGCGGGTCTCGGCGGCGGCGACCAGCTCCCGCGCCACGCACTGCACGAGCCGGTTGGCGGCGGGATCACGCTCGATGGGCCGCGTTTGGCGCATCTCGGCGAAGGCGTCGCCGCCCATCTCGGCCATCAGCCCCTCGGGCACCAGCGCCAGCTGTGATCGCCCGGTCGGCGTCTCGCCACAGCCGGCCAGCGCCAGCAGCACCGCCAGGACGGAGAGACCGCGGCTCATCCTCGTGCGCCCCATCGGCCCTACCCCGCCATCACCGCGTCCAGGGCAGCCCGATAGCCCTGGCTGCCGAGCCCCGCGATCACCCCGTCGGCGCGCAGCGAAACGTAGGAGTGATGGCGGAAGGCCTCGCGCTTGTGGACGTTGGAGAGATGCACCTCGATCACCCGGCCGTCGAAGGCGTTCAAGGCGTCGAGGATCGCCACCGAGGTGTGGGTGTAGGCGGCCGGGTTGATGATGATCGCCGCGGTGCCGTCCAGGCGCGCGGCCTGGATGAGATCGATCAGCTCGCCCTCGTGGTTGCTCTGCCGGCAGGCGATCTCCCAACCGCCCAGGGCCGCCTGCTCATAGAGGGCGTTGTCGATGTCCTCCAGGGTCTCGTGGCCGTACACCTCGGGCTGCCGGGTGCCGAGCAGGTTGAGGTTGGGGCCGTGCAGGACCAGTACCTTGTGCATGTCGTCGCCTTCCTTGAGGGTGATGTCGGTTTGAGGACGGCAGCCATCAGGACGCCGGCTCGAGCAGGCGCTGCCAGAGTGCGATGACGGTGTCGCGATGTTCCCGGAAATCGGCGTTGCGCCCCCGTGCCGGCTCCCCGGTCAGCGCCGCGCGATGGGCGGCGGTGCGACAGGCCAGGTAGGCCTCGCGCAGGCGCCGGCACTCCTCGGCGGGCAGCCGCCCGGTTGCCTCGAGGGTCTCGAGGATGCGCATGTTGTCGCTGTAGGCCAGCAGGTCGGGAGTCTCATGGCCCATGGAGAGCACCGCGAACTGGCAGAGGAACTCGATATCCACCATGCCGCCGGCATCGTGCTTGAGATCGAAGTCATCGCCCTGGCCCTTGCTCCCCAGGTGGTCGCGCATCTTGTGGCGCATCTTCACCACCTCCTCGCGCAGCGCCTCGAGGTCGCGCTCGCGGCCGAGGATCTCGCGACGCAGCGCATCGAAGCGCTCGGCCAGCTGGGGGTCGCCGGCCACCACCCGGGCCCGCACCAGCGCCTGGTGCTCCCAGGTCCAGGCCTGCTCGCGCTGGTAGTCGGCGAAGGCGTCGAGCGTCGAGACCAGAAGCCCCGAGTTGCCCGAGGGCCGCAGGCGCATGTCCACCTCGTAGAGGCTGCCCGCCGGGGTCACGGCGGTGAGCAGATGGATGATGCGCTGGCCGAGCCGGGTGAAGAAGACCGCGTTGTCGATGGGCCGCGCGCCGTCGGTGCTGCCCTGGGTGGCACCGTCGTGGAGGAACACCAGGTCCAGGTCGGAGCCGTAACCCAGCTCGATGCCGCCGAGCTTGCCGTAGCCGACGACCAGGAACTCCGGCGCGCTGCCGCAGCGCCGCTCTTCGCGACTTTCCCCGCGACGCTCCGGGAAACCGTGCTTGCGGGTCAGGTGCTGCCAGGCCATGGCCAGCACCGCCTCCAGCACCACCTCGGCGATGTAGGTGAGGTAGTCGCTGACCTTCATCAGGTGGCGGGTGCCGGCGATGTCGGAAGCCGCCACGTGAAGCACCTGGGCGTGCTTGAAGACCCGGAGCGCCTCGAGCTGAGCCTCCTCGTCGTCCTCGGGGATGCGCCCCAGGGCCTGGCGCAGTTCGTCGGCCAGGCGCGCCTTGTCGGCGGGGGTGTAGAGGGTCTCCGGGGTCAGCAGCTCGTCGAGCAGGATGGGGTGGCGCGCGAGCTGGGTGGCGATCCAGGGGCTGGCGCTGCACAGTTTCATCAGATGTCCCAGGGCCTCCGGGTTCTCGCGCAGCAGCGCCAGATAGGCGGTGCGGCGTAGCACCGCCTCGATCAGCGGCAGCACCCGCTCCAGGGCGATGTCGGGGGTATCGCTGGCGGCCACGGCGTCGAGCAGCAGCGGCATCAGGGCGTCGAGCCGCTCGAAGCCGATGCGCTGCATGGCCTTCACCGGGCGGGCGTGGCGCAGCGTGCGCAGCCGGCGCATGGCGACCTCGGGCTCGGCCAGCCCGGCCTCCTCAAGCAGCGACTGCGCCTCGTCGTCCTCCAGCTCGCTGCGCCACAGCGCGCGCCACTCTTCCAGGCTGGCGACGTCCGTGGCCTCGGGCTCGTCGGCCTCCTCGACCTCCTCCTCGGGCTCGGCGATGACGGCATCGAAGTGGCGCCGCACCCGCTCGCGCACCTCGTCGAGCCGCGCCATCAGCGCCGGCCAGTCCTCCATGTCCAGCGCCAGGGCCACCCGCTCGCGATCGATATCGTCGTCGGGCAGGGTCTGGGTCTGGCGATCCTCCAGGGCTTGGAGCGCGTGCTCCAGGTCACGCAGGAAGACGTAGTCGGGGGTCAGCTCGTCGACCACCTCGCGGGGCAGCAGGCCGAGCTCGGGCAGGCGCTCCAGGGCGGTCTTGAGCGAGGTGACCTGCAGCTCGGTGTCGCGACCGCCGCGGATCAGCTGGAAGGCCTGGACCACGAACTCCACCTCGCGGATGCCGCCGGGGCCGAGCTTGATGTTGCCCTGCATGCCGCGGCGGCGCACCTCGCGGTTGATCATCGCCTTGAGCTCGCGCAGCGACTCGATGGCGCCGAAGTCGAGGTACTTGCGGTAGACGAAGGGACGCAGACTCGCCAGGAGCTCGGCGCCGGCCTCCAGGTCGCCGGCCACCGGGCGCGCCTTGAGCATGGCGTAGCGCTCCCATTCGCGGCCCTGATCCTGGTAGTAGCCGGAAAGCGAGGCGAAGCCGCCCACCAGCGGGCCGCCGTCGCCCAGCGGGCGCAGGCGCATGTCGACGCGGAAGGCGAAGCCGTCGGCGGTCACGGCGTCCAGGGCGGTGATCAGCCGCTGGCCAAGCTTGGTGAAGTACTCCTGGTGCTCAAGGGACTTGCGCCCGCCCTCGGTCTCCCCCTTCTCGGGGAAGGCGAAGATCAGGTCGATGTCGGAGGAGAGGTTGAGCTCGCCGGCGCCGAGCTTGCCCATGCCCAGCACCACCAGGCGCTGCTCGCTGCCGTCGCGACGCGGGGCGGGACGCCCCCAGCGCGGCGCGACGTGCGCCTCCAGCCAGGCGAGCGCGCCCTCCAGGCAGGTCTCGGCGAGCCGCGACACGGTGGCCGCGGTGCCCCACATGTCGATGCCCGGCGGGCGGGTCAGGTCGCGCCAGACGATGCCCAGCATGCGCGCGCGGCGAAAGCGGCGGATGGCGGCATGCAGGGCCGCCTCGTCCTCGGCGGCCTCGAGCCGCTCGTCGAGCCACTGGCGCAGCGCCTCCCCCGAGGGAGGCTCGTCGAGCTCGCCGCTGGCGTCCAGATGCAGCAGCCACTCGGGATCGCGCACCAGGGTCTCGGCGCCGAAGGAGGAGATGGCGAGCACCCGGGCGAGCTGCCGGCGTCGCGCCTCCGACAGCGACAGCCAGTCCTCCAGCGGGGAGTCGTTGCCGGTCATCTCGGCCAGGTTCTCGGCCTGCTCGAGCGAGCTCGCCAGTCGGTCGCGGGTGTGCGCCAGGGGAGCCTTCAGCGGCTCGGGAATGTCATCCAGCGGCAGGAAGTCGTCGGGCAGGGCCATGGGCGTCTCGCATCCGGTTCTCGAATGCCTCCAGCATAGCGAAGCCGGCCCCGCCCCATAACCCGGCCGGGCGCCTCAGGCGAGGAATTTCTGCCAGGCCAGCAGGCCCCAGGTCAGCCCGGCGAGGCCGAGCGCCAGCATCACCGCCGCCGAGCCGATGTCCTTGGCCCGGCCGGCGAGCTCATGACGCTCGGGGCCGATGCGATCCACCGCGCACTCCACGGCGCTGTTGAGCAGTTCGACGATCAGCACCAGCAGGCAGCTGCCCGCCAGCAGGATCCACTCCACCGGGCCCTCGCCGATCCACACCGCCAGCGGCATCAGCAGCAGGCAGGCCACCACCTCCTGACGAAACGCCGCCTCGTGGCGGAAGGCCGCGCGGAGCCCCTTGAGCGAGTAGCGGGTCGAGTGAATCAGGTGGCGCCAGCCGGTGTATCCAGGTTTCATATCGGTCGCTCCGGTGGGCTCAGTGGGCATCGATCATCGTCTCCAGGTCGGCGGCCAGCGGGTCGAGCACCTGGCGCCAGTTGAGCCACGGCGTGGTGGCGGTGCCGTTGACCAGGGCGCTGAACACCCCCCACTGCCCGGAGCGGGTGCGGAAGTAGCCGCCCACGGCGCGCACCGCCACCGGCTGGTTGAGGGTGCCGGTCTTGAGCATGACGTGGTGCTGGAAGGTGGGCGAGCCGCGCCGAAGGAAGCGCATCACGCCGTTGCCCGGCGACTGCAGAGCAGCGACGAAGCTGGGGAACAGCGCCGGGCGATGGTACATGCGCTCCAGCAGGGCATTCACCCCGGCCGCCGAGGTGCGGTTCTCGGGGGTCAGGCCGCTGCCGCTGCGCAGCGTGATGGGGCCGTGGCCAGGGGTCTCGGCCGCGAAGGCCGCGAGCGCCGTCCCGCCCTGCTCCAGGCTGGCCCGCGGCGTCTCGACCAGGTTCAGGGCCAGCACATCGGCCATGAAGTTGTTGGAGTAGTTGAGGGTCCTCAGCAGCAGCTCCTGCAGCGGCTTTCCCTCCACGGCGGCCAACCGGCGGGCCTCGGCCGGCGGTTCGCTGGCCACTACCGAGACGCCGTCGCCGAGCGTGATGCCGGCCTGCTCGAGCATCGACCGCAGGGTGTGGGCGGTTTGGCGCGCCGGGTCGGAGCTCGCCCGGTAGACCAGGCGCGGCCGGGCATTGGTGGAGATCTGCCCGCGCAGCACCATGACGTCGCCGCTGTCGCGCAGTACCCGCTCGGCATTGAGCTCGGTACCGCTGTCGTCCGGCCGGGTCTCGACGCGATTGTCGATCTCGACGATCGGCGAACGGCTGTCGCAGCTGTTGATGCGCGCCGGCTGGCCGGCCGCGGCGGCGGGCGCCACGGCAACGCACCAGCTGCCGAAGTTGACCCCCGCCGAGGAGAGCAGCGCACTGTAGGCGTTGGCCACCCGGGAGTGCGCCTGGCAGCGATCGGTGGTCAGGCACTCGACCGGCCCGTAGCGCCACTGACTGATCACCAGCCGGCCCTCGACGCGCCGCACGCCGGCCTGATGGAGGCGCTGCACCAGGCGCCAAAGGTCCTCGCTGGTCAGGGCGGGATCGCCGCCGCCGTCGAAGATCAGGTCACCGGCCAGCACGCCATCGGCGTCGGGCTCGGCAGTGCTTACTAGCCGGCTGGTGAAGCGGTGCTGGGGGCCCCAGCGCTCCAGCGCCGCCGCCGCCACGTAGACCTTGGAGACCGAGGCCGGCGAGAGCTGGCGCTCGGGCTCGATGGCCCCCAGGCGCTCGCCGCTGCCGAGCAGCCGCGCTTCGGCGCCGACCAGGAAGCCCTGGTCGGTGAGCTCGGCGAGGCGCGAGAAACCGCTCGCCTCGGCGAGCAGGGGCAAAAGCGCCAGCAGCGCGCAGTAAAGCGGTCGACGGAACATGGGGCCTCCAGGCATCACGAGGGGCCCAAGCTTAATGGGACGCGACCGAAGAGAACACCTGAATCACCACCACGCCGCCAACGATCATCGCCAGGCCCAGCAGCGCCGGCAGGTCCGGCTTCTCGCCGTAGACCAGGATGCCCACCAGGGTCACCAGCACGATGCCGAGCCCCGCCCAGAAGGCGTAGGCGATGCCCACCGGCAGGGATTTCAGCACCAGGGCGAGCAGGTAGAAGGCGAGCCCGTAGCCAACCAGCACCAGCACGCTGGGCCACAGGCGCGTGAAGCCCGCCGAGGACTTCAGCGCGCTGGTGGCGACCACCTCGGCGATGATGGCCAGCGCCAGATAGAGATAGGTCATGCAGCCTCCTGTCGCGCCAGCCGGCGGCGCATCACGCGATCGAACGCCGTGTTGAAGACCAGGGCGTAGGCCAGGAAGAACAGCATGAAACCGAGGTCCAGCCAGAAGGCCTCGACCAGGCCGATCTCGAGCCACCAGGCCACCACCGGCAGGGTAGCGATGAGCAGGCCCAGCTCGAACCCCAGCGCCTGGGCGATGCGCTGAGCCAGGCTGCGCCGCCGGGTCGGCACCCAGATGTCGAACAGCCGGTTCCAGACCAGGTTCCAGAGCATCGCGGCGCTGGCGAGCCCCACCGCCATGACGCCGATGGCCCCGGTGTCGTGGCCGCTGAGCACGCTGCTCAGCGGAATCACGATGGCCAGGCCGAGCACCTCGAACAGCACCATGTGGGTCACGCGCTCTTTCCAGGAACGCATCATGCACCTCCTCACCCGTGAACGGCCGAGGCGCGAGGCCTCGACGATGGCCCGCATTCTAGCCATGATGACGATGGATACGAGTTGGAAACCATCGGAAAAACAGATAGGTCACGACCATGCGCTGGAGCCTCGATCAGTTGGAGATCCTCATCGCCTGCGCCGAGCGGGGCTCCTTCTCCTCGGCCGCGCGCCACCTGGGTCGCGCCCAGTCGGCGGTCAGCACCGCCATCGCCCACCTCGAGGCCGACCTCGACTGTCCGCTGTTCGACCGCAGCGCCCGGCTGCCCCGCCTGACCCGCGCCGGCGAGGCCCTGCTCCACGAGGCCCGGGCGGTGATCCGCCAGTGCCAGCGGCTGGACGCCCGCGCCCGAGCCATCGCCCAGGGCGAGGAGGCCCGGCTGGTGCTGGCCATCGACGAGGCCCTGGTGGAGATGCCGCCGGTGGACGAGACCCTGGAGGCGCTGGCGCGTCACTACCCCGCCCTGCAGCTGACTCTGCTCTACGGCGCCCAGGGCGACATCGCCGGCTGGGTGGAGGATCGCACCGCCGATCTCGGCATCCTGCTGCGCCAGCAGGGCCAGGGCCCGGTGCTGGAGGGCATCCGCATCGCGCATCTGCAGCAGGCGCTGGTGGTGGCCCGCCACCACCCGCTGGCCGCGCTCCCCTCGCCGACCGTCGGCGACCTCGCCGCCCATCGCCAGCTGCTGATCGCCTCCCGCGGCGAGGGCGACAGCCAGGCGCCGATAGCGGCGCAGTTCTGGCGGCTCAACAGCTTCTACTCCATGGCCGAGCTCGCCACCCGGGGGCTCGGCTGGGCGCTGGTGCCGCGCCATATCGCTCTCTACCCGCCCTTTCGCGAGGATCTGGTGGAGCTCAAGGGCGAAGGGCTCGGCATGGCGCCAGTCATCGAGGTGGAGACGGTCTCGCGGCGCGACGCCGACCGGGGCCCCATCGCCCGCTGGCTGCGCCACACCCTCGGCGAGCGCTTCCGCGATCGCCGGGGCCGCTGACGCCATCAGCCGGCGGGCACGAGCTCCGGGGCGTGAGGCAGCTCGACCACCAGCCGCCACAGCGCCTGGCCGCTGGCGTGGTACTTCTGCTCGAAGGGCGTCAGGCACTCGGACGCCGGCGCGAAAGGCTCGGCCGCGGCCGCCACGCCGGTGGCCTGGGTCACCGCCAGGGCGAACTCCTCGACGTAGGTGCGCCAGTTGGAGCGCAGCTCCAGCCGACCGCCCAGTGCCAGGAGCGCCGGCAGCACCGGGTGCCCCTGCCAGCGCATCTTGAGGTGCGCGGCCTTGGGGTAGGGGTTGGGGTAGAGCAGGAAGTGGCACTGCGGGCGCCAGCCGGCCTCCAGGGCCAGGCGCCAGAAATCCACCAGGTCGGCGCGCACCAGCAGGGCGTTGTCCGGCAGCCGTCCATGATCCCGGGAGAGACGATCGGCGCTGCGATCCACGCCGATCACCGAGCAGCCGGGAAGGCGCTCGGCCAGCCGCCGGGTCGAGAGCCCCACCCCGCAGCCCGCATCGAGGATCAGGGGCGCCTCGCCGCGACGCCCGAGCCACGCCTGCGCCTCGGCGAAGGCCTCGCGGGTATGCGCGGCGAACGGCTTGCGCAGGGGATGCGCCAGGGCACGGGCCACGCGGCGGGGCAGGTCCTCATGGGGGCCGGTCTGGCGGCTGACGATGGATCGCGAACGGGCAGTCATGGCAGCGGGCTCGGGAGCGAGAAAAGGGCGGCGTATTCTACCAGCCGCGTGTGATAGATCCATGCGCGACCGCCCTGCACTCAGGGGCTCCAGCATGACGCCACCGCGGGCCGGGTGCTATCATCGATGGCCTAACATTGCAGCCACGACATCAACCGCACAACGAGGAACCCGGCTTGCCACACTTACCGGTGATCGTCGGCATGGGCGGCGTGAATCCCGCCGGCCGAACCTCGGGCCACCAGGCATTTCGCCGTACCGTGCTCGATGCCCTGCCCGACGACGTTCAGGCCCGCACCCTGCTCGGCCTCGCGGCCATGATGCGCCTGGCCGACAGCCAGGCCGATGGCGCCTGGCATGACGCCCAGGGCCATGCCCTGGATGCCGCCGGGATCGTCGAGCAGACCCGCCAGCAGGTGCTCGACCATACCCTGATCCGGCGCATCGAGGATGCTCGCTTCAACGAGGAGGGCCTCCCGGCCAACCGCAAGGCGAGCCTCGCCCTCGACGCGCCGTTGACCTTCCGCATCCGCCGCCGCCAGCTGCCCGACGACCTGCCGGCCACCTGGCAGGTGCGCGAACTCGACCGCCAGAACCTGGAAGTCACCGTGCCCGCCGGCAGCATGGACGTGATGCTGCCCGAGACCCGCCCGGCCCAGGTGCGCACCGCCGGCCAACTGCCGACCGGTTTCGAACCCAGCCGCCTCTATCGCAGCGTGCACCACCCCCGCGGCCTGGCGATGACGATCTTCGCCGCCAGCGACTGCCTGGGCGACAGCGGCCTGGAGTGGGACAGCCTGCGCGACCGCCTGGACCCCGACAAGGTCGCCGTCTACGCCGGCAACTCCATCGGCCAGCTCGACGACGAGGGCTGGGGCGGACTGCTCAAGAGTTTCAGCTCTGGCAAGCGTGCCACCTCCAAGCAGATGCCGCTGGGCTACGGCCAGATGCCCGCCGACTTCCTCAACGCCTATGTGCTCGGCAGCGTGGGCGGCACCGGGGCGGCGCTGGGCGCCTGCGCCAGCTTCCTCTACAACCTGCGCCTGGGCGTGGACGACATCCGGGCCGGGCGCCGGCAGGTAGTGATGGTCGGCACCGCCGACGCCCCGATCACCCCAGAGATCATCGAGGGCTTTCGCAGCATGGGCGCACTGGCCGACGATGACGGCCTCAGGGCCCTGGACGCCCTCGAGCTGCTGACCGATACGGACTATCAGCGCGCCTGCCGCCCCTTCGCCCGTAACTGCGGCTTCACCATGGGCGAGTCCAGCCAGTTCGTGATGCTGATGGACGACGCCCTGGCACTCGAGACTGGCGCCGACATCCTCGGCAGCGTGCCGGCGGTGTTCGTCAATGCCGATGGCTGGAAGCGCTCGATCTCGGCACCGGGCATCGGCAATTACATCTCGCTGGCCAAATCGGCCGCGCTGGTGCGCGACATGCTCGGCGAGACCGCCCTGCGCGAGCGCACCTTCCTGCATGCCCACGGCACCAGCACTCCCAAGAACCGCACCACCGAGTCCCACGTCTTCGATCGGGTGGCCCGCGCCCACGGCATCACCGACTGGCCGGTGGTGGCGGTGAAGGCCTTCGTCGGCCACTCACAGGGCAGCGCCGCCGGCGACCAGCTGACCAGCGCCCTGGGCAGCTTCGCCCACGGCCTGCTGCCCGGCATCTTCACCCTCGACGCCGTGGCCGACGACGTGCACGCTGAGCACCTGCGGCTGTTCCGCGACCCGCTGCCCTTCACCGCGGACGCCGCCTTCATCAATGCCAAGGGCTTCGGCGGCAACAACGCCACCGGCGTAGTGCTCTCCCCCGCGGTCACCGAACGGCTGCTGACCAAGCGCCACGGTGAGGCCGCAATGAGCGACTGGCGGGCACGCCGCGAGGCCACCCGCGAGGTCGCCGCGACCTATCATCAGAGCGCCGACCGCGGCCACTTCCAGGCCCGCTACCGCTTCGGCGAGGGCGTACTGGAGGGCCCGGAGCTCGAGGTCGGCCGTGACCGGATCCACATCCCCGGCTATGCCCAGCCGGTCTCGCTGGCCGTCGACAACCCCTTTGGACGCCTGGAGGACGAGGGCGACTCATGACTACCGCCGTCTACCCGGGGACCTTCGACCCCATCACCAACGGCCACTTCGACCTGATCGAGCGCGCCTCGCGACTGTTCGATAAGGTGGTGGTGGCCATCGCCACCAGCCCCGGCAAGGGGCCGGCGCTGGACCTCGATACCCGCATCGGTCTGGCCCGAGAGGTCGTCGCCGGGCTCGGCAACGTCGAGGTGGTCGGCTTCTCGGGACTGATGACGGAGTTCATGAAGCAGCAGCAGGCCCGCGTGCTGCTGCGTGGCCTGCGCGCGGTCTCCGACTTCGAGTACGAGCTGCAGCTGGCCAACATGAACCGTGCCCAGATGCCGGAGCTCGAGACGGTGTTCCTGACACCAGAGGTCGAGAACTCCTACATCTCCTCCACGCTGGTCCGCGAGATCGCCCGCCTCGGCGGCGATGTCTCGAAGCACGTTCATCCCAGGGTCGCCGAGACGCTGAACAGCCATTACAATACCTGACTCTGGCACTCGGGATTATCCCCGAGCTCGCTTGCCGGCCAGCGACTTCCATGAGGTACCCCATGGCCCTGATGATCACCGACGAGTGCATCAACTGCGACGTCTGCGAACCCGAATGCCCCAACGGCGCCATCTCGCCGGGGGAAGAGATCTACATCATCGACCCGAACCTGTGCACCGAATGCGTCGGGCACTACGACGAGCCGCAGTGTCAGCAGGTCTGCCCGGTGGACTGCATCCCCCTCGACCCGGAGCGCGCGGAGAGCCGCGACGAGCTGATGGAGAAGTACCACCGCATCACCGCCGCCTGAGGCGCCGGCGGGGCACCTCGCATCGGTGAGCCCCGCCAGTCCACCATGCCCTACCGCTCGTCGGCGCGCCGGCTCACCTCACAGCCGAGACAGCGACGAAAGGTCGCCTCGGCCGGGGTCTTGATCAGGGTCTCGGCGGCCGTATCGACGTTGCCGCCCAGAGCCGAGAACGGCAGCGACACCAGGAAGATCGCCGTACCGCCAAGCGTGGCGGCCGCCAGCAGCGGACGGGCGACGACCGCATCGAGGATCATCGCCCCGCCGCTCGGCTGGATCCTATCATCGTTGCCGATGGCCATGGCCGGCTGCCCCGCCACCGACATGGCCAGCACCAGGGCAAGCCCCATCCCCACACCGCTCATTCGCTTCATCGTGTCGCTCCCTCTCGCACGGGTTCCACTCGAGGCGCGCTCGACGCCCTCGTCACCTCGTTCAAGGGTAGCTGGATTTCTGGGCGATCAAGCGGTTGCACCTTCTCGCGACTCCGCCCATCCTGCCGCCTTCGCGTCTCGACCGGAGCCATCGTGACCTCTGCTTCTAATGCCGCCACCACGCCCGCTCCTCAGCGCATCTGGGCGCTGGCCTGGCCGATCATCCTCTCCAACATCACCGTGCCGCTGCTCGGGCTGGTCGATACCGCGGTGGTCGGCCACCTGCCCGACTCGCGCTATCTGGCCGGGGTGACCCTCGGCGCCACGCTGTTCAGCTTCCTCTACTGGGGCTTCGGTTTCCTGCGTATGGGCACCACCGGCCTCACCTCCCAGGCGGTGGGACGCGAGGCGGATGGCGAGGTGCGCAACCTGCTCGGCCAGTCGCTGCTGCTCGCCCTGGTGATCGGCCTGGGGCTGATAGTGGCCGGTGGCCCCTTGGTGACGCTGGGGCTGTGGCTGCTCGACGGCAGCGCGGCGGCCACCGAACTCGCCGCGGAGTATGCCCGCATCCGCCTGCTCTCGGCGCCGGCGGTGCTGGCCAACTACGCCATCCTCGGCTGGTTCCTCGGCCAGCAGAACTCGCGGGTCACGCTGGCGATCCTGGTGCTGACCAACGGCGTCAACATCGCGCTGGATCTGCTGTTCGTGGTGGGGCTGGGCATGACCAGCGACGGCGTGGCCTGGGCCACGGTGATCGCCGACTACACGGCGCTGGCCTTCGGCCTGTGGCTGGTCTCGCGCCAGCTCAAGTGGCTCTCGGGGCGCTTCCTGCGCCACCAGATCCTGCGCCTGGCCGCCTACGGCGAGCTCTTTCGGGTCAATGCCAACCTCTTCGTGCGCACCCTCGGCCTGCTGTTCGCCATGGCCTTCTTCACCTCCCGCGGCGCCGCCCAGGGTGACACCGTGCTGGCCGCCAATGCCGTGTTGCTGCAGTTCATCATGCTGACCAGCTACGCCCTGGACGGCTTCGCCCATGCCGCCGAGGCGCTGGCCGGGCGCGCCGTGGGGCGCCGGCGCTTCGACGAGTTCGGCGAGGTGGTCAAGAGCGCCGCACGCTTCTCGCTGCTCACGGCCGGCGCGGCCGCGCTGGCCTTCGCCCTGGGCGGCGAAGGGCTGATCGCGCTGCTCACCGGCCTGCCGGAGGTGCGGGAGACGGCCGGCGCCTATCTGCCCTGGATGGTCGCCATGCCGCTGGTGGCGGTGTGGAGCTACCTGCTGGACGGCGTCTTCATCGGGGCGACCGCGATCCGCGAGATGCGTAACAGCATCTTCGCCGGCCTCGCCGTCTACCTACCGCTCTGGTGGCTCACCCAGGGGCTGGGCAACCACGGGCTATGGCTCTCTTTCCTGGCCTTCGCCACGGTGCGCTCGGGGGTGCTCGCGGCCTACTACCGGCACCATCGCCGCACCCGCTGGCGCCCTGACGTGACGGCCGCCCGCGTTGATGACGCGATTCGCCCCGGGTAGCACAAGCCTCTGAGATTGCGCTACTTTCTGTCGGGTACGCCATACAAGACAACAGAACAAGGGAACCCTCATGCTCAAGGCTCTATCACGACCGGCCGTCAAGCTGGTCGAAAGGTACTTGCCCGACCCCTACATCTTCGTGCTGCTGCTGACGATCATCGCCGCTGCCGCGGCCATCGCCGTGGAGCGCCAGACGCCGCTGGCGGTGCTGCGCTTCTGGGGCGACGGCTTCTGGAACCTGCTGACCTTCTCGATGCAGATGCTGCTGGTGCTGGTCACCGGCTTCATGCTGGCCAGCTCCCCCCCCGTCAGCCGCCTGCTGCAGAAACTGGCCGGCCTGGCCAACAACGCCGGCGCCGCCATCCTGCTGGTGACCCTGGTCTCGCTGGCCGCCAGCTGGATCAACTGGGGCTTCGGTCTGGTGGTCGGCGCGCTGTTCGCCAAGGAACTGGCTCGCCAGATCAGGGTGGACTATCGGCTGCTGGTGGCCAGTGCCTACTCCGGCTTCGTCGTCTGGCACGGCGGGCTCGCCGGCTCCGTGCCGCTGGTGGTCGCCACCGAAGGGCACTTCGCCGTCGAGCAGATCGGCGTGATCGGCACCGGCGAGACCATCTTCTCGCTGTTCAACATCGCCATCGTGCTCTGCCTGTTCGTGGCGGTGCCGCTGGTCAACCGGCTGATGCTCCCGGACGAGAAGGACAGCGTCTACATCGACCCCGCGCTGCTGGGTGAGACCGAGACGAAGCGGCCGCGCATCACGCGTCCGGCGGAGCGCCTCGAGAACAGCACTACGCTCGCCTGGCTGGTCGGCATCCCCGGCCTGCTGTTCCTGTTCGATCACTTCGTGCTGCAAGGTGGCGGCCTCAACCTGAATGTGGTGAACTTCCTGTTCCTGTTCCTGGCCATCGTGCTCCACCGCACGCCCCAGAGCCTGCTAAACAGCCTGCACGAGGCGATCAAGGGCGGCGCCGGGATCGTGATCCAGTTCCCCTTCTACGCCGGGATCATGGCGATCATGGTGCAGTCCGGGCTCGCCGAGACCCTGTCCGGTGCGCTGATCTCCTTCGCCACCGAGACCACCCTGCCCTTCTGGTCCTTCATCAGTGCCGGTATCGTCAACATCTTCGTGCCCTCCGGCGGTGGCCAGTGGGCCGTGCAGGCCCCGGTGATGCTGCCGGCCGCCCAGGCCCTGGGTGTGGACATTCCCCGGGTGGCCATGGCCGTGGCCTGGGGCGACGCCTGGACCAACCTGCTGCAGCCCTTCTGGGCTCTGCCGGTGCTGGGGATCGCCGGCCTCAAGGCCAAGGACATCATGGGCTTCTGCCTCATCCAGCTGTTCATCACCGGTATCATCATCGCCGTGGGCCTGACCTGGTTCTGAACCGAGCCGCACGCGCCACGACGACGCCTCGCTCCCCCTTCAGGGGGCGAGGCGTTATGCTTCATGAAACCTTGACGGGAACCCTGCGATGGACGATCAAACCCTCCCCGGCCAGCACGAGCTCTCGATGACCGTGCTGATGACACCGGACATGGCCAACTTCAGCGGCAAGGTGCACGGCGGCGCCATCCTCAAGAAGCTCGACGAGGTGGCCTATGCCTGCGCCAGCCGCTACGCCGGCCACTACGTGGTGACGCTGTCCGTCGATCAGGTGCTGTTCAAGCAGCCGATCCACGTCGGCGAGCTGGTCACCTTTCTGGCCTGCGTCAACCACGTCGGCAGCTCCTCCATGGAGATCGGCATCAAGGTGGTGGCCGAAGACATCCGCCACAAGATGATCCGCCACACCAATAGCTGCTACCTGACCATGGTCGCCGTAGACGCTCACGGCAAACCGGCGCGGGTGCCGCCGCTACGACTGGACACCCGTCTGCAGAAGCTGCGCTTCGAGAAAGCGGCCCTGCGCAAGAAGCTGCGCAAGCAGGCCGAGGAGGAGGAGCGCCGCACCCAGGCCGAGCACGGCGACATCTAAAACGGCGGAGGCGGCGCTTAGCCGCAGTCGATGGCGGTGATGAGGTCGCGCTCGTCCAACCGCACGTTGAGGCGGTCCTGGCGGTAGTCGAGGGTGGCGGCCGTGCCGGGGCGCAGCACCCTCAGGGTGGTCGCGCCGCTCTCGGCCTGCAGCGTCTCGCCGAGCGTGGCGGTGAAGCGCTCCCCGACGCGGCCCTGCAGCGATGTGGCGTCGCAGGACTCACCGGCGGCCACGCTGGGCGGGGGCGGTGCGGGCGCCTCGGCAGGCGGGGGCGATCCGCCGACGCAGCCGGCCAGCAGCAGGGCGGCGGCGATCGGCGCGAGTGCCTTCGCAGGCATGGCCTTCTCCTCTTCCATGATGGCGGGCTCCGGAACGGTCAGTCGCCGTTCCGGCGGGTAGCGGCCCCATACGCTGACTCAGTAGCTGGATTCCTGGATGGCCTCGCCGCCCTCCTCGATATCCTGCCCGGCGCCGCGGATGGTGTTGCAACCACCGAGCAGCGACGCGGTGAACAGCGCGACAAGTACCAGTGCGAGTGTCCGTTTCATGCTTGCCTCCTCGACCTTTCCGATATGCAGTAGGGGATTGACGCTCCTTCAATCTAGCACGCGACCGCCGTCGCCACCGAGGAGCTATCCCAGCAGCAGCCGCAGGATGATCGCCGCGATGACCGCGAGGGTCAGCCACTTGACGACGAGGGCCCCGCGCGGGCTCATGTTGACCTTCACCGCCAGCCAGGCGCCCAGCATGCTGCCCGCCGCCAGCATCAGGCCGTAGCCCCAGCGCACCTGATCGTTGATCAGGAAGATCGCCAGGGCCGGCAGGGTATAGACCAGCACGATCAGCACCTTGAAGACGTTCACCTGAGCCAGGTCGATCTTCAGCATGCGGTAGAGCACCACGATAAAGAGGATGCCCACCCCGATCTGGATGAACCCCCCGTAGAGGCCGATGGCGAACATCGCCAGGTAGACGGCGGGCGTGAGGCGCTCAGCGGTAAGCGGGCGGGTCTCCACCCGCGGCTGGGGCAGCAGCATCAGCACCGCCGAGCCCGCCATCACCGCGATCAGGATCGCTTCGAACAGGGCATCGTCGGTCTGCAGAGCCAGCCAGGCACCGGCCAGCGAGCCGATCACCGCCGGTACCGACAGCCGCAGGGAGAGCCCCAGGTGCGAGGCACCCGCGCGCAGGAAACTGGCCACCGCCGAGACGCTCTGCAGGGCCACGGAGACCCGGTTGGTGCCGTTGGCGGCCTGGGGCGGCAACCCCAGGAACATCAGCAGCGGCAGCGTCAGCATCGAGCCCCCGGCGGCGAGCACGTTGATGAAACCGGCCAGGGTGCCGATGGTCAGCAGGGCGAGGGCCTCGAGCAGCGTCATGGTGGCGTCCGTGCGTAGCGAGTCGAAGGCCGCCCAGCATACCGATCCCGCCCGGCCGGGGGAATCTGCCCGCTCGCGCCCCGCTGTGCCATCATGGGCCCTGATAGGGACGGCCTAGCGAAAGGAGACGAGCGATGCCGGATTTCGAGCCCGATGCCCGCCTGGTGGCGGATACCTACCCGATCACCGAACTGCCGCTGTGCCAGCTGCGGCTGATGGATGACGCGCGCTTCCCCTGGCTAGTGCTGGTGCCGCGCCGCCACGAGGTCAGCGAGGTGTTCGAACTCGACGAACGGGCCCAGCGGCAGCTGTGGCGGGAGGCCACGGCGGTCGGCCGGGCCCTGCTCCAGGCCCTCGAGGGTGACAAGCTCAATATCGCCAGCCTCGGCAACGTGGTCGCCCAACTGCACGTGCATGCGGTGGTGCGGCGCCGCGAGGACGCCGCCTGGCCGGCGCCGGTATGGGGCCACGGCCGGGCCGAGCCCTACGACCTGGACGCCCTCGCCGACATGCGCGCCCGTATCCTGGCCGAGCTGGAACGGCTGCCCCTGGAATGCGAGCCCCTGGACTCAGGCGACCAGGACTCAGGGGAGTAGTCCCAGCCGTGCCTCGAGGTCGGTGAGAAAAGGATCCACGAGGCCGGGCGGCAGCGCCCGACCGCCCCGGGTGGCGATGGCCTCGACGCGGCTGCTGCCCTCGGCGCCCGGCGAGATGCGCAGCGAGACGCCATAGCCCGGCATGCGGGCCAACACGGCGTCCAGTCGTCCCAATTCATCGTCGGCATGGCGAATCACATAGCCGCGCGCCATCAGTAGCTCCATGGCCTCGCGCAGGGTCGTTTCGGGCGCTGCTGCAAGCCGCAGCTCGCGCGGCGCCTCGGAAGGCGGCGAGGCACAGCCGGCGAGCCACGCCGTCAGCAGCAGGATGAGCAGTGCACGCATCATGACGCCTCCCCGGCCGGGGCGGCCTGGATGGCGCGGCGCAGGTCTCGGCAGAAGTCGGCATCGCTGGCGCTGCGCGATTCGCGCAGGTCGCCCCGCCAGTCGATCAGGCGAATGTCGCGGGTCACGCGCAGCGCTCGCTCATCGACCACCACCGAGACCCGCTCGGCGCGGGTCGCCTCGTCGATGCCCGGTCCGAAGCCGCCGCCGAAACCAAGCACCACGCCCGTGCCCACGTGGCCACCGCTGCCCCCGCGCACGAAGCCGCCGATGCGCGGCAGGCGTTCGACGCCGTTGTCGTGATAGAGGGTGGTGCGGGCCCGATCGGCACTGACCAGCCCCAGCGAGGCATCGGTGTGGCGCACCACGAAGCCCTCCGCCTCCAGGGCCGTGATCACTCGGGCCAGGTCATCGCCGGGTCTCGCGGGCCAGCGACACTCGACGGAAGGGGCGGGCTCGGCCACCGGCAGGGTCGTCGGCGTCATCTGACACCCGGCGAGCACGCCCGGCAGTAGCCACAGCAGCCATATGCGCATGGGATCGTCTCCAGAAACGGTGGCCTTCAGTCTAGGCCGGACGCCGCGGCGACGACACGCCCGGCCTTGAATCTCGCCACCGCCGCCCGCAGGTCATCGACATCGGCTATGGTGGCCATGCAGAGAATCGACTTACTCGCGACCACCGAACCACCGTACCCTATCCGCAAAGCGATCAAGGAGGCATTGCATGAGCGAGACCAACACCATCGGCCTGCACGAATCCAGCGCCAGCCAGCTCGCCGAGAAGCTCAACGAACTGCTGGCGAACTACCAGATCTTCTACATGAACGTGCGCGGCTACCACTGGAACGTGAAGGGGCGGCAGTTCTTCCAGCTCCACGAGAAGTTCGAGGAGTTCTACACCGATCTGCTGGTCAAGGTCGACGAGGTCGCGGAGCGCATCCTGACCCTTGGCCACACCCCGGTCCATGCCTACAGCGACTACGTGAAGATCGCCCGGATCCAGGAGGACAAGGACGTCCACGACGGCGAGGCCTGCGTGCGCGGCGTGCTCCAAGGGTACCAGACGCTGATCGAGCTGCAGCGCGAGCTGCTCTCGCTGGCCTCCGACGCCGATGACGAGGGCACCGCCGCCCAGGCCGGCGACTACATCCGCGAGCAGGAGAAGACCGTGTGGATGCTGGGCGCCTACCTCGGCTGATCGTGCCGTGCGGGAACCATCCCCAGGATGAACGCAAGACGCCGCCTTCGGGCGGCGTCTTGGCGTCTGGCGGCCGAGCGCTTCGACTCAGGCGCGATTGGGCGTCTCGTCCGCGCCTTCTCCGTCTCTCTCGCTTTCCCTTTCTGCCTCGTCTCTCTCGCCTTTCATGCCATGGTCGCTGGCGGCGGCGCGCACCAGCTCGGCGGGCAGCGGCTTCTTCATGCGCACGCCCAAGCGCTCGAGCTCGGTGGCCTGGGCCACCAGGCTGCCCTGGCCGCTGGAGAGCCGGCCCATGGCCCGGCGCTGGCTGTCGCTCGCCCGCTCCAGGTGACGCCCCACCTCCTCGAGGCTCTCGACGAAGCCGGAGAACTTGGCCAGCAGCTTCTCGGCCCGCTCGCCGATCAGGCGTGCGTTCTCGTTCTGGCGCTCCAGGCTCCACAGGCCCGCCACGGTGCGCAGGCTCGCCAGCAGGGTGGTCGGGGTGACCACCACCACCTGGCGGTCGAAGGCCTCCTGGAAGAGTGAGGGGTCGCGCTCGAAGGCCGCGGCGAAGGCCGGCTCCACCGGCACGAAGAGGAATACGAAGTCCGGCGAGTGGAGCCCCGGCAGGGACGGGTAGTCCTTGCCCGAAAGGCCCGCCATGTGACTGCGCAGCGACTGCAGGTGTGCCTTCATGGCCGCCTCGCGCTCGGCCTCCTCCTCGGCGTTGACCACCCGGGTCCAGGCGACCAACGACACCTTGGCATCGACGATCAGGTGGCGGTCGTCAGGCAGGTAGATCACCGCGTCGGGGCGCTGGCGCCCCTGTTCGCCCTGCAGCGAGACCTCGCGGCGGTACTCGATGTCGCGGCGCAAGCCGCTGCGCTCGAGCACGGTCTCGAGCATCAGCTCGCCCCAGTGGCCCTGGGCCTTCTGGTCGCCCTTGAGCGCCCGGGCGAGCCCCGCAGCCTCCTCGCCGAGGCGGGCGTTGAGCCCGGCGAGCTGTTCGAGCTGCGCCTTGAGGGAGCCGCTGTCGCGACTCTGCTGGCCGTGGAGCTCCTCGACCCGGCGGCGGAACTGGTCGACCTGCTCGCGGAAAGGCTTGAGCGTCGCCTCGAGGCCGTCGCGACTCTGGGCCGAGAAGGCCTGCTGGCGCTCCTCGAAGATGCGCCCGGCCAGCTGGCGAAACTCCTCCTTGAGCCGTTCGCGGGCCTCCTCGAGCAGGGCCAACTGCTCGCGGTGACGCAGTGCCATCTGCTCGCGCTCGGTCTCCAGCCGGGTGGCCCGCTCGCGCCGCTCGGACAGCCGGTCCCGAGTGTCGGTGAGCTCGGCCTCGAGGGCCGCCAAACGCTCGCGGCTGGCATCCAGCTGAGCGTCGCTCTGGGTCAGCTCCTGCTCGAGGCGCCGCACACCGGCCTCACGCTCCAAGTACGACTGCTCGCGGTCGGCGAGCGCCGCCGCGGCGGCCGACAGGCGGCGCCGCCAGCCAAGGGCAAGCGCGGCGGTCACCGCCAGCAGCCCCGCCAGCGCCACCGCGACCCAGTCGGCCGGACCGGCCGCTTGCAGCCATTCGTTCATCACGAGTTCGGCGCGCCGGAGGAGCGGCCAGCGTCTTCCGCGCCCACGGTCGCCAGGTCCTCCACCAGGGCGCGCAGCAGCGTCCAGAACTCCTCCACCGAGGCAAGCTCCACCCGCTCGTCCGGGGAGTGGGCGCCGCGGATCAGCGGGCCGAAGGAGATCATATCCAGCGCCGGGTACTTGCCGCCGAGGATGCCGCACTCCAGGCCAGCATGGATCACCTTGACCTCGGGATCATTACCCAGTCGCTCGCGGTGAAGCCGGCGGAAGCACACCAGCAGCGGGCTTTCCGGGTCGGGTGTCCAACCCGGGTAGGCGTTCTCGACCCGGGTGCGGGCACCGATCAGCTCGAACAGCGCCCGGAAGCGATCGGCGAGGTCTGCCGTGGCGCTGTCGCGCAGCGAGCGTACCAGGGCACAGAGGTGGAAGCGCCCGGCCGCAAGGCTCACCACCCCGAGGTTGTTGGAGGTCTCCACCACCCCGGGCAGCTCGACGCTCATCCGCTCGACGCCGCAGGGCGCCACGTGAAGGGCGCGCACCAGCAGCCGGCTGGCCTCGGCCGTCAGGGCCTCCGCTGCCGACGCCGCCCCGGACGCCAGAGAGAGCGAGAGCCCCTCGTCGACCCCGGCCAGCTCGGCGCGCAGCTCGGCCTCCAGCGCCGCCACGCGCGCCTGGGCATGGGCGAGCTCCTCCTCCGGCAGCATCAGGGTGGCGAAGGCCTCCCGCGGCAGGGCGTTGCGCAGGGTGCCACCGCGGTAGTCGACCAGCCGTGCCCCGAGTGGCTCCAGGGCGCGCAGTGCCCTGACCAGCAGCCGGTTGGCATTGCCGCGCCCCTTATGGATATCGATGCCGGAGTGGCCGCCGGACAACCCGGTGAGCGAGAGCGAGAGCGCCGTCTCGTCGGCGGCCGGTGGGGCGGTGGGCAGCTGGGCATCGACGATGACGTCGGCCCCGCCGGCACAGCCGATATAGACCTGGCCGCGATCCTCGGAGTCCAGGTTGAGCAGCAGGCTTCCCTCGAGCCAGCCCTCGGCCAGGTTGAGGGCGCCGCCCATGGAGGACTCCTCCTCCAGGGTGAAGAGCGCCTCCAGCGGGCCGTGGATCAGGGCGTCATCCTCGAGGATCGCCAGCGCCGCGGCCACGCCGAGGCCGTTATCGGCGCCGAGGGTGGTGTGGCGGGCGTGCAGCCAGCCGTTGACTACCTGGGTGTCGAGGGGGTCGCGGGTGAAGTCGTGGGGGTGGTCGGCGTTGGCCTGGGCCACCATGTCCAGATGCCCCTGCAGGATCACGCCGGGGGCCTGCTCGTGGCCGGGGGTGGCGGGCTTGCGGATGCGCAGGTTGCCGAAGGCGTCGCGGTCGTGGGCCAGGCCCAGGCCGTCGGCCCAGCGCTCGAGGAGCGCGATCAGGGCGGCCTCGTGGCCGGAGGGGCGCGGCGTGTTGCACAGGGTGCGAAAGTGGCGCCACAGGGGCCGGGGGGAGAGCTGCTCGAGATGTGCGTTCATGGGGCCTCTGTCCGACGGTGAATGCGGGCACTCTACCGCCCGGCCTCATCGGGGGAAAGTCCGCCGTCGCGATCGTGAAGGCGGGCCACGGCCTCGCGCAGCCAGGCCTGGACACCCTTCTTGCCGGCGACGCCCAAGCGCTGCGCCAGCCAGCTCGCCTCGCGGCCCTGGAAGGCCCAGGCCGCGAGCGGCGCCAGCGCCTCGTCGCGCCCTGCGTCGGGCCCCTCTTTGCAGGTCTGGGCCCGGGCACAGCGCCTCACCAGCGCCTGGATCGCCGGGCGCGCCAGGGCCGGCTCGCGATGGCCGAAGGCCACGTCATCGAGGTCGCGGCGATCGGCGGCGTCGAGGGCTACCGCCGGGCCCTCGGCGAGCAGGACCAGTGCCACCGCGGGCTCGAGCTCGGCCAGTTCGAAGGCCAGCAGGCCCGGCAGCTGGCGATGAAAGCGCGCCTCGAGCCTCGCGGCCAGCGTCTCGCCGGTCACGCTGGTGGGTCGCACCACCATCAGCGCGTGCTCGCCGGTGGCGGTCTCGCGGGTGAGCCCCAGGCGCACGGCGCGAAAGCCCGTCGAATGCCAGAAGGCCAGAAGCCCCGGCTCGGCGCCGAAGCTCGCCCCCAGCAGGTCGATGCCTTCGTCGCGGGCCCGCGCGAGCTCGTCATCGAGCAGGCGCCGGCCGCCTCCACGGCGGCGCCGGCCGGCGGGCACGGCGATGCGCAGCACCCGTCGCAGTCGCGCGGTCAGCGCCTCGCGCTCCCCGGCATGGGCGGCCAGCGACTGGGCCAGCAGGTGGCCGCGCGGGCGCCGCTCGCCCCGCGCCACCCGCTCGGCGAGATCGGCCGGAAAGCCGCCCTCGTCGCCACATACCGCCACGCCCTGCAGGGCCGAGCCCGCCTCGAGGGTCGTGATGGCCACGCCCGGGCCGTCCAGCAGCCGGCGCAGGTCGGCGGGCGTGGTGCGATAGTGGGCCTGCACCAGCAGGCCGAACAGCGCCCGCAGCCGCGCCTCGTCGCCGGCCAGGACGCCGCGGTCCAGTCGATGCGAGATGAGCGGCTCGTCACCGGGCGAAGCCGCGTCCGGCTCGGCGTCCAGCAGCAGCAGGCGTGAGGTGAGTGCCTCCAGGGGGTCGCCCGGTGCCCAGCGGATCGGCTCGGCCAGGTGGCACTCGCGAAAGCCGGGCGCCTGGCGCTCGAGCCGCTCACGAAAACGCAGCGCGAAGCCGCGGCCCGAGCCCTCGTAGCCGTGCACGGTGGTGGCGAAGGCGAGCCGCGGGAAGGCCTCGAGCCAGCGCCCCAGCAGGGGGGCGGGAATCGCCGCCGCCTCATCCACCAGCAACAGCCGACCGGGGCCGCCGACCTCGCCCTGGTCGGCCAGGTGAGCCAGCTCGTCGGGGGCCAGGAAGCGCACCCGCCCGCCGGGCGCCTCGAAGGCATTGCCGTGACGACGCCCCTCGGGGCAGAGCGCGGCCAGGCGCTCGAAGAGCCCGGCCACCGCCGCCGGACGCGGCGCGGTGACCAGGATCTCGGTCTCGGTCGCTCGAGCCCCCGTGCCTTCCGCCAGCAGCCGCGCGCAGGCGATGCCCAGCGCCGCCGTCTTGCCGCGGCCGCGGTCGGCGGTCAACACCAGGGGGCGACGGCGACGCAGCCGGGTCAGCCGGGCCACCGCCTCGGCCTGGTCGCGGGTCAGGCAGGCGGCGTCGCCGGCCGGCAGCGGCGAGTGCTCTCCCGGCGCTTCGCCCTTCACCCCGGTCGTGGCCTTGGGCAGGTCCGCCATGCGCGGCGCCTCCCCCGCCGTCCAGCGGATCACCCGCGTATCAATGGCCAGCAGGCGGGCGAGGCGCGCCAGATAGCGGGCGGTGAGCTGCTCCGCCCGCCAAGGGTGCTCGGCCAGGCGGACGTAGTCGGCGTCGGGACGCCGCCCCCAATCGGACGGCGTCATCAGCACCAGCAGGCCGCCGGCCGTGAGGGTGCCGGCCAGCGCGCCGAAGGCCTCGGGGTCGAAGCCGCACTCGGCCGAGACGGCATCGATCACCACCAGGTCCTGCTCGCCGCCCAGCCGCGTGCGAGCCTTGGCCGACGGCAGCCAGGCCGCCGCCGCAACGCCCTCGGGGAGTGCGGCGGCGATCCACAGGGGCGCGCACCAGTCACTCTCCCGCCACAAGCCCAGCGCCTCGCGCCGACAGGCCTCGGCCTCGCCGGTCAGCCACACCAGGCGGCGCCAGCGGCGTCGAGCGAGTCGCTGGCGGGCGTCCATGAGGGAGGCGAGGCGGCTTTGCATCATGCGGGGCTCCATGGGGAGTCAACTTTGGTCTAAGGAAGACCGGCCTTTCAACGATGGCGGCCCGTTCGGCGTTGCAGTACGCCTCTCATACGACCGTTTCAACCTGTTGATCGACAAGACATTATAGCCGAGAACGCAAGGGTGCAGCGTCGCTCGACGAAAGCACCGTGGCGCCCGCGGGCGCGGTCGAACATCTCCATGCCTCCATGCTAGCTTGTTGAGTGTTATCGGATGTCCGGCCGCGCGCTCCCGGGCCCGACGGCTGTTTCCAGCGACCCGATTCACCGCACAACCATAACAACCGCGAAGGAAGCTCCCACATGATGCAGCAGAAGACACGATTCGCCCTCACCGGGCTCGCGGCCGGCGTCGCCCTCGCCGCCCTGAGCACGACCGCCCAGGCTCAGGAAACCTGGACCATGACCACCACCTGGCCGGACAACCTGGACCTGATCCAGATCGACCGCCACTGGGCGGAGCTGGTCAACACCCTGGCCGGTGACGAGCTGACCATCAACTTCCGCGCCGGCGGCACCCTGATGCCCGGCACCGAGGTGTTCGACGCCACCCAGACCGGCGCCATCCAGGCCGCCGGCGACTGGCCCGGCTACTGGGCCGGCCTGAGCCCGGCCTTCTCGCCGCTGGCCACCACCACCAGCCTGTTCAACGGCGTTGACTACCTGAACTGGATCAACCAGTGGGGCGGCTTCGAGCTCTACCAGGAGGTCTACGGCGACTACAACATGGTCTACCTGCCCTACGGCATCACCAACAACGAGTCGGGCTTCCGCGGCGGCACGCCCATCGAGAGCATCGCCGACCTGGAGGGCAAGCGACTGCGCCTCTCCGGTCGCGACCAGGGCCGGGTGCTCGAACAGCTCGGCGGCTCCCAGGTCACCCTGGCCGGCGGCGAGATCTACCAGGCCATCGAGCGCGGCGTGGTCGACGGCGCCGAATTCTCCACCCCGGGGGTGGACTACAAGGCCGGCTTCTCCGAGGTGGCCGACTACTGGTCCGTGCCGGGCTGGCACCAGTCCGCCAGCGTGTTCGGCGTGATGATCAATCAGGACGCCTGGGACGCCCTCTCCGAGGAGACCCAGGAGAAGCTGAAGATCGCCGCCCAGGCGACCATGGCCTGGTCGCTGGCCTGGTCCGAGCGCGAATCCACCGAGGGCACGGTGAAGTTCATCGAGGACGGCACCGAGATCAATCAGCTCTCCGAGGAGGATCTCGCCGAGATCCAGCGCATCACCAACGAGGTGATCGTCCAGGGGGCCTGCGAGGACCCGATGCACGCCAAGGTCTACCACTCCATGATCAGCTACCTGCAGCACTACGCCAACTGGCGTGACGTCTCGGTGCCCTACAACATGAGCCGCGTCACCGACGACCTGCCGTCCCTCGAGGAGATCGAGGCCTGCATGAACCAGTAAGCGGTCCGAGCCGGCCCCGCCGGGGCCGGCCTCGATACCGACGGTTTCGCCTCCTTCCTCCCGAACGCTTCGCCCGATGCCGAGAGCTCCCACCATGAATGCCATTGCCAGGGCCATCGACGCCCTCAACGAGGGATTCGGACGCCTCATCGCTCCGCTGCTCGCCGTGATCACGCTGATCGTGATCTATGACATCGCCATGCGCTTCTTCATCGGACGCCCCAGCGACTGGGCCTTCGACGTGACGAAGATGCTCTTCGGCGCCCATTTCATGCTCATGGCCGCCTACGGGCTGCGCCATCACGCCCACGTCGAGGTCGACGTGCTCAAGCGCCTGCTCTCTCGCCGCAAGCAGGCGGCCCTCGAACTCCTCGGCTACCTGATCTTCTTCGTTCCCTTCATCTGGATGCTGCTGACCTTCGGCTGGGCGTTCTTCGAACGCTCCGTCAGTCGCGGCGAGACCACCTACGGCATGATGGCCATCCCGGTCTATCCGGTGAAGGGCGTGATCGTGGTCGCCGCCGGGCTGTTGCTGCTGCAGGCCATCGCCATCGTCATCCGCGCCGTGCAGGCGCTGGGCAAGGAGACCCCCGCATGAGCGCCGAGATGCTTACCCTGTTCATGTTCGGCGGCCTGCTGGTCGGCCTGTTCATGGGTCATCCGCTGGCCTTCGTGCTCGGCGGCGTCGCCGTGCTCGGCGCCTGGCTCGGGCCCGGCGCCAATACGCTGGGCATCCTGATCAACAACATCTACGGCAACGCCATGGACAACTACGTCCTGGTGGCCATCCCGCTGTTCATCCTGATGGCGCGTTTCCTCAACGACTCCGGCGTCACCGAGAAGATGTTCGAGTCGATGCGCCTGCTGCTGGCCAACCTGCGCGGCGGCCTGGCCCTGACGGTCGTCGTGGTCTCGGTGCTGCTGGCCGCCACCACCGGCATCGTCGGCGCCTCCATCGCGGTGATGGGCATGATCGCGCTGGTGCCGATGCTGAACTATGGCTATAACAAGCAGCTCAGCACCGGCGTGATCATGGCCAGCGGCTGCCTGGGCATCCTCATCCCGCCCAGCATCATGCTGATCCTGATGGCCAGCTACTCGCCGGTCTCGGTGGGCGCGCTGTTCGCCGGCGCCCTGGTGCCGGGCCTGCTGCTCGGCGCGATGTACGCCCTCTACGTGCTGGTGATCTGCCACCTCAAGCCGGAGTATGGCCCCCTGGTACCGGCCGAGGAGCGCGCCGAGGTCTCCACCGGCGAGCTTCTGAAGATGCTGGGCAAGTACGTGCTGCCGCCGATGGCGCTGATCCTCGGCGTGCTGGGCTCGCTGTTCACCGGCATCGCCACCGCCACCGAGGCCTCGGCCATCGGCGTCACCATCGCCTTCCTGTTGTTCCTGATCTTCGGCGACCGCAAGGCCGCCACCTGCTACCGCACCCTGATCGAGGCCAGCAAGACCACCACCATGGTGATGCTGGTACTGGTGGGCGCCACCGCCTTCACCGGGGTGTTCTCCATCGGCGGCGGCATGGAGGTGATCCACGAGGTGGTGATGGCGATGCCCGGCGGTACCACCGGGGCGTTGATCCTGATGCTCTTCCTGGTCTTCATCCTGGGCATGTTCCTGGACTGGACCGGCATCGTGCTGCTGAGCTTCCCGATCATGCTGCCGATCGTCGAGAACATGGGCATCGACGTGCTGTGGTTCGTGGTGATGGTCGCGGTGGTACTGCAGACCTCCTTCCTCACGCCGCCCTTCGGCTATGCGCTCTTCTACCTCAAGGGGGTAGCGCCGCCCGGCGTCGAAACCCTCGACCTCTACAAGGCGGTCCTCCCCTTCGTGACGCTGATCGTGCTGGCCTGCCTGCTGATGGCCTTCTTCCCCGCCCTGGTGACCGGTCTGCCGTCGCTGCTGATCGGCTACTGAGCCCACCGAGCTCGACCATCGACGCCCGCCGCTCCTCGAGCGGCGGGCGTCTTGCTTGATCGGCGTCACGGCGACCATGGCTGCAGTCGTCCCGACCGACTGATACAATTCTCAGCCGCAAGTTGCTCGCATCCCTGTAGCCATCCCGGCACGGAAGGAGACTCCGTTGACCAGTCCGGCCAGTTCCCGCGCCCGCACGCCTTCCCGCCTGTCGCTGCCCCTCAATGTCTGGAACGCGCTGACCATCGGCATCGCCCTGATCGTGGCGCTGCCGGTCCTCGTGGTGCTGACGCACCTGTTCATGCCCACCGACGGCATCTGGCAGCATCTGGGCAGCACCGTGCTGCCCCGCTACCTGGGCAATACGCTCTTCCTGGTGGTGACCGTGGGGCTCGGCACCTTCGTCATCGGCACCGGCACCGCCTGGCTGGTGGTGATGTGCCGCTTCCCGGGGCGTCGGCTCTTCGAGTGGGGGCTGCTGCTGCCGCTGGCGGTGCCGACCTATGTGATCGCCTACGCCTATACCGACTTCCTGCAGTACGCTGGCCCCATCCAGACTTGGCTGCGCGAGACCTTCGGTTGGTCGGCGGGCGACTATTTCTTCCCGGACATCCGCTCGCTGTGGGGGGCCGCGACGCTGATCACCCTGGTGCTCTACCCCTACGTCTACATGCTGGCGCGGGCGGCCTTCCTGGAGCAGTCGGTGTGCGTGCTGGACGTGGGGCGCACCCTGGGCCGCGGGCCCTGGCGGCTGTTCACCAGCGTGGCCCTGCCGCTCGCGCGTCCGGCGATCGTCGGCGGGGTGTCGCTGGCGCTGATGGAGACCCTCAACGAGTTCGGGGCGGTGCAGTACTTCGGCGTCGACACCTTCACCACCGGCATCTATCGCACCTGGTTCGGCATGGGAGAGCAGGTGGCCGCGGCCCAGCTCGCCGCCTGCCTGCTGGCCTTCGTCATCGCCCTGGTGCTGCTCGAGCGCTGGTCTCGGGGCAAGCGGCGCTACTTCCATACCACCGGCCGCTACCAGCAAATGCCCGAGTTCGCGCTCCACGGCGGGCGGGCCTGGGCCGCGACCCTGGCCTGCCTCACGCCGGTGCTGCTCGGCTTTTTGATTCCCAGCGGCCTGCTGGGCTACCTCTCGTTCCAGGGGGGCGACGCGCTGTTCGGCGCCGCCTTCCTGGAGTTCGCCGGCAACAGCCTGCTGCTGGCGACGATCGCCTCAGGGGTGGCCGTGAGCCTGGCGCTGCTGCTCAGCTACGGGGCAAGGCTCAATCCCGGCCGCATCACCCGGGTCGCCACGCGGGTGGCGGCCATGGGCTATGCGGTGCCGGGTTCGGTGGTCGCGGTGGGCATTTTGATCCCCTTCGTGTGGCTGGATCACCAGATCAACGACCTCATCAAGGGACAGTTCGGCGTCGTGGTGGGGCTGCTGCTCAGCGGCTCGGCGTTCATCCTGATCTACGCCTACCTGGTGCGCTTCCTGGCGGTCTCCTTCAACGCCATCGAGGCGAGCCTCGGCAAGGTGACGCCGAGCATGGATGCGGCCTCGCGGACCCTGGGTCAGACGGCGGGCGGCACCCTGCGCAAGGTGCATACGCCGCTCATGCGCGGCAGCCTGATCGCCGCCGGCATCCTGGTCTTCGTCGACGTCATGAAGGAGCTGCCGGCCACGGTGATCCTGCGTCCCTTCAACTTCGACACCCTGGCCATCCGCGCCCACAGCCTGGCCGCCGACGAACGCCTGGCCGAGGCCTCGACCTCATCACTGGCCATCGTGGCAGTAGGCATCCTCCCGGTGATCCTGCTCAGCGTCGCCATGCGCCGCTCCCGCCCCGGCAGCTGAGGGCTCGAGGGGGAAGACGAAGACTTGGGAGTCGTCCAGGCCGATCATGATCGGCTGGCCCTCCCGGGGCAGGAAGACCCCCGGGGCACGGGCGTGCAGGTGGGACTCCTCACCGTCGGGCATGTGGGCACAGATGTGCAGCAGGCTGGTGCGGCCCAGCAGCTTGGCCATGATGATATGGCTGTGGTGGTACTCGGGCGGCTCGTTGAGCGGCACGACCCTCAGCGCCTCGGGACGGATCATCACCCGCACCCGGCTGCCCTCGGGCAGCCCGCCGGCGGAGACCTCGCCCACCGGGGTCGCCACCTGACCATCCTGCACCCGCCCCTCGAGCTCGTTGACCTCGCCGAAGAAGGTGACCACGAAGGGGTCGGCCGGGGTGCAGTAGAGCTCCAGCGGGGTGCCGGCCTGTACCACTCGCCCCTCGCGCATCAGCACGATGCGGTCGGCCATGAACATGGCCTCCTCGGGGTCATGGGTGACCAGCAGCACGCCCGTGCCCACCTTCTTCAGCACGTGCAGGGTGTCGTCGCGGATGCGATCGCGCAGGCGGGCATCGAGGCTCGAGAACGGCTCGTCGAGCAGCATCAGCTGCGGCGCGGGCGCCAGGGCCCGGGCCAAGGCAATGCGCTGCTGCTGCCCCCCCGACAGCATGTGCGGGAAGACCCGCGCATAGCGCTCCATGCCGAGCAGCTCGAGCAGCTCGTAGGCCCGCCGCCGGCGCTGCTGGGCGGGCAGCGACTCGAGGCCGAAGGCCACGTTGTCGAGCACCGAGAGATGGGGGAACAGCGCCGAGTCCTGGAAGGCCAGGCCGACATTGCGCTTCTCCGGCGGCACGTGACTGCGCCCCTTGCCCATCGATTCGCCGCCCAGCGCCACACGCCCCTGCTGCACCCGCTCGAGTCCAGCGGCGATGCGCAGCAGGGTGGACTTGCCACAGCCCGAGGGCCCCAGCAGGCAGACGATCTCCCCGGGCTTGACGTCGAGGGAGACGTCCTCGACGGCCGGGTGCTGCTGGTAGGCGTGTCGGATCTGGTGCATGGCGAGTACCGGCGCGGAAGTCGCCGGCGCGTCTGGCGTCAGGGTCGGTTGGCTGGTCATGGGGTCTCGACGGCCGGTTGAGAGTGTCTGGACAACATGGTAACGCGAAAGCCTCCCGAATGCGTTGTACTATCGCTCGCATTCCAGCGGCGGCCCCCGAGGCCTCGCCGCCACCTGATCTGGATCAGTTCTGCCGCGCCCCGGACTTGACGGGGGAGACGCGAGGGGCTTCAATAGCGAAAGTTTAATGTTAAGCATTATCATTTTCTATCAAACGCCCCACGAGGTCTCCCCATGCCGCAGCATCGTCGCTTCGCCCTGCCCCTCGCCGCCCTGATCGCCGGCACCGCCCTGGCCTCCCAGGCCTCTGCCGCCGAGGAGCTCAACGTCTATTCGGCCCGCCACTATGACTCCGACGCGGCGCTCTATGCCGCCTTCACCGAAGAGACCGGCATCGAGGTCAACATCCTCGAGGGTGACTCCGACCAGCTGATCCAGCGCCTCACTCTAGAAGGCGAGGCGGGCCCCGCCGACGTGCTGATCACCGTGGACGCCGGCCGCCTGTGGCGCGGCGAGCAGGAGGACGTCTTCCAAAGTATCGAGTCCGACGTGCTCAACGAGCGCCTCCCGGCCCACATGCGCCATCCCGAGGGCAAGTGGTTCGGCTTCAGCCAGCGCGTGCGGGCGATCTTCATCGATCCCACCGAGGTGGATGCCGAGGCCATCAGCCGCTACGAGGATCTGGCCGATCCGGCCTTTGCGGGCGAGGTCTGCATCCGCTCCTCCAACAACATCTACAACCAGTCGCTGCTGGCCTCGATGATCGCCCATCACGGCGAGGAAGACGCCGAGGCGTGGGCCGAGGGCGTGGTCGAGAACTTCGCGCGCGATCCCGAGGGCGGCGACACCGACCAGATCCGCGGCGTCGCCAGCGGCCAGTGCAACATCGCCGTGGCCAACCACTACTACTACGTGCGTCTGGCCAACTCCGACAACGAGGCCGACCGCGAGGTCGCCGAGAAGGTTCAGATCGTCTTCCCCAACCAGGACGATCGCGGCGCGCACATCAACGTGGGCGGTGCCGGCGTGGTGAAGGGCGCACCCAACGAGGAGAACGCCGTGCGCTTCCTCGAGTTCCTCGCCTCCGACGAGGCCCAGGCCCTGTTCGCCTCCGGCAACTACGAATTCCCCGCCGTCGAGAGCGTGGAGATCGACGGCGTCATCGCCTCCTGGGGCGACTTCAAGAAGGACGACCTGAACGTCAGCGTGCTGGGCGAGAACAACCCGGAAGCGGTGCGCATCTTCGACCGGGCCGGCTGGCGCTGAGCCTCGCCCCCGTCACGGTGCGATGAAAGTGGCAAGACCAGCGCCGAAAGACGAGCACTGAAAGACAAAAGGCCCGCGGCGCTGCCGCGGGCCTTTTTATGGTTCATTACACCTTGCCGGAAACCACCGGGATCAGACGTTGCCGGGGCTCAGACTGGATCGGCTTAGTGCGCCTCGTCCCAGTTGATGCCGCTCTCGGCCTCGACGGTCAGCGCCACGTCGAGCTCGGCGGCGCCCTGCATGCGCGCCTTCACCTCCGCGATGAAGTCGTCGACCTGCGCCTCCGCCACCTCGAAGACCAGTTCATCGTGGACCTGCATCACCATCACCGCATCGAAGGCCTCGCCCGCGAGCCAGGCGTCCACGTCGATCATGGCGCGCTTGATGATGTCCGCCGCGGTGCCCTGCATGGGCGCGTTGATGGCGGTGCGCTCGGCGCCCTGGCGGCGCGCACGGTTCTGGGAGTGGATCTCCGGCAGGTAGAGGCGCCGGCCGAACACCGTCTCGACGAAGCCGTCCTCGGCGGCCTGGGCGCGGATGCGCTCCATGTAGCGGGCCACGCCGGGGTAGCGGTCGAAGTAGCGGTCGATGTAGGTCTTGGCCTGGCTCTGCTCGATGTTGAGCTGGCGGCCGAGTCCCCAGGCGCTCATGCCGTAGATCAGCCCGAAGTTGATCGCCTTGGCGCTGCGCCGCTGATCGCCGGAGACCCTGGAGAGCGCCACGCCGAACACCTCGGCGGCGGTGGCGGCGTGGATGTCGCGCCCCTCGGCGAAGGCCTCGAGCAGCCCCTTGTCGCCGGAGAGATGCGCCATGATGCGCAGCTCGATCTGGGAGTAGTCGGCGGCGACGATGCGATAGCCCGGGCGGGCCACGAAGGCCTGGCGGATGCGCCGCCCCTCCTCGGTACGGATGGGGATGTTCTGCAGGTTGGGGTCCGACGAGGAGAGCCGGCCGGTGGCCGTGACCGCCTGGTGGTAGCTGGTATGCAGGCGCCCGGTGGCCTTGTTGACCAGCCGCGGCAGCTTGTCGGTGTAGGTGGACTTCAGCTTGGCGAGCCCGCGGTGCTCGATGATCACCTTGGGCAGCGGGTAGTCCAGCGCCAGCTCCTCGAGCACCGCCTCGGCGGTGGAGGGCGCCCCCTTGGGGGTCTTCTTGATCACCGGGATCTTCTGCTCCTCGAACAGTATCTGGCCGAGCTGCTTAGGCGAGCCGAGGTTGAACTCGCGACCGGCGAGCTCATGGGCGCGGCTCTCCAGCTCACGGATCCGGGTCTCGAGCTCCTGGCTCTGGGCGTGCAGCCGCTCGGGGTCGAGCGCCACGCCGGTGCGTTCCATGCGCGAGAGCACCGGGATCAGCGGCCGCTCGAGGGTGTCGAGGACCTCGGCCAGGCGACCCTCGGCCTCGACTCGCGGCCGCAGCAGCCGGTGCAGGCGCAGCGTGATGTCGACGTCCTCGCAGGCATAGGGCGCGGCCTGTTCCAGGGCGATCTGGTTGAAGGTGAGCTGCTTGGCCCCCTTGCCAGCGATCTCCTCGAAGGAGATCGTCTTCTCGCCCAGGTACTTGAGCGCCAGCGAGTCCATGTCGTGGCGGGTGGCCGTGGAGTCGAGCACGTAGGAGGCCAGCATGGTGTCCTCCAGCGGCCCGGCCACGGTGATGCCGACATTGGCCAGTACCGAGATGTCGTACTTGAGGTTCTGGCCGATCTTGGCACGGCGCTCGTCTTCCCAGAGCGGGCGCAGGGCCTCGAGCACAGCGTCGCGGTCGAGCTGCGCCGGGGCATCGAGGTAGTCGTGGGCCAGCGGGATGTAGGCCGCCTCGCCCGGCTCGAGCGCGAGCCCCACGCCGACCACTTGGGCCTCCATGTAGTTGAGGCTGGTGGTCTCCAGATCGAAGCAGAAGGCCTCACTGGCCGCGAGGCGCTCGAGCCAGGGGTCGAGCTCGGCCTGCTCGAGGATGACGTGATCCTCGCGCTGGGCGCCCTCGCCCGCCGCGCCGCCGTCATCGTCCCCGGCCGGCACCGGCGTGCCGCCGGCGACATCATCGACGCCCTCGTGCTTGCCCTCCAGGAGCTCGGAGAGCCAGGCCTGGAACTCCAGGCGGCGATAGAGCTCGACCAGCGCCTCGCGGTCGGGATGCGCGATGTCCAGGTCCTCGAGGCCCACCGGCAGCTCGCAGTCGGTCTTGATGGTCGCCAGCTGATAGGAGAGGAAGGCCTGATCGCGATACTCCTCGAGCTTCTTGGGCAGCGTCTTGGCGCCGCGAAAGCCCAGCGTCTTGATCTTCTCGGGATCCGCATAGAGGGTCTCGAGCCCGCCCTGCATGCCCTGCAAGAGGCCCAGCGCGGTCTTCTCGCCGACACCCGGCACGCCGGGGATGTTGTCGACCTTGTCGCCCATCAGCGCCAGAAAGTCGATGATCCGCTCCGGGGGCAGGCCGAACTTCTCCTCCACGCCGGCGACGTCCAGGGTCTCATCCTTCATGGTGTTGACCAGCGTAATATGGGCATTGACCAGCTGGGCCATGTCCTTGTCGCCGGTGGAGATCACCGCGTCGCGGCCAGCCTCGGTGGCCTGGCGAGCCAGGGTGCCGATGACGTCGTCGGCCTCCACGCCCTCGATGCACAGCAGCGGTAGGCCCAGCGCACGCACGCAGTCGTGCAGAGGCTGCACCTGGGAGCGCAGGTCGTCGGGCATCGGCGGGCGATGGGCCTTGTACTCCTCGAACAGCGCGTCGCGGAAGGTCTTGCCGGAAGCATCGAAGACCACCGCCATGGGGCTGTCGGGATAGTCCTTGATCAGCCGCTTGAGCATGTTGAGCACCCCCTTGATCGCCCCGGTGGGCTGTCCCTCGGAGGTGGTCAGCGGCGGCAGGGCGTGGAAGGCGCGGTAGAGATAGGAAGAACCGTCGACGAGAACGATGGGCGTGTCGGCCATGTATCGGCATCCATTGAGGCGTGGCGTGATGAGTTGCTGGTCATCCATGATACGCATTGCCGCCGCGTTTTGCCGCGGATGGTAGGCCGGGCGGCAACGAGCCCTTACACTGGAGGTACCACCGGGGCAGCCGAGGAGGGTTCGTCATGCAGGCTGCCCCGTCCCTGCGGCACTGGAGGCCATCATGAAGAAGATCCTGCGCAGCGACGCGCCCGCCCTGGGGCTCGCCCTCGTCCTGGCCCTCTCGGTCAGCGCCAGCGCGCTCGCCCAGTCGTCCGACAACCTCGAACCGGATATCACCATCCGCGAGGAGGAGGATCGCACCATCCGCGAGTACCGGGTCAACGGCGAGCTCTACGCTATCGAGATCCGCCCCTTCGCCGGCCCCTCCTACTATCTGGTCGACCACGACGGCGACGGCGACTTCGAGCGCCGCGAGGGCGATCGCATCGCCGTGCCCCAGTGGGTGCTGAAGACGTTCTGATCCACCGGCCGTCCCGCCGCTGCCTCATGGCCTCGCCAGTGCCGCGGCCGGGGCGCGTGCATCGGAGGGCCAAGTCGCTACAATAGGCGGCTTGGCATTTCCCGGGCGAGAGACACATGGCCGTATTTACACCGCTTACCGATCCTCAGGTCGCCGAGTTCCTCAGCCGCTTCGACGCCGGCTCGCTGGTCTCCGTCGAGGGCGTGCCCGCCGGCACCGAGAACAGCACCTTCTTCGTCACCACCGACCGACGCGAGCTGGTGCTGACGCTGTTTGAGCAGGGCGAGCACGAGGAGCTGCCGTTCTTCGTCGACCTGCTCGACTACCTGGACGAACACCGCCTGCCGGTCCCCGGCCCCCTCCACGATCGCGACGGCGTGGCCCTACACACCCTGGCCGAAAAGCCGGCCCTGCTGTTTCCCCGGCTGCCCGGCAAGCACCCGAAGGCGCCGAACCTCGCCCAGTGCCGCGAGCTGGGCGACGCCCTGGGGCGCATGCACGCGGTCTCCCGACACTTTCCCGGCCACCGGCCCAACCCCCGGGACCTGCACTGGCTGCTGCCCATGCACCACAAGGTGCTGGTCTATCTGTCGCCGGAAGATCAGGCGCTGATGAAGGACGAGGTAGAGACCTACCAGGGCTTCTTCGGCGACGCGCCGGACCTGCCCCAGGGCGCGCTGCACGGCGACCTGTTTCGCGACAACACCCTGTTCGACGGCGATCGTCTCGGCGGGCTGATCGACTTCTACAACGGCTGCACCGGCGACCTGCTGTTCGACCTGGCCATCGTCATCAACGACTGGGCCACCGAACCCGACGGCCGCCTGGATGCGGCGCGCCACGACGCCCTGATCAGCGCCTACCAGACGCGTCGGCCGCTTACCGCCGCCGAGCGCGATGCCTGGCCGATGATGCTGCGCCTAACGGCCCTGCGCTACTGGCTCTCCCGGCTGCTGGTGGTCTATGTCGATCCACCGGCCCACGACCTCACGCCCCACGATCCCGATCAGTTCCGCACCGTGCTCAAGGCGCGCCTTGCCCACGGCGCCCTGCCGCTACCCGAGGGAGATGAATGAGTCAGTCCAAGAGCGAGGCCGGACCGGCCCAGCAGGCCCGCCGCACCTGGAACATCGATCAGTGGGGCAGCGGCTACTTCGACGTTAACGACAGCGGCCAGGCCCTGGTGCGTCCGCTGGGCAGCGACGACGACGGCCCGGCCCTGCCCTTGCAGCCGCTGGTCGACAAGCTGCGCGAGGCCGGCCTGCGTCTGCCGGTGCTGGTGCGCTTCACCGACATCCTGCATGACCGGGTCGAGCAGCTCTGCGCCGCCTTCGACACCGCCATGCGGGAGGAGGCCTTCTCGGGCGGCTACACCGCCGTCTACCCGATCAAGGTCAACCAGCAGCGCCGGGTGGTCGAGTCGATCCTTGGCACTTATGAGCGTGGCCGCGGCCGCGTGGGCCTCGAGGCCGGCAGCAAGCCGGAGCTGCTGGCGGTGCTCGCGCTCTCGGCCGACGGCTCCTCGCTGATCGTCTGCAACGGCTACAAGGATCGCGAGTACATCCGCCTGGCGCTGATGGGGGAGAAGATCGGCCACCGGGTCTACCTGGTAGTGGAGAAGCTCTCGGAGCTGCCGTTGATCCTCGAGGAGGCGCGCCGCCTCGACGTCACGCCGCGGATCGGCCTGCGCGCCCGGCTCTCCTCGGTGGGCCGCGGCCGCTGGCAGGACACCGGCGGCGAGAAGTCCAAGTTCGGCCTCACCGCCAGCCAGATCCTCAGCGTGGTGAAGCAGCTACGCGAGGCCGAGGCCCTGGAGAGCCTGCAGCTGGTGCACTTCCACCTCGGCTCACAGATCGCCAACATCCGCGACATCCAGCGCGGCCTGCGCGAGTGCGCCCGCTTCTACCAGAGCCTGGTGGCGCTGGGCGCCCCGGTGGACACCGTGGACGTCGGCGGTGGCCTGGGCATCGACTACGAGGGCACCCGCTCGCGCAGCTTCTGCTCGGCCAACTACTCGATGCTCGAATACGCCCGCAACGTGGTGGCGGCCTTCGCCCAGGCCTGCACGGAGCAAGAGCTGCCCCAGCCGCACATCATCAGCGAGTCCGGCCGCGCCCTGACCGCCCACCACGCGGTGCTGATCTCCAACGTGATCGGCGAGGAGCGGGTCAGCCACCTCTCGCCCGAACGCCGAGTGAAGGAAGACCCCCAGGTCGACGAACTGTGGCGGGTCCATGACCTGCTGCACGAGCGCGCCGAGCCCCGCGGCCTGGTGGAGGCCTGGCACGACCTGGTGCACGCCATGGGCGAGCTCCACGAGCGCTTCGTGATCGGCATGACCGACATCGACGCCCGCGCCGAGGGCGAGAGCGTCTACTTCGCGGCCTGCGCGCGGCTGCGCGGCCTGCTCGACACCCGCAATCGGGCCCACCGCGAGATCACCGATGAGTTGGCCGAGAAGCTGGCCGACAAGCTGTTCGTCAACTTCTCGCTGTTCCAGTCGGTGCCCGACGTCTGGGGTATCCAGCAGATCTTCCCGGTGCTGCCGCTGGAGGGCCTGCACCGCGGTCCCGAGCGGCGCGGCGTGATCCAGGACATCACCTGCGACTCCGATGGCCGCATCGACGGCTACGTCGACGGCCAGGGGGTCGAGACCACCCTGCCGCTGCCCGAGTGGCGCGAGGGCGAGGAGAAGCTGCTGGGCTTCTTCCTGGTGGGCGCCTACCAGGAGATCCTCGGCGACCTGCACAACCTGTTCGGCGACACCGACTCCGCGGACGCCGCCCTGACCGCCGACGGCGACTGGTCGATCAGCCAGGTCCAGCAGGGCGACCGGGTGGCCGACGTGCTGGGCTACGTCAACTTCGACGTCTCGGCCCTGCGCGAGCACCTCGCCGAGCAGCTCGCCCGCAGCGGCCTCGACATCGCCCAGCAGCAGGCCTTCCTCGACGACCTCTCCGACGGGCTCGAAGGCTACACCTACCTGGAATAGCGAGGCTCGGCGCGGCGCCGACCGCCTGGAAACCACAGCGCCCCGCGGCCAAGGCCGCGGGGCGCTGTGGTTGATAGTGACGCCGGGCGCGCTCAGTCCGTCACGCGGGTCGTGAGCTCGAGGCCGCCCGAGAGAGAGAAGGCGAGCGTGGCGCCGCGGGGCAGCGGGCCGACACCGGCCGGGGTGCCGGTGAGCACCACGTCGCCGGGCTGCAGGGTGAAGTGGCGGCTCATCTCCGCCAGCAGCGCCGGCACCGGGAAGAGCATGTCCGAGCCCCGGCCGTGCTGGCGGACCTCGCCATCCACCTCGAGGGTGAAGGAGAGCGTCGCCCAGTCCGGCGCATCAACCAGCGGCAGGAAGGCCGAGAGCGGGCAGGCGCCGTCGAAGGCCTTGGCGACTTCCCAGGGATGCCCCTTCGCCTTCAGGCGCGCCTGCACATCGCGCAGGGTCAGGTCCAGCGCCAGCCCGATGCCGGCGATCCCGCGTTCGGCCTGCTCGGGCGTGGCGTTGGAGAGCGTATCGCCGATGAGCAGCGCCAGCTCCGTCTCGTAGTGCACCTCGCCCCGCGCGAAGGGCGCCTCGACCGGCTGTTCCAGCGCCACGGCGGCGGTCGCCGGCTTGATGAACAGCAGCGGCTCGCTGGGCACCGGGTTGTCCAGCTCCCGAGCGTGCTCGGCGTAGTTGCGGCCGACGCAGACGATCTTGCCGAGCGGCTCGGCGAACGGCCGACCATCGGTGAAACGGGGCACGAAGCGCATGGGGTCTTCTCCTTCTCGTGGGTGCCGGGGCGGTCGAGCGACCGGCGTTTCAGTCTACCGAAGCCGGCCTCGGGGTCCAGCGTCCCGCGGGCGAGAGAGAATGTCGTGGCAAGACGGCTGTCTCCCAGACACAAAAAAGCCGCCTCAATGGGCGGCCTTCTTATATGCTGCAACTCTCTGATTTTCCCGACTTTCTTGATGGTGCCGGCACCAGGAGTCGAACCCGGGACCTACTGATTACAAGTCAGTTGCTCTACCAACTGAGCTATGCCGGCGCGGGAACCGACTCGAGTCACAGAATCGGAAACAGGGTTGACGTGGCTGGGGTAGCAGGATTCGAACCTGCGCATGCCGATACCAAAAACCGGTGCCTTACCGCTTGGCTATACCCCAGCATTGTGGTGGCCAGAGACGGAATCGAACCGCCGACACGGGGATTTTCAATCCCCTGCTCTACCGACTGAGCTATCTGGCCCTCGCCAACGGTGCGTATTAAACCCTAGCGGGCCGTTTGCGTCAACCCTTTCCGTTTCAAAAAGATGGCGTGGGTTCATCGACGCCCGAGGCGGCTAGTCGCCCTGGGGCACATAGCCCTCGGCCTGGTCGGTTTCCTGGTTATCGAGGAAGCGCTCCATCTGCTCCATCAGATACTCCCGGGAGGCGGCGTCGAGCATGTTCAGGTGCTTCTCGTTGATCAGGCGGGTCTGCAGCGCCTGCCACTCCTCCCAGGCCTGCTTCGAGACGCTGGCCTGGATCTCCTGGCCCTTCTTGCCCGGCAGCGGCGGGAACGGCAGGGCCTCCATCTCCTTCTGGTACTTGCGGCAGAACACGGTCTGGCTCATCGGGGTCTCTCCTCGTGCGGGCTCATGGCCCGGCGGTGGTGGTCAGTGCAAAGGGGGCAAGCGACTCCAGCAGCGCCTTAACCGGCGCCGCCAGGCCGATGCTGGCGGGCGCGGCGGGATCGTACCAGCGGCGCGCCTCGCCCACCGAATCCAGCCGGGCGACGCGCGCCGGCTGCGGGGTGATCTCGAGGCGGAAGTGGCTGAAGACGTGGGTGAAGGGCGTCCAGGCCGGCTCGAGTTCGCTGCTCGGCGCGTGAACGGTCAGCCACGCCGCCAGCGCCTCGCGATCGTCGAACTGGGGCAGGCTCCAGAGCCCGCCCCACAGGCCGCTGGTGGGGCGCTGCTCGAGCAGCACGCGCCCCTCGCGGTCCTGCAGCAGCAGCATGGTGGTGGTGCGGGTCGGCACGGCCTTCTTCGGCTTCGACTCGGGGAAGCGCTTCTCCTCGCCGCGGGCGTGAGCCACGCAAGCCGCCTCGAAGGGGCAGCGCTCGCAGGCCGGCTGCCCGCGACGGCAGAGGGTCGCCCCCAGGTCCATCATCGCCTGGGTGAAGTCGACCACCCGCGCCTCGGGCGTGTAGTGCTCGGCCAGGGCCCAGAGGCGGCGCTCCACCGCCGGCCGCCCCGGCCAGCCCTCCACGGCGTGCAGGCGCGTCAGCACCCGCTTGACGTTGCCGTCGAGGATCACCGCCCGCTGCCCGGTGCTCTGGGCGATGATCGCCCCGGCCGTGGAGCGGCCGATGCCGGGCAGGGCCGCCATCGCCTCGAGGCTCTCCACGGGGAAGGTGCCGCCGTGCTCCTCGACGACGACCCGCGCGGCCTGGTGCAGGTTGCGGCCCCGGGCGTAGTAGCCAAGCCCGGTCCACAGGTGCAGCACCTCGTCCTGCTCGGCCGCCGCCAGGGAGGCCACGTCGGGAAAGCGCGCCATGAAGCGTTCGAAGTAGGGGATCACCGTGGTGACCTGGGTTTGCTGCAGCATGATCTCCGAGACCCACACCCGGTAGGGACTGCGATCCTGCTGCCAAGGCAGGTCGTGGCGGCCGTACTCGTCGAACCATGCCAGCAGGCGCTGCTGGAAGCGTTCGGGGGGCAGGATGGCGGGTGGCGTCTCCGTCATGGGGCTATCTCGACACGAAAATTTCACGGCGCGAAAAAAAGCGCCGACTGGGGAAGTCGGCGCAGGGACTGGTCATGCATGTTGCTCAATTGAAGAGACCTTCCAGGGCGTCGCGAAGTTCCCCGCCGGCCTTCTCGCCGAGGCGCTCCTCGACCTTTTCACCGGCCCGCTGGGTGGCCTCGTTACGCAGCAACTCGGCGAGGGTGCCCTGAAAGGCCTCGCGGTCGAAGCGGCACCACTCCGCACTCTCGCCCCCGAGGGTGCCATCGCAGCGCACCGGCAGTGGCACTCGCGCCAGCCTGGGATTGACCTCGCAGGGCGCATTGTCGGCCTCCACCAGGCGCACCGCGGCCCGCAGGTCGAACTGTTTGCTGACGAGATCGATGCGGCCTTCGCCATCCACCCGCATGCCGGGTAGCGTGGCCAACAGGTCGTCGCTCGTCACCTCGCCCTCGTCCAGCGTCAGGCCGGCACGGACCCGCTCGAAGCGCGTCTCCTCGGCCCACTCGCGATCGAGCGTCTCGCCCTGCAGGGTGGCGGCCGTGGTGCACAGCTCCTCGCCGACATTGAGCTCCTTGAAGGCGCCCTCGTCGATGCGTGCCTCGAGACGGCCGCTCAGGTGGCGCCTGAGCTCCATCGGAGAGTTGCCGCGACTGGTCAGCTCGCCCTCGCCGCTGAAGCGCCCACTCAGGGGGGAAGGCTCCTCGCCGCGGGCCTCGAGCAGCGACTCGAGGCGCACTCGTTCGGCCCTCGGCGCAAGCTGCCAGCGGATCGGGCTCTCGCGCAAGTCGAGGGCGCCGTCGGCGGACAGGCTCCCCTCGTAGAAGCGGGAGGTGAAGTCGACCAGGCGATGGCGCCCATCGCGCCCCTCGAGGGTCAGGTCGACATCCTGGAAGTCCAGCCCCGCCAGGCGCAGCTGACCCAGCGCGAGATGGGCATCGAGCTCGAGCTCGGAGAGCCACGACGCAGGGACCAGCGCATCCGACGCTTCGGCGTGGGCCCGGCGGATGCCCGGCAGGCGCCACAGCGAGGCGCGATCACCCTCCACCCCCGGTGGCGGCAGGTAGCCGTCCACGTCAAGTTGGTCACCCTGCAGGTCGGCGGCGAGCTGCCCGCCGTCATACTGCCCCGCCAGGCGGCCGGTGAAGGTGGCGTCATCCAGCACCAGGGTCAGGCCGGCGAGCTCGAAGCGCGAGAGGTCGCCGCTGACCGGGCTGGTCAGCGCCACGTCGGTGAGCGCCTGGCTATCGGCCATGGCCGGCATCGCCTCGAGGCGCGACAGCCAGGGACGCAGCGACAGCGGCGCCAGGCGCAGCTGGCCGGTATAGGCCGGCGCCTCGCCGATGTCGCTGAGGTTGAGGTTGCCGTTGAGCTTCAGGGCGTCGGGGCCGGTCAGCGCCATGTCGCGCAGGCGGGCACTCTGCTCGTCGAGGTCGGCATCCAGCGAGAAGGTGAGCGTGAGGGGCAGGGTCTTATTGCCCAGGCGCGGATGGTTGAGGCTGGCGTCGAGGGTTCCCGCATCCAGCTGCAGGCTGCCCTCGCCGACGTTCACCACCAGCCGCTCGCCCTGCAGGTTGAGCTTCTGCTCGTTCTCCAGCCCGGCAAGCCGGTTGACCGTCTTGAGATTCAGCCCCTCCAGCACGTGCCGACCCTCGGCCAGCCCCAGATCCACTCGGGTGTCGAAGGAGATATCGCTGAGCAGTCGCGGCTCGCTCGGCGTGTCCCGCCCGTCGAGGCCCTCATGAAGCCGCAGGCGGAAGGACGAGGTGAGCGGAAAGGCCTTATCGGGGTTGACGTTGCTGCCGCTGATCTCGAGTTCCTCGAGACGCAGTTCGCGGTCTGCGAGGGCATCGCGGAAGTGCACCTCACCGCGGCGCACCTGCACGCTGGCGATGTTGAGGGCCACCGAGAGGCCATTGCTCACGCCCGGGGCGGGGCCGGCACTGGCCGGCGCCAGGGCGGCCTCGGCCTGTTCGCCGCGCTCGCCCAGCCGCTCGCTCAGCACCTCCCAGTTGCCCTTGCCCTGCGCGTCGCGCTCGAGGTCGAGGTAGAGGTCGTCGAGGGTCAGGCCGTCGATGGCGATCTCACCGCGCAGCAGCGGTGTGAAGGCGAGGCTGACCTCGGCGTGGGAGAGTGCGGCGAAGGGTGGCGAGTCGTCGGCCTGATCGGGCAGGCGGGCCTCGGCTTGCTGCACGCCTACGCCCAGCCGGGGATAGAAGGACCAGGAGAGCGGGCCATCCAGGGTCAGCTCGAGCCCGCTGTGCTCGCGCACGACCTCGATCAGCCGCGGCTTGAGATCGTTGGGGTCGAAGAAGGTCGTCACGTACACCACGGCGCCGACCATCACCAGGCCGAGGACGCCAATCGCGGCGAGCAGGGTGCGCAACAGGCGCTTCATTGATGACCTCGCTCTGGTAAGAGGTTGAGCTCGAAGTAGTCGCCGTCCTGGGTGAGCCGATAGCCGAGCCGCGAGAGCAGCAGCTGGTCGGCCACGGGCAGCTGGGAGGAGGCGGCATAGAGGCGACTTCCCTCGGCATAGGCGGCCTCACTGACCAGTGCCAGCAGACGCGAGCCGATGCCGCGGCGGCGCGTGGTCTTGCGCACGCAGAGGTCCGACAGCCACCAGGCGTTCTGGTCGAGCTTCACCGCCACGGCGCCCAGCAGCCGATCGTTGAAGCGGGCGCAGCTGAACAGGTGGCCGCCCGCCAGATGCTCACGGATGAAGTCGTCCACGGGTAGGGGCAGGCGCTCGGGGGGCGCGTCCGTGAAGATGCGTACGAGGTCGAGGCGTATCTGGGCATCCGCTTCCCAGGCGGCCTGGTCAACCTGTTGCAGGGTCACCGGCATACGTGGATCTCCTTGAGGCCGGGGCGGCAGGCGTGCCACCACTGTCATGGGCCGCATTGTAGCGGATGGGGTGAGCGATTCACTATAATGGCAGGCGCTCGGCGTCAGGCACAGCGCCCGACGCCCCTTTGTATTGCCGGCCGGTGAGCCTCACCGGCCCCTCTCGACTCGACGCGCGCCCAGGCGCTGGAGATCCGACATGTCAGAGCGTATCGCCACGGTTACCCGGAACACTCGGGAAACCCAGATCACGGTGACCATCAACCTCGACGGCGAGGGGCGCCTGGCCTGCGAGACCGGCGTGCCCTTCCTCGATCACATGCTCGATCAGGTGGCCCGCCACGGCCTGATCGACCTCGACATCGAGGCGGTGGGCGACCTGCACATCGACGATCACCACACCGTCGAGGACCTGGGCATTACCCTGGGCCAGGCCTTTCACCAGGCGATCGGCGACAAGCGTGGCATCTACCGCTACGGCCATGCCTACGTGCCCCTGGACGAGGCGCTGTCTCGCGTGGTGGTAGACTTCTCCGGCCGCCCGGGGCTCAGCATGGACGTGGAGTTCACCCGCGCCAGCATCGGTCGTCTGGACACCCAGCTGTTCTGGGAGTTCTTTCAGGGCTTCGTCAACCATGCCAGGGTGACCCTGCACATTGACAATCTGAGGGGCTTCAACGCCCACCATCAGGCGGAAACCATCTTCAAGGCCTTCGGTCGCGCGCTGCGCATGGCCGTTGCGCCCGACCCGCGCATGGTGGGTCAGATGCCGTCCACCAAGGGCAGCCTATGAGGCCGCCGCACGATCACACGAGGAGCGCCCCATGACCATTGCCGTCATCGACTACGGAATGGGCAACCTGCATTCCGTCGCCAAGGCACTGGAGCACGTCACTCACGAGAACGTGGTCGTGACACGGGATGCCCGCCGCATCCGCGGCGCCACCCGCCTGATCCTGCCCGGCCAGGGCGCCATCCGCGACTGCATGGGCGAGCTCGAGAAGACCGAGCTGCGCGGCCTAGTCGAGGAGCTGCTCGCCTCCCAGAACAAGCCACTGCTGGGCATCTGCGTCGGCCAGCAGATGCTGCTCGACCACAGCGAGGAGAACGGCGGCATCGGCTGCCTGGGCTTCCTGCACGGCGAGGTGAAGAAGTTTCCCGCCGACATGCGCGATGAGCGGGACAACCGCCTGAAGGTCCCGCACATGGGCTGGAACCTGGTGCACCAGCACCACGATCACCCGCTGTGGGCAGGCATCGACCAGGACGAGCACTTCTATTTCGTGCACAGCTACTACGTCGAGGCCGCCGACGATGCCACGGTGTTCGGCACCACCGACTACGGCCGGGTGACTGCCCATGTGGCCATCGGCCGCGACGCTACCTTCGCCGTGCAGTTCCACCCGGAGAAGAGCTCCCGGGCCGGCCTCCAGCTGCTGGAAAACTTCGTGCAGTGGACGCCCTGAGCGGCGCTACGATGCCCCGGGCGGCGACGACGCACCCATCACCGCCGCACTCATGACGCTGCACTCATGACAACAAGGGCGCCCGAGAGCGCGCCGAATGGAGATCCGACATGCTGGTAATTCCCGCCATCGACCTCAAGGACGGCCAATGCGTACGCCTCAAGCAGGGGCGCATGGACGACGCCACCACCTACGGCGATGACCCGGTGGCCATGGCCGCCCGCTGGGTCGAGGCCGGCGCCCGCCGCCTGCACCTGGTCGACCTCAACGGCGCCTTCGAAGGCGCGCCGGTCAACGGCGAGGCGGTCACCGCCATCGCCCGTGCCTACCCCGATCTGCCGATCCAGATCGGCGGCGGCATCCGCAGCGCCGCGACCATCGAGCACTACCTCGAGGCCGGGGTCTCCTACGTGATCATCGGCACCAAGGCGGTCAAGGAGCCGACCTTCGTCGGCGAGATGTGCCGCGCCTTCCCCGGCCACGTGATCGTCGGCCTGGACGCCCGGGACGGCTTCGTCGCCACCGACGGCTGGGCCGAGGTCTCGACGGTCAAGGCCACCGAGCTCGCCAAGCGCTTCGCCGACGACGGCGTCTCCTCGATCGTCTATACCGACATCGCCCGCGACGGCATGATGCAGGGCGTCAACGTGCAGGCCACCGCCGAGCTCGCCCGCGAGGGCGGCCTGCCGGTGATCGCCTCGGGCGGGGTCACCGACCTCGAGGACCTGCGCGCGCTGGCCAGGGTCGCCGACGACGGCATTCTGGGCGCCATCACCGGCCGGGCCATCTACGAGGGCAGCCTCGACGTGGCCGAGGCCCAGCGGCTGTGCGACGCACTCAGCCACAAGGGGAGCTGATCATGGGACTCGCCAAGCGCATCATCCCGTGCCTGGACGTCGACGCCGGTCGCGTGGTCAAGGGCGTCAACTTCATCGGCATCCGCGACGCCGGGGACCCGGTGGAGATCGCCCAGCGCTACAATCAGCAGGGTGCCGACGAGATCACCTTCCTCGACATCACGGCCAGCCACGAGGACCGCGATACCACGGTGGAGATGGTCGAGCGCATCGCCGGCGAGGTCTTCATCCCGCTCACGGTGGGCGGCGGTATCCGCAGCTGCGACGACATCCGCACCATGCTCAACGCCGGCGCCGACAAGGTCTCGATCAACACCGCCGCGGTGACCAACCCGGACTTCGTGTACGAGGCCTCCGAGCGCTTCGGTAGCCAGTGCATCGTGGTGGCCATCGACGCCAAGAAGGTCTCCGCCGAGGGCGAGCCCGAGCGCTGGGAGATCTTCACCCACGGCGGGCGCCGTCCCACCGGCCTGGACGCCGTGGAGTGGGCCAGGAAGATGGTGGAATACGGGGCCGGTGAGCTGCTGCTGACCAGCATGGACCGCGACGGCACCAAGGTCGGCTTCGATCTGGGCGTGACCCGCGCCATCGCCGATGCCGTGAGCGTGCCGGTGATCGCCTCAGGCGGTGTGGGCAACCTCGATCACCTGGTGGATGGCGTCATCGAGGGCGGTGCCGACGCGGTGCTGGCGGCTAGCATCTTCCACTTCGGCGAGTACACCATCCCCGAGGCCAAGCGCTATATGGCCGAGCGAGGGATCGAGATGCGGCTGTAGCGGTCGCTCAAGATGAGCGCCGGGGGGAGGCGGCGCGAGGGTCTTTTGACCAGGGGCGTCAAAAGTAGCGCCCAAGGACGGGTTCACAGCGCCCTCGCGATGGTCCGGCACTCCGGGGCTTGACGCCGGATAAGCTCATCATCTCTCGCTTCTGGTCGATTCGAGACGACAAGGGCCCGCCAATCGGCGGGCCCTTAACGTTGGGGGCGTATCACGGCAGCGGCTAGTCCTCGACGGAGAGCCCCAGGTTGCTGACGCCGTCGTTGCGCCCCAGGCGGCGCAGCGCCTTGAGCGCCTCGCGATCCAGCGGCCCGGCCTCCACGGCCTCGAGCACCGCGTCCTGGAAGTCGTTCTCGTCCGCCATCAGGGGATGGTCGCGCACCAGGGCGGCGAGCCTCTCGGCATCCTCCTCGCCTTCGGTGAGCTCGATGTAGGCCCGTACCCCGCTGCGCGAGGCGCGGCTGACCTCCAGCACCGCCTCCGAGGCCTCGCCGCGCAGGGTGTCGAGGATCGCCGAGAGCGCGACCACCGCCTCCAGCGCCCGCCGCGCGCCGAAGCTATCGTCCTCGGCGGGGGGCTCCAGCTCGGCCAGCTTCTCGGCCTGGCGGTCGAAGTCGATGCGCGCCTCCTTCACCGCCAGCCGTTCCCAGACGAGATCCAGGATCACCCGCAGGCCGTGGGGGTCGCCCTGGCTGGTGGTGGCGGCATAGAGGCCGTAGTTGGGCAGCAGGCGCTCGCACAGCGCCGCCATGAAGGCCTGCTGGCGACGCGGATCGAGCTGCTGGAGGCGCTGAAAGAAGCCGCTCATTGAGTCTCCTTGGAGGTTACGTTGTCTCAGGGCCAGAGGCGGTCGGCCGCCACCCGCCCACGGGTATCGAACAACACGCCTTCGGCCACCAGGCGTCGGCGCTGTTCATCGGCACCGCCGTGATCGGCCAGCCGTCGCGAAGCGGTGATTACCCGAAACCAGGGCAAGTCGTGGCCGGCAGGCAGCTCGCGCAGGGCGCGCGCCACCAGACGCGGCGTGGCCCCATCGGTCATCGCGGCGATGCGCCCGTAGGTCGTCACTCGTCCCGCGGGCACCTCGGCCAGGATGGTCAGGATCTGTTCTCTCAGCTCGGGCTTCATGTACCCTGACGCTCCGTCTATCATCCGCGCATTGCTAATATGGTGAGGCTCGCATGCATGTTCATCTCCTCCAGCACAGCCCCCACCAGGGACCGGCCCGGATCGCCGACTGGCTCACCAGCATGGGGCACAGCTTCACCGTCTTCCATCTCGACGCGGGCGAGCTGCCGCCGCGGCTCGCCGACGGCGACGCGCTGATCGTGCTCGACGGCCCCGAGGGCAGCGCCGACGAGGGGGATCGTCCCTGGCTCAGGGCGGAGCGCAAGCTCATCGCGCAGGCGCTGGACGGCCGCAAGCCGCTGCTGGGGATCGGCTACGGCGCCCAGCGGATCGCCGAGGCGCTGGGGGCGATCGTGGCCCGGGGCACGATGGCCGAGACCGGCTGGCACCGGGTGACCCTCGCCCCGCTGAGCCCCGTCGACCTGCCCGAGACCTTCGAGGCCTTCATGTGGCACCGCGAGGTCTTCGCCCTGCCCGACTATGCCCTGGCGCTGGGCCGCAGCACGGCGAGCCCGCTGCAGGGCTTCACCTGGGACGACGGCCGGGTGGTGGCCCTGCTCTGCCACCTGGAGGCGACCGCCGCCAGCGTCACCGAACTGCTCGATCACCAGCCGCCGCCCGAGGGCAGCGAGATGAGCCCCCACGCCCAGGAGCGCGGGGCGATGCTCGACGACCCGAAGCGCTTCGACCGGCTCGCCCCGCTGCTCGACCGGCTGCTGTCGCAGTGGCTGCGTCACGCCGCGCGCTGAGACTCAGGCCGGCTGGTGCGCGGGCCGTTCCGCCTTGCGGGCCTCGGCCGTCCATTCCCGGGCGAACGCCAGGCAGCTCTCCCAGTCGCCGACATGGAGGAAGTGGCGCTCGGGGTGTTTCTCCAGCTGGTGACGATAGAGCGGGTCGTAGTATTCGGTGAGCAGCGGTGCCAGCCAGGCCTCGTGGGCACTGGTATTGCCGCGCTCGTGCTCGCGGAAGGCCAGCGCCTGGAGGCGCTGCAGCCTCGCCAGGCGCGCCTGGCCCAGGCGCTTTCTCAACCGCCCGAGGGCCGCGGCGAGCTGCTTGCGCATCAGCGCCCAGCCCAGCCAGTCGCCGAACTGCCGACGATGGACCTCCCAGAGATCGTCGATGTAGTCTTTGCGGATCTGCACCAGACGCCAGTCCAGCGGCATCTCGATACGGATGCGCGGCGCCTGGACCATGCCCTCCCAGAAGGTCAGCGGGATGTTGGCCATGCCGATGCGCCGCGACTCGTCCTCCAGCACCAGCGGCCCGGGCAGGTCCAGCAGGCGCAGACCCATGGCATGCTCGAAGTCGATCTGGCTGGGCGCCGGCAGCGGATGGCGGCCGAAGGCCGAGCCTTTGTGGCGGGCGCACCCCTCGAGGTCGAGTCCCTCCTCCAGCGCCAGGACCAGCGACGTCTTGGCGCAGCCGGTGAGCCCGCCCACCACCAGCTGCGGCTGCTCGGCGGCGGCATCGATGCGCGCGCATAGCGCCTGGCGCATCGCTTTCCAGCCCCCGCGGATGCGTGGACGCGTGATGCCGGCATCGGCCAGCCACTGCTGGGCGGTGCACGAGCGCAACCCACCGCGGAAGCAGTAGATGATGGCGTCGGGATGGGCCTCGACGAGTCGCTGCCAGGCGGCGACGCGCGCCGCCTTGAGGCCGCCGCGGACCAGACGCTCGCCCAGGGCAATGGCCGCGTCCTGGCCGCGCTCCTTGTACTCGATGCCGACGCGGTGGCGCTCCTCGTCGTCCATCAGCGGCAGGTTGACGGCGCCGGGCAGCGCGCCCTGGGCAAACTCCACGGGCGCCCGCACGTCGATCAGCACGCGTCCTTGCCTGAGGAGCTCGAGTTCCGGCTCGACCAGCGGCAGACTCATCCGCGCACCTCGATCAGCGCCGGCCCGCTGGCCTTGACCACCTCGCCGAAGGGTGTGAGCTCGATGCCGTGGTCGCGGCCGATGCGCTGCACGTCATCCTCCCAGGAGGGATGCACCGAGAGCAGCAGGCCGCCGGAGGTCTGCGGGTCACAGAGCCACTGCCAGTGCGCCTCGTCCATGGCGGGCAGGCTTGCACCCAGCGCCTCGCGGTTGCGCTGGGTGCCACCGGGCACCGCGCCCTGGCGGCGGTAGGCCTCGGCCTCGGCGAGCCGCGGCAGGCGCCGGAAGTCGACCCGGGCGGCGACGCCACTGGCCGTGCAGATCTCGGCGAGATGGCCGGCCAGGCCGAAGCCGGTGACATCGGTCATGGCGTGCACGCCCTTGACCTTCGCCAGCGCCATGCCGATGGCGTTGGACCTAAGCATGGTCGAGCGGGCCAGCTCCTGGTGGCCGGCCTCCAGCAGGCCGCGCTTCTCGGCGGTGGTGAGCAGCCCCACCCCCAGCGGCTTGGTGAGGAACAGCAGGTCGCCGGGCTGGGCGCCCTTGTTGAGCTTGAGGTGCTCGAGATCGACCAGCCCGTTGACCGACAGGCCGAAGATCGGCTCGGGAGACTCGATGGAGTGCCCGCCGGCGAGCGCCAGCCCCTGCTCACGACACACCGCCTGGGCACCGCCCACCACGTCGCCGGCGACCTCCGGGCCAAGCTTGTCGAGCGGCCAGCCGAGGATGCTCAACGCCATCACCGGCTTGCCACCCATGGCGTAGACGTCGCTGATGGCGTTAGTGGCGGCGATGCGGCCGAAGTCGAAGGGGTCATCGACGATGGGCATGAAGAAATCCGTGGTGGCGATCATGCCGCGCCCATCGCCCAGGTCGTAGACGGCCGCGTCCTCGCGACCCTGGTTGCCGACGATCAGCCGCGAGTGGCTGGCCCCGGGCCCCGCCTTGGCGAGAATCCCGTCGAGCACGTCGGGGGCGATCTTGCATCCGCAGCCGGCGCCGTGGCTGTACTGAGTCAGGCGGATGGCGCTCATCTCATTCTCCTTGGCGTGTGTCATCGCATTCTACCTCAAGTGTATCGGGCTTAGAGGGCGTCGAGGGCCTCGGCGAGCTTGTCCACGGCTATCACCTCCATGCCCTCGGGGCTGCGCTTGGGGGCATTGCCCCGGGGTACGATGGCACGGGTGAAGCCATGCTTGGCCGCCTCGACGATGCGCTCCTGGCCGCTGGGCACCGGCCGGATCTCACCGGAGAGGCCCACCTCACCGAACACCACCAGCTCGCGGGGCAGTGGCCGGTTCTGCAGGCTGGAGACCACCGCGACCAGCACCGCCAGGTCGGCACTGGTCTCCAGCACCTTGACCCCGCCGACCACGTTGAGGAAGACGTCCTGGTCGCCGGTGAAGAGCCCGCCGTGACGGTGCAGCACCGCCAGCAGCATGGCCAGGCGATTCTGATCGAGTCCCACGGCGACCCGCCGCGGGTTGCCCAGTGCCGACTCGTCGAGCAGCGCCTGCACCTCGACGAGGATCGGCCGGGTGCCCTCCCAGACCACCATCACCAGGCTGCCGGCGCTCTGCTCCTCGTTGCGCGAGAGGAAGATGGCGCTGGGGTTCTTCACCTCTTTCATGCCATGCTCGAGCATGGCGAAGACGCCCAGCTCGTTGACCGCACCGAAGCGGTTCTTCTGGCCGCGCAGGGTACGAAAGCGTGAGTCGGCGCCCCCCTCGAGCAGCAGCGAGGCGTCGATCATGTGCTCGAGCACCTTGGGCCCGGCCAGGCTGCCGTCCTTGGTGACGTGGCCGACCAGCAGCAGCACGGTATTGGACTGCTTGGCAAAGCGAGTCAGCGCGGCGGCGGACTCGCGCACCTGAGCCACGCCCCCCGGTGCCGAGGCGATGTCCTCCAGGTGCATGGTCTGGATGGAGTCGATGATCAGCACCTCGGGACGCTCGCGCTCGGCCACGGCGAGGATCGTCTCGACGCTGGTCTCGGCGAGCATCTTCAGCCCCTGGGTGGGTAGCTGCAGACGGTGGGCGCGCATCGCTACCTGGGAGAGCGACTCCTCGCCGGTGACGTAGATCGAGGAGCGCTCCTGGGCGAGCTTGCAGGCGGTCTGCAGCAGCAGGGTCGACTTGCCGGCGCCGGGGTGGCCGCCGAGCAGCACCGCGGAACCGGGCACCAGCCCGCCGCCCAACACACGATCGAACTCCTCGAAGGTCGAGGAGAGTCTGGGCACCTCGCTCAGGTCGACGCTGCCGAGGTCGACTACCTCGCGGGACAGGCTGCCGGCATAGCCGCCGCGCCCGGCGCCACCGCTCGCCCCGCTGCCCGGCCCGGCACCGGGACGCGCGGGGGCGAGGCGCACCTCGCTCAGGGTATTCCACTCCTGACAGCTGGTGCACTGCCCCTGCCACTTGCGGTATTCGGCACCGCACTCGGTGCAGACGAAGGCGCTCTTCACTTTGGCCATGGGGCACTCTCTCGCTCGATGACGGGGCCTCTCGACGACGGCCCGGATATCCGTCGGGCCATTCTAGCAGCCGGGGTGCCTCGGCTGCGGCGCCCGCGCGGGCGCCGAGCCCGCAACGACGCGGGGCGGCCCTGAGGCCGCCCCGGTGGTGCTCGTTCACAGGATTAGAGACGCTTGAGCTGCAGCATCTCGCTGTTCTGGAAACGGCGCAGGTTGGGATCGATCAGCTCCAGCGTCTGGGGGTCGACGCGCAGGAAGTAGTAGGTCTGCCCCTCGCCGTCGGGCACCAGTTCGTAGACGGTGGCGGAAGGATCCTGCTCCGTCCCCTGGAGGACCTCCCAGTTGCCGGCGTAGTTCTCGTCCGGCGGGTTCTGCGGGTGTGCCCGATAGGAGGCGCCCAGGTCGAAGGTCCGCTCCGCGGCCGCGCCCTGCTCCTCGCCGTTGAGGGTCACGTTGAGGTCGATGCCCTCGCAGTTGCGGCACGGCAGGGTGCCCTGGTAGGTCACCGTGGTCGCTTCCATCTCGGTGGCCGCCTGATCGGTGGGGCCGGTGGCACAGCCGGCCAACAGCGCGGCCAGGGCAGAGCCGACCAGCAAGGTCCTGATTTGCATTTATGTCCTCCTAACCAATGGGCATGACGCCGTGAAGCACGGCAACCTGCCTCACAGCATAACCTCTCGTGTGCTCAGCGGACAGCCTCGCCCGGGGCCGCGTTCCTCACCCCGGCGGATAGACGTGGGTAAAGACCAGGATCAGCACCAGGGGCATGACCATCAGGCTGCCCAGGTTGCCGATCAGCACCAGGGAAGCCACCTTGTGGGGTTCCTGACGATACTGCTCGGCCACCAGGTAATTCAACACCGCCGGTGGCAGAGCCGCGAACACCCACAGGGCCGCCGCCTGCAGCCCCGACAGCTCTAGCCACACGATCAGCGGCCAGGCGAGCACTAGCCCAGAGAGCGGGCAGAGCACTGCCCCGAGCAGGCCCGTCCGCCAGTCACCGAAGTCGATATCCAGCATGCGCACCCCCAGGGCGAAGAGCATCAGCGGGATCGAGACGCCCCCCAGCATGTGCATCGCCTCCAGCCCCCAGCCCGGCAGCGGCACACCGCCCAGGTTGACAGCGAGGCCGGCCAGGCTCGCCAGCGCGATAGGCATGCGCAGTAGCCGCCACAGCGGAGTGTGCGGGCTGAGCATGTAGAGCCCGACCGAAAAGTGCAGCAGCATCTCGACGATGAACAGCACCACCGCCGCCGGCAGGGCCTGCTCACCGAAGGCCAGCACCAGCAGCGGAAGACCCATGTTGCCGGAGTTGTTGAACATCATCGGCGGCAGGAACGTCTTCACCTCGAGCTTCAGCCACCTCGCCACCGGCCAGAGCACCAGCCCCGAACCCAGCACCACCCCGGCCGCCGCCAGAGCCAGCTTGGCATAGTCGGCCAGCGGTGCCTGGCGGTCGGCCAGCACGGCGAACACCAGCAGGGGCACGAAGAGCTCCATGTTGAGGGTGTTCAGCCCGCGGATGTCCGGCGTGCGAAAGCGACCGTAGAGGGTACCGCAGCCCGCGATCAGGAAGACGGGCAGCAGAGTGGCGATGATCTGGGCGGTCATTGCATGGATCCGTAGGCGGCGAATGATAGAAGGCGCGCCCCGAGACTAGCATGGGCACGGCTTGCGCGGTCGGGTCGCTCGGGTCACCATGAGTTCAGTCCCCACCCCTCGAGCGAGTGATCATGAGCAAGTTCTGGAGCCCTGAGGTTCGCGAGCTGACTCCCTATGTGCCGGGAGAGCAGCCTCGCGAGCGGCTGATCAAGCTGAACACCAACGAGAACCCCTACCCGCCGGCCCCGGCCGTCGAGGCGGCCCTGCGCGATTTCTCCGCCGACCACCTGCGGCGCTATCCGGACCCGACCTCCTTCGCCCTGCGTGAGGCCCTGGCCGAGGAGCTCGGGGTGGACACCGCCCAGGTCTTCGTCGGCAACGGCTCCGATGAGGTGCTGGCCCTGGCCTTCCAAGCCTTCTTCCGCCAGCCGCGGCCGCTGTCGATGCCGACCATCTCCTACAGCTTCTATCCGGTCTACTGCCGACTCTACGGCGTCGAACGCCGCACTCACCCGCTGGATGACCAGTGGCGCGTCGACCTCGACGCCTTCCCCGAGGAGGCCGGCGGCGTCATCTTCGCCAACCCCAACGCCCCCACCGGCCACGGCCACGGGCGAGAGGCCATCGCCCGCCTGCTCGAGCGGATCACCGACTCGGTGGTGCTGGTCGACGAGGCCTACGTGGATTTCGGTGGCGAGAGCGCGGCTCCCCTGGTCGAGCGCTTCCCCAACCTGCTGGTCACCGGCACCTTCTCCAAGTCGCGCAGCCTCGCCGGCCTGCGCCTGGGTTATGCCGTGGGCTCGCGGGAGTTGATCGAGGGCCTGGAGCGAGTCAAGGATTCCTTCAACTCCTACCCCGTCGACAGCCTGGCCAGCGCCCTGGGCATCGCCTCGCTTGGCGATCACGAGCACTTCGATGCCTGTCGCGAGGCGGTGATCACCACCCGCGAGCGCACCCGGGTGCGGCTCGAGACCCTGGGCTTCCAGGTGCTGCCCTCGCAGACCAACTTCCTGCTGGTCAGCCACCCCGCGTTCGACGCCGCCCAGCTCTTCGTGGGCCTGCGTGAACGCGGCGTGCTGGTGCGTCACTTCAACACCGACGCGCTACGCGACCACCTGCGCATCTCCATCGGCACCGATGATGAGATGGATAGCCTCATCGAGGCCCTCGAGAGCCTGTGTCGCTAAGGTCACCCATGACCCAGGAACGTCCTCGACTGCCCCTTTCCAGGGTCCACCACGTGGCACTGATCACCGCCGACTTTGACCGCGCCAGGCGCTTCTATCTCGAGGTGATGGATGCCGAGATCCTCCAGGAGACCTGGCGGACCGAGCGGGAGAGTCACAAGCTGGACCTGCGCCTGCCGGGGGGCATCCAGCTGGAGCTGTTCTCTTTCCCCTCGCCGCCGCCACGTCCCAGCTACCCCGAGGCCTGCGGCCTTCGGCATATCGCCCTGGCCACCCCGGACCTCGAGGCATGTATCGACCTGCTGAGGGCTCGGGGTGCACAACCGGAACCCATCCGGGTCGACGAGATGACCGGCGCACGCTTCACCTTCCTGGCCGACCCCGATGGCACCCCGATCGAGCTGTACGAAGTGCCAGCGCCGGAAGGGCAGCCATAAACAAGGAAACCCCAGCTTCGTTAGAAGCCGGGGTTCCTGGAATGAAAAAACCCCGAACTCGCTGAGCTCGGGGTTTTCTCGGCATAGGTGCCTGACGATGACTTGGCCGGCACTCCGGGACTCTCCATGGGGAG
>NZ_VBUI01000024.1 GCF_005780185.1 Halomonas urmiana | reverse complement strand
GCCGCTTGGCCGCTTGGCCGCTTGGCCGCTTGGCCGCTTGGCCGCTTGGCCGCTTGGCCGCTTGGCCGCTTGGCCGCCTGGCCGCCTGGCGCTATTCCTCCTCATCCTCCTCGTCCTTCTCCCGCTTGCGGCGCACCAGGCGGCCGAACAGCAGGCCCACTTCGTAGAGCAGGTACATCGGCACCGCCAGCAGGCTCTGCGAGACCACGTCCGGCGGGGTCAGCAGCATGCCGATGACGAAGCAGCCTAGCACCACGTAGGGGCGCTTCTTCGACAGGCTCTCCACCGTGGTGGCGCCCGAGAGGATCAGCAGGAAGGTGGCGATGGGAATCTCGAAGGCCACGCCGAAGGCGAAGAACAGCTTGAGGACGAAGTTCAGGTACTGGTTGATGTCGGTCATTACCGCGATGTTCTCCGGCCCGGTCTGGGTGAAGAACTGAAACAGCAGCGGGAAGACCACGTAGTAGGCGAAGGCGGCGCCGCCGTAGAAGAGCGCGATGCTGGAGGCCAGGATCGGCAGGGCCAGCGCCTTCTCGTTGTCGTAGAGCCCCGGCGCCACGAAGGCCCAGGCCTGGTGCAGCACGTAGGGCACGGCGGCGAAGACTGCCACCACCAGGGTCAGCTTGAAAGGTGCAAGGAAGGGCGAGGCGACCTCGGTGGCGATCATCTGCGAGCCTTCCGGCAGCAGCGCCATCAGCGGCTGGGCGACGAACAGATAGATGTCGTTGGCGAAGGCATAGAGCCCGAGGAAGATCACCAGGATCGCGATTACCGCCCGCATCAACCGCGAGCGAAGTTCGATGAGGTGCTCGATCAGCGGGGCCTGGTTCTGTTCCTGGGGATCTCCGGTCTTGCTCATCGGGAGGCGGAATCCTTGTCGGCGGTGGAGGCATCGGCGGAGCGCTGGTGATCATCGCCCTCGGTGTCCGTGCGGGCCCTGGCCAGGGCGTCGTCGAGGCGTTGCTCGGCGGGCGCGGCCTTGCTCCGCGAGGTCGAGGCGGACGTGTCGCCGTCGTCCTCGGCGATGCTCTCCACGCCCCGCTTGACCTGCTGGACGCCCTCGTCGAGCTTCTTCTGCTGCTCATTGAGCTTCTGACGCAGCTCCTCGGCCTCGAGTTGGGCGCTGATCTCGCTCTGCATACCCGAGACCGTGCGCTTGATCTTGCCGATCCACAGCCCCAGGGTACGCGCGGCCTTGGGCAGGCGCTCGGGACCGAGCACCAGCAGGCCCACCACGCCGATGATCATCAGTTCGAGAAAGCCCATATCGAACATGGCGGGTTACTTGCGCTCTTCCGAGTCCTCGGCCTTCTTCTCGGCCTTGACGTCGTAGGTGTTGACCCCTTCATCGTCATGGCTGACGCGGCTCTGGGGATCGTTCGCCTGCTCGTCCTCGCCTTTCTCGCCCTTCTCCTCGTCGTGCATGGCCTTCTTGAAGCCCTTCACGGCGCCACCCAGGTCGCCGCCGACGTTGCGCAGCTTCTTGGTGCCGAAGATCAGGATGATGATGCCGAGAACGATCAGCAGCTGCCAGATACTGATACCACCTAACATAGTTGCTTCCTCAGGTTGGAGCTCCGGGAAGGCCCGGAAGGGCCAGTTGACGCTATGGTTGCCGTGCGGCCTTCTCGTCGTGACCCGAGACGCCGAAGCGGCCGGCCAGCTCATCTAGGACCGCGCCGTGGTCGAGGCCCAGGTGCGAGAGCATCACCAGGCTATGAAACCACAAGTCGGCCGTTTCGGCGATCAACGCTTGTTGCGCCGCCGCGTCGCCGTGCTCGGCATCCTTGGCCGCCAGCAGGGTCTCCGTGGCTTCCTCGCCGAGCTTCTCGAGGATCTTGTTGAGCCCCTTGTGATGCAGGGCGGCCACGTAGGAGCTGTCGGGATCGGCCTGGCGGCGCTGTTCGAGCACGTCGTGCAGTCGGTCCAGTATATCGCTCATGGGGCAGGGTTCCATTGCTTGGGGTCAGTTCCAGGCCAGCAGCAGCACGCCGAGGCCGGCGGCGGCGAGCGCCGGCCAGGGCTGGCCGGCGGCCCATTCATGGAGCGGCTGCCAGGCCAGCGCGGTGACGATCAGCAGCAGGCCCAGGCGCAGTCGACGATGGCGATGGCCCTGGCGCGTCAGCTGGCGCGAGATGTCGCCCATGGCGGCCGACTGGCGACCGCGCTGGCGATGCTCCTGCTCGGCCCGGGACAGCGCCTGGTGGGCGAGCACCGGCAGCTCCGGTAGCTGGCGGGAGAGCTCGGGCGCCTGGCGCTTCAAGGACTCCAGCAGGCCGCGGGCGCCGGCGCGCTCCTTCATCCAGCGCTCCAGGTAGGGCTTGGCGGTGGCCCAGAGGTCGAGGTCGGGATAGAGCTGGCGTCCGAGCCCTTCGATGTTCAGCAGGGTCTTCTGCAGCAGCACCAGCTGGGGCTGCACCTCCATGTTGAAACGGCGCGCGGTCTGGAAAAGCCCCAGCAGCACCTGGCCGAAGGAGATATCCTTGAGCGGCTTCTCGAGGATCGGCTCGCACACCGTGCGCACCGCCGCGGCAAACTCGTTGGCGCGAGTCTCCTCGCCCACCCAGCCGGACTCGATGTGCAGGGCGGCCACCTCGTAGTAGTCCTGATGGAAGAAGGCCAGCAGGTTGCGCGCCAGGTAGTCCTGGTCCTCTCGGGTAAGGCTGCCGACGATGCCGCAGTCGATGGCGATGTACTGGGGGTCCTCGGGATGCTCGTAGGAGACGAAGATGTTCCCCGGATGCATGTCGGCGTGGAAGAAGTTGTCGCGGAACACCTGGGTGAAGAAGATCTCCACGCCCCGCTCGGCGAGCTTCTTGAGGTTGGTGCCCTGGGCGATCAGCGCCGCGGTATCGGCCACTGGGACCCCGTAGATCCGCTCCTGGACCATCACTCGGCGGTGGGTCAGCTCCCAGTGGATGGCCGGCACGTAGAGCAGCGGTGAATTCTTGAAGTTGCGCTTGAGCTGGGAGGTGTTGGCGGCTTCCTTGGTCAGGTCGAGCTCGTCGAACAGCGTGGATTCGTAGTCGCGGACCACCTCCACGGGGCGTAGGCGGCGCGCCTCGGGAATCCGCGACAGCACGCTGGCGAAGCGGTACATCAGCGCCATGTCCTGGCGCATCACCCGATCGATGCCCGGGCGGATGATCTTGACCACCACGGCCTCGCCGCCGTGCAGCCGCGCGGCATGCACCTGGGCGACGGAGGCCGAGGCCAGCGGCTCGGGCTCGAAGGCGGCGAAGGCCTCCTCCAGCGACATCTCGAGCTCCTCCTCGACCAGCGCCATGGCCTGGTGGCCGGGGAAGGGCGGCACCTGGTCCTGGAGACGCTGGAGCTCGTTGGCGATGTCCTCGGGCAGCAGGTCGCGGCGCGTCGAGAGCATCTGGCCGAACTTGACGAAGATTGGCCCGAGGGATTCCAGGGCGAGGCGCAGGCGCTCGCCCCGGGAGCGTTCGCCGATCGGCACCAGGCGCAGCGGCGAGAGCAGGAACAGGCCGCGCAGCCACCAGGGCAGGCGCGCCAGGGGTAGCAGGGTGTCGAGGCGGAAGCGAGTGATCACCCAGACGATGCGCGCCAGTCTCAGGATCATGAAGGCGCCTCCGCCGCGGCCAGGCGACGGCGCAGCCGGGCCAGGCGGGCCTCGGTGTGGTCGGTGGCGATCTCCAGCTCGGTCATGTGATCGCGCAGCGCCTCGAGCTGGTGGCGTCCCGGCAGCAGGCGCGCCTCCTCGAAGACGTACTCGCCGACATCGGCGCAGAGCTCCTGGCGGGTGCGCAGCCCCCACTGGGAGAGGCTGCGCACGCCCTCGGCCAGGCTATGGGCGGGGATATCGCCGATCCAGCGGGCGAGCTCGCCCTCCCAGTCGAGATCGAGGTCGAACAGCAGGTCGCGGGTCGCCTCCAGCAGGTGGGTGCGTCCGCGCACGGCGAGCTTGCCCTGGAACATCAGGCGCTCGATGGGAGCACCGCCGAGCAGCTCGCCGAGGGTCTCGGCATCCAGTTCGACCACCGCGTCGAAGGCCGCCTCGTCGAAGACTGTCTCGTCGGTCAGGTCGGGGCGCAGCAGGTCGATGCCCGCCGGGTGGAAGTGCAGGGCCAGCGCCAGGGCGGGCCGCTCCAGGCGCAGCAGGATGCGCTGGCCGGCCAGCCGGGCCAGCCGCGACGGCGCCGCGGGATCCCGGGCGAGCAGGGCATTGAGGGTACGTTCGAGACCGGCCAGCAGCAGAGTGGGAGACAGCGACATCATGCCCTCACAGCTTGATGCCGCGGTGCAGGGCGACGATGCCCCCGGTAAGGTTGGTGTACTCGACCCGCTCGAGTCCCGCGCCCTCCATCATGGCCTTGAGGGTCTTCTGATCGGGATGCATGCGGATCGACTCGGCCAGGTAGCGGTAGCTCTCGCCGTCGCTGGCCACCAGTTCGCCGATCTTCGGCAGTAGGCGGAAGGAGTACTCGTCGTAGGCCTTGGAGAACAGGGGATTGCCCGGCTTCGAGAACTCCAGCACCAGCAGGCGCCCGCCCGGCTTGAGCACCCGAGCCATGGAACGCAGGGCGGCATCCTTGTCGGTGACGTTGCGCAGGCCGAAGGCGATGGTGATGCAGTCGAAGCTGTTGTCGGGGAAGGGCAGGCACTCGGCGTTGGCCTGCACGTACTCGACGTTGCCGCCGACGCCGTGGTCGAGCAGCTTGTCGCGCCCGACCCGCAGCATGGATTCGTTGATGTCGGCCAGCACCACCCGACCGCGCGGCCCCACCATGCGCGAGAACTTGGCCGTGAGGTCGCCGGTGCCGCCGGCGATGTCGAGCACGCTGTGGCCGGGACGCACGCCGGAGCGCTCGATGGCCAGGCGCTTCCACAAGCGGTGGATGCCCAGCGACATCAGGTCGTTCATGATGTCGTAGCGAGCCGCTACCGAATGGAAGACGTGGGCCACGCGAGAGGCTTTTTCCTCGACCGGGACTTCCTGGTAGCCGAAGTGGGTGGTGTGCTTGTCACTGGCGCTCATGCCGTGGGGCTCCCGAATCGCTGCGGTGGGGGCGGGCCTTGCGGCCTTGCCGATGGGCGCCATTGTAGCCTCCCCCCATGGCGATTGTCTTGACGCCACCCCTACAGCTGTTTGATCTCGATGCCCAGCGGCTCGCGCGAGGCGCCCGCTTCCTCGAGCCGGCGCAGGTAGTCGGCCCAGTTGGCCTCGCGGCGGCGGATCAGGTCGTAGAGGTAGTCCCAGCTGAAGAGCCCGCTGTCGTGGCCGTCGTCGAAGTGCAACTTGAGGGCGTAGCGGCCGGTTTGGGTGATGTCCTTCAGGCCGACGTCCTTCTTGCCCACCTGCAGGGTGGCAGAGTCGGGACCGTGGCCGCGGACCTCGGCGGAGGGTGAGAAGACGCGCAGGTACTCCACCGACAGCCGATAGGACTCGCCCTCGGCGTAGGTGAGCTCGAGCTCGCGCTCCTTGCGGTGGTAGTGCACGTTGGTGGGGATGGGGGCTGTCATAAGCACCTTCGGTGAGCCGTAAGCCTGAAGCTGTAAGCTGGAAGTTAACTCCCAAGTGAGGTTATGGCTTCCAGCCTTTCGCCGCGCAGCGGCGTTCTTCTGGCTTCAAGCTTACAGCTTATAGCTCGTTCAAAGAATATACCGCGACAGGTCCTCGTCCATCGCCAGCTCGCCGAGCTGGGAGTCGACGTAGGCGGCGTCGATCGACAGCGGGCGGCCGAAGTCGCCGCCCAGGTAGGAGGCCTCCTCGAGCAGGCGCTCCATCACGGTGTGCAGGCGGCGTGCGCCGATGTTCTCGGTGCCTTCGTTGACCTTCCAGGCGATCTCGGCGATCCGCGCGATGCCATCCTCGGTGAAGGCGACGTCGAGCCCCTCGGTGGCCAGTAGCGCCTGGTACTGCTTAGTCAGCGCTGCGGAGGGCTCGGTGAGGATGCGCTTGAAGTCGTCCGGGGTCAGGGCGTTGAGCTCGACGCGGATCGGCAGGCGGCCCTGCAGCTCCGGGATCAGGTCCGAGGGGCGCGACAGGTGGAAGGCACCGGAGGCGATGAAGAGGATATGATCGGTCTTGACCATGCCGTACTTGGTGGAGACCGTGGAGCCCTCGATCAACGGCAGCAGGTCGCGCTGCACGCCCTCGCGGGAGACCTCGCCGCCGCTGGACTGGCCACTGCCCTTGGAGACCTTGTCGATCTCGTCGAGGAAGACGATGCCGTTCTGCTCCACCGCCTCGATGGCGCGGCTCTTGATGTCGTCCTCGTTGACCAGCTTGCCGGCCTCCTCGTCACGCAGTAGGCCGAGGGCGTCTTTCACCGCGACCCGGCGCGTCTCGCTCTTCTGCTTGCCCATGCCGGCGAACAGGTTCTGCAGCTGGCTGGTCATCTCCTCCATGCCCGGCGGGGTGGTGATGTCCACGCCGGGGCCCTGGGGCGTGACCTCGATGTCGATCTCCTTGTCGTCGAGCTGCCCCTCGCGCAGCTTCTTGCGGAACAGCTGGCGGGTCGAGCTGTCCTGGCGCGGCTCGTTTTCCTGGCCGCGGGGCGGCGGCAGCAGGGCATCGAGGATGCGCTCCTCGGCGGCGTCCTCGGCGCGGTGGCCGACCTCGTCCTTGGCCTGCTCGCGGACCAGCTTGATGGCGGCCTCGGTCAGGTCGCGGATGATCGACTCGACGTCGCGGCCCACGTAGCCCACCTCGGTGAACTTGGTGGCCTCCACCTTGATGAAGGGGGCGCCGGCCAGCTTGGCCAGGCGGCGGGCGATCTCGGTCTTGCCAACGCCCGTGGGGCCGATCATCAGGATGTTCTTGGGCGTCACCTCGTGGCGCAGCTCGCCGTCGAGCTGCATGCGCCGCCAGCGGTTGCGCAGGGCCACGGCCACGGCGCGTTTGGCGTCCTGCTGGCCGATGATGTACTGGTCCAGGGCATGGACGATCTCGCGGGGGGTCATCCGGGTCATGATTAGAGCTCTTCCAGCGTGACGTTGTGGTTGGTGAACACGCAGATGTCGCCGGCGATGGCCAGGGACTTCTCGGTGATCTCGCGGGCCGGCAGGTCGGTGTTCTCCAGCAGGGCGCGGGCCGCCGACAGCGCATAGTTGCCGCCGGAGCCGATGGCGATGATCCCACGTTCGGGCTCCACCACGTCGCCGTTGCCGGTGATGATCAGCGAGGCGTCCTTGTTGGCCACGGCGAGCAGCGCCTCCAGGCGGCGCAGGGCGCGGTCGGTGCGCCAGTCCTTGGCCAGCTCCACGGCGGCCTTGACCAGGTTGCCCTGGTACTTCTCGAGCTGGGCCTCGAAGCGTTCGAAGAGGGTGAAGGCGTCGGCGGTGCCGCCGGCGAAGCCGGCCAGCACCTGGCCGTGGTAGAGGCGACGCACCTTGCTGGCGTTGCCCTTCATCACGGTGTTGCCCAGCGAGACCTGGCCGTCACCGGCCAGCGCCACCTGGTCGCCGCGGCGCACGGAAACGATCGTGGTCATGGAGGGGACTCCTTGGGGGAGGGAAAAGCTCCCGATGACTGGCGGCGCCTCGGTCGAACCGAGGCGCCGGGGTGAACTCTGGGGGAAGTGCGGGCGGGGCGCGTGGAATTCAACCTTGGTCGTGTCCCACGGTGGGCGCGTCAGTTCTGCAGCTGGATCAGCAGTGGTTCGATGCCCTGGGTGGTCATCAGGTCCTGGGCGCGATTGAGCTCGCGCCGGTCACTGTAGGGGCCGACCTGGACGCGGTGCCAGGTGTCGCCGCCACCGGTCTTGACCTCGCTGATCTTGGCCAGCAGGCCGAAGTCCTTGAGACGACCGGCCAGCCGGTCGGCATCGCTGGCCTCGCGGAAGGAGGCGGCCTGCAACACGAAGCGAGCATCGGCGTCCGAGGCGTTCGCTGCGGCGGGCCGTGCGGTCTCGTCGGCCTCCATGTTGGCGGCGATCACCCGGGCGATGGGGTCGTCGCTGGAGGCCGAGGCGGCTGGCTCCGGCGCGGCCTGGGCCGGCTCGGGGCGCGGCGGCGGGGTCGCCGTGGAACTTGGCACCTTGCCGCCCGGGGCGATCACCTCGGATTCCGGCAGCAGGGTGTAGAACTCGAAGGTCGGCATCGGCGGCTCGTCGGGCGTCTCGGTACTCGGCTCTTGCTGGGACGCCTCGCGGCCCTCCGGCTGGGAGAGCACCTTCGCCAGCGGCGAGTCGCTGTCCTGCCAGGGCGCGGTGCCGTGCTGGTGCTGGGCCAGCAGGAAGCCGGCCACCAGGCCGGCCAGTCCCCACAGCCAGCCCGGCACGCCCCGGCGCGGGGGCGGTGCGGCACGCCGGCGCGGCGTGCTGGTGGCGCCGCGCTTCTTGGCGGGAGGCTTCCGGGTGGCCATGGCTTACATCTCCTCGGGCGCGCCGACACCCATCAGGTCGAGGCCGTTGCGCAGCACCTGGCGAGTGGCCAGGCCCAGCGCCAGGCGGGCGTTGCGCGGGGCATCGGCGTCGACCATTACCTTCACGGCGTTGTAGCAGGTGTGGAAGTCGGCGGCGAGGTCGAGCAGGTACTGGGCGATCTGCTGCGGCTCGTGGGCGGCGGCGGCGTGGGCGACCACCTCGGGGTAGCGGGCCAGGCGGTTGAGCACCGCCTTCTCCTGGTCGCTGTCGAGCAGCGCGAGCTGAGCCATAGCGAGCTCATGGTCGAAGGGCAGGCCTTCGGCGTCGGCGCGGCGCAGCATGCTGCAGACCCGCGCATGGGCGTACTGCACGTAGTAGACCGGGTTGTCGTTGGACTGCGAGCGGGCCAGGTCGATGTCGAAGGTCAGCTGGGAGTCGGCGCGGCGGGCGGCCAGGAAGAAGCGCGTGGCGTCGCGTCCCACCTCGTCGATCAGGTCGCGCACCGTGACGTAGCTGCCGGCGCGCTTGGAGAGCTTTACCTCGACTCCGGAGCGGGTGACCATCACCATCTGGTGCAGCACGTAGTCGGGCCAGCCCTGGGGTATGCCGGCCTCGAGGGCCTGCAACCCGGCGCGCACCCGGGTCACGGTGGAGTGGTGGTCGGCGCCCTGCTCGTTGATCACCGTGGTGAAGCCGCGCTGCCACTTGTCGAGGTGGTAGGCGACGTCGGGCAGGAAGTAGGTGTACTGGCCGTCGGACTTGCGCATCACGCGGTCCTTGTCATCACCGAAGTCGGTGGTGCGCAGCCACAGGGCGCCGTCCTGTTCAAAGGTGTGGCCCTTCTCGATCAGCCGCTCGGCCGCGGCCTCGACCTTGCCCTGCTCGTAGAGCGAGGACTCCAGGAAGTAGACGTCGAATTCGACGCCGAAGGCCTTGAGGTCCAGATCCTGCTCGCGACGCAGGTAGGCCACGGCGAAGTCGCGGATGGCCTCGAGGTCGTCCGGGTCGCCGGCGCCGGTGACGTGGCGGTCGTCGGCGTGCACGGTCTCGCCGGCCAGATAGCTGTTGGCCACATCGATGATGTAGCCGCCGCGGTAGCCATCCTCGGGCCAGCCCGCATCGCCGGGATCGATGCCCTGCACTCGCGCCTGCACCGAACGCGCCAGGTTGGCGATCTGGGCGCCGGCGTCGTTGTAGTAGAACTCGCGGGTCACGTCGTGGCCGGTGGCCTCCAACAGACGGCAGATGCAGTCGCCGATCGCCGCCCCGCGGCCGTGGCCGACGTGCAGCGGCCCGGTCGGATTGGCGGAGACGAACTCCACCTGCACCTTGCGCCCCTGGCCCGCCAGGTTGCGGCCGAAGGCATCGCCGGCCTCGAGCACCTGGCGCACCACCTGGGCGGCGGCATCGGTGGCGGCGAAGAAGTTGACGAAGCCAGGCCCGGCGATCTCCACCTTCTGCACGGCGTCGCTTTCGGGCAGCGCGGCGACCAGGGCCTCGGCCAGCTCGCGGGGCTTCTTTCCGGCCGGTTTCGCCAGCATCAGCGCGAGGTTGGTGGCGTAGTCGCCATGCGCCTTGTCGCGGGTCGGATCGACCTTGATGGTGGGGGCGATCTCGGCGGGCACGACGCCCTGTTGCCGGAGGTTGTCCAGGGCGTCCTCGAGCAGCGCGATGATGGTCTCTTTCATGGAAGTGTCCGGTGTCCTGTGGCGTGGGCGATGCGAAGCGACCGCCCGGGCGAGTCTGGGGCGCCATTATCGGCAATCGGCGCCGGGCTTTAAAGCCCGCCCGGGCTTCGCCCGGAGCGCTAAGCCATAAGCTTTAAGCTATAAGAGAAACCCCCGTGCCATCAGCAGTGCTAACAGCAGCCTCCCGGCTTACGACTTACGGCTTACGGCTTACGGCTTTCAGGCCAGTGTCTGCGGATCGATATCCAGCGACCACCGGACCCGCCGCGCCTCGGGGCGGCCCTCCAGCCAGGCGATTAGCCAGGCGCCGGCCTCGTGGAGCCGGCTGCGGCGCGGGGATGAGAGCATCAGCTGCAGGTGATAGCGGTTCTGGCGCCGCTCCATGGGCGCGGGTACCGGTCCCAGGCAGTCGACCTCGAGGCCGCGCTCGGTGAGCCAGCCGCGCAGCGCCTCGGCCGCCAGGCCGCCGAGCTCGACCACCGCCGCCTCATGGGGCGCCTCCAGGCGCAGCAGGGCCAGGAAGCGGAAGGGCGGCAGCTGGGCGGCGCGGCGCTCCTCCAGCAGTTGGGCAGCGAGGGCATCGTAGCCCGCGTCGGCGAGCAGGCGCAGGTGCGGGTCGTCGGTGTGCATCGTCTGCACCAGCACGCGGCCGGGATGGGCGGCTCGGCCGGCGCGCCCCGCCACCTGCTCGAGCAGCTGGGCGCTGTGTTCCAGGGCCCGGAAGTCGCTGGCGTAGAGGCCGGCGTCGGCGTTGACCACCACCACCAGGGTGACGTGGGGCAGGTGGTGGCCCTTGGCCAGCATCTGGGTGCCCACCAGCAGGCAGGGCTCGCCGCGGCGCACCTCGGTCAGCACCTGCTCGAGGGCGTCGCGGCGGCGGGTGCTGTCGCGGTCGATGCGGTGCACCGGCGTCTCGGGGAAGAGCGCCGCCAGGGTCTCCTCGGTGCGCTCGGTGCCGCTGCCCAGCGGGCGCAAGTCGATGCTGCCGCATTCGGGGCAGGCGTCGGGCAGGGCGCGGCGGCGGTCGCAGTGGTGGCAGGCCAGCAGGGGCGGCTGGCGGTGGAGGGTCATGCGCGCATCGCAGTGGTCGCACTCGGCCAGCCAGCCGCAGGCGTGGCAGGCGAGGGTGGGGGCGAAGCCGCGGCGATTGATGAAGACCAGCACCTGATGGCCGGCGGCCAGGGTCTCGCCGATGGTCTCGATCACCGGCGGAATCAGCCCGGCCCGACGCTGGCGGCCGCGCAGGTCGGTAAGCTCGAGGCGCGCCGGGGCATAGCGGCTGGCGCGGCGGGTCAGACGCAGGTGGCGGTAGTCGCCGGCCTGGGCGCGCTGCAGGGTCTCCAGCGAGGGCGTGGCCGTGCCCAGTAGCAGCGGGATGCGGTGATGGTGGGCGCGGGCCACGGCGAGGTCGCGGGCATGGTAGCGCAGCCCGTCCTGCTGCTTGAAGGAGCCGTCGTGCTCCTCGTCGACGATGATCACTCCCGGGCGTGTCAGCGGCGTGAAGATCGCCGAGCGGGTGCCGATGACGATGGGCGCCCGGCCGCTGGCGGCCGCCTCCCAGGCGTCGAGGCGTTCGTGGTCGGTGAGGCCCGAGTGGAGCGCCACCACCGGCACTCGGAAACGGCTGCGAAAGCGCGCCAGGGTCTGCGGGGTCAGGCCGATCTCGGGGACCAGCACCAGTGCCTGGCGGTGACGCCCGATGACGGCTTCGATGAGCTGCAGGTAGACCTCGGTCTTGCCGCTGCCGGTGACCCCGTGGAGCAGGCAGGGGTGAAAGGCGTCGAGCCGCTCGTGCAGGGCGCTCAGCGCGGTGGCCTGCTCGCCGTTGAGGGGCAGGGCGGGTTCGGCCAGCCGCTGGCCGTCATCGCTCGGCGCGCCGGCCGAGAGCGGCTCCTCGTGGCGCACGATCAGTCCCTTGTCGACCAGCGCACGCAGCTGGTCGCGGGTGAACGACTGGGCGAGGATCGCCTGGCTGACCAGGCCGTGGGGGTGCTGACGCAGCATGGCCAGCAGCTCGGCCTGGCGGGGCGCCCGGGCGAGTCCCGGCGGGGCGTCCTGCTCGCCGGCCGGCGTCACGCACCAGCGCTCGCGGGTGCGCGACGCCAGCGCACGCCCCTGGCGCAGCAGCACCGGCATGGCCTGCTGCAGGGTGTCGCCGAGGGCGTGCTGATAGTAGCGGGCGGTGAAGCGACATAGCCACAGCCAGTCGGCCGGCAGCGGCGCCTCGTCGAGGCAGGCGTCCACTGGCTTGAGGCGCGAGGGCGGCAGCTCGCTGTCGTCGCGGCACTCCATTACCACGCCGACGACGTGGCGCCGGCCGAAGGGCACCCGTACGCGTAGCCCCGGCTGCCAGCCGCCGGGGGGCGCATGGCGGCCGGGTCGGTAGTCGAACAGGCGGCGCAGCGGCGAGGGCACCGCCACGCCCAGCACGCGGGGCGCGGGCGGCTGGGGGGAATCGGGCAATTGGCCTCCGGCGTGGGCTCTGCTAGAATACTTCGCCGCTGTGGACACCCTGGGTGCCTGGCGGCAACCGGTTCGCATGTACAGACAACCCGTATGCGGTGCCTGGCAGAAGATCAGGTGGCGGCATACAGCTTCGTGAGGCTCAAGATGAAACAAGGTATCCACCCGGATTACAAGACGGTCAACGTGACCTGCTCCTGCGGCGCCACCTTCGAGGTCGGCTCCACCTCTGGCCATGACTTTTCCCTGGACGTCTGCTCGCAGTGCCACCCGTTCTATACGGGCAAGCAGAAGCAGGCGACCACTGGCGGTCGCGTCGAGCGCTTCAACAAGCGCTTCGGTGCTGCCATCAAGCGTTGAGCCGACCGGCACCTCGCTGTATCGAGAAACCCGCCCGCCGAGGCGGGTTTCTTCGTGTCTGGCCCCTGCCGACGACGCCTGCTGCCCGTGCCGTCGCCATGATAAGTAAAACGTTATAGCTGATGCGCTCAGCTATAAGTTTCGGCAAATGACCGGCAACGTCTTCAAACGAGGCGGGAACGGGTTGGATATTGAACGAGTTGAGGCTCCCGGTGTTCTTGTATACACTGGCTGACCCATCATCGGCTACCGGAAACTCTCAGCATGACGGACGCGAAGAAGCAGGCGGCGCTGGACTACCACGCGAAACCTTTCCCCGGGAAGCTCTCGGTGGAGCTCACCAAGCCCACTGCCAGCGCTCGGGACCTGTCCCTGGCCTACAGCCCCGGGGTCGCGGAGCCGGTGCGCGAGATCGCCAATGATCCGGAAAACGCCTACCTCTATACCGGCAAGGGCAACCTGGTCGCGGTGATCTCCGACGGCAGTGCCATCCTCGGTCTTGGCAATCTGGGGCCCCTGGCGAGCAAGCCGGTGATGGAAGGCAAGGGCGTACTGTTCAAGCGCTTCGCCGGCATCAACTCGGTGGACGTCGAGGTCAATGCCGAGAGCCCGCAGGCCTTCATCGACACCGTGGCGCGCATCGCCGATACCTGGGGTGGCATCAACCTCGAGGACATCAAGGCACCCGAGTGCTTCGAGATCGAGCAGGCGCTGGTCGAGCAGTGCAGCATCCCGGTGTTTCATGACGACCAGCACGGCACCGCCATCGTCACCGCCGCGGGCATGCTCAACGCCCTGGAGATCGCCGGCAAGTCGCTGGACAGCGCCCGCATCGTCTGCCTGGGCGCCGGCGCGGCCGCCATTGCCTGCATGAAGCTGCTGGTCTCCTGTGGTGCGCATTCCGAGAACATCGTGATGCTCGACCGTAAGGGCGTGATCCACAGCGGCCGCGAGGACCTGAACCAGTATAAGGCGATGTTCGCCGTGGAGACGGACAAGCGCACCCTGGCCGATGCCATCGATGGGGCCGATGTCTTCGTCGGCCTCTCCGGCCCCGGCCTGATGAGCGCCGACCACATTCGCAGCATGGCCCCCAACCCGGTGGTCTTCGCCTGCACCAATCCGGATCCCGAGATCCACCCCGACCTGGCTCGCGAGATCCGCCCGGACGTGATCATGGCCACCGGTCGCTCCGACTATCCGAACCAGGTCAACAACGTACTGGGCTTCCCGTTCATCTTCCGCGGAGCGCTCGATGTGCGCGCCACCCGCATCAACGAGGAGATGAAGGTCGCCGCCGTCCATGCGCTGAAGGACCTGGCTCGCGAGCCGGTCCCGCGCGACGTGCTGGAGGCCTATGAGATGGACGAGATGACCTTCGGGCCGAACTACATCATCCCCACGCCGGTGGATATCCGCCTGCTGGAGCGGGTGCCGGCGGCCGTGGCCCAGGCGGCGGTGGACTCCGGGGTGGCACGCAAGCCCTACCCCTCCCACTACCCGTTGCGCTCCGCGGAGGACGTCTACGGCGTCTGAGTCACTGACGCCTTTCACGCTGCATGACGACGCCGGCCCTCGGGCCGGCGTCGTCGTCTCTGGGCGGTGGGATTTCGGGAGGCGGCCTACCAGTTGTAGAGCAGGGAGGCGGAGGTGGTGCGATCGGTGCGGGCCGTGGCGTCTTCGGGCGGACGCGAGGTGTCCTTGATCTCGTGGGAGAGCTTCAGGGCCAGGTGCGCGTTGAGGCGGGCGGTGAGCGAGGTCAGCGAGCGCGAGGTGACGTTGGCGTCGGTGGCCTCCACCGAGAGCTCCTGCTCGAGGCTGGCGGTCTCCGAGAAGTCCCAGGCGTAGGCCAGGGCGCCGTAGGCCACGCCCAGCGATTCGTCATCCTTGCCCACGATGCGGTCGTAACGATAGCCCGGCCCGGCCTCCAGCGAGAGTCGTTGACGCGCGTCGTCTAGCAGGTCGCGGCCATAGCCGCCGATGGTGGTGAACTGCTGCTCATAGCCGCTGAAACGGTCGCGGTCCCAGCGGGCGAAGCCGAAGGCGTAGTGGGGGCCGTCGAGGTCGTAGCGTTCGCGGCCGGCGACCAGGTACTGCTCGGCGCTGATGTCGCCGTCGCGGGAGACGTTGCGCACCTCGCCGCGCAGCGTCTGAGTCCATTTTCCCGTCAGCCAGGTGAGTCGGCCCTTGGCGATCAAGGTCTGACTGTCGGTATTGCCCGACAGGTGGGTGTAGCCCAGTTCGGCACTGCCGCTGAGCCCCTCGGCGTGTTCCTCGGGGGGCGGTGGCGCGTAGAAGGGGCTGGCCTGACCGCCTCCGGCGATCGCCATCAGCCCGCCGATGGCCAGCCAGCGAGGCAGTCGGAGGGAGGGGCTTGGGTACGACATGGTCGATCTCTGGGGTTGCCGCTGTCGGCGTCTGCCGACGCGTCGCCATCGGTGCATGGGGCGGGCGGCCAGGCGGCCGCCCGAGGCGGGAGGGCGGCGTCGGCCTAGAAGATGGCCTCGTAGGCGCCGGTGCCCTGGGAGCCGCTCTCGCGCTCGACCTCCTGCTCGACCCGGCGCGGCTGGAAGCCGGGCAGATGATCGGCCATGAACAGCTCCTCGATGCCGCCGCCCTGATCGTCGCGCAAGCGGCGGCCGGTGTCGGGATCGATCTGCTCGCTGACCACGCCCGCCGGCCGCTCGGGCCAGCGCTCGGGCTGCCCGTCCAGGGCCTGGCCCATGAAGTCCATCCAGATCGGCAGGGCGACCTGCGAGCCGTACTCGGCAGTGCTCTCGTTGTTGTCCTTGCCCACCCAGGTGGTAGCCACGAGGTCGCTGTTGAAGCCGGCGAACCAGGCGTCCCGCTGATCGTTGGTGGTGCCGGTCTTGCCGACGATGTCGCTGCGCTCGAGGGCCAGGGCGCGGCGTGCCGTGCCATGCTCGACTACGTCGCGCAGCATGTCGCGCAGGATGTAGACAGCGGCCGGGTCGGCCACACGGGGTGCCACCTCGTAGGTCTCGCCATCGATCTCGACCATCATCTGGTCGTCGCTGCATGCACGGCAGGCGACGCGCGGCGATGCCTCGTCGACGACGGAGGACTCCTCGTCGTCGCCACGGGTCACCCGGTCGATGAACCAGGGGGAGACCTGGAAGCCGCCATTGGCCAGCACCGCGTAGGCGTTGGTCATCTCCAGCGGCGTCAGGCTGGCGCTGCCCAGCGCCAGGGAGAGGCCGCGCGGCAGCTGGTCGGGGTCGAAGCCGAACCCCTCGAGGAAGTCGATGGTGCGCTCCAGCCCCAGCGACTGCAGCACGCGGATGGTGATGAGGTTGCGCGACTTCGCCAGGCCCACTCTGATCCGGGTCGGGCCGAGGAAGTCGCCGCTGGAGTTGGCAGGGCGCCACAGCTCGTTGCTGCCGTCCTGCAGCACCACGGGGGCGTCGTTGACCACGCTCGCCGGGTTCATCTCGCCGCTGTTCAGCGCCGCCAGGTAGACGAACGGCTTGAAGATCGAGCCGGCCTGTCGGCGCGCCTGGGTGGCGCGGTTGAACTTGCTGGCATCGAAGTCGAAGCCGCCCTGCAGGGCCAGGATAGCCCCGGTGTCGGGATTCATGACCACCAGCGAGCCCTCGGCCTCGGGGCGCTGGGAGAGGCGCCAGCTGCCGTCCTCGTTCTGCAGGATGCGCACCAGCGAGGCGCGCTGGGCGATGTCGTCGGCCGAGTTCGGCGGCGTACCGCGGCTGTAGGGGCTCAGGTAGGGATCCGCCCACTCCAGTCCGCTCCAGGGCAGGGTGATGAGTTCTCCGCCGCGAGCCAGGACGCGCATCTCGCGCCCCTCGCTCTCGACCACGATGGCGGGCTTGAGCGGACCAAAGGCGGGCGTGCGCTCGAGCACCTGCAGCCAGTTGCTGACGTCGCCCTCGATGCCTTCGATTTCGGTCTGGCTGCGCTCGGCGGCGCGCCGTGCAGTCTGCATGACCTCCGGCGACTCGGCGAGCTCTTCCTCCAGCCCCTCGCGGTCGGTGCGCTCCTGGGCCTCGGCCAGGCTGCGCGGAATGTCGGTCTGCTCGGGGCCGCGCCAGCCGTGGCGAGTATCGTATTCGATCAGCCCGCCCGCCAGGGCGCGCCCGGCCAGCGGCTGCAGTTCGCTGTCCAGGGTGGTGTGGATGCGATAGCCGCCGGTGTAGGCTCGGTCGCCGTAGCGGTCGATGGCGAACTGGCGCGCCATCTCGGCCACGTAGTCGGCCTCCACCTCGACCTGGGCGAGGTGGCGGCGGGCGGTGACCGGTGCCTGCACGGCCTCCTCGTAAGCGGCCTCGTCGATGTAGCCGAGTTCGCGCATGCGAAACAGGATCCAGTTGCGGCGAATCAGCGCGCGCTCGGCATTGGCCAGCGGATTGAAGGCCGAGGGGGCCTTGGGCAGGCCGGCGATCATCGCCTTCTCGGCCAGGGTCAGCTCGCCAAGCGGCCGGTCGTAGTAGACCACCGAGGCCGCCGCGATGCCGTAGGCGCGATTGCCGAGATAGATCTTATTGACGTAGAGCTCGAGGATCTCCTGCTTGGAGAGGATCTGCTCCATCTGCAGCGCCAGCAGGATCTCGCGGATCTTGCGGGTGAAGGTCTGGTCCAGCGTGAGCAGGTAGTTGCGCGCCACCTGCATGGTGATCGTCGAGCCGCCAGACTGGATGTCGCCGCCGCTCGCCGCCAGCTCCACCGCGGCCCGCAGCAGGCCCTTCGGGTCGACGCCGGCATGGTCGAAGTAGGTCGCGTCCTCGGCGGCCAGCAGGGCGTCGATCAGCTCCTCGGGGATCTCGGCATACTCCACCGGAGTGCGGCGCTCCTCGCCGAATTCGCCGATCAACTTGCCGTCGCGGGTGAAGATGCGCAGCGGCGTCTGCAGCTCGAAGTCCTGGAGCTGTCGCACGTCGGGCAGGCCGGGCGCGAAGTAGAGCGCGGCACCCACCACGCCCAGGACGCCGGCGGCGGACAGCGAGACCAGCAGCCAGAGGACGGAAATGACCAGAGTTCTGAGAAACTTCATGAAAATGCGGTATCCATGCTGGGAACGGGGGCGGAGTGGTGGCGATGCAGTGGCCTTCCCTCGAGGCAGCCATTATAGGAAGCCGAGGGTGTGGTCACCAGCGTTGACTCGTGGCGACACTGCCAATCGTGTGAGATTCGGCAATATCATGTAATCTGCGCTTACGGACCTGGGTATGGTGAGCATCATGCGTGATAACTCGGTCTGGACTGGATAATCATAATGAGCGGCACGCCGCAGGGGTCAGGCAGGGGCATGACATACGATGCGACTGAAAGCACCCGGTAAGGGACTGATCGGTGTCGATATCACCTCGGCTACCGTCAAAGTCATCGAGCTGAAACGCGCGGGTGGCCACTACCAGGTGGAAAGCTACGCGGTACGGCCGCTGCGCGAGGGCGCCGTGATCGAGCGGCGAATTCGCGACATGCCGGCCGTGGTGGATGCCCTCAAGCGCGCCGTGGACCATGCGCGCCCTGGCTCGCGCAACGCCGCCGTGGCCGTGCCGGCCGGTGCCGCCATCACCAAGACGCTGTCGTTTCCCGCCTCGCTCGACGACGGCGAGATCGAGACACGCATCCAGCTCGAATCCGACCGCCATATCCCGTTTCCGTTCAACGAGGTCGCCTTCGACTTCCAGCGCCTCGGCCTCAATGCGCGCTACGGCGATCAGCAGGACGTGCTGCTGGTGGCCTGTCGCCAGCAGGACGTCAATCAGCTGACCGAGGCCGTACTGCAGGCGGGGCTCACGCCGGCGGCCGTCGATGTCGAGACCTTCGCCATGGAGCGCGCCTTCCAGGAGCTGCGCCATCAGCTGCCGTCGGAGGGCGGCGAGCAGGAGTGCGTGGCGCTGGTCGATATCGGCGCCACCATGAACGCCTTCCACGTGTTGCGCGACGGCCGCGTCACCTACAGCCGCGACACCGTGTTCGGCGGCCGCCAGCTGACCGACGAGATCCGCAATCGCTATGGGCTGACGCTCGAGGAGGCGGGCCTGGCCAAGAAGCGTGGCGGCCTGCCTGATGACTACCAGCGCAGCGTGCTGGATCCCTTCCTCGACACCCTCGTGCAGCAGGTGGGTCGCTCGCTGCAGCTCTATTACACCGCCGGGCGCAAGCAGGAGGTGCGTCGTATGATCCTGGCGGGCGGCACCAGCGTGCTGCCGGGCCTGGCCGAGCGGTTGGCCGAGGAGAGCGGCATGGAGGTGGTGATCGCCAACCCCTTCCGTCGCATGAAGGTGAACGCCCGCATCGACGTCCCGACCCTGGCCGGCGATGCCCCGGCCATGCTCACGGCCTGCGGCCTGGCGATGAGGGTAGGCAAATGACGACCATCGAGATCAACCTGCTCCCTTGGCGGGAGGAAGTGCGCGCCCGTCGCAGCAAGCGGTTTGCCACGGCCATCGTGCTGAGCGCGCTGGTCGGCCTGGGGGGTGGCTATGCCATGACCTGGCACTATGATCAGCGCTTGAGTGCTCAGCAGGAGCGCAACCACTTCGTTGAAGTCGAGGCTCAGAAGCTGGATGCCGCGATACGTGAAATCAGCGAGCTGGAGCAGGTTCGGCAAACCATGGAGGCCCAGGTGCGGGTCTTCACGGAGCTTCAGACGGGGCGCGCTCAGACCGTTCACGTCGTCAATGATCTGGTCACCAGCCTGGTCGACGGCGTGTACTACACGCAGCTCAACCGACAGGGGGACGTGCTGCGGATGGCCGGCGTGGCAGAGAATAATCGGCAAGTCTCCGATCAGCTCAGATCGCTGGATGCGGCAATCTCCCTTTCCAGGCCCGTTCTTTCCGAGGTCGAAGCCGCCGACGACGAGATGCGCCACTTTAACCTCAGTGTCAACCAGCACATGCCCGATACAGACCGTGTCGAGGGTGCAACAGTCACGGAGGCGCCATGAACTTATCCACCGAAGTGCGTCGTCTTCGCGACCTGGACTGGGGCGAACTGGATGTCAAAGAGGCCGGTAGTTGGCCCTTCCTGCTGCAGCTGATCTGCTGCGTGCTGGTACTCGGCCTGACCCTGGCCGGCATGTACTGGTACCTCGGAGCACCGAAGGCGGAGGAGCTGAAGCAGGCCAGGGCGGAAGAAACGCGGTTGATCAGAGACTATCGGAGCAAGGCGGCGCAGGCGGCCCATCTCGATGTGATGCGTGAGGAGATGGCCGTCCTCGAGGAGCGTATGGGCCATCTTCGCGAGATGTTGCCCACGGATGCCGAGATTCCCTCGTTGATTGACAACATCAGCGAAGCGGCGATCAGTAATCAGCTTGCCATCGAGTTCATCCGCCTGCGCAGCCCCGTCGCCCAGGAGTTCTATCTCGAGCAGCCGTTCGATATCCGGGTGCAGGGTGGCTATCACCGCATCTCGGAATTTCTGGCCACGGTCGCTGGCTTGCCGCGCATCGTCACCCAGCACGATCTGACCCTCGAGCCCGTCGAGGAAGCGGGGGGGCAGCAATTGCAGCTCTCCATGCTCGCCCGTACCTACAGCTACCGCCAGCCGGACGAGGAGGGCCCGTGACCCGCCTAAGTGCGCGATATGCGTTTCTCGCTCTCGGAATGGGGCTCTTGAGCGGCTGCGTGGACCCCGAGCTGCGCCAGCTTGAGCAGCAGCTGGTCGAGGTGCGCGCGAATCCGGGGGAAGTTCCCCAGCTGGATCTTCCGGATATTCCGCCCATCGAGCGGGTGTCGTATGCCGGCAACGAGGATCGCAGCCCCTTCATGCCTCGACGCATGCAGGATCAGCGTGAGGTGCCAGAGGCCGGCGATCTAGCGCCGCCTCCGGATCGCCCGCGAGAGCCGCTCGAGGCCTACGATCTCGCCGAGCTGGATCTGGTAGGAACGTTGACGGTCGGTGGCAAGCCGTCGGCCCTGGTGCGAGGGCCGGATGGCAAGGTGCACCGGGTCACGATCGGTGACTACATGGGCCTCGATCATGGGCGCATCGTGAGCATCACGGAGGCCTCGCTGGTGCTGGTGGAGACCGTGCTGGAGAGCAATGCCTGGCAGGAGCGTTCCAGGCAGATTGCCCTCGGCGAGGGCGCATAACACATTCATGCCCCGCCGCCGATCTGGTGGCGGGCTGGGGTCCGCAGGGGGAAGGGAATAATGCATGCGATGATTCGTGGTCTCGCTATTGTGGCGCTGCTGGCGGTCGCCACGACCGCTATGGCAGCCTCTACCCTCACCGACCTGGCCTTCCGCCAAGGGACGGATGGGGCGCTGGAGGTGGAGCTCGACTTCGGCGGGCCGGTACCCGAGGTGCGTGGCTATCGTCTCGACGAGCCCGCTCGCCTGACCATCGACCTGATGGACACGGCCAGCGCCCTGGAGCGCCGCCGCGAGGAGCTCGGCATGGGCGGGGTCGAGCGGGTCACGGCCCTGGAGGCGGGATCACGCACGCGGCTGGTCTTCGAGCTGGAAGGCCCCTTGCCCTACAACACCCGTCAGCAGGGCGATCGCCTGCTGATCTCCATCGGCGGCGCGGCCGACCAGCCGGCCATGGCGCCCGCCACGCCGGCGGCCACCTCGCGGACGGTGGCGTCATCGACCCGGGCGTCGACTCAGTCATCGACCCAGGCGTACCGGCAGCCGAGCATTCAGGACATCGACTTCCGTCGCGGCGACGCTGGTGCGGGACGGCTGGTCGTGACCTTCGACCGCTCCGGTGTGGATGCCCGGGTGCGTGAGAGCGGCCAGCGCATCGTCGCCGAACTGCAGGATGTCCGACTGCCGGCCTCTCTGGATCAGGTCTATGACGTCAGCGATTTCGGTACCCCGCTCAAGCGCGTCACCCCGCGCGCGGGGCGCGACGGCGTGACCCTGGAGATCGAGGGGGAAGGGCGATTTGCTATGCTCTCCACCCAGACCGGCCGTCAGCTGGTGATCGAGGCCGAGCCGGTCACCCAGGCGCAGCAGGAGGAGCGCGTCCGCGAACAGTTCCCCTATACCGGCGAGCGCATCACTCTGAACTTCCAGGACATCGAGGTGCGCTCGGTACTGGCGATCATCGCCGATTTCACCGGCCTCAATCTGGTGGCCAGCGACAGCGTGACCGGTCGTGTCACCCTCAACCTGCAGGACGTGCCCTGGGATCAGGCCCTGGACCTGGTGCTCAAGAGCCACGGCCTCGCCAGCCGCCAGGAGGGCAACGTCATCGTGGTGGCGCCGGCCACGGAGCTGGCGCAGCGTGAACAGATCGAACTTCAGACGCGCGAGCAGCTCGAGACGCTCACGCCGCTGGAGTCCGAGTACATTCAGGTCAAGTATGCCAAGGCCGAGAATTTGGCCCGCCTGCTGCGGGGGGGCGATCAGGGCTTCGGCCTGCTCTCCGAGCGGGGCAAGGTGGCCGTCGATGCGCGCACCAACACCCTGTTGATTCAGGATACCGCCGAGAACATCGACGACATCCTCTCGACGTTCGAGACGCTGGACGTGGCGGTGCGTCAGGTGCAGATCGAGGCGCGCATCGTCATCGCCCGTGACAGCGCCACACGAGAGCTCGGGATCAACTGGGGGTTGTCGTCCCCCGATCGCATCGGCGATGGTCGATTCGATGTCGGCGGGGCTGCGGACGGCAGCGTGGGCAACGGTGGCCTGGCCGTGGACATGGGGGGGACCGCCTCGTCCTCCACCGCCTTCAGCTTCGGCTACCTGTCGGGCGATATCCTGCTCGACCTGGAGCTGCGCGCCCTGGAGAGCGAGGGCAAGAGTCAGACCATCTCCCAGCCGCGAGTGATCACCGCCAACCAGCGCACCGCGGTGATCAAGCAGGGCACCGAGATCCCCTATCAGGAGGCGTCCTCCAGCGGAGCCACCAACGTCGAGTTCAAGGAGGCGGTGCTGGCGCTCGAGGTCACCCCGCAGATCACTCCGGACAACCGCATCATCATGGACCTGGTGATCAACAATGATACGGTGGGCCAACTCTTCAACGGCGTGCCCTCCATCGACACCAACTCCATTGAGACCCAGGTGCTGGTGGACAACGGCGAGACCGTGGTGTTGGGCGGCATCCTTACCACCGAGGAGGCCCGCAGTTTGTTCAAGACACCCTTCCTGGGTGACCTGCCGGTGCTGGGGAACCTCTTCCGCTATACCGAGAACACCAATGATAAGGTAGAGTTGCTAGTATTCATCACGCCCCGAATACTGGACGACAACCTGGCCATTCGCTGATGCAGGCACTTCCCAACCTGATACTGATCGGCCCCATGGGGGCCGGCAAGAGCACTATCGGCCGCCTTCTGGCGGCCGAGCTGTCACGCGCGTTCTACGACAGCGACCACGAGATCCAGGCGCGCTGTGGCGCCGACATCCCGTGGATCTTCGACGTCGAGGGCGAGGCGGGCTTTCGCGATCGCGAAACGCAGATGATCCGTGAGCTGACGCACTACGAGAACGTGGTCATCGCCACCGGGGGAGGGGCCGTGCTGCGGGAGGAGAATCGCCGCGTGCTGCGCGAGAGCGGCACCGTGATCTACCTGCTCACCACCGTGGAGCAGCAGCTGCGGCGGACCGCCAAGGACCGCAATCGGCCGCTGCTGCAGCGCCCCGACAAGGAGGCCGTGCTGCGCGACATGTTCGCGCTGCGCGACCCGCTCTATCGCGCCACCGCCGATGTGGTAGTGCGCACCGACCGTCGCGGCCCGCGTGCCGTGGTCAACGAGATCGTGCGGCGCGTGACGCGCCTGGTCGATCCCCTGCAATGCAAGGCCTGAGCCCATGATCGAGTCCCCTGCCGTCCCGTCCACCCTCGAGGTGGCGCTGGGCGATCGCAGCTACCCCATCCATATCGGCCCCGGCCTGTTGGGCGACCCACAGTGGCTGGCGCCGCACCTGGCCGGTCGCCAGGTCATGGTGGTCACCAACGAGACGGTGGCGCCGCTCTATCTCGAGAAGCTGACCCAAGGGTTGGCCGATGACCTCGAGGTGCGCACCCTGGTGCTGCCCGACGGCGAGGCCACCAAGACGCTGGCTCACGTGGAGCGGATCTGGGATGCCCTGCTCGCCGCCGGCTTCAATCGCCGCTGCACCCTGATCGCCCTCGGCGGCGGGGTGACCGGCGACATGGTCGGCTTCGCCGCCGCCTGCTATCAGCGCGGCGTGGCCTTCGTTCAGGTGCCGACCACGCTGCTCGCCCAGGTCGACTCCTCGGTAGGCGGCAAGACCGGCGTGAACCATCCCCGCGGCAAGAACATGATCGGCGCCTTCTGGCAGCCCCGCGCGGTACTGATCGACACCGGCACCCTGGCGACGCTGCCGCCGCGCGAGCTCTCGGCGGGGCTCGCCGAGGTGCTCAAGTACGGGCTGATCCGCGACGCCGACTTCCTGGCCTGGCTCGAGGCCGAGCTGCCGGCGCTGCGGGGTCTCGACGCCGCCGCCCTGACCCACGCCATCGAGCGCAGTTGCGCGCTCAAGGCCGAGATCGTCGCCGAGGACGAGACCGAGCAGGGGGTGAGGGCGCTGCTCAACCTGGGACACACCTTCGGGCACGCCATCGAGGCGCATCAGGGCTACGGGCACTGGCTCCACGGCGAGGCCGTCGGCACCGGCATGCTGATGGCCGCCGAGCTGTCGTGTCGTCTGGGTTGGCTCAGCGAGGCCGAGGTGGCCCGCGTGCGGATGCTCATCGAGGCCGCCGGCCTGCCGCTGACGGCCCCGGCCGAGATGGGGGTGGACGACTTTCTCGCCATCATGCGCCTGGACAAGAAGAACCTCGACAGCCGTCTGCGGCTGATCCTGCTGCGTGCGCTGGGCGATGCCTGCATCCATGACGAGACGCCGCCGCAGACCCTGGCCGCGCTCATCGAGGCCTTCCCTCGCCGCTGATCGTTTGCCGGTGCTCGGCGCCTTTTGTCTGTGCCTCGACGCATCGACTCAATATCCGCCTTGTTCGACGCCCGCCCTTGTGCGGGCGTCGTCGTGTTTGGGCTGCGCCGACGTTTGGGCTGCGCCGACGTTCCGTGCGGGCTATCTTTAAGCTATTCGCATGCCTCATGCCGGATCGGCATGGATAAATTGGGCATTAATAGACTAAAGTCTAATAATCTGTGGGCGGCGTTTAAAAACCGTTGCATGACTTTGCAAGCCATTGAGTTAGCGGGTTTTTTTGCCTCGAGTGCCGTGCAAGTGACGGATTTGTCGGCGGTTTTCATGGGGGTGGCGGGGGAGGTCGATTGCGCGGTGGGCGCACCTCTGGCTATGCTGGTCGGCCTTTTGCAGAGCAGTCCTCGCTCCCATCAGGAGCGACGTGAAAAAAGAAAAACCGTATAGATTACCATGTGATGACTGCCAAAGAAACCATTCAACCCGAGGCACGCCCATGAACAGAGGTCTTCATCAGCCCGGCGAGTTCCGTGACAACTGCGGCTTCGGCCTGATCGCCCATATGGAGGGCCAGGCCAGTCACGACCTGCTCAAGACCGCCATCGAGTCACTGACCTGCATGACCCACCGTGGTGGCATCGCCGCTGACGGCAAGACCGGCGATGGCTGCGGGCTGCTGCTGCAGATGCCGGATGCCTTCATGCGCGAGGTGGCGAAGGAGGCGCTGGGCGTGACCCTGGGCGAGCGCTATGCCGTAGGGGCCATCTTCCTGCCCGACGACGACGCCCGCGAGGCCCACGGGCGCGAGACCCTCGTCGCCGAGCTCGAGGCGCGCGGCCTGCGGGTGGCGGGCTGGCGCGACGTGCCGCTGGACCCCAGCGTCTGCGGCCCCATGGCGCTCGACTGTCTGCCGCGCATCCGCCAGCTGTTCGTGGAGCCGGGCGCCGAGGGAGGCGAACGCTTCGACGTCGATCTCTTCATGGCGCGCCGCCGCGCCGAGGAAAAGCTACGCGACGAGCCGGACTTCTACGTCTGTTCGCTCTCCGCCGAGGTCGTCTCCTACAAGGGGTTGGTGATGCCGGTGGACCTGCCGGCCTTTTACCGCGACCTGGGCGATGAGCGCCTCGAGACTGCGATCTGCGTCTTCCACCAGCGCTTCTCTACCAATACCGCGCCGCGCTGGCCGCTGGCCCAGCCGTTCCGTCTGCTGGCCCACAACGGCGAGATCAACACCGTCGAGGCCAACCGGGGCTGGGCGAACTCCCGCAAGGAGAACTTCCTGAGCGAGCGGCTGCCGGAGATCACCGACCTCGACGAGATCGTCAATACCACCGGCTCCGACTCCTCCAGCATGGACAACATGCTCGAGGTGTTGCTGACCGGCGGCATGGAGCTGCACCGCGCGGTGCGCATGATGGTGCCGCCGGCCTGGCAGAACGTCGAGCTGATGGACGCCGACCTGCGTGCCTTCTATGAGTTCAACTCCATGCACATGGAGCCCTGGGACGGCCCGGCCGGGGTGGTGATGACCGACGGCCGCCAGGCGGTCTGCATGCTCGACCGCAACGGGCTGCGCCCGGCGCGCTGGGTGATTACCAAGAACGGCTATATCACCCTGGCCTCCGAGATCGGCACCTACGATTACGCTCCCGAGGACGTGGTGGCCAAGGGGCGGGTCGGCCCCGGCCAGATCCTAGCCGTGGATACCCACACCGGGGAGGTGCTGCATACCACCGACATCGACCAGCGCCTGAAGGCCGCCTATCCCTACAAGCGCTGGTTGAAGCAGGAGGCCCAGTATCTGGAGTCGGCGCTGACCGAGCTCGCCCGCTTCCACGCCATGGACGGTGACGCGCTGCTCGCCCAGCAGAAGATGTTTCAGGTCAGCTTCGAGGAGCGCGACCAGGTGCTGCGCCCGCTGGCCGAGAGCGGCCAGGAGGCCGTGGGTTCCATGGGCGATGACACGCCCATGGCGGTGCTCTCCGGCAAGCAGCGCCTGCTCACCGACTACTTTCGCCAGAAGTTTGCCCAGGTCACCAATCCCGCCATCGATCCGTTGCGCGAGGCGATCGTGATGTCGCTGGAGACCTGTATCGGCGCCGAGCTCAACGTCTTCAAGGCGACCCCGGAGCACGCGCACCGCATCATCCTGACCACGCCGGTGCTCTCGCCCCGCAAGTTCGCCGCGCTGATGCATCAGGACGACCCGGCCTTCACGAGCCAGGTCCTGCCGCTGGGCTACGACCCCCAGGAGGTCGGCCTCAAGGGGGCGATCCATGAATTGTGCCGCCAGGCCGAGCAGGCCGTCCATGACGGCAAGGTGATCCTGGTGCTCTCGGACGCCGAACTGGGCAAGGGGCTGGTGCCCATCCCCGCGGCCTTGGCGGTGGGCGCGGTGCACCACCATCTGGGCCGCCTGGCGCTGCGCCCGCGCTGTAACCTCGTGGTCGAGACCGGCTACGCCCGGGATGCCCACCAGATGGCGGTGCTGTTCGGCGTCGGTGCCACCGCGGTCTTCCCGTGGCTGGCCTATCAGGTGATGGCCGACATGCACCAGACCGGCGAGCTGGTCGGCAATCCGGCCGATGCGCGCGAGAACTACCGCAAGGGGATGCAGAAGGGGCTCTATAAGATCCTCTCCAAGATGGGGATCTCGACGCTGGCCTCCTATCGCGGCTCCCAGCTGTTCGAGGCGGTGGGGCTCTCCTCGGAGGTGGTCGAGCTCTGCTTCACCGGCATGGCGTCGCGCATCGAGGGCACGGGGTTCAGCGAGCTGCAGCTGCAGCAGGAGCTGTTGGCCAAGGATGCCTGGATCCCACGCAAGGGCATCGCCCAGGGCGGCCTGATGAAGTACGTCCATGGCCACGAGTATCACGCCTACAACCCCGACGTGGTCACGGCGCTCCAGGAGGCGGTCCAGGAGGGCGACTACGCCAAGTGGAAGAAGTTTGCCCGGTTGGTCAACGAGCGCGATCCGGCTACCCTGCGCGACCTGCTCGCCCTCAAGCCGGCCGCCGAGCCGTTGCCGCTCGAGGAGATCGAGGCGATCGAGGACCTGTTGCCGCGCTTCGATAGCGCCGGCATGAGCCTCGGCGCCCTCTCGCCGGAGGCCCACGAGGCGCTGGCCCAGGCCATGAACGAGGCCGGCGGGCGTTCCAACTCCGGCGAGGGGGGCGAGGATCCGGCGCGTTACGGCACCATCAGAAGCTCCAAGATCAAGCAGATCGCCTCCGGACGCTTCGGCGTGACGCCGGCTTACCTGGTCAACGCCGAGGTGCTGCAGATCAAGGTGGCCCAGGGCGCCAAGCCCGGCGAGGGCGGCCAGCTGCCCGGCGGCAAGGTCAATGAGCTGATCGCCCGGCTGCGCTACTCGGTGCCCGGCGTGACCCTGATCTCGCCGCCGCCGCACCACGACATCTACTCCATCGAGGACCTGGCGCAGCTGATCTTCGACCTCAAGCAGGTCAATCCGGACGCCCAGGTCTCGGTGAAGCTGGTCTCCGAGCCCGGCATCGGCACCATCGCCACCGGCGTGGCCAAGGCCTATGCCGACCTGATCACCGTCTCCGGCTACGATGGCGGCACCGCGGCGAGCCCGCTGACCTCGATCAAGCACGCCGGCAGCCCCTGGGAGCTGGGCCTGCCCGAGGTCCATCAGGCGCTGCGCATCAACGGCCTGCGCGACAAGATCCGCCTGCAGACCGATGGTGGCCTGAAGACCGGCCTCGACGTGGTGAAGGCGGCGATCCTCGGCGCCGAGAGCTTCGGCTTCGGCACCGCGCCGATGGTGGCGCTGGGCTGCAAGTACCTGCGCATCTGCCACCTCAACAACTGCGCCACCGGCGTGGCTACCCAGATGCAGTACCTGCGCGACGAGCACTTCCGCGGCACCGTCGACATGGTCAAGCACTACTTCCGCTTCATCGCCGAGGAGGTGCGCGAGCTGATGGCCCTGCTCGGGGTACGCCAGCTGACCGACCTGATCGGCCGTACCGACCTGCTCGAGGTGCTCGAGGGCGTCACCGCCTCCCAGCGCAAGCTCGACCTGTCGGGCCTGCTGGGCAACGACTTCGTGCCTGAGGATGCTCCGCAATTCTGCCGGGTGAGCCGCAACGTGCCCCACGACCCGGGCGCCAAGAACCAGGAGGTTCTGGAGGCGCTCGAGGCGGCCATCGAGGCGAAGTCCGGCGGCGAGTTCGACTTCACCATCACCAATTGCGATCGCTCGGTGGGCGCGCTGATCTCCGGCGCCATCGCCAAGCGCTACGGCGAGGCGGGGCTCGAGGAGGCCCCGGTCGTCGCCCGCTTCAAGGGCGTGGCCGGCCAGAGTTTCGGGGTGTTCAACGCCCGCGGCCTGCACCTCTACCTGGAGGGCGATGCCAACGACTACGTGGGCAAGGGCATGAACGGCGGCCGGGTGGTGATCGTGCCGCCGGCCGGCAGCGCCTTCGCGAGTCACGAGACGGCGATCATCGGCAACACCTGCCTGTACGGCGCCACCGGCGGCAAGTTGTTCGCCGCCGGCACCGCCGGCGAGCGCTTCGCCGTGCGCAACTCCGGCGCCCACGCGGTGGTCGAGGGGGCCGGCGACCACTGCGGCGAGTACATGACCGGTGGCATGGTCTGTGTGCTGGGCGAGGTGGGCGTCAACTTCGGCGCGGGCATGACCGGCGGCTTCGCCTACGTGCTCGATGAGGACCGCACCTTCGTCGACAAGTACAACCATGAACTGGTGGAGATCCATCGGGTGAACACCGAGGCCATGGAGGCCCATCGGCGGCACCTGCGGGAGGTCATCGAGGAGTTCGTCGCCGAGACCGGTTCCGAGCGCGGCCAGGCGATCCTCGAGGATTTCAGCGACTTCATTCGCCACTTCTGGCTGGTGAAGCCCAAGGCGGCGAGCCTGAGCAGCCTGCTGGCCGAATCACGGCGCAGGCCGGAATGAGTGAGGCGGCGTCAGCCGGAATGAGTCAGTCGTCGGCGTCCCGATCAGGTTTGTATAGAGGAAGAGTGTCATGGCCAACCGTTTGAGCAACGATTTCCAGTTCATCGACGTGGGTCGCCAGGACCCCGACAAGAAGGCAGCGCGGACCCGGGCGCGGGAGTTCGCCGAGATCTATGAGCCCTACAAGCCCCAGGAGGCGGCCGGGCAGGCGCATCGCTGCCTGCACTGTGGCAACCCCTACTGCGAGTGGAAGTGCCCGGTCCACAACTACATTCCCAACTGGCTGCAGCTGGTCAGCGAGGGCAATATCCTCGAGGCGGTGGAGCTGTGTCACAAGACCAATTCGCTGCCCGAGGTGTGCGGGCGCGTCTGCCCCCAGGATCGCCTCTGCGAGGGGGCCTGCACCCTCAACGACGGCTTCGGCGCCGTGACCATCGGCTCGGTGGAGAAGTACATCACCGACACCGCTTTCGCCATGGGCTGGCGCCCGGACCTCTCCAAGGTCACCGCGACCGGTCGCAAGGTGGCGGTGATCGGCGCCGGCCCGGCGGGCCTGGGTTGCGCCGACATCCTGGTGCGCAACGGCGTCAAGCCGGTGGTGTTCGACAAGTACCCCGAGATCGGCGGGCTGCTCACCTTCGGCATCCCGGAGTTCAAGCTCGACAAGACGGTGATGAAGCGCCGCCGCGCGGTCTTCGAGGAGATGGGCATCGAGTTCTGCCTCGGCGTCGAGGTGGGCAAGGATATCGCCTTCGACGCCCTGCTCGAGGAGTACGACGCCGTCTTCCTGGGCATGGGTACCTACAAGTACATGGAGGGCGGTTTCCCCGGCGAGGACCTGCCCGGTGTGCACAAGGCGCTCGACTACCTGATCGGCAACGTCAACCACTGCCTGGGCTTCGAGAAGGAGCCCCATGAGTACACCTCGCTGAAGGGGCAGCGCGTGGTGGTGCTGGGCGGCGGCGATACCGCTATGGACTGCAACCGCACGGCCATTCGCCAGGGGGCCTCCAGCGTGACCTGCGCCTATCGCCGCGACGAGGAGAACATGCCGGGCTCCAAGCGCGAGGTGGCCAATGCCCGCGAGGAGGGCGTGGAGTTCCTGTTCAACCGTCAGCCGGTGGCGGTGGTCGGCGAGGGCAAGGTCGAGGGCGTGAAGGTGGTACGTACCCGGCTCGGCGAGCCCGACGAGAACGGTCGCCAGCGCCCCGAGGTGGTGCCCGGCTCCGAGGAGGTCATTCCCGCCGACGCCGTGGTGGTGGCCTTCGGCTTCCAGCCGAGCCCCGCACCCTGGTTCGAGACCGTGGGCATCGAGATCGACGAGCGCGGCCGGGTCCAGGCGCCGGAGCAGGGCGCCCATCCGTTCCAGACCACCAACGAGAAGATCTTCGCCGGTGGCGACATGGTGCGCGGCTCCGACCTGGTGGTCACCGCCATCTACGAGGGACGCCAGGCCGGCGAGGGTATCCTCGATTACCTGGAGGTGTGAACGGCGGCCTGGCTCGCGGCTTACCCGGCGACAAATCTACGCGGAGGCGCTGTGAACCCCTCCCTGGGCGCTACATTTGCCATCCATGGCAAATGACCTCCGCTTCGACCTGTCCCCGGGGCCGCTCAGGTCGGTGGCCAGCCGCCTTCAGCGCCGCCCGCTCCCGTTGCTGCACGCGGCGCTGAAATTGAGCCTTTGGTCGCATTCTGCTAGTCTGTCGTCCCATCCTGGCGCGGCTTCCTGCCGTGCCTACCGATCACGTTTCGACAGGTTCTCCATGACACGATATATCTTCGTGACCGGCGGCGTTGTGTCCTCTCTCGGCAAGGGCATCGCGTCGGCCTCGCTGGCGGCGATTCTCGAGGCCCGCGGCCTCAAGGTCACCATGCTCAAGCTCGATCCCTACATCAACGTGGATCCGGGCACCATGAGCCCCTTTCAGCACGGCGAGGTGTTCGTCACCGAGGATGGCGCCGAGACCGATCTAGACCTGGGGCACTACGAGCGCTTCATCCGCACGAAGATGACTCAGGCCAACAACTTCACCACCGGCCGCGTCTACGAGCACGTGCTGCGCAAGGAGCGCCGGGGCGACTACCTGGGCGGCACCGTGCAGGTGATCCCGCACATCACCGACGAGATCAAGCGCCGGGTCTTCGAGGGCGGCAAGGGCTTCGACGTGGCGCTGGTCGAGATCGGCGGCACCGTGGGCGACATCGAGTCGCTGCCGTTCCTGGAGTCGATCCGCCAGATACGCAGCGAGCTGGGCGCGAACCGGGCGATCTTCATGCACCTGACCCTGGTGCCCTACATCAAGACCGCCGGCGAGACCAAGACCAAGCCGACCCAGCACAGCGTCAAGGAGCTGCGCTCGATCGGCATCCAGCCGGACATCCTGATCTGTCGCAGCGAGGTGGAACTCGAGGAGAGCGAGCGGCGCAAGATCGCGCTGTTCACCAACGTCGAGGAGCGGGCGGTCATCCCGCTGCAGGATGCCGACACCATCTACCGCATTCCGCTGATGCTCCACGAGCACGGCCTCGACGACATCGTCTGCGACAAGCTGCGCCTGGAGCCCGGCGAGGCGGACCTCGGCGAGTGGGTGAAGGTGCTCGATGCCAAGCTCAACCCACTGAAGTCGGTCAGCATCGCCATGGTCGGCAAGTACATGGAGCTGCTCGACGCCTACAAGTCGCTCAACGAGGCGCTGATCCATGCCGGCATCCAGTCCCGCATCAAGGTCAACGTCGACTACATCGACTCCGAGGACATCGAGCACCACGGCGCCGAGCGCCTGGCCGGCAAGGACGCCATCCTGGTGCCCGGCGGCTTCGGCGAGCGCGGCGTCGAGGGCAAGATCGCCACGGCCCGCTACGCTCGCGAGAACGGCATTCCCTATCTCGGCATCTGCCTCGGCATGCAGGTGGCGGTGATCGAGTTCGCGCGCAACGTGGCCGGCTGGAACGACGCCGACTCCACCGAGTTCACCCACGATACACAGCATCCGGTCGTGGGCCTGATCACCGAGTGGCTGAGCCCCGAGGGCAAGGTCGAGCTGCGCGACGAGGCCTCCGACCTCGGTGGCACCATGCGCCTGGGCGGCCAGGTCTGTCAGCTCAAGGCCGGCAGCAAGACCCGCGAGGCCTACGGCAGCGACGAGATCGTCGAGCGCCACCGCCATCGCTTCGAGGTCAACAACCAGTTCATCGGCGAGCTCGAGCAGGCGGGCCTGGTGGTCTCCGGCAAGAGCGTCGACAACTCCCTGGTGGAAGTGGTCGAGCTGGCGGGCCATCCTTGGTACGTCGCCTGCCAGTTCCACCCCGAGTTCACCTCCACGCCCCGTGACGGTCACCCGCTGTTCACCGGTTTCGTCAATGCGGCGCTGGAGCACAAGACGGCGCGCGCGCGCCCCCAGTCCGCCCACCAGGAGTGAGGACGATGTCGGCATCGACAGGCGAGACCCCCGAGCGCCACATCGGCATTGCCGGCCTCGAGGCCGGCAACTCCCTGCCGCTGATGCTGCTCGGTGGCATGAACGTGCTGGAGTCCCGCGAGCTGGCCCTCGAGGTGGCCCAGACCTATGTCGAGGTGACCGGTCGGCTCGGCATGCCCTACGTCTTCAAAGCTAGCTTCGACAAGGCCAACCGCAGCTCCGTCCACTCCTTCCGTGGCCCGGGCCTCGATAAGGGCCTTGCGATACTCGCCGAGGTGAAGGCGCGCTTCGGGGTGCCGATCATCACCGATGTGCACGAGCCCTGGCAGGCGGCGCCGGCGGCCGAGGTCGCCGACATCATCCAGTTGCCGGCCTTCCTGGCGCGCCAGACCGACCTGGTGGTGGCCATGGCCGAGACCGGGGCGGTGATCAACATCAAGAAGCCGCAGTTCCTGGCCCCCCACGAGATGCGCCATATCCTGCGCAAGTGCGAGGAGGCCGGTAATGACCGGCTGCTGCTCTGCGAGCGCGGTTCCAGCTTCGGCTACAACAACCTGATCGTCGACATGCTGGGCTTCGGCGACATGAAGCAGACGGGCTACCCCGTCTTCTTCGATGTCACCCACGCCCTGCAGCGCCCGGGCGGCCGGGCCGACAGCGCCGGCGGTCGGCGTCAGCAGGTCGCCGAGCTGGCGCGCGCCGGCGTGGCGGTGGGCCTGGCGGGGCTCTTCCTCGAGGCCCATCCCGACCCGGACAACGCCAAGTGCGACGGGCCCTGCGCATTGCCGCTGGACCGCCTGGAGCCCTTCCTGGCCCAGCTGAAGGCCCTCGATGACCTGGTCAAGGGATTCGCGCCGCTCGAGATTTCCTGATTCTTCCCAACGCTGACACGACAAGGACCAACAAGATGACCCATATCGTCGAACTCCGCGCCCTCGAAGTGCTGGACTCACGCGGCAATCCAACCGTCCAGGCCGAAGTGCGCCTGGAGAGCGGCGCCATCGGCGTGGCGTGCGCCCCGAGCGGCGCCTCCACCGGCTCCCGCGAGGCCCTGGAACTGCGTGACGGCGACAAGAGTCGCTACCTGGGCAAGGGCGTGCTGAAGGCCGTGGAGGCCGTCAACACCGCGATTCGTGAACGCCTGATCGGCATGGATGCCTGCGACCAGCACGGTCTGGATGATGCCATGCGGGTGCTCGATGGCACCGACAACAAGGCCACGCTCGGCGCCAACGCCATCCTGGCCGTCTCCCTGGCGTCGGCCAAGGCCGCCGCCGCCGCCAAGGGCGTGCCGCTCTACGCCCACATCGCCGAGCTCTACGGCCAGCCGGGTCGCTACCTGATGCCGGTGCCGATGATGAACATCCTCAACGGCGGCGAGCATGCCGACAACAACGTCGACATCCAGGAGTTCATGATCCAGCCGGTGGGCGCGCCGAACTTCCGCGAAGGCCTGCGCATGGGCGCCGAGATCTTCCACGCCCTGAAGAAGGTGCTCTCCGCCCGAGGCCTCTCCACCTCGGTGGGCGACGAGGGCGGCTTCGCGCCGAACCTCGCTTCCAACGCCGAGGCGCTGGCGGTGATCAAGGAAGCCGTCTCCAATGCCGGCTACGGGCTCGATAGCGACGTGACCCTGGCCCTGGACTGCGCTTCCTCGGAGTTCTACCGCGACGGCGAGTACAACCTGTCTGGCGAGGGCAAGAGCTTCGACGCGAGCGGCTTCGCCGACTACCTGGCCGAGCTGTGTGACCAGTATCCCATCGTCTCCATCGAGGACGGCATGGATGAGTCCGATTGGGATGGCTGGAAGGCGCTGACCGACAAGCTCGGTGACAAGGTTCAGCTGGTGGGCGATGATCTCTTCGTCACCAACACCCGGATCCTCAAGCGCGGCATCGACGAGCAGATCGGCAACTCCATCCTGATCAAGTTCAACCAGATCGGCTCGCTCTCCGAGACCCTGGAGGCCGTGCGCATGGCCCAGGACGCCGGCTTCACGGCAGTGATCTCCCATCGTAGCGGCGAGACCGAGGACACCACCATCGCCGACCTCGCGGTAGGCACCTGTGCCGGCCAGATCAAGACCGGCTCGCTGTGCCGCTCGGATCGCGTCGCCAAGTACAACCGCCTGCTGGTGATCGAGCAGGAGCTGGGAGACGGGGTCGACTACCCGGGGCGAGGCGCGATCAAGGGCCAGTAAGTGCGCGGAGTAAGCGAACAGCGTTGCCTTTGGCGTGAGCTCGTGTAGGAGATCGCTTACACGGTGACGACGACATCCGCTATTCGTGCGTCGTACAGGGTCGACCCTACGTGGGGTCGGCCATTTTTATTTGACTGATTTAAAACGGTTTTTTGGTTGATTTCTCCGGTGGGTCGGGTGCCGAGGAGCCTCGCAGGCCGCCATGCGCGAGGTTGTGTGGCAGGGCCGGCGTGGCACAATGAATACGGGATTAGGGGAGAGTGGCAACGCTCTCCGGCAGGATGCATTGGGATGCAAGCAAGAGTGATGCGCTCGGCGCGGCAGGACGCCGCCCCCGGGCAGGGACGTCATCACGGGAGTCGAGCGGAGGGAGCCGCTCAAGGAACGGCTGGGAGCGGGCGGCCTGCGGGCCGCCTTTTTTGTGGCCGAGAGTTTAGGTTGGCCAAGCGATTGGCGGCTTGGCTCAGTACTCAACGACGACGCCGGATGTCGAGAGACATCCGGCGTCGTCGTGTCTGGCGGGCTCGCTCAGCGCTCGAGCAGCTCCAGCTTACCCGGCTTGCCGTCCCAGCTCTCCGCGTCTTCCGGCGGGTCCTGCTTCTCGCTGATGTTGGGCCACACCTCGGCCAGCTCGGCATTGATCTCGATGAACGCCTCCTGGCCCTCCGGCAGCTCATCCTCCGCGAAGATCGCCTCGGCGGGGCACTCCGGCTCGCACAGCGCGCAGTCGATGCACTCGTCGGGGTGGATCACCAGGAAATTGGGGCCCTCGTAGAAGCAGTCCACCGGGCAGACCTCGACACAGTCGGTGTACTTGCACTTGATGCAGTTCTCGGTGACGACGAATGTCATGCCAGTCTCCCATTCTCCGGCCGGGGCGTGGCCGATAGTCATTGATTCGATTTTGGTTATAAGAAAATCATTTCTTATAATTTCAAGGCTTTTGATCGAGCCATTCTAGTCGCGGCGCGGGACGCCCGCAAGCGCGTCGGGCCGCCATTGTCGGCCATTCACAGGGCCTCCTTCCAGCGGTAGAGCAGCTCCAGGGCCTGGCGAGGCGATAGCGCGTCGGGGTCCAGCTCGCCCAGCTGCTCGACCAGCGGATGGGGCGTGCTGGCGAAGAGGTCGGCCTGGCGGGGCGCGCCGGTCGGGCGTTCGTCGCTGGCGGCGGTCGTCGGCAGCCGGCTGCCCTGGTCGATCTCCTGCTGCTCGAGGGTGGCCAGCTTCTCCCGGGCGCGGGCGATCACCCCCTGGGGGACGCCGGCGAGCTGTGCCACCTGCAGGCCATAGCTCTGGCTGGCCGGGCCATCCTCCACCCGGTGCATGAAGACGATGCCGTCGCGGTGTTCCGCGGCCGTCAGGTGCACGTTGGCCACCCCCTCGGTCTGCTCGGCCAGCGCCGTCATCTCGAAGTAGTGGGTGGCGAACAGCGTGAAGGCCCGGGTACGCGTCAGGTGCTCGGCGCTGGCCCAGGCCAGCGACAGGCCATCGAAGGTCGAGGTGCCGCGGCCGATCTCGTCCATCAGCACCAGGCTCTGCTCGGTGGCGTTGTGCAGGATGCTGGCAGTCTCGGTCATCTCCACCATGAAGGTGGAGCGCCCGCCGGCCAGGTCATCGGAGGAGCCGATGCGGGTGAAGATACGATCCACCGGGCCGATGGCGGCCGCATCCGCCGGCACGAAGCTGCCGGTATGGGCGAGCAGGGTGATCAGCGCGGCCTGGCGCATGTAGGTCGACTTGCCGCCCATGTTGGGGCCGGTGATGACCAGCATGCGCCGGTCGTCACCCATGACCAGGTCGTTGGGCACGAAGGGCGCCTCGCTGACCCGCTCGACCACCGGGTGGCGCCCGCCGCGGATGTCGATGCCCGGCGTCTCGGGCAGCGACGGTCGCACGAACTCCAGCGCCCGGGCGCGCTCGGCGAAGGCGCACAACACGTCCAGCCCCGCCAGCGCCCGGCCGGTGCCCTGCAGTGTGGCGAGCTCGGTGTTCAGGGTGTCGAGCAGGCCGTCGTAGAGCAGCTTCTCCCGGGCCAGGGCCCGGGACTTGGCCGACAGTGCCTTGTCCTCGAACTCCTTGAGCTCGGGGATGATGAAGCGTTCGGCGTTCTTGAGGGTCTGGCGGCGCACGTAGTCCACCGGGGCGTCCCGGGCCTGGGCGCGGGGGATCTCGATGTAGTAGCCGTGGACTCGGTTGTAGCCGACCTTGAGGCCGGCAAGCCCCGTGCGCTCGCGCTCCCGGGTCTCCAGCGCCACCAGGTAATCGCCGGCGTGTTCGGCGAGCCCGCGGTGCTCGTCGAGCTCGGCGTCGAAGCCATCGGCGATCACCCCGCCGTCGCGGATCACCACCGGCGGGTTCTCCACCAGGGCGCGGCTCAGGGTGTCGGCGAGCGCCGGATAGGGGTGGATATGGCGCCTGAGCTCGTCCAGCGTGGTGCCCTCGGCGTAGCACTCGAGCTCGGTCTCGAGGGCGGGCAGGGCGACCAGGGCGTCGCGCAGGCGTGCCAGGTCGCGGGGCCGCGCGCTGTAGAGGGCCACCCGGGCGAGAATACGCTCGACGTCGCCGATCGCCTTGAGCGAGTCGCGCAGGGGCTCGAAGCCCTCGTCGTCGAGCAGCAGCGCCACCGCCGCCTGGCGGGCGCCGACCTGATCGCGATCGCGTAGCGGGCGGTTGAGCCAGCGCTTGAGCAGCCGCGAGCCCATGGCCGTGGCGGTGGTGTCGAGCACGCTGGCCAGCGTGTTATCGGCGCTGCCGCCGAGGTTGATGTCGATTTCCAGGTTGCGCCGGCTGGCCGCATCGATCACCACGGCGTCGTCGCGACTCTCCACGCCGATGGCGGTGACGTGGGGCAGGGCCGTGCGCTGAGTGTCCCGAGCATAGTCGACCAGCACCCCGGCGGCGGTGATGGCCGCCTCCAGGTGGGCGCAGCCGAAGCCGCGCAGGTCCTGGACCTGGAACTGGTCGCACAGGGTACGCGCCGCGCTCTCGAGGTCGAACAGCCAGTCGCTCTGGCGGCGCAGGCCGCGCCGCTCCGCCAGGGCCGACGGCAGCGATAGGCTCTCGGCGACCAGCAGCTCGGCGGGGTCGAGGCGCGTGAGCTCGGCGAGCATCTCGCCCTCGCCCTCGACCTCCAGCACGCTGAAGCGCCCGCTGGAGAGCTCCAGCCAGGCCAGCCCCCAGCGCTCGCCGAGTGGCGCCATGGCCACCAGCAGGTTGTCGCGGCGAGCATCCAGCAGCGCCTCGTCGTAGAGGGTGCCGGGGGTGACGATACGCACCACGCGCCGCTCCACCGGCCCCTTGCTGGTCGCCGGATCGCCGATCTGCTCGCAGATCGCCACCGACTCTCCGGCGGCCACCAGGCGCGCCAGGTAGCCCTCGGCACTGTGGTAGGGCACGCCGGCCATGGGGATCGGCTGGCCGGCCGACTGGCCGCGCTGGGTCAGGGTGATGTCGAGCAGCGCGGCGGCGCGTCGGGCATCATCGAAGAACAGCTCGTAGAAGTCGCCCATGCGATAGAAGAGCAGCACGTCGGGATGCTCGCGCTTGATCTTCAGGAACTGGCTCATCATCGGGGTATGCTGGGCGCTGGCCTGTGACATGGGCTTCCTTTGACGTCCTGTGAAGTAGGGTGGCGAGTGGCGGGGGAGACCGGCGTCGGGCACGCCATGCATGTCTCGGGCAAAGCCAGTATTCTACGCCCAAGGACGGTCGACGTCAGGCCGCCGACGCCCCACCATCGTCAGGGAGGAAGGTCATGGCCGTAAGCGACGAGACCCTCGAACGCCAGGACCTGCGGCGCCTCGCCGAGCAGCTCGGCGAACGCTGTCGTGCGCGGGGCATCACCGTGACCGCGGCGGAGTCCTGTACCGGCGGCGGGGTGGCCAGTGCCATCACCGCCGTGGCCGGCAGCTCCGCCTGGTTCGAGACCGGCTACGTGACCTATGCCAACGGCGCCAAGACCCGCCTGCTCGGGGTGCCCGAGGCGCTACTGGCCGAGCACGGCGCGGTGAGTCGCGAGGTCGTCGAGGCGATGGTCATCGGCGCCTGCCGCGACAGCGGTGCGGCGCTCGGCGTGGCGATCAGTGGGGTGGCCGGCCCCGGTGGCGGCAGCGCTGAAAAGCCCGTGGGGATGGTCTGGCTGGCCTGGGGCAGCGCCGAGGGGGCCGAATCGACGTGCCACCGCTTCCCCGGCGATCGCGCCGCCGTGCGCGAGCGGGCCGTGCATGAGGCGCTGGTCGGCCTGGTGCGGCGTCTGGCGCTCCCCTGACGCGCGCCAGGCGCGCGCCGCCGCTCACGACGCTGGTCGCCGTCGGAGTTTTTCGTCATACTACTGTGCAGTCATACAGTGGTTGCCGGCCATCGTTACCTTCATTCGCTATCTCTCAGGAGTTCCTTCATGGCTCAGGACGAAAACCGCAGCAAGGCGCTCGACGCCGCCCTTTCCCAGATCGACCGTCAGTTCGGCAAGGGCACCGTGATGCGCCTGGGTGATGCGCCCCGCGTGGTGATGCCCTCGGTCTCCACCGGCTCGCTGGGCCTCGATATCGCCCTGGGTATCGGTGGCCTGCCGCTGGGTCGGGTGGTCGAGATCTTCGGTCCCGAATCCTCGGGCAAGACGACCTTGACCCTGTCGGTGATCGCCCAGGCCCAGAAGCAGGGCAAGACCTGCGCCTTCATCGACGCCGAGCACGCCCTGGATCCGAGCTACGCCGAGAAACTCGGCGTCAATCTCGATGATCTGCTGGTGTCGCAACCGGATACCGGTGAGCAGGCGCTGGAGGTCTGCGACATGCTGGTGCGTTCCGGCGGCGTCGACATGATCGTCATCGATTCGGTGGCGGCGCTGACCCCGCGCGCCGAGATCGAGGGCGAGATGGGCGACTCCCACGTCGGCCTGCAGGCGCGCCTGATGTCCCAGGCCCTGCGCAAGATCACCGGCAACATCAAGAACGCCAACTGCATGGTGGTGTTCATCAACCAGATCCGCATGAAGATCGGCGTGATGTTCGGCAGCCCCGAGACCACCACCGGCGGCAATGCGCTGAAGTTCTACTCCAGCGTACGACTGGACATCCGCCGCACCGGCTCGGTCAAGCAGGGCGACGAGGTGACCGGCAACGAGACCCGGGTCAAGGTGGTCAAGAACAAGGTGGCGCCGCCGTTCCGCCAGGCCGAGTTCCAGATCCTCTACGGCAAGGGGATCTACCACGCCGGCGAGGTGGTCGATCTCGGCGTGCAATGCAAGCTGGTCGACAAGGCCGGCGCCTGGTACAGCTACCAGGGCAACAAGATCGGCCAGGGCAAGGCCAACGCCGCCCAGTTCCTCGAGGACAACCCGGCGGTGATGGAGGAGATCGAGAGCCAGATCCGCGCTCAGCTGCTCGCCCCGGTGGAGCCGAAGCAGAAAGAGATCGCCGATGACGCATTGGCCGCCGAGGACGGCGGCGACGACCGGGGCTAAGCCATGCGTGGTGACGCCTCCGGGGGCGGCGAGACGACGCCCCGCAGTGAGGCCATCCGCCTGCTGGCTCGTCGCGAGTATTCGCGCCAGGAGCTCGCCGAGCGGCTGGCGGCCAAGGGGCACGACGCCGAAGCGATCGCCGAGTGTCTCGCCTCCCTGGTCGAACAGGGCCTGCAGTCCGATGAGCGCTTCGCGGAGGGCTTCCTGCGCTCGCGCATCCTGCGCGGCCAGGGGCCGCTGAAGATTCGCCTCGACCTGGAGCGTCGCGGCCTGGATCGAGAGGTGATCCGCCACGCCTTCGACGAGGCCGCCCGGCGCGGCGAGGGTGACTGGTTCGCTCTGGCCTGCGAGGCCCTGGCGCGGCGCTTTCCCGGCCCGGGCGACACCCCCCGCGAACGCGCCCGGCGCGAGCGCTTCTTGGCCGGCCGCGGCTTCGATTTCGACCAGGTGCGCCACGCCCTGGACGCGGCCTGGTCGACCGATGCCTGAACGCGCATTGGTCCGCTCCCCTTCAGTCGATTGACAACTGCGCTATAATGGCTCCCTTTGCGAATGCCCTGGGTGGCGCTCCTGTGGCGCAGTGGCGAGCCGATACCGGCATCGACACGCCGCTTGCCGACCCACCGGGCCACCATGCTCATCGCTACGGATACCCCATGAAAAGCGCAGACATCAGACAGGCTTTCCTGACGTTCTTCGAGGAACAGGGCCATACCATCGTGCCCTCCAGCTCGCTGGTGCCGGGCAACGATCCGACCCTGCTGTTCACCAACGCCGGCATGGTGCCGTTCAAGGACGTCTTCCTGGGGCGTGACCCGCGCCCCTACGTGCGCGCCACCTCGTCCCAGCGCTGCGTGCGTGCCGGCGGCAAGCACAACGACCTGGACAACGTCGGCTACACCGCCCGCCACCACACCTTCTTCGAGATGCTGGGCAACTTCAGCTTCGGCGACTACTTCAAGCGCGACGCCATTCGCTTCGCCTGGACCTTCCTCACCGAGGTGCTTGGGCTGCCCAGGGAGAAGCTATGGGTCACGGTGCACGTAAGCGATGATGAGGCCGAGCGCATCTGGAAGGACGAGATGGGCATCGACCCCGAGCGCTTCTCGACGCTCGACGAGGATAACTTCTGGCAGATGGGCGACACCGGTCCCTGCGGGCCGAGCTCCGAGATCTTCTTCGATCACGGCCCCGAGGTGTGGGGTGGCCCGCCCGGCAGCCCGGAAGAGGATGGCGACCGCTACATCGAGATCTGGAACCTGGTGTTCATGCAGTTCGATCGCGACGCGGCCGGCACCCTCCATCCGCTGCCCAAGCCCTCCATCGATACCGGGATGGGCCTGGAGCGGATCGCCGCGGTGATGCAGGGGGTGCACTCCAACTACGAAATCGACCTCTTCCAGTACCTGCTCGAGGCCGCTGCACGGGCCACCGGCCATGCCGATACCACCACGCCCTCGCTGCGGGTAATCGCCGACCATATCCGTTCCTGCGCTTTCCTGATCGCCGACGGCGTGATGCCTTCCAACGAGGGGCGCGGCTATGTGCTGCGACGGATCATCCGCCGGGCGGTGCGCCACGGCCACAAGCTGGGGGCCAAGGGCAATTTCTTCCACAAGCTGGTGGGGGCGCTGGATGTCGTGATGGGCGACGCCTATCCCGAGCTGCGCGAGGCGCGTCACCAGATCGAGCGTGTGCTGCTCAAGGAGGAGGAGCAGTTCGCCCGTACCCTGGAGCACGGCATGGGCCTCCTCGAGGAAGCCCTGGGCGGGCTCGAGGGCGATACCCTGCCCGGCGAGACGGTGTTCAAGCTCTACGACACCTACGGCTTCCCCTACGACCTGACTGCCGACGTCTGCCGCGAGCGGGGCGTCAGCCCCGATGAGGCCGGCTTCGAGCGCGAGCTGGAGGCCCAGCGCGAGCGCGCCCGGGCGGCCAGCCAGTTCGGCGCCGACTACACTGCGGGGATCGAGCTCGAGGGCGAGACCGCCTTCACCGGGTATGACCAGCTGGAAGACCGCGCCACGGTCACCGCGATCGTCGATCGCGAGGGCAACGCCCTGGCCGAGCTGGCGCCCGAGCAGCGTGGCGTCGTGGTGCTCGACCGCACCCCCTTCTACGGCGAGTCCGGCGGCCAGGTCGGCGATACCGGCTACCTGGAGCTCGACGGCGGACGCTTCCTGGTGACCGATACCCAGAAGCAGGCCGGCCACCACCTGCACCACGGCGTGCTGCTCGAGGGGGCGCTGGCCGTGGGGGCCGCGGTGCACCCCCGGGTGGACGCCAGCCTGCGCGCCGCCACGGTGCGCAACCACTCGGCGACCCACCTGATGCACAAGGCGCTGCGCATGGTGCTCGGTGATCACGTCCAGCAGAAGGGTTCGCTGGTCACGCCCGAGCGCCTGCGCTTCGACTTCAGCCACTTCGAGCCGCTGACCGGCGAGCAGCTGGCCGAGGTGGAACGGCTGGTCAATGAGCAGATCCTGGCCAACGCCGCGACGCGGATCGAGCAGATGACCCTCGACGAGGCCAAGGAGAAGGGCGCGGCGGCGCTGTTCGAGGCCAAGTACGCCGATAGCGTGCGGGTGCTGACGATCGGCGCCGACGACTTCTCCATCGAGCTGTGCGGCGGCACCCACGTCGACCGCAGCGGCGACATCGGCTGCTTCCACATCGTCAGCGAGGCGGGGATCGCCAGCGGCGTGCGGCGCATCGAGGCGATCACCGGGGAGGGCGCGCTGGCCTGGTTCCGCGAGCAGGAGGCGCGCCTGAACCGCATCGGCGAGCGGCTCAAGGCCAGGCCGGAGCAGGCAGAGGAGCGGGTCGAGTCGCTGCTCGAGCGCAACCGCACTCTGGAGAAGGAACTCGAGCGGCTCAAGGCCAAGCTGGCCAGCGCCGCCGGCAACGACATGCTCAACGAGGCCCATGAGGTCGAGGGCGTCAAGGTGCTGGCCAAGCGCCTCGAGGGCGTGGCCGGCAAGGAGCTGCGCGGCATGCTCGATCAGCTCAAGAACAAGCTGGGCTCCGGCATCGTGGTGCTCGGTGTCGCCGACGCCGATGCCGGCAAGGTCAGCCTGATCGCCGGCGTGACCGACGACCTCACCGCACGGGTCAAGGCCGGCGAGCTGGTCAATCACGTGGCGTCCCAGGTCGGCGGCAAGGGCGGCGGTCGACCCGACATGGCCCAGGCCGGGGGCAGCGATGTTGCGGCACTGCCGGGGGCGCTTGCGAGCGTACCCGTCTGGGTCGAGGAGCGACTGAAGTAGGATACGGAAGGGCCGGTAGCAGCGATGCACCGGCCCTCGTCGTATCTGGACACCTTTCACTCATCCGAGCGCGACGCGCACTCGACATACGAGGGAAATTGGCAAATGGCACTATACGTACAAAAATTCGGCGGCACCTCGGTGGGCTCCGTGGAGCGCATCAAGGCCGTGGCCGAGAAGGTCAAGGGCTTTCGCGACCAGGGTCACCAAATCGTGGTCGTGGTCTCCGCCATGAGCGGCGAGACCAACCGCCTGATCGGCATGGCCAACGAGATCAACGACGAGCCCACGCCGCGCGAGATGGACATGCTGGTCTCCACCGGCGAGCAGGTCACCATCTCGCTGCTGGCCATGGCCCTGCACAAACTGGGCGTGCCGGCGACCTCCTACACCGGCTCCCAGGTGGGCATCCAGACCGACAGCGCCCACACCAAGGCGCGCATCCAGCGCATTGAGACCGATGAGCTGCAGGCCGACCTGGACGCGGGTCAGGTCGTGGTGGTCGCCGGCTTCCAGGGGGTCGACGAGGAGGGCAACATCACTACCCTCGGCCGCGGCGGCTCCGACACCACCGGCGTGGCCCTGGCCGCGGCGCTCAAGGCCGACGAGTGCCAGATCTATACCGACGTCGATGGCGTCTACACCACCGACCCGCGGGTCTGCTCCAAGGCGCAGCGCCTGGAGACCATCACCGTCGAGGAGATGCTGGAACTGGCGAGCCTCGGCTCCAAGGTGCTGCAGATTCGCGCCGTCGAGTTCGCCGGCAAGTACAACGTCGCGCTGCGCGTGCTGTCCAGCTTCGAGGGCGGCCCCGGCACCCTGATCATTGCAGACTCTGACAAAGACGAGGATTCCATGGAAGAACCGCTGATCTCCGGTATCGCCTTCACCGCTAACGAGGCCAAGCTCACCCTGCTCAACACCCCGGACGTGCCGGGCGTCGCCTCGCGCATCCTGGGCCCGATCGCCGATGCCAACATCGAGATCGACATGATCGTGCAGAACGTGGCGCCCGCCGGCGACTACACCGACTTCACCTTCACCGTGGCCAAGGGCGACTACCGTCAGACCATGAAGATCCTTCAGGATCAGGTCATCCCCGACCTCGGTGGCGGCGACCTGCGCGGCGACGACAATATCGCCAAGGTCTCGTTGGTCGGCGTGGGCATGCGCTCGCACGCCGGGGTGGCCTCCAAGATGTTCCGCGTGCTGGCCGACGAGAACATCAACATCCGCATGGTCTCCACCTCCGAGATCAAGATCTCCGTGGTGATCGACGAGAAGCACATGGAGCTGGCGGTCAAGGCGCTGCACAAGGCGTTCGGCCTCGACAAGCGCAGCATCGAGCAGGAATAAGGGCTCACTCGAGTCGCCGACACCTTCTACGCTTCCAGTAGTGGTCGTCGAAACGTGTGTCAAAGGGCTTTCTTTCAACGTGGTGCTGGCCTACCACGCGCTGGCATCAGTGGTCAGGGGCGCCGAGTTGTCGCACAATGCAGCCATGTCGTCCCTCCCGGCGAGCATCCCGTAGCCAGAAGTCTGAGAAGGAGATCAGTCATGCTCATCTTGACCCGCCGTGTCGGCGAAACCCTGATGATCGGTGACGACGTCACCGTCACCGTCCTTGGCGTCAAGGGCAACCAGGTCCGCATCGGCGTCAATGCTCCCAAGGATGTCGCCGTGCATCGTGAGGAGATCTACCAGCGTATCCAGCGCGAGAAGTCCGAACCCGATGTCGAGAACGACGACTAGGGTGAGGTGGACGAGCGTGGGCCGTACCGCCACGGGCCGGTAGCGAAAAAATGCCGGGACCGCTGGACAATGGCCTTACAGAACGGTAGGATACGCACCGTGCCGATGAGGGAGAGGTGGCCGAGTGGCTGAAGGCGCTCCCCTGCTAAGGGAGTAAGGGGTTTATAGCCTCTTCGAGGGTTCGAATCCCTCCCTCTCCGCCATTATCGACACATGAAGATCAAGCGCCCGTAGCTCAGCTGGATAGAGTACCTGACTACGAATCAGGTGGTCGGAGGTTCGAATCCTCCCGGGCGCGCCATCTTCATCCGGATGCAATCGACTGCTTCATGCCGTCGTGCCCGTCCCTGCAATGAGTCAGCTCATTGCCTTTCGCGCCCGTAGCTCAGCTGGATAGAGTACCTGACTACGAATCAGGTGGTCGGAGGTTCGAATCCTCCCGGGCGCGCCAGATATCGACCCGTCCTCACCACGAGGGCGGGTCTTCTGTTTTGTCTCGATGTTTTCTCGCTAGCTGGACCGGCCGCGCCCAGGAAGGGCCCCGGCTCCGCGATCGTTTGGGGCGCCGTCGCATTGCGACGTGCGCCTCTTTTTTATGTCCTGGGTTTTCTCCTAACCTGACATCTGGCGTCCCTGGTCGCTGCACTCAGCAGGTTGAAGTCCGGCTAGAGCACGCCCGTGGTGAGTCTGCGCGAGATGGTCTGGCTGAGCCTCTGAGCGTGCTGATCGTGGCCCTGCTGGCGACCTTCATGGCCCAGGATCGTGACAGCAGCATTCTCGATCTGGTCTCCTACGCCTGGGGCGCCGTGAGCGTGGCCGTCTGGAAGCCGCTCTCCGGCGGTCCGGCGGGCATCTTCGGCATGTTCGAGGTGGCGCCGGGCTTCGCGCTGTCGCTGCTGGTCAGTCGCCTCGGCGAGGGGCGTCGCGAGCGCGAGAGCTTCGAGACGCAGATGAACACCTGGCGCCGCCCCCAGGATTCCAGCCGTGAACCGACCGCCGCCAAGGCGCAAGGAGTTTCCCATGAGCAGTAAGGTACCTGCGGCCTACCAGGCCACCCAGGGCTCGATCCTCGACGTGGATCAGGCCTTCTACGATCGCCTGACCGCGGCGCACGGCGCGCGCCGCCTGGAGGAGAGCCACGTGGTGCCGCTGCGCGACGGCCTGGCATGGAAGGTGCCGGCGGGGCACGTCTTCCGGGTCAAGGTGGTCGAGGGCTCACAGGTCGGCGACTTCAACATGTGGAACCTGCACAACCCCCGCGAGCGGATGTGGGCCTCGCGCACCCGCCAGCTGCAGCGCGCCCACATCAGCACCTACGATCGCCTGTGGTCGACGCTGCCCTACCTGCGGCCCATGGCCACCATCATCGACGACACCCTGGCCGACTATGGGGTCGATGACGAGGGTGGGCGCGTCCATGACCTGCTGGGCACGCGCTGCGACCCCTACGTCAATCGCCTGCTCACCGGCGAGGACTTCGACTTCCACTGCCACTCCAACCTGGTGCGCGCGGTGGAGCCCTGGGGGCTGACCGAGTTCGATGTGCATGATGTGCTCAACATCTTCCAGTGCACCGGGCTGAACGACGACGACCAGTACTTCATGAAGGCGTGCCCGGCGCGCCAGGGCGACTATCTCGAGTTCTTCGCCGAGATCGATCTGCTCTGCGCCATGTCGTGCTGCCCTGGCGGCGACCTGTCGGTGGATCTGTGGGGCCCCGACGCGCGCGACCCGCTGGAGACCTGTCACCCCCTCGGCGTCGAGATCTACGCCCTGGACGAGACACGTCTGGCGGGCTGGCGCTCGCCCGAGCCGGCGCCCTATCGCGGCCACCACGGGCGTCGTGCGCCGGACACCGACTGGACCGAGATCAAGCGGCAGCGCTGCTGCTGAGCCTCGGCCTCCAGCCACGGGGCCCGATCACTCAACGGCGGATGCGCCCATGTCTGGAGAATGCCGGCGATGATGGCCCTGTGTCGTCGCTGAGAGGTGGCCTTCCGCGAGGCCTGGCGGGTCTGATACCCGCGCGGATCGCATGGGCGCCATCGGCGCTTCCACGCGACGATGGGGGAGGCTAGGCGCTGAGCGTCGCCTCGGTCGTGGCTCGGGAGGTGGGGCGGGGCGCTGGCGCGGCCAGTCCCTCGAGCAGGGCGTCGAGTTGCGTGATGCGCTTGAGCGCCTGGAAGCGTCGGGCGGCCTCGGCGTCGCGCTGGCGCATATGGTTGAGCCACTGCTTGAGCAGCGAGGTGACGACGCGGTCGGGCAGCGTGCTACGCTGCGTTGCAGCAAACTCGCCGAGGATCGCCGCTCGCGCGTGCCAGGGCGTCTCTGGCAGGCGTTCGCCGGTGGCCTGCCAGTGGCGGATGCGGGCGGCCAGCCGGGGGTCGGCCAGGGCGCCGCGGCCGAGCATCACGTCGCGGCAGCCGGAGAGCGTACGCGCCTTCCAGTAGTCTTCCAGGGTCCAGATGTCGCCGTTGGCGACCACCGGAATGGAGAGGCGCTGGCGGATCCGGCCGATCCACTCCCAGTGGGCGGGTGGCCGGTAGCCCTCGTCGCGGGTGCGGCCATGGACCACCAGCCGCCGGGCGCCGGCATCCTGGGTGGCCAGGGCGCAGGCCAGTGCCAGGCGGCGGTCGGCGAAGCCCAGGCGGATCTTGGCGGTCACCGGGATCGCCTCGCCCACGGCCGCATGCACCGCCGCCACGGCGGCCTGTACGCGGCGTGGGTCGCGAAGCAGCGAGGCGCCGCCGTCATGGCGATTGACCAGCTTGGCCGGGCAGCCGAAATTGAGATCCACGCCGGTGGCGCCGAGGCGCAGCGCCTGCCGGGCATTGGCGGCCAGCGCCGCGGGATCGGAGCCCAGCAGCTGCAGCGTCACCGGTACGCCGCTCGGGGTGGCGGGCGGCGTCTCGGCCTGCAGTTCCGGGCAGTGCTTGTAGAAGACGCGGGGCGGCAGCCGGGCATCGACGACGCGCACGAACTCGGTCACCACCCAGTCGAAGCCGGGGGCGCGCGTCAGCAGGTCGCGGGTCACCGCATCGATGACCCCCTCCATGGGGGCTAGGCCGACTCGCCCGCTATGTAGTAAATTAACAACGCTGACTTCCACCATGACGCCATTGCAATCTGTCGAGGATCTGGCAGGTTATATGATCACAAAAAATGCGCAAGTCGGGTTTTTTTGCCGTTTATTGCCCAACTTGCCGCAAGAGTCAGGAGAATTCGCATGCAGGATTCACAGCTGTTAAACGAGGGTCTCGCCCTGATGGGCCTCGGCATGGGCTTCGTCTTTGTTTTTCTTACCGTGCTGGTGGGCGTCACCACGCTAATGTCCAAGACGATCGGCCGTTTCTTCCCCGAGCCGGTTGCCCCTGCCGTCCGCGATTCCCGTGCCCCGGCCGCGCGCCAGGACGATGACCTCACCGTGGTCATCAGCGCGGCGGTGCACCGCTATCGCCAGCGCCACAAGCGCTGAGGCGAGCGTCCCGCCTTCCCCCTCCCATTCATAACGACAAGGTCAACACCATGAACGACAAGACACGCCCGCTCGGTATCACCGATGTCGTCTTGCGCGACGCCCACCAGTCGCTGTTCGCCACCCGCATGCGCCTGGACGACATGCTGCCGATCGCCGAGAAGCTCGATCGTGTCGGCTTCTGGTCGCTGGAATCCTGGGGCGGTGCCACCTTCGACGCCTGTATCCGCTATCTCGGCGAGGATCCGTGGGAGCGGATACGGGCGTTGAAGGAGGCGATGCCCAATACGCCGCAGCAGATGCTGCTGCGCGGGCAGAATCTGCTCGGCTACCGCCACTACGGTGACGATCTCGTCGACAAGTTCGTCGAGCGGGCCAAGATCAATGGGGTCGACGTGTTCCGCGTCTTCGACGCCATGAACGATCCCCGCAACCTCGAACGGGCTATCCAGGCCGTGCGCCGGGTCGAGGGCCACGCCCAGGGCACGCTCTCCTATACGGTGAGCCCGGTGCATACCCTGGACGGTTGGGTCGAGCTCGGCAAGACCATCGCCGACATGGGCGCCGACTCCCTGGCGATCAAGGACATGGCCGGCCTGCTCAAGCCCTACGACGCCTATGAGCTGGTCAGCAAGCTTAAGAAGGTCGTGGATATCCCGATCCACATGCAGTGCCACGCGACCACCGGCCTCTCCACCGTCACGGCCCTCAAGGCCGCCGAGGCGGGCATCGACAACGTCGATACGGCCATCTCCTCCATGTCGATGACCTACGGCCACAGCCCGACCGAGTCGGTCGTCGCCATGCTCCAGGGTACCGAGCGGGATACCGGCCTTGACCTCGAACTGCTCGAGGAGATTGCCGCCTACTTCCGCGAGGTGCGCAAGAAGTACGCCGCCTTCGAGGGCTCGCTCAAGGGCATCGACTCGCGCATTCTCGTCGCCCAGGTGCCGGGTGGCATGCTCACCAACATGGAGGGTCAGCTCAAGGAGCAGGGCGCCGCCGACAAGCTCGACGACGTGCTCGCCGAGATTCCGCGGGTCCGCGCCGACCTGGGCTTCATCCCGCTGGTCACCCCGACCTCGCAGATCGTCGGCACCCAGGCGGTAATGAACGTGATGATGGGCGAGCGCTACAAGTCCATCTCCAAGGAGGTCCAGGCGGTCCTCAAGGGTGAGTACGGCGCCGCTCCGGCCCCGTTCAACGAGGAGCTGCAGGCGCGCGTGCTGGAGGGCGGCGAACCGATTACCTGCCGTCCCGCCGACCGGCTCGAGCCCGAGATGGCGACCCTCACCGCCGAGCTCAAGGAGAAGGCCAAGGAGATGGGCATCCGTCTCGCCGAGGGCGAGCGCGAGATCGATGATGTGCTGACCTATGCACTCTATCCGCAGATCGGCCTGAAGTTCCTGCAGAACCGCGACAACCCCGACGCCTTCGAGCCGGCGCCCCAGGCCGCCGAGGCTCAGTCGGCCAACCTGCCGGCCGCTGCCCAGAAGCGCGTGGTCGAGGCCCCGGCGCCGGCCGGTCCCGAGACCTACACCGTCACCGTCAATGGCAAGCAGTACGTGGTCGAGGTCGCCGAGGGCGGCGAGATCGGCCAGGTGACCGAACAGGGCGGCGCCCAGTCGGTCGCCAGTGCCCCGGCCGCGCCCTCGGGTGAGACCATCACCGCGCCGCTGGCCGGCAACATCTTCAAGGTCAACGTCAGCCCCGGTGACCAGGTCGAGGACGGGGACGTGGTGATCATCCTCGAGGCCATGAAGATGGAGACCGAGGTGCGGGCCAGTCGCGCCGGCACCGTCTCCGCCATCAAGGTCGGCGAGGGCGACAGCGTCGCCGTCGGCGATGTCCTGATCGAGCTCTGAGGACGGTTTTCATGTCGGAAAAGATCTTGACCCTCTGGTATGGCTCGGGGCTCTACAACCTGACCCTGGGCCAGGCCGTGATGGTGCTGGTGGGACTGCTGCTGCTCTACCTCGCCATCCGCAAGAAGTTCGAGCCGCTGCTGCTGGTGCCGATCGGCTTCGGCGGTATACTGGCCAACATCCCTGAGGCGGGCCTCGCCCTGTCGGCCGCCGAGCAGGCGGCCCACCTGGCGTCGCCGGCGCTGCTCGAGCAGATGGCTCAGACCCTGCAGCTCAGCCTGGATCCGGCCGCCGGTATCGAGGCCTGGCGGCATAGCCTCGCCGAGGTGCTGCACGGCGATATCTCGCCGGCCCTGGTGCGCGCCGCTAACGATGTGGCCATGGATGGTGGCTACGCCCACGGCATGCTCTACCAGTTCTACAGCGTGGCCATCGCCTCGGGCATTGCCCCGCTGGTGATCTTCATGGGCGTGGGCGCGATGACCGACTTCGGCCCGCTGCTGGCCAACCCGCGGACCCTGTTCCTGGGCGCGGCGGCGCAGTTTGGCATCTTCGCCACCCTGCTCGGGGCGGTGGGCATGTCGGCCATGGGCTGGATGGACTTCTCGCTCAACCAGGCCGCCGCCATCGGCATCATCGGCGGCGCCGACGGCCCGACCTCGATCTATGTCTCGAGCATCCTGGCGCCGGAGCTGCTGGGTGCCATCGCCGTGGCCTCCTACTCCTACATGGCACTGGTGCCGCTGATCCAGCCGCCGATCATGAAGGCGTTGACCAGCAAGCGGGAACGCGAGATCACCATGACCCAGCTGCGTCCGGTCTCGAAGCTGGAGAAGATCGTCTTCCCGCTCAGCCTGTTGATCCTGGTGGTGCTGTTCCTGCCCGATGCGGCGCCGCTGCTGGGGATGTTCTGCTTCGGCAACCTGATGCGCGAGAGCGGCGTGGTGGAGCGTCTCTCCGACACCACCCAGAATGCCCTGATCAACATCGTGACCATCTTCCTGGGACTCTCGGTGGGCTCCAAGCTGATCGCCGACCGTTTCCTGGCGGTGGAGACGCTGGGCATCCTGGCGCTGGGCATGGTGGCCTTCGCCATCGGTACGGCCTGCGGTATCCTGATGGCCAAGCTGATGAACACCGTCAGCAAGATGCCCATCAATCCGCTGATTGGTTCCGCCGGTGTCTCGGCGGTGCCCATGGCGGCGCGGGTCTCCAACAAGGTGGGGCTCGAGTCCAATCCCCACAACTTCCTGCTGATGCATGCCATGGGGCCCAATGTGGCCGGGGTGATCGGCTCGGCGGTGGCCGCCGGGGTGATGATCAAGTACCTCGGCTGAGACCGAACGTCCTGCCCCATCGAGAACGGCGCCTGCGGGCGCCGTTCTCGATGGTGGGTTGTCGGGGAGCGGGGCAGGGTGCTCAGTCGTCCTGCAGCAGGGCGAGGCGCCCGCGCAGGCGCGTTTCCAGCGCGCTCAGGTCGGCGGGCGTGTCGCTCGGCCAGCCCACGGTCAACTCTACCCCCTCGGCGCCGTAGTCGGCCTGCTCTACCGGCACGTCGCGCTCGGCCAGCCAGGCGCGGGCCTCGGCCTCGCCGGCGAAATCGACCTTCAGGCGCAGCGGCGCGCGCTCGACCACTTCGCGCCGGGGCAGCGCCTCCAGCGCCTGGGCGACGGCCCGGGAATAGGCGCGGGCCAGGCCGCCGGTGCCGAGCTTGGTGCCGCCGAAGTAGCGGGTCACCACGCAGCCCACCTGGCCGAGGGCCGCGCCGTCCAGCACCTGAAACATCGGGCGGCCGGCGGTGCCACCGGGTTCGCCGTCGTCGGAGAAGCCGATGGCAGTCTGCTCGCCGGGCGGGCCGGCGATCCAGGCGCTGCAGTGGTGGCTGGCGTTGGGGTGGAGGCGACGGGCCTCGGCGAGCATCGCCTCGAAGGCGGCCGTGTTCGGCGCGTGGCAGAGCCAGGCGATGAAGCGGCTCTTCTCCACCTCGAGTTCGCGCTCTTGCCAGCGGCCGGGCGGTAGGTCGGGTACCGCGTAGCGCATCAGGCGGCCAGTTCCGTCTGGCGCACCACGCCCATCACCAGACCGATCACCTGGACGTCATCGTTGCGCAGGTAGATCGGCGCCATGCGCTCGTTGGCCGGCTGCAGGCGCACGCCCGACTTCTCGATGTAGAACTTCTTCAGGGTGACCTCCTGGTCATTGATCATCACCACGGCGGTCTCGCCGTTCTCGGCGCTCTCGCGGCGTTCGATGATGATCACATCCCCGTCGAAGATATTGCAATCGACCATGGAGTCGCCGCGCACCCGCAGGGCGTAGGTGTTGCGGCGTACCATGGTCGTGGGCACACGGATGCTGCCGGCCTCCGGACAGGCCTCGATGGGCATGCCCGCCGAGACCTGGCCCAGCATCGGGATCTCGGTCAGGGTGTCGGCGGCGATGGCCTCCCAGGCCTCGGCCAGGGGCAGGTTGGGTCGGCGCTGCAGGTACTGCGGTGTGACGTTGGGCATGCGGTCTCTCCCCGGTCGTCTAAACCTGTTGATACATACAGTGTTTCACGAGCATAGCAGCCGATCGAAAACTGGCAAGGGAAAGCGCTCCACGATTCGCTTGACTCAGGGCAAGTGCGACCGGCTGCCGCAACCCCCTCGACTGGTAGCCAGAGCCCTTTCCGTGTAGAGTTCCGGGCGCAATTATCCATGCCGGGAGAGTGCCTTGAGCCTGCGTCTGCAAGCCCGAAAGCTGGCCTGTGAGCGGGACGATCGCTGGCTGTTTCAAGACCTGGATCTGGATATCCATGCCGGCGAGATCGTGCGCGTGGAAGGTCCCAACGGCAGTGGCAAGACCACCCTGCTGAAGATTCTCTCCGGGCAGCTGGCCGACTTCGACGGTGAGCTCTACTGGAACGAGCAGCCCATGCGTAGGACGCGCCAGGACTTCCTGGCCAACCTGCTCTATCTGGGCCATGCCCCGGGGGTCAAGGCGACCCTGACGCCGTTGGAGAACCTCGCCTGGTACCAGGCCCTGGCGGGCGAGCCCGATGACGAGCCCGCGCGCTTCGCGGCGCTCGCGGCCGTGGGCCTCGTCGGTTTCGAGGACCTGCCCGCCGGACAGCTCTCCGCCGGTCAGCAGCGCCGCGTGGCCCTAGCGCGCCTCGAACTGATCCCGCGAGCGCTGTGGGTGCTCGACGAGCCGTTCACCGCCATCGATCGCGACGGCGTCGCGGATCTCGAGGCGCGCCTGGCCGCCCATGCCCGCCGCGGCGGCTGCGTGCTGGTCACGACCCACCACGAACTCGCCGACACGCCCGCCCTGCGGCGGATCCGGCTCGGTCAGGAAGCGCGCGATGCCGAACTCTGACCCCCACCTGGTACAGCAAGCGGACGCCGTTCGGCTGTTCCGGGAACCCGAGGGCGGTGCCGGGGTCGCAATCCGGGCAACGCTGAAACGCGATCTGGTGCTGCTGATGCGCCGCCGCAGCGAGGTGTTGAACCCGCTGGTGTTCTTCGCCCTGGTGATCACCCTGTTTCCGATCGGCATCTCGCCGGACCCGGAACTACTGGCGACCATCGCGCCGGGCCTGCTGTGGGTGGCGGCGCTGCTCGCGGCCCTGCTGTCCCTGGATAGCCTGTTTCGCAGCGACTACGAGGACGGCTCCTTGGAGCAGCTACTGCTCTCGCCCCAGCCGCTGCCGGCGCTGGTGCTGGCCAAGGTGGCGGTGCACTGGCTGTTGACCGGCCTGCCGCTGGCGCTGATGGCGCCGATCCTCGGCATCATGCTGGCGCTGCCGGCGGGCAGCTACGCGGTGCTGGCGCTGTCGCTGGCGCTGGGCAGTGCCAGTCTGAGCCTGATCGGCGCCATCGGCGCGGCGCTGACCGTGGGGCTCTCCCGGGGCGGCGTGCTGCTCTCGTTGCTGGTGCTGCCGCTCTATATCCCGGTGCTGATCTTCGGCGCCGGCGCCGTGCAGGCGGCCATTTTCGGCGAGGGGGTCGCGGCGCACCTGGCGATTCTCGGGGCGCTTCTTGCAGTCGCGCTGATCCTGGCCCCCTGGGCGATCGCGGCGTCACTGCGCATCAGTATCAACGGTTGAGGACGACAATCGGCATGTGGGCCTTCATACACAAGCTCGGATCCCCCAAGTGGTTCTACGGCATCAGCGCTCGGCTCTCGCCCTGGTTCTGGGCGGCGGCGGCGCTGCTGATCGTCGTCGGCAGCGTCTGGGGGCTGGCCTTCGCGCCCGCCGACTATCAGCAGGGCAACAGCTTCCGCATCATCTACGTGCACGTGCCGGCGGCTTTCCTGGCGCAGTCCATCTTCGTCAGCATGGCGATCGCCGGCTTCGTCTTCATGGTCTGGAAGATCAAGGTCGCCGACATGGCCGCGGCGATGATGGCCCCGCTGGGCGCCGCCATGACCTTCGTGGCACTGTTCTCCGGGGCAGTCTGGGGCGTGCCCACCTGGGGGACCTGGTGGATGTGGGACGCGCGCCTGACCTCGATGCTGATCCTGCTGTTTCTCTATTTCGGTGTGATCGCGCTGCGCGGCGCCTTCTCGAGCCGCGACAGCGCCTCCCGCGCCGCCTCGGTGCTGGCCATGGTCGGCGTGATCAACATCCCCATCATCAAGTACTCGGTGGACTGGTGGTACACCCTGCACCAGCCCGCCACCTTCAGCGTTACTTCGCGCCCGGCCATGCCGGTGGAGATGTGGGTGCCGCTGCTGATCATGGTGCTGGGCTTCTACTGCTTCTTCATCGCGGTGACCCTGATGCGCACCCGCAGCGAGATCCTGCGTCGCGAATCGAACAAGCGCTGGGTGCGTGAGCTCGCCGGGGAGGTGACCTGATGGCCTTCGAGTCGCTTTCCGCCTTCCTCGCCATGGGTGGCCATGGCCCCTATGTGTGGGCGGCCTACGGCGCCACCGCCGCGCTGCTGCTGGGGGTGACCCTGCATGCCCGCGCCGAGCGCCGGGCGCTGCTTCGCGACCTGCGTCGCCGGGCGCGCCGCGAGCAGCGCCGGGGCGCCTCGACACCGGATTCACATCAAGAGGGCCACGCCCGTGAGAGCTAAACGCAAGCAGAAACTGTTCGTGATCCTGGGGCTGGTCTCGCTGGCTGCCATCGCCGTAGGCCTGACGCTCTATGCCCTGCGCAGCAACATCAACCTGTTCTTCAGCCCGGTGCAGATCACCGCCGGCGACGCCCCGCTGGAGCGCCAGATTCGCGCCGGTGGTATGGTGCGCGAGGGCACGGTGGAGCGCGACCCGGATAGCCTCGAGGTGATGTTCACCGTGACCGACTATGTCGAGGACGTCGAGGTGCGCTACAGCGGCATCCTGCCGGACCTGTTCCGCGAGGGGCAGGGCGTAGTGGTGGTCGGCGAGCTCCAGCAGGGCGGCTGGCTGCGTGCCGACCAGGTGCTGGCCCGCCACGACGAGAACTACATGCCCCCCGAGGTGGCCCAGGCGCTGGAGGAGGCCGGCTATTCGCCGGAGGACTACCAGGCCAAGGCGGCCGAGGTGGGCAAACGGCTCGAGGCGCAGAACGACGGCGCCCTCGCGAACTGATCCGGAGTGTCCATGCAGACCCTGATGATCCCCGAAATCGGCCACTTCGCCCTGATCATTGCCCTGCTGATGGCCTTGGTCCAGGGCGTGATGCCACTGGCCGGCGCGGCGACCCGTCGCCCGCTGTGGATGGCCTATGCGCGGCCCATGGCCACCGGCCAGTTCCTGTTCCTGGCCATCGCCTACGCCTGCCTAACCGCCAGCTACCTGCTGGATGACTTCAGCGTGGCCAACGTGGCCAACAACTCCAACTCGTTGCTGCCCTGGTATTACAAGGCCAGCGCCGTATGGGGCAACCACGAGGGCTCGGTGCTGCTGTGGAGCCTGATCCTCGGCGCCTGGACCTTCGCGGTGAGCCGCTTCTCCCACGAACTGCCCCGCGACATGCTGGCCCGGGTGCTGGGCGTGATGGGGCTGGTCAGCGTCGGCTTCCTGGCCTTCGTGCTGGTCACCTCCAACCCCTTCGAGCGGCTGCTGCCCAACGTGCCCCAGGACGGTGCCGATCTCAATCCGCTGCTCCAGGACTTCGGCCTGATCGTCCATCCGCCGATGCTCTACATGGGCTACGTGGGCTTCTCGGTGGTCTTCGCCTTCGCCATCGCGGCCCTGTTGGGCGGCCGCCTGGATGCCGCCTGGACCCGCTGGGCGCGGCCCTGGACCAACGTCGCCTGGGCCTTCCTGACCGTCGGCATCGCGCTGGGCAGCTGGTGGGCCTATTACGAGCTCGGCTGGGGCGGCTGGTGGTTCTGGGACCCGGTCGAGAATGCCTCGCTACTGCCCTGGCTTGCCGGCACCGCGCTGATCCACTCCCTGGCGGTGACCGAGAAGCGCGGCTCCTTCAAGAGCTGGACGGTGCTGCTGGCGATCTCCACCTTCTCGCTGTCGCTGATGGGCACCTTCCTGGTGCGCTCGGGGGTGCTCACCTCGGTGCACGCCTTCGCCAACGACCCCTCCCGGGGGATGTTCATTCTGGTGCTGCTGGGCATCACCGTGGGCCTGTCGCTGCTGCTGTTCGCCCTGCGCGCGCCGCGGGTCAGCCACCAGGTCGGCTTCAGCTGGCTGTCGCGTGATGCTCTGCTGGTGATCAACAACATCCTGCTGGTGATCATCACCGTCACGGTGCTGCTGGGGACGGTCTATCCGCTGCTGCTCGATGCCATGAACCTCGGCAAGATCAGCGTCGGCCCGCCCTACTTCAATGCGCTGTTCGTGCCACTGACCGTGGTGCTGTGCCTCTTCATGGGGCTGGGGCCGCTGGCGCGCTGGAAGCGCACCGACGGGCGCGACCTCTTCAAGCGCAGCTGGCTCGCCGGCCTGCTGGCGCTGGCCATCGGCGCCCTGGCGCCGCTGCTCTACCGCGGCGAGTGGAACCTCCAGGTGAGCCTCGGCGTGCTGATCGCGCTGTGGGTCGTGCTGCCCATGGGGCGCGACCTGTGGGTCAAGACGCGCCACTCGTCGGGCCGCCTGGCCGGCGCCAGGCGCCTGTCGCTCGCCTACTGGGGCATGATACTCGGCCATCTGGGGGTGGCGGTGACCATCATCGGCGTCACCGTGGTCTCTAACTACGCCATCGACCGCAACGTGCGCATGGGGGTGGGCGACAGCGTCGAGCTGGCCGGTTACACCTTCACTATGACCGAGCTCGGCAGCCGTCGCGGCCCCAACTTCCTGGCCGATTTCGCCGAGATCGAGGTGCGCCGCGGCGATAGCCAGCGCAGCTTCACCATGACCCCGGAGAAGCGCCTCTACCTCGCCCGAGGCATGCCGATGACCGACGTCGCGCTGCGTCCGGGACTGTTCCGCGACCTCTACGTCGCCATGGGCGAGGACCTCGAGGACGGTAGCTGGGCCATGCGCCTGCAGTACAAGCCCTTCGTGCGCTGGCTGTGGCTCGGCGGCCTGCTGATGGCGGCCGGCGGCATCCTGGCGGTGGCCGATCGCCGCTACCGGCGCACCGCGACCGCCCGCGACCCCGAGCAGGCCGCCGCGGCCGCGCCCAAGGAGGCCACGGCATGAAGCGTCGCCTGCTGCTGCTGCTGCCGCTGCTCGGCTTCCTGGTGCTGGGCGGCTTCCTCTACATGGGGCTGTCGATCAATCCCTTCGAGCGTGACTCGGCGCTGATGGCCCGGGAGTTCCCGGCCTTCGAGCTGACGACCCTGGAGGAGCCCGAGCGCACCGTCGATGCCTCGCTGCTCGAGGGCAAGGTCACCCTGGTCAACGTCTGGGGCGAGTGGTGCCCGACCTGCAAGCAGGAGATGCCGCAGCTGCTCGACCTGGCCGACCGCGGCGTGCGCCTGGTCGGTGTCGACTACAAGGACACCCGGGAGAAGGGCCGCGAGTTCCTGGCCGAGTTCGGCAATCCCTTCGAGGTCAACGTCTTCGACCCCGCTGGCACCCTGGGCTTCGATCTCGGCGTCTACGGTGCCCCAGAGACCTTCCTGGTCGACGGTGACGGCATCATCCGCTATCACCACACCGGCTACATCAAGCCGGAAGACGTGCGCGAGACGATCCTGCCGGAGGTGGAAAAATGGCGAGACTGATCCGCGGCCTGCTGGCCGCGCTGTTACTGCTGCCGCTGCTCGCCCAGGCGGCGGGCATCGAGGTCCGCCCGTTCGATGACCCGGTGACCGAGCAGCGCTACCAGGACCTGACCGCCAGCCTGCGTTGCCCCAAGTGTGAGAACCAGGCGATCGGCGACTCCGACTCGCCGATCGCCGGCGACATGCGCGACCGGGTCTACGCCCAGCTCCAGGATGGCCGCTCGGACAAGGAGATCCTCGACTTCATGGTGCGCCGCTTCGGCGACTACGTGCTTTACAATCCGCGCCTCGAGGGTCGCACCCTGCTGCTGTGGGGGCTGCCCGCGGCGCTGGTGCTGCTCGGCGCCGTGGTGGTGGTGCTGATGGTGCGCGCGCGGCGCCGCACCTCGGCCCGTGCCCTGAGCGCCGAGGAGCGTGATCGCCTGGATGCCCTGATCAATCGCGAGAGAAACGAATGACCCTGCTATGGATCGCCCTGGCCGTGCTGTTGCTGCCGGCCCTGTGGTTGCTGGTGGCTCCGCTGCGTCGTGCCGCGGGCGTGCGCGCGGCCCAGCGTGACGTGGAGGCCAACGACCGCACCACCGAACAGAACCTCGCCATCTATCGTCGCCGGCTGGCGTCGCTAGAGGCCGCCCACGCCCGCGGCGAGATCGACGCGGCCCGCCTCGAGGAGGATCGCCTGGAGCTCGAGCGCAGCCTGCTCGAGGACACCGAGCATCTCGAACGAGCCCCGCTCAAGCCGGCCGCCTCCGGCCGGCTGGTGGTGCCGGTGGTGATGGTGGCCGTGGTGCTGGCCAGCGTCGCCTGGTACCACCACGAGGGGGCCGAGGGGGACCTCGCTCTCTACGCCGTGCAGCGCCAAGTGATGAGCGACCCCGAAGGCTCGACGCCGATGCTGATCGAACGCCTCGAGGAGCAGGCCCAGCGCCAACCCGACAACCCCAACGTCTGGCGTTCTCTGTTCCCGCTCTATCGCGACAGCGGCCGCATCCCGGAGGCCACCCGCGCCCTGGAGCGGCTGGTCGCGCTGGAGGGGCGCCAGCCCTGGCTGCTCGCCGAACTCGCCCAGATTCGCTACTTCGCCGCCGGCCGCGAGATGACCGAGGGGGTCCAGGCGCTGGTCGACGAGGTGCTGGCCACGGAGCCCGCCCAACCCACGGTGCTCGGCATGCTCGGCATCGAGGCCTTCGAGACGGGTGACTACGACGCCGCCATCGACCGCTGGCGCCGGGCCATCGCCGGCATGAGCAATCCGGACTCCGCCGAGGCCCTGCGCGAGGGCATCCGCGTGGCCCAGCAGCGCCTGGGCGTCGCCCCCGATCCTGACCAGCCGGCCGTCGCCGAGGGGCCCGGCATCGCCGTGCGGGTCCGCCTCGCCGACGAACTCGCCGGCCGGCTCGACGACGATGCCACCGTCTTCGTGGTGGCTCGCGACCTCGCCGGCGAGCTGCCGCCGCTGGCCGTGGCGCGAGTGCGGCTCGGCGAGCTGCCGCTGACCACGGTGCTCAACGACGCCGACGCCATGGCACCGATGGCCAAGCTCTCCCAGGTGGAGGCGGCGCGGCTGACGGTGCGCGTCTCCCAGAGCGGGGAGGCCACGCCGCAGCCGGGCGATCTGGTCGGCACCCTCGGCGGGGTCTCGGTGGACAGGGTCGACGGGGATCCCGTCGAGGTGGTGATCGACCGGGTCGTCGAGTGAGTCCATGCGCCTGACATCGATTCGCCTGGCGGGTTTCAAGTCCTTCGTCGACCCGGTCACCGTGCCCTTCGATGGCAACATGACCGCCGTCGTCGGCCCCAACGGCTGCGGCAAGTCCAACATCATCGACGCCGTGCGCTGGGTCATGGGCGAGTCCTCGGCCAAGACCCTCCGCGGCGAGTCGATGACCGACGTCATCTTCAACGGCTCCACCGGGCGCAAGCCGGTGGGCATGGCCTCCATCGAGCTGTTCTTCGACAACCGCGACGGTGCCATGGGCGGCATCTATGCCCAGTACGCCGAGATCGCGGTCAAACGCCAGGTCACCCGGGACGCCCAGTCCAGCTACTTCTTCAACGGCCAGAAGTGTCGGCGGCGCGATATCGCCGACCTCTTCCTGGGCACCGGCCTCGGGCCGCGCTCCTACGCCATCATCGGCCAGGGCATGATCTCGCGGCTGATCGAGGCACGCCCCGAGGAGCTGCGCGCCACCCTCGAGGAGGCCGCCGGCATCTCCAAGTACAAGGAGCGGCGGCGCGAGACCGAGAACCGCATGCGTCGCACCCAGGAGAACCTGGAGCGTCTGGAGGACATCCGCGAGGAGCTCGACAAGCAGCTCGAGCGCCTCAAGCGCCAGGCCGAGGCGGCGCGCCGCTACCAGAACCTCAAGCAGGAGGAGCATCGCCTCAAGGGCGAGCTGGCGCTGCTGCGCGGTCGCGCGCTGCGCGCCAGCCAGACCGAGGAGGAGAACCGCGTTCGCGAGTTCGAGACCGCGGTGGAGCGCGAGGTGCTGGGCATGCGCCAGGCCGAGACGCGCCTCGAGGAGGCTCGTGCCGAGCACGATCGCCTGGCCGAGGAGCTGGACGGCCGTCAGTCGAGCTTCTACGAGACCACCACCGCCATCGCGCGCCTGGAGCAGGACCTTGAGCACACCCGCTCCCGCGACCAGCAGCTGGCTCGGGATCTCGAGGCCGCGCGCCGCGAGCTCGCCGAGCTCGCCCGCCTGGGTGATGACGACGGCGAACGCCTGGCGCGTCTCGAGGAGCGCCTCGAGACCCTGGGGCCCGAGCAGGAGGAGGTGGCGGAGCAACTCGCCGAGCTGGAGGCCGCCCTGGAGGAAGCCGAACCGCTCGCCGAGGAGGCCGAGGCCGCCTGGGAAAGCTTCGGCGAGCGCTGGCAGGAGCAGAGCCGCGAGGCTGAACGCGCCCAGGATCGCCTGCGTGACCTGGAGGGCCGGCTCGAGCGCCTCTCGGCCGACGAGCGTCGCCGCCGCCAGCAGCACGCGGAACTCCCCGATATCGCCGGTCTCGGTGAGCAGCGCCGCGAGCTGGCCGAGCGTCACGCCGAGATAGAGGGCCAGCTGGCCGAGCTCGAGGCGCGCCGCGGTGAGCTCCAGGCCGACCGCGACGCCGCCCGCGGCGCGGTGCGCGAGGCCGAGGAGGCCCGCGAGGTCGACCGTCAGCGTCGCAGCACCCTGCAGGGCGAGCTGGCCTCGCTGGAGGCCCTGATCGAGGCCGCCCTGGCCGATCACGACGAGGCCCTCGACGCGCACCTGACCGCCCACGGCCTGGGGGGGCAGCCGCGCCTCGGCGAGTCGCTCGAGGTCGAGTCCGGCTGGGAGGAGGCGGTCTCCTGGGTGCTGGCGCCCTGGCTGAGCGCGCGTCTGGCGGCTCGGGGCGCGTCTCAGGAGGCCATGGTGGCGCCGCCCCAGGCCGAACTCGGCCTGCTCGAGGCCGACGAGGTCAGCGCGCCGGCGGGGAGCCTAGCCGCCCGGGTGCGTGGCGCCGGGGCGGCCGGCCAGTGGCTCGCCGGCATTCGCTGCATCGAGAGCCGTGAGGCGGCCTGGGCCGCGCGCGAGGCACTCGCCGCGGGCGAGAGCCTGATTACCCCCGACGGTCTCTGGCTCGGCATGGGCTGGGTACGTCATCGCGGCGCCGGCGCTGGGCCCGATGCCCTGCTGGTCAGCCGGCGCCGAGAGGCGGAGGTGCGCGAGAGCCTCGCCGAGGTGGAGACGTGCCTGGGCGAACAGGAGCAGCGTCTCGAGGCGGCCGCGGCCCGGGTCGAGCAGGGCGAGTCGGCCCTGGAACAGACGCGCCAGGAGGAGCGCGAGCTCGAGCAGCAGCGCCAGCAGCTGGCCGTGCAGGAGAGCGGGCTCGCCAGCCGGCTCGAGCACCTGGAAGGGCGCGCCGCCGAGCTCGCCGAAGAACTCGAGGGGCTGGCCGAATCCCGCGAGGAGGCGATGCTGGCCCTGGAGGAGGCGCGCGAGCAGTGGCAGGCGGCCATGGCCTGTCTGGAAGAGGGCGCCGAGACCCGCGAGCGCCTCGAGCGGCAGCGCCGCGAGGCCCGAGAGCGGCTGGCCGCGCTGCGAACCCGCCAGCGGCCGTTGGCCGATCAGGCCCAGCGCCTGGCCCTCGAGCAGGAGCGGATGTCCACGGAGCGTACCGGTCTCGCCGAGCAGCAGGGGCGGGCCGGCGAGGCGCGCGAGCGCCTCGAGCTGCGCTGCGCCGAACTGGAGGAGGCCCGCGAGGGGCTCCACGAGCCCGATGAGGAGCGGCGCGAACGCCTCGACGAGCTGCTGGCCCGCCGCGAGCGCGAGGAGCGGATGCTCAACGAGACCCGTGCCCGCGCCGCCGAGCTGGTCGAGCGTCTGCGCGAAGACGAGCAGGCCCGCCAGGGGCATGAGCGCAACCTCGAGGGGATCCGCGAGCGCCTGCAGGAGTCGCGCATGCAGGTCCAGGCCCTGGCGCTCAAAGCCGAGACCCAGGACGAGCAGCTCGCTGAACTGAATCACGATGCCGAAAGCCTGGCCGAGAGTCTCGACCCCAACGCCACCGAATCCGCCTGGCAGACCCGGCTGGAGGAGGTCGGCGAGCGCATCCGGCGACTGGGCGCCATCAACCTGGCGGCCATCGAGGAGTACGACCAGCAGGCCGAGCGTCGCGACTACCTGGAGGCCCAGCACGCCGAGCTCAGCGAGGCCCTGGAGACCCTGGATCGGGCGATCCGGCGGATCGATCAGGAAACTCGGACGCGATTCCGCGACACCTTCGAGCGTGTCAACAACGGGCTACAGGGCCTTTTCCCGCGAGTTTTCGGTGGCGGAACTGCCTGGCTGACGCTGACCGGCGAGGATTTGCTGGAGACCGGCGTGGCCATCATGGCGCGCCCGCCGGGCAAGAAGAACAGCACCATTCACTTGCTGTCCGGCGGAGAAAAGGCCCTCACCGCGCTGTCGATGGTCTTCGCCATCTTTCAGCTCAATCCGGCGCCCTTCTGCATGCTCGATGAAGTCGATGCGCCGCTGGATGACGCCAACGTCGGGCGCTACGCCAAGCTGGTGAAGGAGATGTCCGATACCGTTCAGTTCATCTACATCACCCACAACAAGATCGCCATGGAGGCATCGGAACGGTTGATGGGGGTGACCATGCAGGAGCCGGGTGTCTCGCGCCTGGTCTCGGTGGGCGTGGAGGAGGCTGCGGCCCTGGCCGAGGCCTGATGGGCTTGAACGTCAACGGTAAACGGGTTAACAAGGATGGAAACAACGATGGAAATGCAGGGACGCATGGGGAACCCGAAGGGCGATTGCGAAGGGCCGGGTCAGGTGACGGCATCACAATGCCGAGCTTGACAAATAAAAGAATTGGCCCTTTTTTTGGCAATCGCGCTATGCTGTTGACGGACAACCATCAGGCATGGCGCCTTAGCAAAAGGCATGACGACCCATGGAATTGAGAGAGTGGCTGATCATACTAGGGCTGGCGCTGGTGACGCTCATCGTCATCGATGGCGTGCGTCGCCTGCAGCGTCAACGTCGCGTACCGCGTCTGGATCAGGTCGAGAGCACCGCTGCTGACGAGCACGCCGAGCCCGAGGTGGACCCCGACGCCGAGGCCCGCCGGGCCGAAATCAACTGGGAGTTGCCCAACGGAGGGGCGCGGGTCGTCAGGCCGGCGGACGAGGGGGCCGTGCGTCCCAAGCCCAAGCTGCAGCGCCAAGAGCATCCCGGCCCGTCGCGGGTGCTGTCGGAGTTCCGGCGCCACGCCGAAGAGGTCAGGCCGGCCGAGACGGCCGACGACCGCGCGTCAACGGCCGCCCGCCACGACGTAGGCGTCCAGCAGGACACCGCCCACGGCACCCCGCGCGCCAGCGCCCCGCGAGACGAGACGTCGCGCGATCGCCAGGGTGACAGCGCTCGCCCCGTGCGCCGTGAAGCGCATGCTGACCCGGTCTCGTCTTCCCAAGCAGCGTCCGCGCAACAGGATGAAGCCGCGAGAGCCGAACACGCCGGCCTCTCTGCCGGTCACGCCACCGCCGAGACGCGTCGAGAGCCAGCGCTCACTCATCCGGAAGAGACCGAGGTGCGGACGGCCGGCGAGGCCGAGGGCATCGGCGCCCTGGCCGCCGATCCCGAGGATCACGACGCCTATGCCGACGAGGAGCGCTATCGGCTGGTGGACCTCGAGGGCATGGGCGACTCCCTGAAGAGCGGTTCCCGGCGGGTGGGCTCCTCCGTGCAGCGTTTCGGCGCCTCCCTGCAGAAGACCCTGAACGACCGCCGCGAGCACAAGCGCGACCAAAAGCAGCGCCGGGAGCAGGCGCGCGCCGAGAAGGCCGCCCGGGAGGCAGCGCAGCGTCAGAAGGCCGAGCAGGAGGAGACCGTGCGCGAGGCCGAGCGGCGGCGCCTCGAGGCCGAGGCGGTGGCGCGCACCGACGATGCCGATCCGCTCTTCACCCCGTCGCGCGGCCGGCAGCAGGCGCACGAGGCTCCCGCTTCGTATGCGGAGCCGCCTTGGGAAGCGCCCGCCGAGGCCGCCATGGACGATCGGCCCCCGCGCGATGACGTGGTGCGCACCCACCCGGTGCTCGAGCGGGCGCTGCGTCACGACGTCAACGCCGAGCATGCGCGCGAGACCCTGAGTCACGCCGAGGAGATCCTCGTGATCAGCGTGATGTCCCGCGACGAGGAAGGTTTCTCGGGCACGGCGCTGCTCGACCTGATGCTGGCCTGCGGGCTGCGCTACGGTCGCGACATGGGGATCTTCCACCGTTTCGAGACCGAGGATCCCGACAGCCGCCTACAGTTCTCGATGGTCAACGTGGTCAAGCCGGGGACCTTCCCCATCGAGGCCATGGACGACTTCCGCACTCAGGGCATCACCCTGCTGATGCCGCTGCCGGGTGCCAGTGATACCGCGGCGGCCTTCGAGGCGATGGTCGAGACCGCTATGGTCATCGTCCGCCATCTGGGCGGCGTGCTGAAGGACGAGCACCTGAGCGTGATGACCGCCCAGACCGTGGAGTTCGCCCGCCAGCGGGTGCAGGAGTTTGAGCGCCGCAATCGCCTCAACCGCTATCAGGTGAACTAAAGCCGGAAGCTGTAAGCTTGAAGCTGGAAGACAACCCCCGGTGGAGTCCCACCGGGGGTTGTCACTTTGATAAGCTAGGCGATCATGCTGGCTTCGAGCTTCGAGCTTCGAGCTTCGAGCTTCGAGCTTCGAGCTTCGAGCTTCGAGCTTCGAGCTTCGAGCTT